>JAFULG010000041.1 GCA_017473435.1 Clostridia bacterium | reverse complement strand
TTACATCAGAGAAATGTCTGCTGAAACTTCACCATTTGGTTTAAATAAAGCAACTGTTTTAGATGCTTATGATGATATTTGTAAGTATTTTTTACAAAAGGAAAATACGGTTTTGAAGTCGTTAGCCTACCAGTATTTATTTAAAACTATATGCTATATTCGAACATTGTGTATTGGAACTGAGTATGAAGATGTTGTTCTGATGCAATGTAAAAATTTGGGCAAAAAATGGATTGGGGAATTCCTGAGACTTGACAATGTTGAGATTAAAACTAAGATAATCGTTTCTGTGTTTTTTTATTCTCATTTTTTTTATGAATTTATACGTTTGGTATTAGACCCCACAATGTTGGATTTTTATAAAAACAGACGAAAACATAACGGCAAAAGCCAAAAGGATTGATTCAATGAAAGCTTTTAAAAAGATTATCTCAGTTTTGCTTTGTGCGGCTCTTTTGATGAGTCTGTGCTCCTGCGGAAATAATGATTACGACGGAACAGGTCTCCCTGAGTCTGTGTTTATTTCTGAAGAAAAAAATGACGATTTCCGATACGAGGTGTATGAGGACTATACTATTATTACTGAGTACTTCGGTGAGGATTTCAGAGTTAACATTCCTTCTCGCCTTGGCGGAAAGAGTGTTAAAGGAATCGGTGATAACGCCATCGGCAAAAGCGTTCTTGCAATTGAAATTGTTGATATCCCAAAGAGCGTTGTTTACATTGCGCCGTCTGCTTTTTCCGGCTGTACCACCACAACTATCTATACTGTCGCTGAGGGCAATCCTGTTTACAAAAGTAATGACGGTGTAATTTATTCTAAAGACGGAAAAAGCCTCCTTCATTATCCTTCCGGTAAACTTGAGGAGTCAATTACCGTTGCCGACGGAATTGAAACCATTGGCGGTTATGCTTTTGCCAACAATGAGGACGTTGTTAAAATTTCACTTCCGTCAAGCGTTAAAGCAATTGAAGAACACGCTTTTGACGGCTGTGATAAGCTGAATCAACTTAATTTCCCCGAAGGTATTACTGAAATAGGTGCTTATGCCTGTTATGAGTGCTCCTCACTTGCCGAAATTAAATTGCCTGAGAGCCTTAAAATAATCAATGAACACGCATTTGATTACTGTATTTCTCTCAAGGATGTAACTGTTCCGAATTCAGTTGTTCAGATTGGAGACGGTGCGTTTATGCGATGCAAGAGTCTGAGCAAAATTATGCTCCCGTCTTCACTTGAACGATACGGTTATCAGGTGTTTACGGGCTGTAATATGCTTGAGGAGTTTAAAATTGCTCCCGGTAACCAAAATTTCAGAATTTCTGACGGTATTCTTTACTCTTTTAAAGGCGATGAGCTTGTTGATTATCCATATGCAAAAGGAGAGGCAAAAGTCAAAATCAATAACAGTGTAAAATCTGTAAGAGCATATGCTTTTTATAAAGACACGACCCAGTCTGAAGCGGATTTATCCGACTACATCGTTGAGATCGATTTTTCAAATGTTGAAAAAATCGGGGCATATGCATTCGCTAACCGTGATGCAATCGGTGCGGTGCAGCTTCCTTCAACTCTCAAGGATTTAACCACGACTGCTTTCTACGATTGTATCAATATATCTGCATACAGAGTTGCAGATAATGAAAACTTTGTTTCGATAAATGATGTTTTGTTTTCTGCCGATAAGAAAACACTTCTTGCTTATCCCGTAGGAAATAACAGCCTCAGCTACACAATTCCCGAAGGGACTGAATCCGTTGCGGATTATGCTTTTATGAATGCTTCATATCTCAATGAGGTTAAATTCCCTTCGACTCTCAAGACTATCGGAGATTACAGTTTCCATAAGCTTGTAATGCTTGAAAATGTTGAATTAGGCAATTCTCTTGAATCATTGGGTAAATATGCTTTTGCCAACTGCGTTTCTCTTGAAAATATTAGAATTCCCGATAACACGATTGACTCTATTCCGGACGGTGCTTTTACCTGTTGTGACGGCTTGTTTGATTTCAAGGTGCCTTACGGTGTTAAATCTATCGGTGAAGAGGCTTTCAGAGAAAATGCATATCTTGTATATATCGATATTCCCGAAACTGTTACAGAGATTAAGACCTATGCTTTTTATGATATGGATAATCTCACAGAGGTCGAAATTCCTGCAACGGTTACGGATTTTGGTAAAGAGATTGTTACAATCTGCAACGAGAATGACCCTGATAAGGTTACGCTCTTTGTGACAGAGGGGTCACCTGCAGAGGAGTACGCTAAAACATACAATATTCCGTATGAAATCAATTAAGGAGATGTTGTCAGTATGAATCTTAATGTAAAAAAAAGAGAAGAATGTACCTTTGATATGCTTTCACTCGGCGAAGTTATGCTTCGACTTGACCCCGGTGAGGGAAGAATTAAGACCACTCGCAGCTTCAGAGCCTGGGAAGGCGGCGGTGAATACAATGTTGCCCGCGGTCTTCGCAGATGCTTCGGCCTCAAAACAGCAGTAGTAACTGCACTTGCAGACAATGAAATTGGTCGTCTTGTTGAGGACTTTATGCTCCAGGGCGGTGTTGATACCTCGCTTGTTAAGTGGGTAAAATATGACGGAATCGGCAGAAGTGTCAGAAACGGACTTAACTTCACAGAACGAGGCTACGGCATCAGAGGTGCCGTAGGTGTGTCCGACAGAGGCAACACAGCCGCTTCTCAGCTTAAAGTCGGTGACATTGACTGGGAATACATTTTCGGTACTCTCGGTGTCCGTTGGCTTCATACAGGCGGTATTTTTGCCGCATTGTCAGATACAACAGCTCAGGTTGTTATTGAAGCCGTAAAATGCGCCAAGAAATACGGAACTATCGTTTCCTATGACCTTAACTACCGTCCGTCTCTTTGGAAAGATATCGGCGGTCAGGCAAGAGCTCAGGAGGTTAATAAAGAAATTGCAAAATATATCGATGTTATGATCGGCAATGAAGAGGATTTCACAGCCTGCCTCGGTCTTGAGGTTGAGGGAAATGACGAAAACCTTAAGGAGCTCAACATTGACGGATACTATAAAATGGTTGAAAACGCAGTTAAGGTTTATCCGAATTTCAAGGTTATTGCCACAACCTTGCGCACAGTTAAAACTGCAACAGTTAATGACTGGAGCGCTATCTGCTGGTCAGAGGGCAAAATTTACAACGGACTTGAAATGCCCGGTCTTGAAATTCTTGACCGTGTCGGCGGCGGTGACAGCTTTGCCTCAGGTCTTGTTTACGGACTTATGGAGCTGGGTGATGCTCAGCGGGCTGTTAACTACGGCGTTGCTCACGGTGCATTAGCAATGACAACTCCCGGTGACACCTCAATGGCTTCTAAAGCCGAGGTTGAAAGAATTGTCGGCGGTGCAGGCGCGAGAGTACAGAGATAATTCAGAAAGGTTGATTGTATTATTATGGATAAAGAACAGATTTTAACAAGAATTCAGGACTGCGGTATAGTTGCCGTTGTCAGAGCAGAAACAACAGATGAAGCTGAAAGAATTGTTGATGCCTGTATGGAGGGCGGAGTAGCTGCTATTGAGCTTACCTTCACTGTACCTCACGCAGACAAAGTAATTGAAGCTTTGGCTA
>JAFULG010000007.1 GCA_017473435.1 Clostridia bacterium | reverse complement strand
TTCCTGGGCAGAGCTTTATGACGAAGCCAGCTTTGAAAAAAAGAAAATGATTGTGAACTGTCTGATTAAACGAGTTGAGGTTAGCCGAGGGTATAAGTTGAAGGTTGAGTTTAATATTGACTTTGAACAGTTTATGGTTGGGATTGATAAAGTGGCGTAAAAACTTTTATGAAATGGCGACAGGTAGATAATTCTTTGGTACCATATTTTTTAGCTTTTCTTAAAAAGGTGTTGACAAATAGTTGAAATTCTTTTAGAATGAGAAGGAACAAATGTTCGATTAAATGTTTTGTATTCACAGGAGATGTTTTATTTGAAAAAAATCCTTTTGACCTCTACTGGTCTTGAAAATAAAATGGTAGCAGAAAAATTTATTGCCCTTGTACCAAAACCAGTAAAAGAACTCAAGATTTTATTTGTGCCGACAGCTTCAAGAACTGATGATGAAAAAGTATTCGTAAGGAAGTCATTAAACGAACTTTTATCCGTTGGTATTAACAAAGATAATATTGTTTGGTTTGATGCTGATGATGTATCAACATACTTTAATGATTCTGAATTTGATTGTATTTATGTTTGTGGTGGTAATGCATTTTATTTGCTAAAAAAACTAAAAGAAAACAATTATTTCTCTAGAATTAAAGAATTTGTAAATAAAGGTTTGTTTTATGTTGGTATAAGTGCAGGCAGTGTGATTGCAACTTCTGACATAAACTATATTCTTTGCATGGATGAAAATGACTGTAAACTAGATGATACAGCAGGTCTTTCATTCCTTTCATCAGCACTGATTCCACATTACAACGAAGAATTTTCTGATACTGTCAGTTTATTAATGAACAATGGTAAAGAAGTGGTTACGATAAGTGATAATCAAGCAGTTGTTATATTAGGTGAGAAAATTGAGAAAATCGGTTAATAGTAGCACGGTACTTGCGTTAACCCTTGAAATTGTATATAAATGATTAATAAACATATCAGTTACAAAAGAACCAAGTAAAAAACCGAGGTCATAAAACCTCGGTTTTTTACTTGGTGGAGATAAGCGGGATCGAACCGCTGACCTCTTGAATGCCATTCAAGCGCTCTCCCAGCTGAGCTATACCCCCAAGTATTAAATTTTCTCAGTTGCTCAATGTGGGGTGCGTTTCTGAGTGCCTTGCGCTCCCAGCTGAGCTACGCCCCCGAATCAATATTAACTTTGCCTGATTGCTTGTGTATTCTATCACAAACTTACTTATTTGTCAACAGTTTTTTCCGAATTGATACAACAGCATAAAACAAAAAGCATACCTCTGCGGTATGCTCGTCTGCTTTTTTCTTCTGCACTTAATGCGGCAGTCCGAAATTATTCGGCAAAGCCTGATTCAACAAGCTTAACAAGCTCTTCAACAGCCTGCTCTTCGTCTGTACCGCCTGCAATGATGCGGATATCAGTACCGCCCATAATGCCGAGTGAAAGAACACCGAGTAAGCTCTTTGCGTTTACTCTTCTCTCTTCCTTTTCAACCCAGATTGATGATTTGAACTCATTAGCCTTCTGGATGAAGAAGGTTGCAGGACGGGCATGAAGACCTACCTGATTCTGAACTTTTACATCTTTAACAAACATATCTATTACCCCACAAAGTTGTATTTTAGTTTGGTTTTCCCATATATTATACCACAAAAGTTGACTTCGTCAATGCAAAAAAACACATTAAATCTTTTTTGTTTGCAAGACTAAACATTGTCAAAAAAAGGCAACTCTATTTGTGCAATTTGACCATTGTTTTTGTATATTTGCCCACAAACAGCACAAATATACGACCGTTTTTCTGTTTTTTATGCTTTTTCGCTATCCCCCGCCTCTTTTTCCTCTTCCTTTATCCTGGCCTTGAGCTGACGGAGAAATTCAATATCCTTTTTGTCAAGCACAGCCTTTGAAAGCATATCGGGTCTTCTTCGATAGGTACGCTCAAGACTCTGTTCGCGACGGTACTTTTCAATATTGGCATGGTGTCCTGATAACAGTATATCCGGAACAGCACGTCCGTGCCACTCAAAGGGCCTTGTGTACTGCGGATATTCCAGAAGGGAGCTGTAATGGCTCTCATCGGTGAAGGATACCGTATCGGCAAGAACACCGGGAAGCATACGGGAAACACTGTCGGCAAGGATGAGTGCCGGAAGCTCTCCGCCGGTGAGAACATAGTCCCCTACTGAAATCTCCTCGTCAACAATCTCCTCAATAACTCTTTCGTCAATGCCCTCATAGTGTCCGCAGAGGATTGCCAGATTATCCATTTCTGCAAGCTCTCTGACTCTCTGCTGAGTAAGAACCTTGCCCTGAGGTGACATAAATACAAGATGAGGCTTTTTACCTATCTCTTCACAAAGGCTCATATAGCAGTCGTATACAGGCTGAACCTGCATAACCATACCCATTCCGCCTCCGTAGGGTGTATCGTCAACACGCTTGTGCTTGTCAAGGGAGTAGTCCCTTATCTGACGGCAGTTGATTTCCACAAAGCCGTCCTTTCTCGCTCTTCCGATTATGCTCTCACCAAGGACGCTCTCGCACATTTCGGGAAAAAGAGTCAGTATATCAATCCTCATCGTCAAAAATTCCTTTCAGGGGACGGATTTTAATAATACCGCTTACAACGTCGGTTTCGATAACAACGGGAGGAATTGCAGGAATAAGATACTCCCTGCCCTCACCGTCGGTGATGTGCCAGACATCGTTTGCTCCCGTCATGCTTACATCGGTAAGGGTGCCGTAGGTTTTGGCTTCATCGTCGGCATCAATAACGGTGCAGTCAATAAGCTCCTGGATAAAATAGTGACCCTCGGGAAGCTTTGCATCGCTGCGCTTCATAAAAAGCACCTTTTCGCGGTATTTAGAGGCTTCCTCGATTGTATCAATGCCCTCAGCCTTAAGGATAACCATATTACCGTGAGGCTTGCATTTTACTTTAATGGGCTTTTCGCCCTTCTTATCAAGATAAAGAGTTTTAAAGCCCGACATAAATTCGGGACTGTCACACCAGGGATGAACACGCATCTCACCCTTTATACCGTGAGTGCCAGTGATTTTTCCTATTTCAAGATATTCTTTTATCATAAAAAGCTCCGTTCTGCATTTAAAAATCAAAGGCTGCCTCTGACGAAACAGCCAATGATGTGAATTTTTACGCGATAGGCTCCTTGGGGAACTCATTCTCGCCTTCGGTCTTTCCGTTAAGAATGTACTGAAGGAACACATGAAGATAATTCCAAAGGTCGATCATAATCATTTCTACTGTTTTAAGAAAGTCTGCCATAATAATTTCCTCCTTATCTGTTTGAAACCATTATATAACAATCAGTTTAAAATTTCAATAGAATTTTAATTTTTAAGAAAGATACTGAGCAACCTCAGCCTGAGTCATATTGAGAGCCTCAACCATCTGAGAAGGAAAGATCTTTATTTTTTCCTTGATAACCCATCTTAAAGCGTCAACATTCCCCTTCCAGTACTCTGCGTCACCGAGATCCCAACGCTCGAGATAATAAGGCATTTCCGTTTCAATTTCCTTTATCAGCTCATCAAGAATAGAAAGCATTCTTTCCTCAGTAAAGGTCGTTTTAAGATGATGAGAGAAGATTTCCAGCATCCTTGTTCTGAAGTTCTTGTTTTTATAAAGATTACGGAACAGCGTTGTACTGAACGCCTGTCCTACACCGTGTCCCTCGGGGTCAAGGTAGTTGTCAATTATATTATAATCATAGGTCGAGCCGAAAAGACACCAGTCAACGTCAAAGAAAATCCAACGCCATTTTTCACCGGGCTTGTTTTCGCGCCAGAATTTGATGTTACCTGTATCGGTGTTTGTAAAGAAGGACTCACACAGCCAATAATTTATAAGCTCGTCAACATCAACATACTGACAGACCTTGTTATAATATATATCCTGTGAAAGATCGTGAGTGCTTACGTAATTGAGAACCGCCTCATAATTGGAAAAGCTACCGCTTTTTACGTCGCTGTTAGCCTTGATAAGGTCAACGTTATCCGGATCTGCGCCGTGATGGTTAGCAAGATAGTCCTCGTCTATTTTCTCTCTTAAATCATAGATTCCGTGGTATTTACCGTTGACATAGCATACAACAGGCTGATAATCCATTATATCAATATCCATCTGATCCTTGATA
Organism: Clostridia bacterium; assembly: GCA_017473435.1. Taxonomy (GTDB): domain Bacteria; phylum Bacillota; class Clostridia; order Oscillospirales; family Acutalibacteraceae; genus UBA6857. The sequence continues at coordinate 97,251 of JAFULG010000007.1, read as the reverse complement.
ACCATTGCGGCATAAGCATCACGGATATGCGCGATGTTATAGTCCTGACCGCCGTTGCGAAGAACAAGGGAGGAAAACACGTTCACGTCAGAATCTTTAAAGAACGGATAACAAATCTTTGAAGGCCCGTATTTATCCTTAAGCTTGATTTCAACACTTTTCTGATCGTTAGCACGGCTGAACTGACCGAAAACAGATATTCCTGCATCAAAGCCTACCTGGGAAACACCATCCTCTGTCATATACTCAAAGTTGACGGGACGCTCCCAATTCTGCCAGAAGTTAGCACCCTCAAAGGGATATTCCGCGCTTGCATCGGGACCGGTTGCCCATATGCCCGTGTTGTAATCGTAAAGGTTTTCCTCATCGGTAGTAAGGAAAACTACGGGAAGGTCGTGCTTTCTTGTACCTACAAGGTAGGTTGCACAGGTTGTATCCGAAGGCATATAACCCTCGGCAAAATTCTTTGCTCTGATTACAGAGGTTTTCGAAACAGTTACAGGACCGCTGTAAACAGGAGAATTCAATGTCGGAGTGCTGCCGTCGGTTGTATAGTGAATTTCACCGAATTCAGCAGTAATTTCAACTGTTGTTCCTGCTTCAAGATATGTGCTTGACTGTGAAAAGACGGGATTGGGAAGAGAGTTTTTTATTGTAGCAACGGGATTTGCCGCACCGGGAGTCATTGCCGAATAATAAACCGCTCCGTCGCCTGAACCTAATGCTCTGCCGCTTGAATAACCGTCCTGAAGTCTGCCGTAGGTAAAAGCATCAACAACCGTATTAAGAATATCCATAAGGTAAACCGTTTCTCCGTAACGGTTCAATCCGTTAGTGATATAAATATCTCCCGTATAGTCGCTTACATAATCCTCATCCGCACCGCAGTAAACCGTAACATACTCGCCCGGATTTATAACTCTTTCAGGTAATTGCTTAAAGCTCCCCGCCTTCTTTGAATCGGAGAGCTTATAGTGAGAAAGGTGGAGCTTTGACGAACTGCTGTTATAAAGCTCTATAAAATCGTAATATTCACCGTCGGTATGAGCCTTGACTGTATTTACGGCAGCCACCTCGGTTATCGTAAATTCACGGGTCCCGGTATATCTTGCGCTGTCAATGCTGTCAAAATATTTACCGGAGTTTACTCTTCCGGGAGTAGGTCTTGCAAAGAAGGCAAAGGTTTCAGGGTTTTCTGTCACACGGCCGTAAGAAAGGTTAGAAAAGACCTCATGTACCTGACATTTATCAACGGCATGACCCGTTTTTGAGAACAAGTAAAGGAACTCCTCCTTACCGTTGAGCTTAAAGCCGGCGTGTATTTTATTTCCGCCGTCATAGACCTTGTTTTTACCCGAAAGGTAAACAATACCGTAACCGCCGGCTTCAATCTTGAAGCTGGGGAATACCCATTTAACCTTATCAAAGCTATCGTCGGAAAGAGCCATACCCTTAAGGTTAATCTTTCGGTTAGTGCTGTTATAAATCTCAACCCAGGCAACAAAATCTCCGTCCTCATCCATCAGGGTCTGGGTAGAATTAGTTGAATATTCGTTGATATAAATTCCGCTTTCCGTAACCTCGCCGTCATCCTCAGAGGGAGCTGCCGTACCGTCAACAGGAGCCGTTTCAAAATTAGGCTTACCCGGGGTGGGCTCGTCAAATATGACAAGCTTACCTTCACCGTCAACTCCGTAGCTCGTATCAGCCTCAAGTCCCGGTACGGAAATTCTGCAGACCATTATACCGTTTGACGCGTAAAGATAAATGTTTTCACCCTTTGCACCGATTGAAAGCGGTACATGGATTACCCTGTTTTCCGTATCAACCTTTTCAATGCCGTTAGCAAAAACCACAAAGTGCTCACCGGGAGCAAGTGCAAGCTCAGGGAAGGTGAACTTATTTGAGGAGTTATCGGCAAGAACATATCCGCCAAGATTAATTGCCTTATTCGTGGGATTATGAAGCTCAATCCAGTCACAAAGGTCGCCGTTTTCATCGGCATAGGTTCTTGTGTTCTGTGACATTATTTCGCTTATGTAAACCGTAGGCTCCTTTGATGTACTGCAGGCGCTTAAAAGCACAAGCATCAATATACCAAGTAAAACAACTGCTATTTTTTTCATCCCGAAAACCTCTTTATTTAAAATTACTCAAATATTATGTTATCCGCTTTTCCGTCGGTGGCAAGGAGAAAATCCGAAGGCTTTATAAAAAGCTGAACCCCCAATGCACCGCCGCTTATTATTATTTCCTCACAGTCAAGGCAGGAGGAGTGAATAACCGTTTTAAACTGCTTTTTCATACCGATTGCGGTACATCCGCCGCGAATATAGCCCGTAACATCTCGGATATCTCTGACGTGCAGCAGCTCAACGCTTTTTTCGCCAACACTTTTAGCCGCCTTTTTCAGGTCAAGCTCCTTATCTATCGGCAGAACAAAAACATAGTTTTCCTTACTTTTTCCTGCAGCTACAAGGGTTTTGAAGCTCATATCATAGCTCTGAGAGAGCATATCCGCAATGTGAACACCGTCAATAAATTCCTCGCAGGTATAGTAATTAGCCCTGTAAGGAATTTTCTTTTTTTCAAGAATACGCATTGCATTGGTCTTTACGTTTTTATCCTTTGCCATAATCTCTTAAACTGCCTTTATTGACTCTGATAATCTTTTTTTGTATAATATCATAAAACAATAATAAATTCAAGATTGATTACAAAGATATAATAATTAAATGTAAAGATTCAAGGTGATACTATGATAAAACCAATCTGTCCCGTATGCGGAAAAAAATTAGTTAAAGGAAACAAAAGCTACCGTTGTGAAAACGGTCATTGCTTTGACATTAGCAAGGAAGGCTACGTCAACCTTCTTTCAGGCAAAAACAAAAGCGGAAGCCTTATAGGAGACAACAGAGACATGGCTCTTTCACGCAAGCAGTTTCTTTCAAAGAGCTATTTTTCCGCCCTTTCCGATGAGCTGATCTCAATGATTAAAGAGTATACCGCCTCCAGCCCCACCCTTTGCGATATCTGCTCAGGTGAAGGCTACTACGGTGAAAAGGTCAAGGAAGCCGTAGAGTGTGAGCTTATCTCCTTTGATATTTCTAAAGAGATGCTCCGCCTTTGCGCAAAAAGGAAAAAGAGTGATTTCTGCTTTGTTGCAAGCAACAGTAAAATCCCACTTGAAAGTGAAAGTGTTGACCTTGCCTTTCACCTTTTTGCCCCCTTTCAGGAGGAGGAGTTTTCACGCATAATAAAAAAAGACGGCACAATTCTTACCGCCGTCGCTGGTGAAAACCACCTTATTGAGCTTAAGGAGATTCTTTACGATACGCCCTACAAAAACGATGAAGCACCGCCTAAAACGGAAAAGCTCATCTTAAAGGAAAAGCGCAAGGTATCGAAAAGGGTTACCCTTGAAACAAAAGAGGATATCGATGCCCTGTTTAAAATGACCCCCTACTATTACCACACAAGCGACAGGGACAAGGCAAAGCTTGAAGGCATTGAAAGCCTTGAAATCACAACGGAGTTTGTGATTTATCGGTATGGGAAGTTGTAAGTAGTAAGAGCCAATCCGTTCGGACTGGCTCTTTGTTATTTATATAGGAGCATATTCTTCATATGAAGGAACATAAAATTTCGCATCAGGAACATTGTTTGTAAGGTTGTGAACAGTGATTACAGACCTTTCCCCTGTCACCGCCCTTGTTTCAATTCCGACAAGAGTAATTCCATTATAATAATAAATAGTAGTTATACCGCTTTCGGAATAAGCTTCGGTGTGACAGGTCTTTCCGCCGAAAGTAGCCTTACCGGTTATAAATTTAGCAGGTATTGTTATTGTTGAAAGATCCGCCTTCATTTCACTCGGCTTAACCATATCTGCCGAGCTTGACGCACTGATACGAGCCTTCGCCCTATAAGTATGATTAATATACCACCAACCGTTATTATAAAGAAGTGCTACATTACTGTCTTCTTCGTCCTTAAGCTCAATAAGTGCCTTGTCACCCTTAAGTGAATAGGTTTCCGTTAATCCGTCTGAAGTAAATTTCATTGAGAAAACACCGTTTTTAATCATATTGAGATATCTCGGTGTTCTGTATGCGAGAGTTACACTCTTAGGTGTGTAGTTACTGAGAACTATACCTCCTGAAGTGCTTACACCTGCTCTTACGGCAAAGGTATAGGTATCACCGCCGGGGAAATCTTTAAAGGTGAGAGTCTGCGGTGAGCTGTACTTTTTCAAAAGCTGATAGTTGCCTGTATTCTTCTTGTAGTAAACCCAATATTCCGTTGCACCGGGAACAGCATTCCACTTTACGTTAATCTGACCGATTGACGGTGTTGTAACAGCAAAAGAGGGAATGGCAGGCTTAACGGATGTCATATAAGTAATGTAGTCGCCCCAGATAAGTCCGCCTGAGCATTGGATATAGGGTCTTATCGCAAAGGTATTCTTTGCGCCTGACTTAAGATTTGTAAAGGTAAAGCTTGTGCCCGTAACATAATCCTTACCTACTGCCCAACCGTTACCGCTTTTATAGAACACTCTGTATCCGGTTGCGCCTGCACTTGCAGTCCAGGTAAGCTTAATCCAGTTCGTATCCTGGGTTGCCGTAACCTTGGCAGGCTTTGCAGGTCTTGTTGCGGTAAGATGAGTTGTAAAGGTATCTGACCACAGAACCTTACCGGGAAGCTTTTTACCTGCCCTTACGGCAAAGGTATAGGTTACACCGGGCTTGAGGTTTTTGAAGGTAGCACTTGTTGTATATGAGTTTCCGAGGGACTGCCAGCCTTTAGATGTTTTGAAGAAAAGCAGATATCCGTCAACGCCCTTTACGGCACTCCAGCTGAGCTTTATTGTGTTTTCCGTCTGAGTTGAGGTTACCTTCGCAGGAGCAGGAACCTTCGCAACGGTTGTATAGGTTTTAAAGCTATCTGCCCATACGGTTTTGCCACCGCTTATCTTATATGCTCTTACGGCAAAGCTATAAGTTGAACCGTAATTTGTGCCGTTAACTGTATAAGACGTAGTTTTAACATTTGCAAGCGATTTCCAGGCTGATCCGTTTTTAACAAAAACATAATATCCGTCAGCGCCGTAAACAGATGTCCAGCTGAGCTTTGTTGAATTTTCACCGGGAGCAGATGTTATCTTCTCCGTTACACCGAGCTTGTAAGCATTTACGGTAAAGCTGAAGCCGTCAACAGCCTCTTTCCACTCTGCCGGAACAGAAGAGCCTTCATAGAAAAGCGATACATTTGAATAAGCAAATGGGAAGCCTTCAATCTCCTTCAGGGTAAGAGGAATATAAACCTTTACGGGATTTACAACCTCATAAAAAGCATTATCAGCTATTTTTTCGACGCTCGAAGGAATACGAAACTCTGAAACATTTTTACCCTGCGGGAATTTGATAAGGGTTTTCATATCAGCGCTGTAAATAATACCGTCAACATTTTTAAGATAATGATTTTCTGCAGCCACTACAATGTTATCAAGTGCAGGACATTGCTCAAAGGTGCCTATAGATACCACGGTTGAGGGAAGATTTACAGTTTTAAGTGACTCACAGTTTTTGATATCATTTCCGTCAATAGTCTGTAAAGTGCCCTCATAAATTGTTATGCTTTCAAGCTTCGGGCAAAAGCTGATTGCCCCGGCTTCAAGCTCATTTATACCGCCGGGAATAACAAGCCTTTCAAGGTCGGTCTTCTGCTCGAAAGCAGATGCTCCGATTACACTTACACCCCTTCCATCGATTGTTTCAGGAATGGTGACTGCGGTTTCCGTGCCGCTATATGCAGTGATTTTAACACTGCCGTCCTCAAGAAGAACATAGCTGTAATCCCCTGATGTCAACTCCTCGGCACTTGCGGTAAGGCCGAAAAACGTAAGCACCATTGCAAGTGCCAGAATTAAAACCGCTGCTTTTTTTGTTTTCATTTTTATTCCTCCTTAAATAATTTTACTGCCTAGTTATATAAAAAACAAGGATAATAATCTTCTTATAAATGCTTTTATTCTGAAAATAATCTCACCAAGAACGGTTCCTTCCTCCTCGGGGCCCTCAAAGGTTTCCATATCATAAACAACGTCTTCAACCATAACTATTACATCCTTGTACATTCTGGGCGGATACTCTTCACCCTCACTCGTAGCGACATAAACTGTTACTGTAAAACCGTCATACGCCGCGTAATCGTAAATTGATGCAGTCATATCACCAAGGCTTATTTGTGTGAGAGGCTCGCCGAATTCATATGTTTTGGTAACTGTTGTTCCGTCTGTTCTTTTAATAGTATATGTAAGCACCTGCTGATTGAACTTTTCGTCAAAGGTTACGCTGTCTATATTTACGCTTTCAACAGGGAAGGACTGCGCCTCAACCGGCAGAGTTATTACACAGTCGTAAAACTCTATCTCTGCAACAAGCTCCTCAGCCTCATCATATTCCATATAGGCATACATTCTTTCACCGTCAAGGGTATAGCTTCTGAAAAGAACAATAGCGTTTTCCCCTTCAACCGTTGCCCTTTTCTTTGTTCCGTCGCCATAAACAATATCAAAGCACAGTCCGTCAAGGTCTGACATGATGATATCATCCTCTAACTCATATGCCTTAATTTCACCCGAAACAAGAGTAAGACTTTTCACGAAGCACTCGACAAAAGTCACCTCATACTCAACAGTTTTTCTGTCAAGCTCTACACCTATGCTGCTTTCAAGTAAAACCTCAACGTAAAGCGTAACCTTATCGTCTCCGTTTTTAAAAGCCTGCATGCACTCACGGGCATCAACATAAGCATACACATCAACATAACGCTTCCCGTTTGTCGAATTGCCGTATCCGTATTCATTAGTGCTTATAACCTCTCCGCTTGAAATTGTTATATCAGCTTTACAGTCAAGCGTATACTGATAATCCTCTTCGTCGGGTTCATAATCTTCTTCAAGCCATATGATATAGTCTTCAATTTCCTTTCGGCTGAATTTTTCGTAATCCTTGACTTCGATTTTTTCAATTTTGTCGAAGTTAAGAAGTGCAAAGCTCTGAACCGATAGTGCAGAGAACAAGAGCGTAAGCACAAGGGTAAAAATAAATGTTTTTTTCAGCGTTTTCTTCATAGATGATTCCTCCTTAAACAAACTTTCTTCATTTATAAATAAAAGGTATCTTTCTAAAACAAATATACCATTTATCTATCTGTTTATCAATAGCTTATATATACAATTATATTATCACCTTTTTAACAATTTTGACGAATCTTTGTTTATTCGCTTTGTTTTTTTGACCAAATAACAAAAGTGCGTCCCCGAATGAGACGCACAAGCAGAAAATGCATCTCATTTGCTGCGACACAAAATTGCTCAACATAGGCATGTTTAACACGAGATACAATTTTCCCAATAGTATCCCTAAGTTGATTTTATGCAATTTTATGTCGCATATTTATTTTAACACAATCAATCAAAAAAATCAATAAAATGCAAATAAAAAAGAGACGGCAACTGCCGCCCCTTAATTTTCGGGTTATACATTTGAACATACTCAGCCCTTACTCACACCTCATCAAAACTGAACGCTTTGTCAAACACCTTCACCTTATCAAGAGTTGCAAGAGCTTCACCTTTAAGGCATCTGTTTTCCGTGGGCTTTCCGCAAATGAGCTTTCCGTCAAAGTAAAGCTTCATTACTCCGTTACGCTCCCTGACTGCAACAATTTGCGAAACGCCATCGCAAGTCAAGGGAGAAACAAGACGGTCAAAGCCCACAGTGAAAATTGCATATCCCTTTTCGTCGGTCACAAGGCTCATTTCCTCGCCCTGACTCATAAGGTGCTGATTTTTGCTTTCGTCAAGAGTTGCTTTTACGGTAAAGCCGCTGTTACCCTTTACACCGTAAATTACAACGCCGTTTTCGTTATAGTCAAAGTCGAGCTTTATTTCCTGCTCTCTTCCCATAATATCACAAACGCCCTTTAAGGTGTAGCTGTTCTCTCTTGAAAATGCATTTTCAAAAGTCAGCTTAAGGGTCATATAATCCTCGAGCACGTCGATTTTCACAAGAGCATTCTCATCGCAGTAAAGCATGTCCGCTCCGACAAAATCATCAAATGAAACCTCAAGAGTGTTTTCGTTTTCAGCGTGAATGTAGTTAACGCTCAAGTCCTCTGCCTTTTTGCCGAAGTGGTAAATTCTTGTTTCGTAAGAATCAAGCTCACAGGAGAAAATATCACCGTAGCCGTATTTCTCCGTGAGTGCACCTATAGTATAGGGCAGCACGGTACATACCTCTTTTTTAGCAAAATCGCTGTCCACAGCAATATGCTCGTCGAGTTTTACGGAGAAGCTCTGCTTGTCCTTACCGCTGTTACGAAGGCAGAGAATTCCCTCTTCTCCGGTGAAGCAGGCAAAGCCGTAGCATTTTTCCTTTGAGGGTCTGCCACCGAAAATAACGGAATGTGAAAGCACATACATATTGCGGTCAATAAACCTGAGTGCGCTGTGATTTATTCTCCATTTAGCCTCGTTCATAAGGCTGTGGCTGTAATAAAGCTCCCAGAAGGAGGTGCCCCTTGCTGCCATAGTGAAAAGATAGGAACGGAAATCGTCATCACTCATTTTCACCTTTGCCTCGGCACCGTAAATCGGATCGTGATTATAAAGGCTCATCTGCGGGAACTGGAACTGCCTTGTTTCATAAAAATCAAAGTACATCTCATCGCGATAAGACAAAAAGCCGTCCTTATCGCTGATTTTTCCCTTTTTACCGATAAAACCGTGGTCATTGCTTATCTGCATCCATACGCTGTTAACCCACTGCAGGAACCAGGCGCTCGGCGGAGCATAGCAGGTAAGGTTAATCCAGAATTTTTCAGCCGCATTATCACTTAAGGTTTCAAAAATCTTAATCCACTTTTCCCATATATCGGTGTAGAAATACATATCCTTGTATCCACCTGTCATATGGTCGTGGTTTTTGTTTTTACAGGGTCTTTGTGCAAAACCGTCAAGCTTGAAATAGTTAAGGCGATACTTCTTCATAAAATCAAGAAGAAGCTGACCGGTTTTTTCTGCATACTTATCACTTGCAACACAAATATCCATCGCCTGCTTGTTGTAATAACCGTTGCCCGCTCTCTCGATTTGTTTTGCAAATTTAGGCGTATCCGTTGTATATCCGCCTCTCGGACCGAGCCACAGTCCGAAACGTGATCCGAATGCCTCACTTAAGTTTGTAAAAGGCGTAAGTCCGTCGGGAAACTTTTCATTGAAGCTCCAGAAGCCCTTTGTGTAGTCATTCCAGCCGTCATCTGCAACAAAGCTTTCCACGGGAGGTTCACCGTATTTGGTTAGACCCTTTTCAATTTCAAGGAAGGAGGAGGTCACATTTTCCGTGGTTATGTTCAGCATATTGTCATACCAGGAATTGTACTGTCTTCGCAGATAGCATGGCTTTGAAATTGTTCTGATGTAGCTGAAAAACGCCTTTTGAACCTGAGCAAACAGATTGCCCTCTGCCGCACCGACAACCGCATTACAGGTTCTGAACACACCGTCTTTTGCAAGAGAGGAAAGGCTTTTGCCGCTATAATATCTCATCAGGGTTCTCTTATCCTTAATATCATTATGGCAGAGCGGAAACTCACAGCCCATATAAAGCGAGTCGATATAGACCGGCTGACCGAGCCTCATTGCAAAGCCGGGAATGTGAGAATTCTTCTGCTCGGGAATGCTCCAATGCATAAGCCCATCATCAAAGCAGAGGCTTTCAAAATCAACATAGTCGAGCACAACCGACCTTGAACCGATTTTTTCAAAGGACAACTCAATATGCTTTTTCATAAAGGCATCCCTGTCCCCGAGTGTGTAAACGACACCGACAAAAATTTCACTTCCCTTAAAGCCAAAAGGCTCAAAGTCAATACGAAGCACGGTTTTCCCGTCAAGAGCTTTAGCATCGGCGTTCCTGATTTTAAGCTCCGAAGCACGTACTCTCTTTTTAAAAAAGCCTTTTCCTAGGGAAAGCACAAATTCCTCACTGCCCTTCAAGGCAGTGAGAATTCTTTTACTCAGCTTGTTTTCAATTTCAAAAGCAATAATTCTGCTGTTTTTAAGTGTAATTTCTTTTTTTATAAAACCGTTTTCTAAAGTAATACAGTTTGTACTTACTGAAGCTGACATATCCTTCTCCTATGCTTAAATGTTTTTGTAAATAAAATCAGCAACATCCTTGACAACTGCGTTGAAGTAAGCCTTTTCGTTAAGAATTTCGTGTCTTGCGTCAGGATAAATAATTTTTGTGATGTTATCCTTGCCCGCCTTATAAAGCTTTTTAAATACAGCATCAATACCCTTGACGTAGCAGCCTACAGGGTCCATTGCGCCGGCAATAAAAAGAACGGGAAGCTTTTTATCAAGACCGTTGAACCATTCCTTTGAGGAAACAAAAGCAAGAAGTCCCATAAGGTCCTTGTAGCCGTTTGCGGTGAAAAGGAAGCCGCAATACTTATCAGCTATATACTTATCAACCTCATCATTGTCTCTTGTAAGCCAGTCGAAGGCTGTTCTTTTTTCAAACTTGCTGTTATATGTACCGAAGGCAATTTTGTCAATGAGCTTGCTCCTGTGGTGGTCACCCTTGACCTTTGCTATTGCCTTTGCAAGAAGCCGGCCTACACCTGAAGCGGGATTGGGCCCTGCGGTGCCGCAGTAAATTGCTCCGTTGACCTCGTGTGCATATTTTAATGTATAGGCTCTTGCAACAAATGAGCCCATTGAATGTCCGAAGAAGAAGAAGGGTTTACCTGGATTTTCAGCCTTTGCAATACCTGTAAGTCTGTAGCAGTCCTCTACAAAATACTTCCAGCCGTCCTCTTCACCGAAGTATCCGAGCTCATTGTCCGATGTAACGCTCTTGCCGTGACCGAGGTGATCGGAAATGTAAAAAGCTATACCAAGATTGGTAAGTGCATCAGCGAATTTTTCATATCTTTCAAGGTGCTCTGCCATTCCGTGCGCCGCCTGGATAACTGCCTTTACTTCTCCGTTTTCGGGAAAATAGGAAGCTGCATGAATTTCTGCAAGACCTGAAGTTGAAGGGAAAGTGAACTCTTTTTTAATATAAGCCATGATAATACCTCCGTAAATCATATTTATTCAGATACATTATAACACAACAAACGGATTTTTTTAAGATATTTACACCAATTTCTCCCACAGCAATATCTACAAATTTTTCCGCTGTTTTTTGACATACCCAAGCAACAAAGAACAAAAGTTTGTAAAAAGTTGCCCAAAGTCCATTTATAAGGACTTAAAAAATAAAAAAATCGAACATTTGTATTGACTTTCGAGTTTTTTCTGCTATAATTGACTCATAACAACAAACGAATGTTCGTTTAAAGACGAACACAACTATAAAAACAAAAGGAGTAATGAATCATGACTTTAACTAATCAGATTTTAAACATTCTTGCAGAACAGGCTACAGCCGCACTCGTTATCGCAGGCACCGTTTTCCTCCTCGGTCTTATATTTGAAAAACCGCTTATGAAGCTTATTGAAAAAGAGACTGCTAAATATGAAGCAAAAAAAGTCCATAAAGCAAAGCTTCAGGCTGACGCCGTAAGACTTCAGCAAAAGGCTGACGCTAAAAAGGTACAGAAAATCCGCGACAACTTTAACAAAGAGCTTGAAAACACAGGTAAAATATGTGTTCCCTATTATACTCACGAAAGCAAAATTGCTTAAACCGCAACCTTTTTCATTATATAACCTAACCATTTCCTTCTCTTTCACTTATATCCTTTAACGGAAAATGCATCTTCTGTAAAAGAAGGTGCATTTTTCCATATATGGTGCTTAACTTGACTTTTCATACTAACGGAAGTATAATTATAATGATTAGTCTATAATCTTAAGGAGGTAATAATATGTCAGAGCAATTGAAATATTGCCTTGGATGTATGAAAAGCATCCCCTTTGAAGCGGTAGTGTGTCCGCATTGCGGATTTAACGAGGAAACCGTTCAACATGCCCCCTACCTCGACACAGGTAACATTATTATGGAAAAATATCTTGTCGGTAAGCTTCTTTCCGCTTCAGCAGATACTGCAACCTACATCGGAGCTGACCTTGAAACAGGGGAAACCGTTACAATTCACGAGTTCTTTCCGGAAAAGATAGTTACAAGAGGTGAGGGTCAGAGTGAAGTAACAGTACGTCTGGGCTATGACTCCATGTTTTCAAACTGTCTGCAAAGCTTTCTTAATCTCTGGAGAGGACTTGACGTTTTCAAAGATGCAAAGTGCCTGCCCGACGTAAAAGAAATTGTTGATTATAACTGTACTGTATACGCAATCTGCGGCTATAAGGACGCAATCACCTTAAGGGAATACTTCAACAACTGCAGTACTCCCCTTACCTGGGCAAGAGCATTTTCCGCCTTTAAGCCTATTATGTACGCTCTCAAAAAGCTCAACTATGCAGGCATTATCCACGGCAATCTCAACCCTGATACTATCCTAGTCGGCGCCGACGGAAAGCTTCACATAACCGGATTCTCTATACCTCAGTGTCACAGCGGTGTTGCCGAATTCAGCCACGAGCCCGCCTCAGGCTTTGCTCCCGTCGAAATCTACGAGCCTATGGGTGCAACAGCTGTAACGGATATTTATTCCGTAACGGCTCTGCTTTATTACTGCATTACTCTTATCACTCCTCCCGATGCGCTCTCACGTGTTATTCAGGATACAGCTACTCTTCCTGCCGCCATTGCATCAACTCTTTCCAGAGGCGTTATCGACGGACTTATCCACGGACTTTCCGTTCATCCCGAAAACCGCTTTTCAAACTTTGACGATCTTCTGAACGCACTCACCCCTACTGTTCCGCCTAAGTCAGAAACAGAAGTCCAGCCAACTCAACAGCCCGTTAAAGAATTAACGGACAAAGAGGAAATCGACCGTGAAATTGAGGAAGAACTCCACGAAGCAGAGCTTCTCCGACAGGAGAAAAAGGAAAGCGCTTCCGCTGTTTCCCTTGGCATCCGCTCATTTCTTGCAGGCTTCCTTGTATGCGGTATAATCTTCTGCACGCTTTACGTTACCGTGCTTTACAAAAATCATCCTGTAGACTTCCTTGACAATATTTTCAGCTCCTTCTCTTTCCTTCCTATGAACAAGAAAGAGCCGACAACGACAGCCCCCTCAACAACGCTCCCCGCTCCTACTGAGCCAAAGTATGTTACCGTTGCCGACTTTGTAAGCAACCACACCTACGACAGCATTGTTTCGAACCCTGTTTTCAAAGAAAGCTACAACTTTAAATTTGAATACGAGGACAGTATGACAGTACCAAAAAACGCTGTTATCCGTCAGAGCATTGCTCCCGGTGAAAGCGTACTTTCAGGTGTTGAAATCACCCTTGTAATTTCAAACGGCACTACAAAAATCAAGCTTCCCGATATGACGGGACTGAACTATATTGCGGCTACAAATACCCTTGAATCAATCGGCTTCAAGGTTAAATACGAGCTTCTTTCCAACAACGGCACCCACACCGTCGGCGAGGTTTTCGCTATGGACAAGGATGCAGACGGACTTTACGACAAGGAAACAGTGGTCACCCTTAAGGTATGGGGAAAGGCTCCCGAGACGACAACTTCCGCACCGACAACCCAACCGACCACAACTCAGCCGACAACCGAAGAACCCTCAACAACGGATTCTGTTTCTTCAGAGTCAGATGAGGCAGAAGAGGATTGAGGATGTAGGGTCGGCAAGAATCCCCTCACCTTAAAGCAAGATAAACAAAGAGAGTTTCTTGGCACTTTTAACCGTCAAGAAGCCCTTTTGTAAAAGCCTACAAAAAAAGATGTAAAAACTCTCGCGTTTTTACATCTTTTTTATTTGATTATAAGCAGGCTGTTATGCCACAACCTTTTTCGACTGAACAGACTTCTGTACAGTCTTAGCAGCCTTCTGTGAAGTGCTGAAACGGACGATTCCTATTATTACCGAAACAAGTGAAATTGATTCACTGAGCATTCCGCTGTAGGATAAGGCGAAAGCGTTGTAAGCAAGAATCAATGTTGAAGATATGAGTATTGTTTTTCTGAAATCATCAGCTCCGAACATACCCATACACATAGTGTTTACAACAAGTCCTGCAGTTATCAGCAAGGTATGAGCGCCCTCCCAGGAGAAAACGCTTGCCGCCGCCATACAAACAGAAAAGATAACGGGCAGTACAAGATCCGTACGCTTATACTTATCGCGGTAAAAGAACGCAAGATTACGCATAATACATACAATGTTTAAAGCGAAGCCCGAAAAAGCGCCTATAAGCAGATACTGCACACAGCTTAAGGCTGTTGCAACAGTCTGAACAATCATCAGCTTTCTTTTTTCAGTACACTGATACGAATAGAAAAATAAACCTACTGAAACGAAGCCTAATACATGGCCGATTGATGTGAAAATAGTTTGCATAGATACCTCTTTGAAATTTGCCTTTAATGTTTTTGTTACCGAGAAATAATTATACAAATTTCCGTATCAAAGTCAATGTTTTAACTGACAATATTGCACAAACATTTTGATATTTTTTATCTATTTTGACAAATTATAGTGTAATTTCTTCGTCGAACAGCACAAAGAAATCGGTTTTAAAGTATGCAATTTACATAAATGGAATTATGGGCAGAAAATAAAGAAAGTACCCACCCTTTGGTGAGTACCTGAAACCGGTTGCGGAAACACTTTATTTTAAAAACCATAATTGCTGAAGCGCGTTTCTCTTGCGATTCCAAAAGTTTCCTTGCGCCTTGAAGCGGAGCGGAAACTTTGACAGCTGCGCATCGTTTTGCTCGCTTCATCGTCCGCAGGACGCGCTCGCAACCTTATCCAACGAGCTTTGCTCGTCGTGCTCATAACCCGAAAAGCAAAATTTAAACTCTTATTTCAGAATAGAAAATGAAAACAGTCACCACAAGGGTGACTGCTTTCGTTTTCTGGTTGCGGAGACAGGATTTGAACCTGCAAAGGCCCTCTTGCGGTTCCCAAAATTTTGCTGTGCCTTGGAGCGGCACCAAAATTTTGACCGCTACGCCTCGTCAGCACAAACTCCGCTTATCGTTTTTCCTTGCGGAAAAGCTCACCGCTCCGTTGTGCTTCCTCTTCCCCAAAAAGCCTATCGGGCTTTTCGGGGACCCCGTTGAGCCCTTCATCCGCCACCGGCGGCGGTCTTGCTCTGTGCCCCGGGAACCCGTCGGTTGCAGGGCATAAACTAAAAAAAGTACCCACCCTTTGGTGAGTACTTGAAACTGGTTGCGGAGACAGGATTTGAACCTGCAACCTCCGGGTTATGAGCCCGACGAGCTACCGGGTTGCTCCACTCCGCGATATATCACTCTCTCGAGTGCTTTGTTATTATATATCACCCACACAAAAAAGTCAATACCTTTTTTAAAATTTTTTCACTTAATCCTTCGACAGCTTTCGTAGGGTGACGAGAATAATCCTAACCCGCCTTAAAGCATGAATTTTCACGGCTTTTCGGCGATTCGGTTTAGAAAGGCGACAGCCTGTAGAAATCCTATACTATTCATAATATAAACTCTGCACCCGATTTCCAAATTCGCGTACCATATTTTGTGCATTATAATCTCTTGACACAAATCACCTATATATATATAATATAATAGTTATATACTGTGTAAATTGAAGTATTTTACCCAATTTCAAAATATATTCACAGTAAAAAGAAAGGTAGGTTAAAACGATGGCTTTTTCTCTTCACGGTGTTAAGGCTCCCCACAGAAAAAACACCGCTGACTGTGCAGCTGTAAGAATTACTGACCCCAAAACAGTTACCCTTCTCACAGCTATGCACATCGGCAAGCCCGCCGTCCCTGTTGTAAAGGTCGGCGACCATGTTGATGTAGGTACTCTTGTTGCCCGTCAGGACGGCTTCATTTCATCACCCGTTTATTCAAGTGTTTCAGGTAAGGTTACAAAAATCGCCGACGTGCTCATTTCAGCAGGCAGATATATACCTGCAGTTGTAATTGAGGCTGACGGCGAAAACACCGTTGCTCCTGAAATCGCTCCCCCCACCGTTGACTCAAAGGAGTCCTTCATTGAGGCTGTAAAGCAGAGCGGTCTTGTAGGTCTCGGCGGTGCAGGCTTCCCCACCTATGTCAAGTTCATGACCGACAAAAAGATTGATTACCTTGTAATCAACGGTACAGAGTGTGAGCCTTATATCACAAGCGACACACGTACAATGGTTGACAATGCCGACGATATTGAAAACGCTATCAATATTATAGATAAATATTTTGATATCCCTCAGTATATTATCGGTATCGAATCAAATAAAAAGGAAGCTATCGCCAAAATGAAGGAAATCGCTTCAAGAAACAGCAAGGTTTCCGTAAAGGTGCTTCCCTCAATTTATCCTCAGGGCGGTGAAAAGGTACTTGTTTACAACACCACCGGCAGAGTGATAAAAGCAGGTACGCTCCCTGCAGATTCAGGCTGTATTGTTATCAACTGTACAACCCTCGCCTTCATTTCACGCTACATTAAAACAGGTATGCCCCTTACTGAAAAGGTTGTTACCGTTGACGGCGGTGCGGTAAAGGAGCCTAAAAATGTCCTCGCTCCCATCGGAACTTCTCTTCAGGAGATGTTCGACTTCTGCGGCGGCTTTAAGGAGGATCCCGTAAAGGTGCTCTACGGCGGACCTATGATGGGTATTACCGTGCCCGACCTTACTGTGCCCGTTCTTAAGCAGACAAACGCCATCCTTGCCCTTACAAAAAAAGAAACAAAGGTTCCGGAGCAAACAGCATGCATCCGCTGCGGCACCTGCGCAAATACATGTCCTCTCGGCATTGACCCTGCCGCTATTGCCAAAAATTACGAGCTGGGCAATTACGAAAACCTCGGCAAATTCGGCATTGAGGTTTGTATGGAATGCGGCTGCTGTTCCTACAACTGTCCTGCAAGCCGTCCCCTTGTTCAGCTTAACAAAATGGCAAAGGTTGCCTATAAAAAATATAAAGACGAAAAAGAAAAGGAGGCGAAATAACAATGGAAAATAAACTTCGTATTTCCGTTTCACCTCATATTCACGGACCAAAATCAACCCGCGGATTTATGCTTGACGTTATTCTCGCACTTTTACCCACCTCAATTGCAGGTGTTGTAATCTTCGGCGCACAAGCACTTGTTATTATCGCCGCTTGTATCGGTACAAGTGTCGCTTGCGAATTCCTTTTCAACCTTGCAACTAAAAGAAAGCAGACAATCGGCGACCTGAGCGCAATTGTCACAGGCTTACTGCTCGCACTTAACCTTTCCGTTAATATTCCCGTATGGCAGGCTTGTGTTGCCGCAGCTTTTGCAATCATTGTTGTAAAATGCCTTTTCGGCGGTCTCGGCTGTAACATTGTTAACCCCGCAATCACAGCACGTGTGTTTATGCTCGTTGCCTTCGGTTCAATGACTGCATCCGCTTTCCCCAAGGGTCTTGACGCTGTATCAGGTGCTACTCCCCTTGCAGAGCTTGCCGCAGGAACTATCCCCTCACTTAAGGATCTCTTCCTGGGTAACGTAGGCGGTACAATCGGTGAAACCTGCTCACTTGCTCTTCTCATTGGTGCAGCCTACCTTCTTATAAGAAAGGTTATTTCCTGGCACATCCCCGTATCATTCATTGCAACAGTATTCCTCTTCTCACTTTGTGTTGAAGGCTTTGACGTTACAAAGGCTCTTGCATGGGTGCTTTCAGGCGGTCTTCTTATCGGCGCTTTCTTTATGGCTACCGACTATGTTACCTCCCCCACAACTCCCAAGGGTAGCATTATCTTCGGTATCGGCGCCGGCGTTATCACCTGTCTTATCCGCTTCTGGGGTGTTTATCCCGAAGGCGTTTCCTTCGCAATCCTTCTTATGAACATCGTTAACCCCTTTATCGATATGCTTACAGCACGTAAGGTTTTCGGAGGTGACAAAAAATGATGAAGCATCTTAAAAGTGTTATCTCTCTTACCGCAATCTGCGGTGTTGTTGCAGTTTTACTTGCAATGACAAACTATATCACTGCTCCCGTTATTGAAAAGAATGCTCAGGCTGCAGCAAGCGAGGCTATGCTTGTTGTGCTCCCCACGGGTGAGGATTTCCAGGCTGTTGACCTTTCCGCTTACGAGCTTCCCGCAACAGTAACAGAAGCATTCACCGAGAAAAACGGCGGTGTTGTTGTAAAGCTTACAACTGCAGGCTACGGCACAGGTATGGTTGTTATGGTAGGTATTGATGCAAGCGGTACAGTTACCGGCGCTACCTGCCTTGCAAGCAACGAAACCCTCAGCTATGAAAAGACCTACGGTGAAAAAGCTATCGGTCTTACAGCCGACACAGTTGAAAGTGACCTTGAAACAATTTCAGGTGCAACAAAAACAACAGGTGCTTACAAGGGCGTTGTTGTTGATGCTCTCAACACCGCAATCATCCTCGGCGGCGGCAGTGTTGACGTAAGAAGCGAGGATCAGATTCTCGCAGATAATCTCAATGCCGCATTACCCGCAGGCGAGGGCGAATTTGAAAAGCTCTTTATCGCAGAAGCACTTACAGATACTTCCGCAGTTTACAAGGCAGTAAACGGTGCAGGCTATGTATTCGTTTCAGGTGAAAGCTTTGTAGGCACAGACGCTGACGGCAAGGTTACTTCCGAGGCTGACGAGGCTCTCAAGGCACAGACAGAAAGCAATGCCGCACTTATCATTTCTTCCGAAATTACCGAAATCGACTTAAGCGGCTACGAAATGCCCAAGCAGATTGAAAAGGCATACAAGACCGCAACAGGCAACTTTGTGTTTGAGCTTAAGGCAGCAGGCTTCGGCATCAACGGTGACGAATACTACTACCCCTCTGGTGAGCACATCAAAATCAAGGCTTCAGTAACCGCTGACGGCACAATCATTGCTTGCGAAACCACCTATCAGAGTGAAAGCGAGGGCATCGGCTCCCAGTGTGCAGAAGCTTCCTTCTACTCACAGTTTAACGGCAAAACCGCTGACAATTACGGTGACATCGAAGCAATCGGCGGTGCAACAATAACCACAAACGGCTACAAGACCGCTGTTTCAAAGGTATTTGAAGCTGTAGAAATCCTGAAAGGAGATGCTTAAATAATGAATAAAGAAAGCAATATGTCAGTTCTCCTTAAGGGATTACTGAAGGAAAACCCCGTATTTGTTCTTATCCTCGGCACCTGCCCCACCCTCGCAACCACAACAACTGTTATCGGTGCTCTCGGTATGGGGCTTGCCGCAACAGCAGTTCTTATCTGCTCAAACGCAGTTGTTTCCATGTGCCGTAAGTTCATTCCCGACACGGTACGTATTCCCTGCTACATTGTTATTATTGCAGGCTTTGTTACGATAGTTGAAATGTTTATGCATGCCTTCCTCCCCGAAATGTACGAGCTTTTAGGTGTTTACCTTGCTCTTATCACCGTTAACTGCATCATCCTCGGCAGAGCTGAAATGTATGCAGGTAAGCAGCCCGTAGGCAAATCAATTCTCGACGGTATCGGTATGGGTCTCGGCTTCACCATCGCTCTTCTTGCAATGGCAACAATCCGTGAGGTTTTCGGTGCAGGTACATTTGCAGGTATCCCTGTTCCCTTTATCGAAACTCACACAATCGACATTCTCATCAAGGCTCCCGGCGGACTTATGGTTTACGGTATGCTTATCGCAGCTGTTAACTTTATCACAAAGGGCAAGGCTATCAAGAAAAAGGATTTCTCATGTGCAGGCTGTCCTTCAGCAGGCAACTGTCACGGCGGCTGTGCATCAGCAGAAAAGGAGGCTGAATAATGGATACTTTCAAAACTCTCGTTGTTATTCTTATGTCCTCTGTTCTTGTAAACAACTATGTTCTTGCAAGATTCCTCGGCATCTGCCCCTTCCTCGGTGTTTCCAAAAAGCTTAACCAGGCAGTAGGTATGGGTATTGCAGTTATATTCGTTATGCTTATGGCAACAGCTGTTACCTGGCCTATTCAGATTTTTGTACTCAACAAGCTCGGACTTGAATACACTCAGACAATTGTGTTCATCCTTGTTATTGCCGCCCTTGTTCAGTTTACGGAAATCGTCCTCAAAAAGTTTATCCCCTCTCTCCATAAGAGTCTGGGTGTTTATCTTCCCCTTATCACAACAAACTGTGCCGTTCTCGGTGTTACAATAAACAATATGATTGACGGCTACAACTTTACCCAATCAATGGTAAGCTCACTCGGCTGCGGTCTCGGCTTCCTTCTTGCAATGGTGCTTTTCTCAGGTGTTCGTTCAGTTATCGACGAAAGACTTGTTCCCGGCCCATTCAAAGGACTCCCTGTTACTCTCATCGCCGCTTCATTCGTTTCACTTGCATTCTTCGGCTTTGCCGGAATCGTTGACAACCTGTTTGCTTAAAGGAGGAGAAAGGTTATGATTACAGATATTTTAACAGCTCTTCTTGTGGTAGCAGTTATAGGTATTGTATGCGGCATTGTTCTTGCCCTTGCATCCCACTTTTTCGCAGTTGAAGAGGACGAAACCGTTAAAAAAATAAGAGAAGCTCTGCCCGGTGCAAACTGCGGTGCCTGCGGCTATGCAGGCTGTGACAGCTACGCTGAAGCTGTAGCTGCAGGTAAGGCTGAACCCAGCCTTTGTATCCCCGGCGCGGCAGCTACCGCAAGTGCCATTGCTGAAATTCTCGGTGTCGAGGTTTCCGCAGCAGCTCCCAAGGTTGCTTTTGTAGGCTGTAACGGTACCTGCGAGGCAACAAGCAACAAGGCTGTTTACGAGGGTGTTGACAGCTGTGCCGCCGCTAAAATGATTTACGGTGGACCCTCCGCTTGTATTTACGGCTGTATCGGCTGCGGTGACTGTGCCGATGCCTGTCCCTCTGATGCAATCTGCATCGTTGACGGTCTTGCTCACGTTGATCCCCGTAACTGTATGGGCTGCGGTAAGTGTGCAAGAGTTTGTCCCAACGGTGTTATCAAAATGGTTAACAAAAACGCTAAAACAGCAGTTATGTGTAATAATACCGAAAAGGGTGCTGCCGCACGTAAAAACTGCAAGAACGCTTGTATCGGCTGTAAAAAGTGTCAGCTCAACTGTCCCGAAGGGGCAATTACAGTAGTTAACAACCTTGCCGTTATTGACTATGACAAGTGTACAAACTGCGGCACATGTGCAGATGTATGTCCCACAAAATGTCTTAAAAATGTAAATTTTGAAACTGTTGGCTAACATGAAAAATAATAAAAAAGCAAAAAACGATATTATTCTTGTCGCCGTTATCCTGTTGATAGCGGCGATTGGATTATTGCTTGTGAATATAACAAGGCAGGACGGAGCCTTTGCATCGGTAAAAATCGACGGCGAGGAAACGGCACGCTACAGCCTTTCGGATAACAACACCGTTGAAATACTTACAGGAGATAACGGCGAATATTCAAACACTCTTGTAATTGAAAACGGCAGAGCTTATATTTCCGAAGCAAACTGTCCCGACAAAATATGCGCAGGACACAAGCCCGTTTGCTATAAGGGTGAAACCATCGTCTGCCTGCCTCACAAGGTTGTAATTGAAATCGTATCCGACAGCTCCGACAGCGGACTTGATGCAGTCGGATAAAGCTGAGCTTAATCAGAATCTTCAACCCTAAGAAACGGAGGTTATCAGAATGAATACAAAGGTTAAAAGAACCGCACTGCTCGGAATGGTTACCTCCGTTGCTTTGGTGCTCGCCTATCTTGAAGCAATCCTCCCCCCTGTTTCCACAGCTGTACCCGGAATAAAAATGGGGCTTCCCAATCTGGCAATTATTTTTGTCCTTTACCGCTTCGGCTTTAAGGATGCGGCTGTGGTTTCAGCCTTAAGGCTTTTTATTGTCGCTCTGCTTTTCGGCAATGTTATGACCCTCGCCTACAGCACTGCAGGTGCTGTTTTAAGCCTGACACTTATGGGTATACTAAAAAAGACGGATAAGTTTTCTACAGTAGGTGTCAGCGTCACCGGTGCAGTAATGCACAATCTCGGTCAGATACTTGTTGCTGTTTTTCTTTTTGAAACGGTACAGCTCGGTTATTATATGATTATACTTTCCGTTACGGGAAGTATTGCGGGTGTTCTTATCGGCATTAGTGCAGGTATACTGTTAAGGCGGACGGAAAAACTAAAAATATAACCTATCGGCAGTCCTACTGACTGCTGATATTTTTACAATCGGTAGAGCAGTTTCAAGTTAAACCTTAAGCTTATTCGTAATAAAGTTTAAAACATTTTAATTGTTTATGTATCTTTTGTTATTTTTATATTGACATTTTTCTTCTTATTTGTAATAATATTCAGGCGCAGACAATACTTATAAAAGATATTAAAAGGAGTTTATCAACATGAAAAAGTTTTTAGCAGTTATTCTTGCAGCTCTTATGCTTTTCACCCTTGCTGCCTGCGGCGGCAACAATGCAACCGACGGCAACGCTACTGACGGCAACGCAGCAGCCCTCAAGCTCGGTCTCGGCATTTCCGCAAGCTACGGCGAAGCAAAGAACGCTGACGGTGACACAAACGGCTCAGCAAAGACAGAAATCAATGCTGTTGCAGTTCTTCTCGATGCAGAAGGCAAGATTGCAGACATTGCAATCGATGTACTCGACGCAGAAGCAGCATGGACATCAGCAGGTAAGGCTGTTGCTTCAACCGAAGCAAAGACAAAGTATGAAATCGGAGCAGACTACAACATGGCTGCATACGGCAAGAAGCACGACGGCAGCGACGGCAAGGTTCTCGAATGGTTTGAGCAGGCTGACGCTTTCGAAGAAACCGCAAAAGGCAAGACCCTTGACGAGGTTAAGGCATTTATGACAGCGGATACCTACACAACAGGCGACCTCGCAGCAGCAGGCTGTACAATAAGTGTAGGCGGCATTATGAAGGCTCTTGAAAAGGCAGTTGCAAACGCAGCTGATTCAAAGGCAACCGCAGCTGACAAGCTTAACCTTGCATTTGCAACAACAGTTGAAAACGCAGACGCTACAGAAGAAAAGAACGGTTCAGTAGCTATTGACGCTACTATCGTTGCAGCAGCAGTAAATACTGAAGGTAAGGTTGCAGCAGCAAAGACAGATGCTCTTACTGCAGAAATCACCTTTGATACAAAGGGCGTTGCAACCTACGACGCAGCAGCTGAAATCAAGACAAAGCTTGAGCTCGGCGACAGCTACAATATGGCTGCATACGGCAAGAAACACGACGGCAGCGACGGCAAGGTTCTCGAGTGGTACGCTCAGGCAGCGGCCTTTGATGCAGCTCTTGAAGGCAAGACAGCAGCTGACTTCTCAGCCCTTGCAGACGCTGAAGGCTACGGCACAGGCGACCTCGCAGCAGCAGGCTGCACAATCGGCATCAGCGATATGATCAAGGCAGCACAGGCTGCAGCAGCATAATTTACAAAAAATATAAGCGGCTGTTTACAACGGCCGCTTTTTTTATTATAATACTAAGTATACAATCCCCTGCTGAGGTGGTGCAGATTTGAAAAAGATTTTATCCGTATTTATAACAGCTGTGCTTGTGCTCTGCCTTTCGGCCTGTACGGCTACAGATAAAAAAACAAAATACAACGCCTATTACTTTGATTACTTTGATACGGCAACAACTATTACAGGCTACACGGAAACAAAGGAAGAGTTTGACGCGGTGTGTGAGGAGATAAAGGCACAGCTTAATAAATATCACCGCCTTTTTGACATCTACACCCGCTACGACGGAGTTAACAACCTTGTTACCGTAAACGATGTAAAGGGAGGCAAGCATCAGACCGTCAAGGTTGACAAAAAGATAATCGATATGCTAATTTTCGCAAAGGATATCTATGAAAAGACCGACGGAAGGGTTAATATTGCAATGGGAAGTGTGCTTCGCATATGGCACAACTATCGCACATGGGGGCTTGATGACCCTGAAAAAGCCGAGCTTCCGCCTATGAACAGACTACGTGAAGCGGCCAAGCACACAGATATAAACGATGTTATAATCGACGAGGAGAACAGCACGGTTTATCTTGCCGACGCTGAAATGAGCCTTGATGTAGGAGCAATAGCAAAGGGCTACGCTGTTGAAAGAGTTGCCGAATTTCTTGAAAATAAGGGTGTTACCTCCTTCATCCTCAACGTTGGAGGAAACATACGCACAATAGGCTTAAACGGCGAAAACGAGCCCTTTAAGGCAGGAATAGAAAATCCTGATACAAGCAATGAGGAAGTGCCCTTTATTGAATTTCTCAGGCTTTCCGATATGTCTCTTGTGACAAGCGGAAATTATCAGCGGTTTTACACCGTTAACGGCATAAACTATCATCACCTTATTGATCCTGATACGCTTATGCCCGGCACGAATTATCTTTCCGTTTCAGTTGTGACGAAGGATTCGGGGCTTGCGGATGCGCTTTCTACCGCCCTTTTCCTTATGAGTGAGGAGGAAGGCAGAGCTTTGCTTGAAAAGATTGAGGGAGCCGAGGCGATGTGGGTTTACCCTGACGGAAGGCAGGTTTATTCACAGGGGTTCGAAAATTACACATTTGAATATCAGGGTTAAAAAAGAAAAGTTTTGGTCAAGCTTTTACAAAAGCTTGTGGGGATAGTAAGGGGTGAAACCCCTTACATAAACAAAAGTTGTACAAACAGTTAAACGGGCTGTAAAAAAGTGCAGACCGCATAAACCAATACAATCAAAGGGTTTCTTAGGA
This sequence comes from Clostridia bacterium, assembly GCA_017473435.1. GTDB lineage: Bacteria > Bacillota > Clostridia > Oscillospirales > Acutalibacteraceae > UBA6857. The sequence continues at coordinate 72,417 of JAFULG010000007.1, read as the reverse complement.
TTAACAAATCCGAAGGAACCCTTTAAAACATATAAGTTTAAAAAAGCTGACAAGAATCTGCGTTTTTATCAAAAATCCTCTCAAATCATTCATTTTCAGTTATGATGATGTCCGTGATGGTGATGGTGAGGGTGGTGATGATTATGATCACCGTCTTTTATATTTTTTACGGCACTTATCATTATAAACAACGAAACGCCTATTGACATTATAGGGTCAATATATGCAAAATCCGTTATCTTCATAACAACTGCACCGATAAGCACCGAAACCCAGCCGAGTACATCCTCAAGCATATGAAGATTTACTGCACGTACATTCATATTCTCTCCCCCGTGAGTCATAAAGGCGGCAACGGAATTTACAATTACACCGACAACGGCAAAAATCAGCATACCGTCATAGTTCACTTCAACAGGAACAAAAAAGCGTCTTACCGCATTGATAATTGCCACAACAGAGCCGGCAATAAGCACACCGCTTGTAATCGCACCACCGATAAATAAATATCGTTCCCTCTTTTTTCCGTCGGATTCCCTGTCTGCCTTTTTTTCAAACCATAAAGCAGCTCCGATACTTACAGCATCGCCGAGATCGTGAACGGAATCAGAAATGATTGCCACACTCCCGGTAAGCATTCCTCCGAAGAGCTCAAAAAGTGAAAAGAACAAATTAAGTAAAAAAGCAATAAGGATATTTTTTTCTTTTTTCATAAACTGCCTCCGCATTGATTTTAAATTAAATTTATGATACAATGAAACAAATACAAAACATTTTGTTCGTTTAAATTTTAATAGCCATTGAAGCTTGATTTCAACATACAGATTATCAGAATTGTAATATACAGAACAAAATTAAGAAATTGTACGGAGGTGATTTTATGGACAGACGGCAAAGAAAAACCCGTTATGCTATTTTTGATGCCTTTATTTTTCTTCTTAAGGAAAAAAACTTTGAAAAAATTACTGTCGGTGAAATTATTGAAAAGGCAGATATAGGCAGGGCTACCTTTTACGCCCACTTTGAAACAAAGGACTACCTTCTTAAGGAACTTTGCAACGAGCTCTTCTGTCACGTGTTCGACTCCTTGAAGGGAGAAAAAAATCACCGACATATTTTTGATTGCACTGCAGAAGGCTCCGTTTATCTTCACATTTTTGAGCACATCTACAAAAATGATAACCGCCTGCTTGACCTGCTCTCCTGCCCTAATAACGGCTTATTCCTGGGTTACTTCAAAAACGGACTCATCTCTCTTATAAAAAATCAAAGGACATCAACTGTCAGCTCGGATTCACTTCCCGAAGAGCTTGTTCTCAACCATATTGCCTCCACTTTTGTCGAAACGGTCAGATGGTGGGTAAGTAGCAAAATGAAGGAGCCTCCGGAAAAAATAAACGAATATTTCACCACCCTTATAAAGAATATTTGAAGAAAGGTTGCAGCAATAATGAAATTAGTTTTACTTACAGCTCTCGGAGTAGGCGGAGCAACAGTAATCGGTTCGCTTCTTGGCTTTGTTTTCAAAAAGCTTTCCCATAAATTTTCAGATATAGTTCTCTCCTTTGCTGCAGGTGTAATGCTTGCAGCCGCCGTGCTGGGACTTGTTATCCCCTCTCTTGAATACGGCGGCAAATACGGAATAATAATCACCGTTGCAGGCATCTTTACAGGTGCAGTCTGTCTGAACTTAATTGATAAGCTTGTACCCCATCTTCACAAATTAGCAGGCACAGACACGGAAGCTCACAACAATCAGAGCCTTGACAAGGTACTGCTTTTTGTATGTGCCATTGCAATCCACAATCTGCCCGAGGGTATTGCCGCAGGTGTCGGCTTCGGCTCAGGCAACAACGCACAGGCTCTCATTATTGCAGGAGGTATTGCCTTACAGAATATTCCCGAGGGTATGGTTATCATCGGACCCTTGCTTTCATCGGGTGTTACGGCAAGAAAAACCTTCATCATTGCAATGCTCACGGGTCTTGTTGAGGTCGTCGGCACATTGCTCGGATTTTTTGCCGTAAGCATCGCCTCTGCAATTCTCCCCTTTGCCCTTGCCTTTGCAGGCGGTACAATGCTTTATGTAATAAGCGATGAAATGATTCCCGAAACCCACGCCCACGGAAGCGAAAGAGGCGCAACCTATGCGTTGCTTGTAGGCTTTTGTGTGATGCTTGTGACAGATTTTATTTTAGGATGATAATTTATGAAAAGATGCTTCTGGTGTAACGAAAGCAACCCTCTTTATGTCAAATATCACGATGAAGAGTGGGGAGTCCCCCGCTTCGACGACCACTACCTTTTTGAAATGCTTATTCTTGAATCATTCCAGGCAGGGCTTTCATGGGAGTGTGTGCTGAATAAAAGAGAGAATTTACGCAAGGCCTTTGATAGCTTTGAGCCTGAAAAGGTGATAAGCTTTGACGAGAAAAAAATCGCAGAGCTTAAAGCCGACAGCGGCATCATCCGTAACGAAAGAAAAATCCGTGCCGCAATCAGCAACGCACGGATCTTCAGAGAAATTGTAAAAGAGCACGGCTCCTTTTATAACTATCTTCTCACCTTCTGGAACGGTGAACAAATCAGAGAAACAGGTGTTGTAACCTCACCCCTTTCAGATGCAATTTCTGCTGACCTTGTAAGACGTGGCATGAAATTTTGCGGAAGCGTGATAATCTATTCCTATCTTCAGGCAATCGGTGTTATAAATTCTCACGATACGGATTGCTTTTTTGCACAAAAATAAGTCTAAACTGTTGCAGTTCAGGCTTTTATATAGTAAAATAAAAAAGTATAAAATTTTTAACGGAGGAAAACTATTATGAGCGAAAACAGACTTATCGGCGGATACCCAGTAATCGGCATCCGACCCACAATCGACGGCAGAAGAGGTGTTCTCGGTGTAAGAGAAAGCCTTGAGGAGCAGACAATGAATATGGCAAAAAGTGCCGCAAAGCTCTTTGAGGAAAACCTCAGATATTCAAACGGTGAAAAGGTAAAGGTTGTTATTGCCGATACCACAATCGGCAGAGTTGCCGAGGCTGCCGCCTGTGCAGACAAATTTCGCAGAGAAGGCGTTGATATCACCCTTACCGTTACCCCCTGCTGGTGCTACGGTGCAGAAACAATGGATATGGACCCTCACACAATCAAGGCTGTATGGGGCTTTAACGGCACAGAAAGACCCGGTGCTGTTTATCTTGCTTCCGTGCTTGCAACCCACGCACAGAAGGGTCTCCCCGCTTTCGGTATTTACGGCCACGATGTAAAAGACTGTGACGATACAGAAATTCCTTGCGACGTAAAGGAAAAGCTTCTCCGCTTCGGAAGAGCTGCAGTTGCCGCTGCAACAATGCGTGGCAAGTCATATCTTCAGATCGGCTCAATCTGTATGGGCATCGGCGGTTCAATTATCGACAGCGACTTTATCGAGGACTACCTTGGTATGAGAGTGGAAAGCGTTGACGAGGTTGAAATCATCAGAAGAATGACTGAGGGAATCTATGACGAGGCTGAATTCCAAAAGGCACTCAAATGGACAAAGGAAAACTGCATCGAGGGCTTTGACAAGAACCCCGAGAAGCTTCAGAAGACAAGAGAAGAAAAGGACGCAGACTGGGAATTTGTCGTAAAGATGATGGTTATTATCAAGGATCTTATGAACGGCAATCCCAACCTTCCCAAGGGCTGTGAGGAGGAAATGGTAGGTCACAACGCTATTGCCGCAGGCTTCCAGGGTCAGCGTCAGTGGACAGACTTCTATCCTAACTGTGACTTCCCCGAAGCAATGCTCAATACTTCCTTTGACTGGAACGGAGCAAGAGAACCTTACATCCTTGCGACAGAAAACGACGTTCTCAACGGTCTCGGTATGCTCTTTATGAAGCTTCTTACCAACAGAGCACAGATGTTTGCAGACGTACGTACATACTGGAGCGGTGACTCTGTTAAGCGTGTTACCGGCTATGACATCGAGGGCAAGGCAAAGGATTCCGACGGCTTTATCCACCTTATCAATTCAGGTGCCTGCTGTCTTGACGCAAACGGTGCCGCAAAGGACGAAAACGGCAACGGCGTTATGAAGCCCTGGTACGAGGTTACCGAGGCTGACCAGAAGGCTATCCTTGAAAACAGCACATGGAACTATGCCGACGTAGGCTATTTCCGTGGTGGCGGATATTCCTCACGCTTTGAAACAAAGTGCGAAATGCCCGCTACAATGATCCGTCTTAACCTTGTAAAGGGTCTTGGACCCGTGCTTCAGATCGCTGAAGGTTGGACAGTAGGACTTCCTGAGGATGTTTCCGATACCCTTTGGAAGAGAACTGACTACACATGGCCCTGCACCTGGTTTGCTCCGAGAGTTACAGGTGAAGGTGCATTCAAGACCGCGTATGATGTTATGAACAACTGGGGAGCAAACCACGGTGCTATCTCCTACGGTCACATCGGTGCTGACCTTATCACCCTTTGCTCAATGCTCCGCATTCCCGTTTGTATGCACAATGTTCCCGAGGAGAAAATCTTCCGTCCCGCCGCATGGAACGCTTTCGGCATGGACAAGGAAGGTGCAGACTACCGTGCCTGCAAGGCCTTCGGCCCCCTCTTCAAGAAATAATTTAATTGATAGATTTTCACCGCAGCGGCATTGAAAATTCTCGGAATACACCCGTATACCTTGCGGTTTTCGCCTTGTTGCAATAAAAATCTCCCCCATTAAATAAAACAAAGAAAGGACAGATAAAAATGGAAAATCTTGAATATATGGAAATCCGCGAGCAGATGTGCGACGTCTGTCATAAGATGTGGCAGCTCGGCTGGGTTGCAGCTAACGACGGAAACGTTTCCGTAAGACTTCCCGACGGTAACTTTATGGCTACCCCCACGGGCATCAGCAAAAGCTTTATCACTCCCGAAAAGCTTGTAATCATCAACAAGGACGGCGAGGTACTTTCAGGCGCACCCTACAAGCCCTCAAGTGAAATCAAGATGCATCTTCGCTGCTATAGCGAGAGAGAGGACGTAGGTGCTGTTGTTCACGCACATCCTCCCACAGCAACAGGCTATGCCGTTGCAGGTAAGAGCCTTGACGAATACTCAATGATTGAAACAGTTATCGCAATCGGCTCAATCCCCCTTACTCCCTACGGAACACCCAGCACAAACGAGGTTCCCGAAGCAATCACTCCCTACCTTAAGGAACACGATGTTTTCCTTTTACAGAACCACGGTGCACTCGCCGTAGGCTGTGACCTCATCACCGCCTACTACCGTATGGAAACCCTTGAGCTTTTTGCTAAGATTTCTCTTACAGCTCACCTTCTCGGCGGTGCAAAGGAAATTTCACGCCCCCAGATTGACAAGCTCCTCTATTTAAGAGAAAACTACTACGGTGTTACCGGTAAGCATCCCGGATACAAACATTACAATAAGGAAGATGAATAATGCTTAAGAATATACCTAAAATTCTGTCCCCCGAGCTTCTGAAGGTTCTTTGCGAAATGGGCCACAGCGACCGCATTGTTATCGCTGACGGCAACTTCCCTTCAGAGAGCATGGGTAAAAACGCAATTGTAATCCGCGCTGACGGTCACGGTGCCGCCGAGCTTCTCGATGCAATTCTTACAGTTTTCCCTCTTGACGGCTATGTAGAGGCTCCCGTTTCACTTATGCAGGTTATGCCCGGTGACACGGTAGAAACTCCCATCTGGGACGAATACAAGAAAATCGTTGCCAAGCACGATGAGAGAGGCGAAAAGGCCTTCGGTGAAATTGAGCGCTTTGCCTTTTACGAGGAAGCAAAAAAGTGCTATGCAATCATCGCTACGGGTGAAAGCGCCCTTTATGCAAACCTTATTTTACAAAAGGGAGTTATATAATTATGCCCTACTGTTTAGCTATTGATATCGGCGCTTCAAGCGGAAGGCACATCCTCGGCTACATAGAGGATGGCAAGCTGAAGCTTAAGGAAATCTACCGCTTTGAAAATTACATCAAGGACGAAAACGGCGCTCTCTGCTGGGATATTGACCACCTTTTCAGAGAGGTTAAGGAAGGACTGCGCGAGTGCAAAAATCAGGGCTACACCCCTGATACCGTTGCAATTGACACCTGGGGCGTTGACTATGTTCTGCTTGACAAGGATAAGAAGGAAATACTTCCTGCCTACTCCTACCGTGACAGCCGTACTGTCGGTGTTCCCGAGGAAGTAGACAGAATAATCCCTCGCGAGGAGCTTTACGCTCTGACGGGTATTCAGGCAACGGCATACAACTCAATTTATCAGCTTTACTGCGATAAAAAAAGCGGAAGGCTCAACAAAGCTGAGCATTTTCTTATGATGCCGGAATATCTCTCCTTCAAGCTTACCGGTGAAATGAAAAACGAATACACCCTTACCACAACGGGCGGACTTGTCAACGCAAAAGCCAAAGAGCGTGACGAGACTCTTATGGATATGCTCGGCATTAAAAAAGAGATTTTCCTTCCCCTTTCACAGCCGGGCACGGTTGTCGGCTCCTTCACCGAGGAGGTAAAGGAATATGTCGGCTTTGATTCAACTGTTATCCTTTGTGCCTCTCACGATACCGCATCTGCGGTTGCCGCCTGTGATGTCGGCGACAACGGATTTTACATTTCCTCGGGTACTTGGAGTCTTATCGGCACAGAAAATGCCCAAAGCGTTACTGATGAAAGGGCCATGAACGACGGCTTTACCAACGAGGGTGGTGTAAACTATCGTTTCCGCTTCTTGAAAAACATTATGGGTATGTGGCTTTTACAGAGCATCAGAAAAAATCTCGATAAAAAATACACCTATGATGAAATGATGGAAATGGCAAAGGCAAGCGATTTCACCGAAACCGTCGACCCCAACGCACAGGAGCTTGTTGCCCCCGAGAATATGATTGAAGCGATCCGCGGCTTACTCGGAAAGCCTGAGCTTCCTGTCGGTGATGTGCTGAACTGTGTTTACCACTCCCTTGCACAAAGCTACAAGAAGGCAGTTGAGACCGTTGAGGCTATCAGCGGCAAGAGCATTGATGTAATTAACATTGTCGGTGGCGGCTGCAAGGACAGCTATCTTAACGAGCTTACGAAGAAATACACGGGCAAGAGAGTTATTGCAGGACCTGTTGAGGCTACGGCTACGGGTAATCTTATGGTACAGATGATGTACTGTGATAAGGAGCTTACTCTCGAAAAGGCAAGGGCGCTTGTGAAGGTTTCCTTCGGAAGTGTGGAGGTGTAAGAAGGCGAAAGTTCTTTTGGTTACTTTTCTTTCAAGAAAAGTAACGCCCCGCGGCGAGCGAAAGAACAATTAAACAGATAAACAGGAGATTGCCGGTATAACAAAAATGAAAAAGCACATAATGAAATTAAACCCAATGCCAATGAACAATATCCGCAACGGCAATAAAACAATAGAATTACGATTATATGATGAAAAAAGACAAAAAATATCTGTTGGTGATATAATAAAGTTTGTTAATGCAAAAAATATAACAGATACTTTATATGTTAAGGTTGAGGATTTATTTGTTTTTAATTCATTTGAAGAATTATATAAAAGGTTACCTTTATTAGAGTGCGGTTATACAAAAGAAAATATCCATCTGGCATCCCCTCACGATATGGAGTGCTATTACTCTATAGAAAAACAAAGCAAATATGGAGTAGTTGGTATAAAAATTTCTCTTAAATAAAAAGCACCTCCCATTTATCTGAATAATACTTAAAACCAAAGGACACGGAAACAAAATCCGTGTCCTTTTTATATGTATAATCTTTTCATGTGTAAGGGGTTTCACCCCTTACCAACCCTGACAAGCTTTTGTAAAAGCTTGACCAAAACTTTACTTGTTTACTTTACCGCCCAGCGCATTTTAGTACATTTCGAACGGCTGTTCCTTATTATCTCCTCGTGCGACGGCCTTATTACATCCCTCGCAACCTTGCTGTAAACACCCTGCTTCTGCAGCTCCTTGAAGGACTTTTTAACAAGCCTGTCCTCACCCGAATGGAAGGTAAGCACTGCTACCCTGCCGCCCTCGTTAAGCACCTCGGGGAGCTTATCAAGGAAAGCATAAAGCACCTCAAACTCGCTGTTTACATCAATTCTGATAGCCTGGAATGTACGCTGACAGGATTTTTTCACAGCATCCTTCTGCTCCTTTTTCGGAAGGAAGGAAAGTGCCTCCTCAACACAACGACGCAAATCCGCAGTTGTTTCCACGGGCTTGCCCATATAGTAATACTTCATTATCACCCTTGCAATCTGCTCTGCATAGGGCTCGTCAGCATTTTCCGTGAGCATACCCACAATTTCATCCCTACTCATTTCACGAAGCCTCTCGGCTCCGCTTTGACCCTTATGAGGATTAAGCCTTAAATCAAGAGGGCCATCTACCTTGTAGGAAAATCCTCTTTCAGGGTTATCAATCTGCATTGAGCTGACACCTAAATCAGCAAGGATAAAGTCAAACTTCTTGCCCGTATCCTCAACAACCTTATCAATATCGGCAAAGTTCTGCAGTCTCACAGTGAGTATATCCTCACCGAAGCCCGCCTCGCGAAGTCTCTTTTCCGTTTTCTCCGACTCAATAGGGTCAACATCAAGGGCGTAGATATGTCCGTTGCCCTCTAATTTTTCAAGCATAGCTCTTGTATGGCCTCCATAACCAAGGGTTGCATCAAGACCAACCTGTCCCGGCCTGATTTCAAGAAAGTCGAGAATTTCCTCAACCATAATTGAAATGTGCATACCTGCAGGAGTTGCTCCCCTTGCAATGATGTGAGCAACATCGTCGGCATATTTTTCGGGATTAAGCTCCTTGTATTTTTCCTCGAAGCGTCTCGGATGTGTACCCTTGTAGCGCACACGCCGCTTGTGCTTTACTTCTTCAGTTTTAATTTCATCGTTTTCCATAATGTCACCTGTTTATACGGTTGACCCTTCCACCGCTACGCGGTCCCCCCTCCCTTTCAGAGAGGGTAATATTTTCTCCCCTGAAAGGGGAGGTGTCAGACCTTTGGTCTGACGGAGGGGTAACAATTACACATCCCTTTCCGCGATATCCGCAAAGGTCTCGCGTCTTACTGCAAGGTAGTCCTCACCGTCTGCGAGCATTACAACTGCAGGGCGTGGAATTCTGTTATAGTTTGATGCCATTGAGAAATTATATGCACCCGTTGTGCAAACGGCAACAATATCACCTCTTACCGGCTTGGGAAGCTTAACCTCGGGCTGAATAATATCACCGCTTTCACAGCAACGGCCTACAACATCGCACTCAAAGTCACATTCCTCATCCATACGGTTAGCAAGTAAAAGGGTATATTTTGAGCCGTAGAGAGCAAAACGGGGGTTATCCGTCATACCGCCGTCAATTGAAACATAGTTCTTGTAGCCTGTAATTTCCTTGAGCGTACCAACGCTGTAAAGGGTCATACCTGCATCAGCAACAATGCTTCTGCCCGGCTCCATAATAACCTTAGGCATAGTCATACCAAGCTCTGCTACAGTTGCTTTAATATGCTTTGAAAGGCTTTCAATAGCCTTTTCAATGTCGAGATAAGGGTCGCTTTCGGTATATCTTACACCGAAGCCGCCACCCATATTGAGAATTTCTGCCTTAAAGCCGTAGGTCTCCTCCATCTTCTTTGCAAAGTGAAGCATAATAGTCGAAGCCTCAAGATAAACGTCGCCGTCCTCGTCAAACACCTGTGAGCCCACATGACAATGGTAGCCCCTGATATCGAGGTTTTCGAAGGTAAGAGCCTCCTTAAGGAAAAGCTCTGCCTGACCGGTTTCGATTGCAACGCCGAATTTCGAGTCAACCTTACCCGTTGCAACTGCGGCATAGGTATGAGGATCAATACCGGGAGTGAGACGGAGAATCATCTTCTGCCTGATTCCCTTTTCTTCCGCAATGCGGTCAACGGCTGAAAGCTCATAAATGCTGTCAGCTACAAAGTAGCCCACACCGTTTTCCATCGCGTAAGCAATATCTGCATCGGTTTTGTTATTACCGTGGAAAAAGGATTTTTCCATACCGAAGCCTGCCTTTGCGGCGGTATAGATTTCACCCGAGGAAACAAGGTCAATGCCCATTTTCTCCTCTTTCATAATTTCATAGATGCGCTTAAAGCAAAGGGCTTTACTTGCAAAAAGAGGAAAGCTATCTTTGCCGAAGTGCTTTTTCATAGCATCTATATAGATACGGCACTTTTCTCTTATGCGGTTTTCATCCATAAGAAAAAGGGGTGTACCGTACTTTTCAGCCATTTTTACGGTATCAACACCTGCAAAATAAAGGCGGTTGCCGTTTACGGTTATATTTTCACAAAGCATATTTTTTATCCTCCTGCATTTAAAGGGCTTCAGCTCTGCCTTACAGCAGATGTGAAATAATCTCACTTCTGTCCTTAATTGAAAGGTCAGCAGGTGCAACATCAAACACGGTCTTACAACCGCAGTCGCCCCTCTTAGCCATACGGTATACGGCTCTTGCATAGCAAACAAGCACGCTGCCTGTAAACTCAGGGTTTGAATCAAGGGTGAGCTTATATTCAATCACCTGCTTGTGGCAGTCATCCTTACCGGTAACGCCTGTGCGGATTACATTACCGCCGTGGGGAAGCTCGCTGTGATTTTTCTTCATTTCCTCCATAGTGATGAAGGTTACGCTTGTATCATAGGGTTCAAAGTAAGCGGGCATTGTAACAATTTCGCGGGTGATCCTCTCTTTATCAGCACCCTCCTCGGCAACAACAAAGCATTCACGCTTGTGCTTCTGCCTTGCGGTAAGTTCGGGAGTTTCACCGCTTCTTACTCTTTCAAGAGCCTCTTCAACGGGAACGGTATACTGACGGGCATCAATTACACCTTCAATGCGTCTTATAGCGTCGGAATGGCCCTGAGAAACGCCCTTTCCCCAAAAGGTATAGTCTGCACCGTCGGGAAGAATGCATGAGGCATAAAGTCGGTTAACTGAAAACATACCAGGGTCCCAACCGCAGGAAATAAGGGCAACCTTTCCCTTTGCCTTAGCTGCCTTGTCAACCTTTTCAAAGTGAACGGGAATTGCTGAGTGATTATCGAAAGAGTCAATAACATTAAATTTCTCTGCAAGAGCAGGAGTCATTTCGGGAAGGTCAGTTGCACTGCCGCCGCAGATGATGAGCACGTCAATTTTGTCCTTCCACTCATTTATATCCTTAGTTGAAACCACGGGCACTCCCTCGGTTGCAATAGAGAGACTTTCAGGACTTCTTCTTGTAAAAACGGCAACAAGCTTCATATCGGGATTGCGTTTGATTGAATCCTCAACGCCTCTGCCGAGATTACCGTAGCCGTAAATTGCTATATTCATAATGAACACTCCTTTAAGGGAATTTTTTCAAATATGGAGTTATTATAACATTATTATTGACGGGAAGCAAGAGTTTTTTAGGATAAAAGCAGTAACCGCGTATTGAGTTACTTCGGCACAAAAAAGTAAAGCTGCACTTCACCCTTGACAACATCAATACAATACATTAAAATTAAAGCATATAAACCGCAAAAGGATGTGTAAAAATGGCAGAAAAGCTGATAATTTTCGACTGCTTCGGTGTTATCTTTGAGGATATTGCACCTGTTTTTATGAGAAGGCACCTTGACGAGGAAAGTGCACCCGTTATCAAGGAGAAGCTTTTTCCGCCTGCTGACCTTGGAAAGGTAAGCTATGACGAGCTTCTTGACAATATGGCAAAGGCACTTAAGCTTGACAAAGCAAAAATGGTTGAGGAATGGAACAGTATGTTCATCCCGCGCACTTCAATTCTGCCTGTTGTAAAGGCGCTTGGTGAAAGGCACGATGTTATTCTGCTTTCAAATGCACCCTACGGGGTTGTTGAAGGGCAGTTTGAAAAACACGGGCTCACTCCCCTTTTTAAGAAAATGTTTATTTCCTGCAATCTCGGTCTTGCCAAGCCCAACAAGGAAATCTATCTGCACTGTGTACGTGAAATGGGCAAGAGCTACGATGAAATTTATATGATTGATGATAATTGGGGCAATCTTGAGCATCTGCCGGAGATAGGGATTACACCGATACATTATACCGGTGATGATAAGGTGCTTGAGGCACTACTGTAAAAAGCAGGAAAAGAGAAAGTTCTTTGGGTTACCTTTCTTTCAAGAAAGGTAACGGCACGCGCCGAGCGAAATTATAAGATAAAAATTAAAGGGGCTGTAAAAACTTTCGTTTTTTTACAGCTCCTTTGTTGTTTAATTGTTAAGAGTAAGAGGGCTCTGCCCTCTTAACTCCCGCAAGCTTTTGTAAAAGCCTGACCAAAGCTTTACGCTTTTTTCTCTATGTTATCAAGCAGCTCCTTCACCGTGATCTCCGGATTGTCTATACCTACAACAATGGTATCTACCATATTCTCGTGAAGCTTCTCAATCTGCTGCTTGGTAGAAAGCTTCGTACGGTACATATAACACACATTAAATCCGCCATCCTTCGGATCAGGCATTGTAATAACATAAAGCGGAGTAAAATATCTGGTAAGGTTATAGGTCTTAAATTCAAAGCCGAAGCCGAACTCGCCGTTTACGGGAAGGGGTATCCAGGAGAACATAAACGAGTTAGGACCCTGAATAGGTCCAAAGCCAAACAGACTCAAAGACATATCCCTTGCCTTGGTATAAGGATATGCCGCGTGATGGTAAAGACTTCTTCTTATTCTTACAAGCTCATTTACTGACTCGCTGAAACTGATGTCCTCACCCAATACCGCTCTTAACTGCAAGGGCTGTGCAAGACAACCGAGCATATTTTTTTCCTGTAAGGTCGCACGCTTACTGCAGACACACATCATTGAAACATCGCCTATACGTTCATTGACCGCACTGCAATGAGTATGAAGTCCCATCTGGAAAACGCTCTCCGGAGCAATCTTATTTTCACGGCAAAATGCAAAAATTTTAGCTGCCTTTTCAGGCTCAATGTGCATTGTAAGAAAATCACACTTACTGTAAAGAGGATTATATGCCATAGGCACTCTTATGTCAGGATTCTTCTTCTTTTTACGGTAAGCATTAAGGAAATCCATACCGTGTACAGCCGCATAGAAAGGCTCACCGTTTTTAAGGAAGTACTCATTGTAAAATTTCTCATGCTTTGCCATTTTCTTTTCGTTAGAAAGATTTTTAAGCTCTCTTTTTATGTACTGTTCATAGCTGTCCGTAGGCTTGGGAAGCTCATCACCCTGCATAAGAGCGGCGTAAACAGTAAGCAACTCCTTGTAGAAAAAAGCTATACCCAGCGCATCAATTATCATATGTGTAAAATTCGTATAAATGCCGCATCTGCCGTCAGCAATTCTGAAAAATACAATTCTGAAAATCTCACCCTTTTCAAATCTGACACCCTTTTTAGCATCAGCGCTGCAATAAGCCTCCTGCTCCTCAGTATTTCTGAAATACTTCACAGGCACTTCATAAGTATAAGCTTCGCGGAAATACTGCTTCATTTTACCGCCTTTTTTAACAAAGGCAAGTCTTAAGCTGTCGTTTCTTTCAATAACAATATTTAACGCCTTCTGAAGAACCTCAAAATCAAGGTCCGCATCCATTACAAAGGATGTAGGTATCTGTGCCATCTGCTTATGAAGACTGAATTTGTGCATAAGATACATACAGTCCTGTGAAGGGATAATATCGTAAAGTGTTTTGCCTTCCGTTGTTTTCTTGCTCATTTTAAAATTCCTCCGTCATATTAAGTTTCGGCCAAGCACATCAGTCAGAACCGAATCAGAAAAAAATGTATTTGCGTTATATAAAAACAGTACATCTGTAAAGGCATCCTCGTTCATTATACCGTCGATCCCCTCAGTCATATATCTCGGGTCAATGACTACAATTTTACTGAAATAAGGCGTCAGCATAGGTATCAGACAGTTTGCAAAAGAGTCTTTTATAACAAGAAGCTTTCTGTCTCCTTCAAGAACCGTTGAAACCGAGACCTTTGCAACATTACTGCCGAGGAATACCTCATAGTGATTTTTCTCTCTGAGCTTTTCTTTAAAGAAAAGGCTCTCTTTTTTATTTCCCTCACCCGAAAATTCTGCAAAATACGTACCTTGTGAATTCTTCGGGAAGCATACCTCTACGCTGTCTGCTGTGTTCTGCGCAGGGCTTTTTGATTTAAGCGTTCCTTCAAAGTCGTTGCTTACGGTATGGAATTCAAATTCCTCTTCAGCAATCTCTTCACCGAAGCTCTCCATTATTTTTTCAAAAACCGCAAAGGCTCCTCTCGTTGTCCAATGATGGTCACTTTTATAGAAAACCTGATGAGCCGCTTTTGCTTCAAGCAAAGGTGTAACTGCGTCGGTTTTTACTATTGCTTCGCAGAGCATTGCGTAGAATTCATCAATCTGTTCCTTCTGGTTTTCTGTTTCAAGATAATCCGGAAGTTTTTCGCTATAAACAAAGCTGCTGTTCGGCACAAGAACAAAAACTGTATTCAAAGCCTCTTTTCCTTGTGCAAAACGGTTTATACTGTCAGCAATGACCTTCATTCTTTCTCCATCAAAGGCTGTCTGCTTTTCAAAAAGAAAGCCGTCCTTACCAATATAAGCTCCGTTTTCTTCTCGCTTACCCAAAGCTCTTTCCATAATACTCTTAAGGAGTATTGCCTCATCACGGAAAGGGAACTGATCAGTAAGATACGTTTCGAAGCTTTTCATAAAGGTTCCGTCAAGAACACCGTTGAGAGTAAATTCCGGCATTTTTGCAAGAAGTCTGCTTTCATTTTCGCTGAACTCTCTGTCAGGAGTAACAAAGCCGTATACCGATAAAAATCCGATAAGCAGACAAAAGAAAGTAATGAAAAGCGTAAAGATTACCCTGCCCTTAGGCTTCGGTTTTTTTTCTGAGACAGGCGCCTCTTTATCTGCTGCGTCGGTCTCATCAATTTTTTCAGCAACCGCGTCCGACTGACCTTCATCCTCTACCGCAACTGTTTCTTCGGATTTTTCAGGAACAACAAGTTCTGTCGCTTCTGCATCCGTCAGGATTTCATCCTTAAGCTCATCATTAAAATTTTCTTTTTCCATGTTATCCCTCCCCTTTTTGAAATTTATTACGGTTAAAATCTGAAATATAAGAACGGATTATAGGTTTCACTTATGAGATAAATAACACACAAAAGGAAAACCAGAGTGTAGCCCACCGCTGTTGTAATTACGTTAAAGCGATAATTTTTTATTCTCGGCATCTTTGCAAAGTAACCGAGAGCCGAAAGGCTCATAATTACTATTGAAAGTCCTGCCGTAGAAATATAGTACATAGCGGAGCTGTCAAAGAACGCGTTTCCCGAAAGGCAGAGCATTGCCTTTATATAGTCCACCGCTTCGGAGAAGCTCTCCTTTGAAAAAAGCACCCAGCCTATCATAACAACAACCATTGTTCCTGCCCATCTGAAAACAGAGGGTATCTTCGGAAGAATATTTTTAAGAAGATATTTTTCGACTATAAGCAGCACTCCGTAAAGACTGCCCCAAGCGATAAAGTTCCATGCTGCGCCGTGCCACATACCTGTAAGCGCCCATACAACAAGTATGTTAAGAATATGTCTCACCGCTCCTACACGGTTACCGCCAAGGGGAATATATACATAATCCCTGAACCAGTTGCTGAGGCTTATATGCCATCTTCTCCAGAAATCAGTAATGCTTTTTGCGGTATAAGGAAAATTGAAATTCTGAATAAAATCAAAGCCGAGCATTTTGCCAAGACCGGTTGCCATATCGGAATAACCGCTGAAGTCAAAATAAATCTGCAGGGTATAGCATATAATTCCAATCCACGCTGTTGCGGCGCTGACAGAAGTAATTTCAAGCTCACTGATCTGCGTATAAAAAGCGCCCACGGTATTGGCAAAAAGCACCTTTTTTCCCATACCCTTTATAAAAATGATTATACCTGCGGCAAACTTTTCACGGCTTATATAACGCTCATTAAGCTGTTTTTCAATATCGCCGTACTGAACAATGGGACCTGCGATAAGCTGGGGAAACATTGTAACGTAAGCGGCAAAGGGAACTAACCTTTTCTGTGCAACTGTACCTCGGTATACATCAACTATGTATGAAAGAATCTGAAAGGTATAAAAGGAAATACCCACCGGAAGTCCGGGTGCGGTGAATTGAATATCAAGAGAGAAAAAAGAATTGATGCTGTCAACCACAAAGCCCGAATACTTGAAAAAGCCGAGAGAGATAAGGTTAAAGGCTATACCGAAAACAAGGATACACTTCATTTTCTTCGGCTTTTCTCTGTGATATTCAATATCAAAACCGATAAAATAGTTAAAAACAATACTCAATGCCATCAGAAGAACATAAAAAGGCTCACCCCATGCGTAAAACACAAGACTCATCGCAAGGAGCACAAAATTCTTTTTAGCCGTTTCTCTTGCCTGATTTGACGGAAAAAGTCTGATAAAATATAAAATCAGCGTTACAGGCAGAAAGAGAAACAAAAATGCGGCACTGCTGAATACCATTTAATTACACCTCTGTATATAAATACAAGCCTTATAAGCTTTGACTGAAAGCGGCAGCTACAGCCTCCGGACTGTCGCCCACATAAAAAAGCACATAGCCTTTCTTTCCTGTCAGAATGTGAGCTGAAAGCATACTGCTCTCCTCGGGAGCATATCCTTCAAAAATCGCCGTTTTTTCTTTTACATATGCTTCTATCTTACCGCTTATGTTTCTTACAGCGTCAGCATCGCCCGCCTTAAAAATCATAAGCTCTCTTACATCCATAACCGAGTCACTTGAAAGACAGAGAAAATCGGTATACTCATCTCCCTCAAGAGAAAGTTTCTTTTTAATTTCAAGAGCATCACGCTCTGTAAGACCATCCGCAGAAGCAACAGACACAACAGCCTCCTTCACCTTTTCGAAGGGCTCCGTGCTGACATTATCCTGAACACAGACATAAGCAATAAACAGACCTAAAAGCACAACGCAGACAAGCTCGCCAAGCTTAAGTAAAAACTTTTTCATCCGATTATCCCCTTGCTTTCAACGATAAAAGGCAACCATTTTTCAGAATAAAAGCCGGCAGAAAGATGAATTCCGTCACCGCCGTAATAATCCGTGCAGGCTTTCATCATTTCTGTAGAATCGAGAAATTCAACGCCGAGATTTTCACACATGGTAATAAGAGCCTTATTATAAGCATCAACCTGACCGAAACGGGCATCTGTTGCAACGGTTCTGTCCACGGGGAAAAGACCGCTTATGATTATCCGGCTGTCCGGAAGAGCTTTTTTAAGCTGATTTATAAGCGATGTATACTGACTTATAAAGCTGTCTCTGTCAGCTTTTTCCGTAGAAATCATATTTATTCCGTAATGAATGATAATCACTTCAGGGTTTGCGGAAATTATTTTATTTATATTACTGCTTAAATGATAGAGGCTTGCGCTCACCTGAGTAACGAGTCTGTCCGGATTAAGAATATTATAAACCTCCAGACCGTTCATCAGAGAATCGCCCACAAAATAGGTTTTTGAAAAGACCTTGCGAAGAGTGGTTTCTCCCGTTGAAAGCTTTTCAAGAGTATCTTTAATCTGTTTTTTCGTAGAGCCGCCAAACTGTTCAAAACGTATTCTTTCATTTTCGCGGATTATTTTTTCAATATCAGAAGCCTTAAATTCCGAGAAAGTATCTAAAATTTCCGCCTCTGTATTTGGAAGGTTTCCGTCGGTAAGCTTAGGGGTATAGCCTGATGTAAAATTAAGGAACAGAGCAACACCAAGCATAAGAATAACTGCAATAAAACCAATTATTTTTTTCATATATTGCCCCTCCTTTTCTATAATTCTTATAATATTTAATCACAAAATCTTTTTAATTATACCTCTTTTCCCCTGTTAAATCAATATAACACTACAATATTTTATAAACATTTTTGTAATGTTCTTCCCTTGTAAATCAACAGATTTCCCGATACAGCAAAAAACAAAACATTTTGTAGGAATTTGTGTTTTTTTTGTTGACAAAGTATTCACATCAGATATAATTTATTTATGATATTTCGGCGTTGATACACCTATAAATAAACGGAGGGAAAAATATGAAGACAATACTTGTTGCCGGTGCAGGTCACGGCGGTCTTTCCGCGGCAATCAACCTTGCAAGAAAAGGCTACGATGTTACCGTTATTGAAAAACAGAAAAGAGAGGAAATGGGCTACGACTGGGAGGACGCCATTGAGCTTTCTGCTTTTGATTTTGCTGAAATAGAGCGCCCCGACGAGAGCATTTACATCAAATCTCACCACATGGCATATATGAGTCCCAACGGTCAGCACGTTCTTAAAATGCCCTATGATAAGGGTATCGGCAAACGCGTTCACATGGAGAGAAAGGGACTTACAAAGCATATGTTTGCTCAAGCTGAAAAAGCGGGTGTAAAGCTTGTTTTTGAAACCGAAATCCTTGCTCCCGTAATTGAAAGAAACGCCGTTAAGGGTATGAAAATCAAAGACGGCGACAACGAGGCTATACTCAGAAGCGACCTTCTTATTGATGCAGCAGGACTTACCTCCCCTATAAGAACTCACCTCCCCTCCTCTTTCGGAATTGTAAGACAGTTTGAGGAGAGAAACATTTTTAATGCATACCGCGTTTATTTTGACAACACAGACGGAACTATAACAGACCCGCCATACAATGTTACCTTCTTCCATATGAACAAGCCCGGTATCAGCTGGACAATTACCGATGAAAAGTTTGTTGATATCATTGTAGGTAAATTCCAGATGAAAGGAAAGCTTACAATGGATGAGGTTAATGCATCCATTGACGATTTCAGAAGCCGTTACCCCTACATTGGCAACAAAATTCTCCGCGGCGGCGAAAAAATTGAAAGCATTCCCATTTCAAGAATGATTTCAAAAATTGTCCACAACGGTTATGCTGCTGTCGGCGACAGTGCAGGTATGACAATCCCCTTAAGCGGAAGCGGACTTGTTTTAAGCATTATGGCAGGCAAGTATCTTGCTGACTGTGTACTGGGCATCGGAGACGGTGAATTTACCGAGAAGAGTCTTTGGCCCTACGAATACAACTACTTCCAGGAACAGGGCAAGAACTATCTTATGCTTGATGCTTTCAAAAACTTCTTCACTTATGTTGAGGCAAAGGATATTGACTACATTCTTAAAAAGAAGATTCTTACAGAGCAGCAGTTCTCTGTTGCAGACGGTGAGCCTCTTGTGCTTCCTTTAAAGCAGATTATACATATAGTGCTCAACGGTTTACCCGTTATTGAGATATTCCCCCATCTTATCGGTGCACTTGCTGTTGTTCCTGCATTGCCTGTTATTCTTAAGACAATGCCCAAGGAATATGATGAGAAGAAGTTTAAGAAGTGGGAGAAGTTCTATCTGTCACTGTAAAAAGCGGAAAGTTCTTTTGGTTACTTTTCTTACAAGAAAAGCAACGCCTCGCGGCGAGCGATGAAAAAACACCGTCAAGTTAACTTGGCGGTGTAATTTTTATGCACAGAGATTACAAGGCTCTCTTAAAATCTTTGCTGTTTCAATCGGCATTTCAAAGCCCGTTTTCCCTGCACAATACATATCTCTGTGGTATTTTTTACCCTAGGGTGACAAGTATAATCCGAACTCGCCAAAAAGCGTGAATTTTTGCGGCTTTTCGGCATTTCGGATTTGAAAGGCAACAGCCTGTCAGCATCCTCAATATCCAAAAACCCAACAAAAATTCGCACTTTTGGGTCATAAGATTTTTTACGAGCGGATTTTTGTCAAAACAAGGCACAAAACGCAGTAAATCCTATCGGATTTACGAGTATTTTAACGAAGTGTTGGCAGAAATCCGCCCCGTAAAAAACGGGTTCGGATTATACTTGTCACCCTAGGGAGTTATGTAAACCTTTTCCTGTTTCTTGACCGGCGTGTTCATACTGTATAAAAGCTCGCCCTCGCTGTTAATTGCAAAACCACAACCTTCATAATCTGCTAATCGGATTTTTTGGTTTGCATTTTCAAAATAAACGGAATCATCTCCGCATATAATTTTCGAACTGCCTATTGTAAAGCTGTTTTCTGAATCGTTAAGCGTTATTGCGTTTATTTCGAGAGATTTTTCGCAGTAAATAACGGTATCGTGCATATCATAGCCGAACCTTATAACCGAAGGAAGAGGTTTTCTCTCCTGAACAAGATAAAAAGCCAATAAGCCGTTACAGATAAGTGATATGATAAACAGGGTCGAAAGTATGTACTTAACAATATTTTTCATAATAAAGCCTCCGTTTTGATGATACAATGTTTAAACTTCGTACTTTGACATTTAGTGAATGTCATATTTTATTTATGATAACATATAATTTCATTGTTGACAAGCACTAAATGTCAAGAATGAGGGATTTTTATGTTTACAAACAAAGCACCTGACGGACTTAATAATATATGCGGAAAAAATATTGCATACTTTCGCAATAAAGAAAATATTTCACAAAGAGCTCTTGCAGATAAAATGCAATTAGTAGGTATTGATATAGACAAAAATGCAATTCAACGTATTGAGCAAGGTAAAAGATTCATTACTGATATTGAGGTAATTGCTTTTGCTAAAGTGTTTGACGTAACAACTGAAGAATTGTTAAAATTAGACAAATGAATAAAATAAACAACACCTGAGTCCATTTTAAAGGAAACAGGTGTTATTTGTTTCTGTCGCTCGCCGTGCGGCGTTACTTTTTTTGTAAAAAAAAATAACCAAAAAAACTTTTCTTGTTTTACTTCTTAAATATTCTTATATCCTTAAGCACCGGATTACCTCTCGATTCCGTCGGAACAATAAGAATCTCACTTGCCTTGATCGGCTTTTTGAAAAGCACTATCTTCTTAGAGCCGATAACCGTACCTTCATAAACCTTCGTGAAACCCTTGCCCTTTGAAGCGTAAATCTCAAAAGCTTCAACCCTCTGGCTGAAAGCAAGATTCTCCCTCATGGTAATTGCCGTAAGATTAAGAACACCCTCAAAAACAAGATGTACTCCCTTTTCACCGTCAAGAAACATATAACCCTCGCCGTCCTCAAACAAAGCTTCAGGGGCTAATTTGTGACCGTCAGAAATAAGATTTGATGCAAAAAGCTTTTCCTCGTTTTCAAAGGGTGCCTTAATAAGCGCCGTGAACGCCTTAAGCTGTTCAACGTTCCTCTGATCAATGAGTCCCTTCCTGTTGGGCGGTACATTCATAAGAAGTGAAGCGTTACTGCCAACAGTACCAAAGTAAATATCAGCAAGCTCCTCCGCTTTACGCATCTTACTTGCGTGCCTGAATTTCTTATCATTGTAAAACCAACCGTAGTTAACGGAAACATCCGCCTCTGCAGGCTTAAAAACAAGGCTGTCAAAATCCTTTACAACAGCTCTTGAGCCAAGATCGGCATCCGTCTCACTTACCGTAGCGAGTTTTTTCGCCTCTGACGCCTTCTGCTGGCTGTTGTCCATCACCTTTGCATTAGCATCCTTTTCAGATGGAATAACGCTCCATTCGCTTTCTCTTACCTTACCTGCCTCGTTACCTATCCAGCGGACATCAGGACCGCAGATAGCAATAACCGCCTTCGGCTGAAGCTCCCTTATAACGCTGTAATATCTGTCCCAGTCGTAAACCTGCTTTTTGCCGTTCTTCCCCTCACCGCAGGCTCCGTCAAACCACAGAGCGAAAAGCTCACCGTAGTTACTACAAAGCTCCGTAAGCTGTGCTGTAAAGTAATCGTTATAAGCATCTGTGCCGTAGCTTTCCTCATGCCTGTCCCAGGGAGAAAGATAGATACCGAGCTTAAGATCATATTTTTTACAGCTTTCTGAAAGCATTTTTACAATGTCCTTACCGAAAGGTGTATTCATAACATTGTGGTCAGTATGCTTTGTATCAAAAAGACAAAATCCGTCATGGTGCTTTGCAGTAATGATTATACCCTTACTGCCTGTCTCTTTAAGCACAGCGCACCACTGATCAGTATCAAGCTCCTCAGGGTTAAAACGGGAGATATCCTCCTTGCCGTCACCCCACTCCCTTTTATAAAAGGTGTTTATACCGAAATGAATGAAATTATAATACTCCAGCTTAAGAAAATCCAGCTGTCTTTCATCAGGAACAACTGAAATAAGACGCTTCGTTTCCTCGGTGTCCTTTTCTCTTCCGCCGTTGTCTGTACACCAGCTTTTTTTAAGAGCGGAATTTATATCGTCCGATTTAATCATTTTTTCACCTCATTAATAAGCGAAGTAAACATCAAGTCCTTTTACAGCATAGGAAATACTATTTGCAGAAAGTGCTGTTCTGATCTTTGAAAGCATTGCAGTGTTCTTTGCAGTAATTCTCATATCAACCTTGATGGTATTGAACTGACCGTCAAGATTGCCGGGAAGAAAGCCTGTGCACCACCAGTATGAATCGTAGGGACGGGTAAAACGCTTAACCCACTTGCCGTCACGCTTATAGCTGAAGGTCATTTCCATTTTAAGCATATCTTCATCACTTGCTGCATCATAGTGTGCAAGCTCTCTTTCCTTCGGCTTTGTATAAACGCCGACCTCTGCACCGTAGAAGAGCAAGCCGTACTGTCCCTTCCACATCTGAATCATCCAGTCCTTATCAGCGTATTCAAAACGAAGTCTCTTTGTCTCAAAATTAATGAGGGTTGTAGGTGCAACAATATCAAAAATCTCGTTGTAGCCTACATTTCTCTGCCAGGGATCTGCAGCGGTATAGAAATACACGCCCTTAGGTTCATAAAGGAAACCGAATACTCCGCTTTTATCCATATCGTCGCTGTAATAATCCTCTGTTTCAATTCTGTGGTAAACCATCTTGACAAAATCAATAACGCTTATCAGAACTGCCTTCCAATCGATTGTCTGAGTGTTTTCCTCAGTTGCCGTAACCTTTGTTGAAGAACTTGCCTTATCAGCTGCGGCAAAAGATACCGTACCGAAAGAAGTAAGAAGCATAATCATTGCCATTACAAAGGCAAGTCCTCTTTTAGCAAAACTTTTCATAAAACAAACTCCTTTAAATCATTGACAGAATCTTTCTATCAATATACTTTTGTGCCGCCCTTTCTGATTGAAAGAACGTAACAGCTATCGTCACCGAAGATATTCTTCATTTTATCGGTGTATGTACCTACGAGTTCATCAGGAACAAAAGCCTGAATTGTGCCTGCAAATCCGCCGCCGTGAACACGCCAAGCTCCCTTGCCTTCAAGAAGCTGTTCACTTATGCAAAGAGCAAGTGAAAGGGGCTGATTTGTGGGGTTCTTGCAGGTGTATACATTCTGATTATACATATATGATGAGCGTCCGCTCTTTATAATAAGCTCCTTGAAGGATTCAAAGTCATTCTTCAGGAGAGCTTCGGTCTGAGCAATAACCTTTTCGTTTTCGCCATAGAAGTGAAGAGCACGCAGAACAGCCCTTTCACCGAGGTTTTTGCTTACATCTGCAGCAAAACGGATAACATCCTCCTTATCAACCTCACGAAGCACCTTCTTGCCAAAGAATTCTGCAACGCTTTCCATCTCACCTCTTACAGCTGCATAATCATCGGTAAGATTAGAGTGACTGCCCTTTGTGTCAACGATAACAAGGCTGTGACCTGATTTTGCAAAATCAAAGTCAATAGCATTGATAACAGGCTTGGAGGTATCCTCAAAGTCGATTGATACAAATCCGCCTACTGCGCAAGCCATCTGATCAAGAAGGCCGCAGGGCTTACCAAAGTAAACATTTTCGCTGTACTGAGCAATCTTAGCTATCTCAGGCATGGGAACCTTGCCGTCATTGTAAAGATGATTGAGAATTGTACCCACAAGCACCTCAAAGGCGGCTGAGGAAGAAAGACCTGAACCTGAAAGCACCTGTGAAGATGTTGTAGCATCAAAACCGCCCACATTATAACCGAGCTCCTTGAAGCGAGCAACAATACCTCTTACAATAGCCTGACTTTTGCCGTATTCCTTCTCGCAGGGCTCAAGCTCATCACAGCTTACCGTATCCATAGGATAACCTGCTGACTTCACTCTTACAATACCCTCGTCATTCTTTGAAGCAACAGCAATCGCATCAAGGCTTATACCTGCAGCAAGAACAAGGCCGTGGTTATGGTCTGTGTGATTACCGCCGATTTCTGATCTGCCGGGTGCAGAAAAGAGGGAAACTTCTCTTTCGCCTGCGTTTTCAAAAATACTTTCAAAATCTTCTGCAATTTTGAGGTATCTTGCATAGTTATTCTCGTAATCTTCCTGCTTGTAAACAGCGGAAAATTCAGCATCAAGACCTCTTTGTGCAATAATTTCCTTAATCTTGTTTAATGTAGCCATTTTTAATCAACCTTTCTTTATATCAGTAAAACTTTTATTTTTTGCTTTTCTCTCTTTAAGGGCACCGCTGAGGCTCAGGAAGATAAGACCCGATAAAAATATCAGCGGAATGAAGGGAACAATGAAATTTGCCGAGGCAGGGTCAAAAACGTTTCTGCCGATTATTATATAAGATATTACCTTGTACATAACTCCGGCGTCGGAAATAAGAACAAATCTCCACAACGGCATTCCTGTTGTACCGTAAATACAGCTGACAGAATTAAGCGGTATACTTGGCAATACGCGTGTAAAAAACAGTACCATTCCGGAGCCGAGCTTGCTTTCATCTACAAGCCTGTGAGCCTTATCGTATTTCATAAGAATTTTTTCAGCGTTACCGCCGCCGAATCGTCTGCCCCACAAGAACTTAAGAGTAAACAGCAGACTTAAGCCTACAAGATTTATCAGAAGCGCCTCATACCATTTGAAAACAACCGCACTCGCAACGCATATGCAGGATACGGGGAACCAGGGAACCACCGCCTTAAGCACATAGTTAACAAGAATTATAACAACCGCCAGAGGCGTCGCACCGTAGGTTTCAATCCATGATTCAAAGGAATTTAGGCTTTCGGTATATCTGCTGTACCACCTCAGAAAGGATTCGGTATTGAAAACTCTGAGAAGCACAAGTAGGCTGAGAACAGCTGCAAAGCATATAAGTGCCAACAGTTTGAGGGAATAAGACCCGGATTTACTTTTTTTCAAACCTCTCTCCTCCTGCATATAGTCAACTATATTGTATAATAAATTAACGGAATCGTCAACGATTTTTTAAATTTAAAAGTCAAATTTATCAAAATAGGGAAATTTTTTTATACCGGGGTGACAATACATAAGCTTTATGCTATAATACGTGTGTAATTATATTAATTCAGGAGGAAATATATGAGGCTTGTAATACTTGACGGATACACGGAAAACCCGGGAGATCTCAGATGGGACTGGCTCAAGGATCTTGTTGACGAATACACTGTATACGATAAAACTCCCGACGAACTTATTATTGACAGAGCGAAGGATTGTGAAATCATTGTAACGAATAAAACTCCCCTTTCAGCGAAAACCCTTGAAAGCCTTCCCAAGGCAAAATATATTTCAACCCTTGCAACGGGTTACAACGTTATAGATATTGAAGCAGCATCAAGACTCGGTATTGCCGTTTCAAACATTCCTGCTTACAGCACAGACGGAGTTGCACAGCTTGTTTTTGCACTTTTACTTGAGATGGTAAACAGTGTTGCTTTACACGATAAGAGCGTAAAGGACGGCGAATGGGCAAGAAGTGAGCATTTCTGCTACTGGAAAACTCCTCTTACTGAGCTTTCAGGCAAGACCTTCGGTATCATCGGCTTTGGAAAAATCGGTTCTGCCGTTGCCGCGATTGCAAACGCTTTTAAAATGAAGGTTATCGCCTACTCACCCAACACAAGGAGCTACGACGGCTTTGGCACAGTTGATTTTATGACACTCGACGAGGTAATTGCAAGCTCCGACGTTATTTCGCTGCACTGTCCTCTGACGGAAAGCACGACGGGGCTTGTTAATATGGACTTTATCAGAAAGATGAAAAAGGGTGCTTACATTATCAATACCTCAAGAGGTCCTGTGCTTAACGAGGCTGATGTCAGTAAAGCGCTTGACAAGGGACTTTTGGCAGGTGTGGGCGCTGATGTGCTTTCAACGGAGCCCCCTATGGCGGATAATCCCCTTGCGGCAAGTGATAAAACGGTTATAACTCCGCACATTGCCTGGGCTAGTCTTGAGGCAAGAACAAGGTTGATGAACATTTTCAAGAGTAATGTTGAGGGATTTGTAAGCGGAAATCCTGTAAATAAGGTAAACTAAACAAGAAAAGTTTTGGTCAAGCTTTTACAAAAGCTTGTGGGGTTCAAGGGGCAAAGCCCCTTGGTCTGATCAATTCATCTATAGAAATAAAAAACAAGCCAACACAAAAAACTCCGTGTTGGCTTTGCTTATTATAATTGTTTTATGACCTCGCCGGTCGGGCTTTCTTTTCTTGTAAGAAAAGAAACAAAAGAACTTTTCTTTTTAGCAGAAAAAAGGCTCCCTTTTACGGGAGCCTTTTCATATAGCTTTTTTATAAAAAAGTTAAATAGAAGATTGGAAGACTGTATCTCCGGAAGAATATCAGTCTTCCTTTTTCTTAAGACAAACACCTGCTGCTGCAACTGCTACACAGAGAGTGATAGCTGCAACTGCAACATCTGCTGTATCACCTGTGTCAGGTGTTTTTGCAGCTGTTGTTGACTCGGGAACATCACCAAGGAAGCCGAGGTACATGTTTGCAAAGAAGTTAATGATTTCGTTGTCTGACATTGATGAGAGAAGAGCGTCTGCATCAACACCGAGCATTGAAAGACCACTCTTAAGGCCATCCATTACACCTGTGATAAGGTCTGTGGTAAGCATTGAGTTGTCTGTTGAAGCATCAGTTGCTGTACCTGTGGGCTTTGATGAATCAGCACCGCCAAGAAGGGTTGTGATATCAAAGTTACCAAGTGCACTTGCGTCAAAGTTAGCCATATCAATACCGGCAAAACCGATTGACTCGGAAATTACGGTAAGAAGGTCAGGAAGGTTAGCGGGATCAAAATCAGCGAATACGCTTGTGATAGCCTGAGCATCAACTTCTTCGCCGAGAATTGTTGTAAGCCAGCTGAGATCAAGACCTTTTTTGGACATGTCTTCCTGTACGCCCTGGATTGCCTGCTCAAACTTAATCTGAGGATCAGCCTCGTCAGCTGCAATTTCATCTTCAATAAATGAACCGAGAAGACCGCCGAGATCAAGCTCACCAAGGTTAAGCTCACCAAGGATACTTTCTGTATCACCTGAAGCAAAGCCGCTGATAAGACCTGTGATACCGTCAACGATAGCGTCAGTTTCACTTGCAGCAAAAGCAGCAGGAGCCATCATGCATACGCAAAGTACAACAGCAATGACAACACCAAAAAACTTTTTCATGTAATAATCATTCCTTTCATAATATTTATATAAACAGCAAAAAGCCGTAAATATACACCATAACATTTGCATTATACTACATTTAGTATATAAATGCAATAGTTAAAAGAAAATTGTTACAAATTCGAATTTATGTAATAAAAATTACATTACTGCCATGTGATGAACACATCAAGACCGCTTACTGCAAAGTGCTTACCCTCAATAAGGTTGTTAGGCTTTGCCTTGAGTGCATCACAGAAAGCAAGAAGCATATTTGAATCCTTCATTGTAATTCTGCACTTAACTGCAAGCTCGCTTCTGTCAGAGAAGTTTTTGAGCTGACCGGGAATAAATCCTGTACACCACCAGTACTTACCGTACTCTCTTGAGAAGATAATCTGTCCGTTACGGTAGCAGGTGCAAGCCATATAAAGTGCATCATCATCATTTGCAGCATCGTAATGATCAACTGTTCTGTCAAGGGGCTTTGTGTAAACACCGATTTCAGAGCCGATGAAAGCAAGTCCATACTGACCCTTCCAGAACTGTATCATCCAGTCTCTGTTATCATAACGGAACTTTGCTCTCATTGTATCCATATAAATTGAAACAAAGGGAGCTGCAACGTCAAATGCCTCGTTATAGCCGTAATTTCTCTGCCAAGGGTCATCCGCAGTAAAGAAGAAATCACCCGCAGCGTTGAAAAGATAGCCTGCAAGTCCGCTGTCGGAAAGAGCATTCTTCTGTGTTGTGGACTGAGGCTTTGTTGTTGTAAACAAAGCTCTTGTAGTTGTGGGAGCTGTTGTAGCTGTTGTCGGCATTGTTGTGGTTGTATATGCCGTTGTCGGTTCAGTTGTCGTTCCGCCGGGCACCATGGGGAAGGTGGTGATAAGGTTTATGCCTCCCGTTGTAGCCGTGGGTTGAGTTGCGGGATTGTTGAGATTTGTAATGGGCTGTCCCGTTGCAATAACAGGAGCTGTGGTTGTCGTTGTAGTTGTATCGGGTATGTAATTCACAACAGCATCTGTAGGTTTTGTATCAATGCTGTTGTTCATTGCCCTTACTCCCAGAAATGAACCGCCGCAAACAACAATAAGAGCAATAATTATCATTATTGTTGATTTGTTCTTTAATTCGTTCATTTTGAACCTCCTGGTGAATATCTGTAATATAAAGCCGTTTTTTTTAATCAGTTATTGCCGAAAATGTTTCTGCCCTTGAATACAGGGAGAACGTCACTCTCATCCTCACCGGGATCGTCAAAAATAGAACCAGTCTTTTTAGCAGGAGCTTCGATTACATCGAAAGCCTGTGTGGGAGCCTGCTGTGCAGGTGCCTGCTGAACGGGAGCCTGCTGTGCAGGTGCATATTCAAATGCGGGAGCCTTGCCGTCTGCAGCTGCAGTAGCCTTTTCAAATACGGAAACAAAGCTCTGACCGAACTTGGTTGAAGCAAAATCAATAGCATCCTGATCGATTGATGAGAACACTGAGCCCATACCTGATGTGGGAGCCTGGCTGATAAACTCGGGGGCCTTAACCTGCTGAACCTGCTGATACTGAACGGGAGCGGGTTCTGCTGCACCGGTTGAACCGAAGCCTGTTGCGATAACGGTAATAAGCATCTCATCGCCCATATCCTCGTCAAATACAGAACCGAAGATGATGTTTGCGTCGGGATGTGTTGCATCAGAGATAAGTGAACCTGCCTGCTCGATCATATCAAGTGACATATCGGATGAGCATGTAACATTAATGATAACACCGCTTGCACCGTCGATAGCTGTCTCAAGAAGGGGGCTTGTGATAGCCTGCTTTGTTGCCTCTGCTGCACAGTCAGCACCCTTACCGCGACCGATACCCATATGAGCAAGACCTGCGTCCTTCATTACGCTCTTGATATCTGCAAAGTCAAGGTTGATGTAACCGGGAACCTTGATTGTGTCTGAAATACTCTTAACGCCCTGCCAGAGAACATTGTTTGCCTGACCGAAGGCATCCTTCATACTGAGACTCTTATCACCGAGAAGCTTAAGTCTTTCATTGGGGATAACGATAAGGCTGTCAACGTGCTTTTCAAGCTCGCGGATACCGTCCTCTGCCTGCTTCATTCTCTTCTTACCTTCAAACTTGAAGGGCTTTGTAACAATACCTACGGTAAGTGCGCCAAGCTCTCTTGCAATTTCTGCAACAACGGGAGCTGCACCTGTACCTGTACCGCCGCCCATACCTGCGGTGATGAAAACCATATCGGTTGAGCGAAGTGCATCGGCGATTGTGTCACGGCTTTCTTCTGCAGCCTTTTTACCTACTGAAGGATCACCGCCGGCACCCATGCAGCCGGTTACCTTTTCGCCTATCTGAATTTTGTGAGTTGCCTTGGAATTCTCAAGAATCTGTCTGTCTGTGTTGATTGAAAGAAACTCAACGCCAACAATACCGGATTCAACCATCTGGTTAACGGCATTGCCGCCGCCGCCACCGACACCAACAACTTTAATCTGGTTATATGCGATATTTTCGTTGTCCATAATGAAGCCCATTGTACTTCCTCCTGTTATAAAAAATTTAGTAAAATAAAACTCAGTTTGTTACACGCGCCTATAATAAGGCACAATAACTTATTATCCATAGGATTATAGCACATACTTGCAAAAAATACAATAAGAAAACGTTAAAAAAGTCCGTTGTTTTTAAAATTTTAACGCTTATTTTTTATGCTTTTTGTGAAAAATGTCGAATAATGCAAAAACAGGTATCTTCAAGTTACCTGAACTTAAAAATACCTGTTTGTTAATCTTTGTTTTTACTGAATTGTCATACTTCCGGACTTGAAATAGCCAAGATCAAATCGCATATCTATATAACCTGATGTACCTGCAGCTCTCACCTGCTGAATAATTCCGCTTGAATAGGGTATCTTCTCCTCAAGGTTATCACAGTCGCCGAAATATACAGCTATTTTTTCGTCGATTATCACACTTACGTCCGACGTATTCTGAAGATTGATAACGGCGGAATCAACCACCTCGCTTTTTTCGTAGAGGGTTACAATCTTTTCCATAAGCTTGTATCTTTCCTTATTTGCCCCCTCAGGCTTATAGGTATCACCCTGCTCAAAGAACTGTTCATCAAAGCCCTCTGCACGGAAAAGACCGCTTTTAAGCTTCTGCTTCTTATCGGAAACAACCTTTCCGTCAGTATCGAGAGTAAGCCAGGCGTTTGTGCCTGAAATAACGTATTTGTCACTTGTACCCTTTACGGTGAGAATAACCGTATCCGGTAAATCGAAATTCATTTTAACGTCCTTGATATAAGGAAGCTTACGGGTAATGTCGCGCTTAACCTTCTTTTCTCTTAAGGATAGCATATTTTTACCCTTTGATATGCCTGCCGCCTGATATATCTCCTCAGCCGAGTAAACACTTCCGCCGTCAATGATTATGTTTTCAACCAAAGCTCCCCTGCTGTAGCTGTAAAGCACTATGAAAACAATACCGAAGAGCAGAACTGCGCCAATTGTTACCGCATTTTTTATTTTAAGCTTTTTACGCTTGTTTTTATTGCGGCTGCGACTTATTTCATCATGACTCTTTCCGCTTTTTGCCTGGCGCTGATAATCCTCGCGGGACTTAAAAAGCTCCTCGCGGTGCTTTTGCTGCTGACGGCTGTCATCTCTCATATCTCTGCCTACGGGAGTTCTTGACTGAGCAGGCTTTTTAGCAGCAGTATTCTTTTTGCTCTGCTTGGGATTTGAATTCTTTTTACCAGTCTCTGATGAAGGCTTGTTCTTTTTCTGCAAAGGCTTGCCCTCACTTATTAAGCTCTGCCTTGATGATGAAGCGGACTTTCTGCCACGCGTCTGTTCTGATGCTTTTTTCTTTGCAGATGATGGCTTTGAAGTATTTTTTCCGCCTGCAGAAGCGGTGCTTCTGTTCTGCTGACGCGGCTGTGATGCAGAACTCTTACCGGCGCTGATAGGCTCCCACATTGAAGAGCTGACGTTCTTTACCTCGCCTGCATTATTATATTGTCCGAAGGTATCGGATATATTCCTGTTTCTGTCGTCCATAAGAACACCCCCTGTGTTTTGAAAATCTATGGCTTGTACATACTTACAGCCTATAAACGGAACGAAGAATACCTTTAAATGCAAAATGCAGAATGAAGGATTACTTCGCTCCGGATCGTATCCGTATAGTTTTTTTGCGGATTTACACAAATGCTCCGCCACGGTGAATAACAATTACAATTTACTATTTTTAAGTTATAAAAGCTTTTTTCCGCGGAAAACAAATTTAAGCTATAAGAAATATTCCCTGCGATATCAATTCTGCATTTTGCTTTCTGCATTCTGCACTCTCTCAATATCTGCTCCTACCCTTTTAAGGCAGGCTTCAATATTTTCATAGCCTCTGTCTATATGCTTAAGTGAGCAGACCGTTGTAACGCCCCTTGCGGCAAGACCTGCCACAACAAGTGCCGCTCCAGCGCGAAGATCGGGGCATTCAACCCTTGTACCGTAAAGAGTTTCCACTCCGTCAATCAAAGCGACTCTGCCCTCAAGCTTAATTTTAGCACCCATACGCACAAGCTCTCCGACATGCTTGAAGCGTCCTTCAAAAATGTTTTCCACAATAACGCTTGTGCCCTTTGCAAAACAGGCAACAGCCATAAGTGCAGCCTGGGCATCAGTGGGAAAGCCCGGATACGGCATTGTACGGATATCGTCAAGCGCACGCGGACGCCTGTTCATCTTAATACGTATCTGTTTTTTACTGTCGGCGATTTCGCACCCTGCCCTTTGAAAAAAAGGAAGCACCGTACGGTAATCATCGGTATCTGTATTGGTTATAAGTACATCTCCGCCGCTGACAGCCACAGCCGAAAGATAAGTAAGCGCAACTATGCGGTCAGGAATAATACGGTGACGTGTACCGTGAGCTTTTTCTACTGCATCTATTATAACCGTGCCCTGATTTGTCAGCTCTACCCTACAGCCGCAGCTGTTGAGGAAATCGGCAAGATCCCTTATCTCAGGCTCCCTTGCCGCATTGAGGATAACGGTCCTCCCTCTGCCCAGAGCGCCTGCAAGGATAATATTTTCCGTTGCACCTACGCTCGGAAAGGATAAGCTTATAACCGTATCTCTTCGCACTTTATCCTTGGTGCAGCTCACATATCCGCGGCTTTCATCAATAACAACTCCCATAGCCTTAAGGGAGCTTATATGCAGATCAATCGGTCTCAAGCCGATTTCACAGCCTCCCGGCGATGAAAGCCTTGCCTGACCCGTTCTGCCGAGAACAGAGCCGAGAAACACTATAGAAGAACGCATTTCTCTCATAAGGCTGTCAGGTATACTGTTACCTGTGACAAAACGGGAATCCACGGTAAGCGTATCCCCTTCTCGTGTGACTTTACAGCCGAGATGCTCAAGAATCTTCACCGCAGCAGTTACATCGGTAAGGTCAGGGCAATTATGTATCACACTGACACCGTCAACAAGTACAGTTGCCGCAAGCACGGGAAGAGAACTGTTTTTTGAGCCCTGAAGATGTATTTCACCCTCAAGCCGGTTTCCGCCTTTTATAACAATAGTTTCTTCCATAAAATCACGCCTTTCACCACATAGTATGCAAAAAGCGTGATTTTTGTGATTTTCGGGTTATTTAATCAGTGAAATGACGGTATCGGCAATCTTTTCCTTAGCATCGTCCGTGCTCATTGACTTTGCCGCAAGCTCGATTGTCTTTCTGTTAACATCGTCCTCTGAAAGGGAAAGGAAAAGCTCCTGCATCTTTTCTCTTGTAAGGTTCTTTTCCTCGATGATAAGAGCAGCTTTTTTGTTTACAAGAGCCATAGCGTTATGGTACTGATGGTTTTCCGCAACGTTGGGTGAAGGAATAAGAATTGAGGCCTTACCCATAGCCTGAAGCTCTGAAAGCGTGCTTGCACCGGCACGGCAGATAACGATATCGGCCGCTGACATACATCTGTGCATATCGCTTATGTATTCGCGTATTTCAAGATTAGGCGTATTTTCGTGGTCAACACCTTTTTCCTTAAGCTTATCGGGGAACCATAGACCGTACTGACCTGTAGCGTGAAGGAAGTAAAGATCCTTATTATTCACGTTATCGGCAATTATATCAAGCATAGCATTATTTATTGTTGCCGCACCGAGAGAACCGCCCATGGAAAGAACAAGCTTTTGGTTATCCTTAATGCCGAGCTCGGCTCTGCTTACATCTCTGTCAGCGCGGAGCATTTCTCCTCTTACGGGAAGGCCGGTTACAATCACGGGATTTTTGGGAGCAAGGTATTTTTCAGCCTCGGCAGCTGTAAGCATAACCTTATCAACCTGCTTTGCAAGTGCCTTGTTAGTAATACCCGGGTAAGCATTCTGCTCGTGAATTGCCGTGGGTATACCCATTTTAGCCGCCATACGCACAACCGGGCCGCTTACATAACCGCCAAAGCCCACAACAACATCAGGCCTGAAGCTCTTGATTATCTTCCTCACTCTTCTGCCGCAGGTAAGAAGATACCACACGGTTTTAATATTTCTTATAATATTTTCAGGTGTAAGCTGACGCTGAAAGCCTGAAATTTTTATAGTTGTAAAGTCAAAGCCTGCCGCAGGAACAAGCTTTGCTTCCATTTTATCCTTTGTTCCCACAAAGAGAATTTCCGCATCAGGATAACGCTCCCTGATTTCACCTGCAACAGCAAGAGCAGGGTTAATATGTCCGCCGGTGCCGCCGGCAGCAAACATTATTTTCATTTATAACACTCCTTATCTTTCATTTCTTCTCTATATTACAATCCCTTGAAACGGAAAGCACCATTCCCATCTCTGCCAACAGTACCACAAGAGCAGTTCCGCCATAGCTGAAAAAGGGAAGTGATATTCCCGTATTCGGGAATATATCTGTAACAACAAAAATGTTGAAAATAACCTGAATTCCTACCTGAATCATTATCCCCATTACAAGCAGCGCACCGAAATAGCTCCTGCATTTAAGAGCAATGCGACAACCCCTTGCAATAAGGACCGCAAAAAGGATAAGCACCGCCGCCGCTCCGACAAAGCCCAACTCCTCGCATATTACGGGGAAGATAAAGTCATTCTGCGGCTCAGGGATATAAAGCTGCTTTTGCATAGAGTTACCGAGACCTACCCCCAAAAGTCCGCCCGAGCCTATTGCATAAAGTCCGTTAACCGTCTGATAACGGCTATCGGCATCAGCGGTATCCTTATTTATAAAGGACTGTATTCTGCTTGAAGCAAAGCCGAAGCCTTCAAGGATTTCCGGTTTCGTCAGCACAATAAGCACAACTGACGCAACAGCTACACCGACAAGGGCAAAGTATCTACCCTTTGCACCGGATATCCACAGCATAAGAACTCCTACGGTAAAAAGAAGAATTGTACACGAGTAATGACTTTCAAGGAAAACAAGGCCGCAGAAAATACAGATTACAAATGCAAGAAGCACACATGCCCTGAAGGGAGTTGTGCCGAAGGAAAAGAACCTTTCCTCAGCTTTGGTAAGACGGTCTTTTCTGAAGTCAAGCCTTATATGCTTATCGCTTTTTGAGAAAAGAGGCTTCTGAAGAATATTTATCATATAAGCCAGAGTAATTATCAGAGCAAGCTTTGCAAACTCCGAAGGCTGAAGCTGAATGGGGCCCAGCTGAATCCAACGCTTTGTCTGACTGTCTGTTGCGCCGATGTTGAGTATAAGGGTCAGCACAAGTAACGCAACGGTGCTGAAAAAAACTATAAGCGCAGGTCTGCCGTTGAGAATCCGATAATCAAGCTTACTGAGCACCGCCATAATAACAAAGCCGGCAATACCCTTTTCAAGCTGCGAGCGTAAAAGCACATCCGAGCCACCCTTATTCGCCTCGGAAAAGGCATAGGAGGCGGAATACATCATAATTATTCCGAAGGTAAAAAGAATCAGCACAAGGGAAAGGAAAACAAGGTCAATGTTTCCCTTTGCAAGATAGTAGCTGTTTTTTTCACTTGTCCCGTTTTTCAACTTACCCGTAATTTTTTCACGTCCCGTTGAAAACAAGGACATATTAAGCCTCCGTTTATAATGCAGAATGCAGAGAGTATTACAAGCTGCGTCGCAGACTAATACAACTGCTACGCATTAAACATATATTATTTGTTGATTGTAAGATACATAAGCACAACGCCGATAACACAGCCTACAGTGCTTACAAGAGTGAATACTGTAACAATTTTATTTTCGTTCCAACCTGACATTTCAAAATGATGATGAATGGGAGCCATTTTGAAAACCTTCTTCTTGCGAAGCTTGATTGAGCCGATCTGGATAACGTCGCTCATTGCTTCAACTACATAAACAATACCTACGGGAAGAAGAATTACAGGACACTCGATTGCATAGGCAAGAGCAACAACAAGTCCGCCAAGGAACATTGAACCGGTATCACCCATCATTACCTTTGCAGGGTAGCGGTTCCAGAAAATATAACCGATACAACCGCCTGCAAGTGCGGCACCGAGAATGCCTACAGATGTGGTCTTCATAAGAATGCCCATCACGCAGAAGGCAACACCTACAGGAATTGTAACACTGCCGCAAAGGCCGTCAATACCGTCAGTGAAGTTAACGGCGTTGATTGCACCGTAAATTACGCATACACCGAAAATAAAGAAGAATATCATTCCGGGAATGCTGTCAAGAGCAAGCTTTCCGAAAAAGGGAATGTACATACCTGTGCTTTCACTTAAAGCAAGAGAAGCAAGGTAGCCTGCAATAATAAGCACCTGGGGAACGGTTTTCTGAATCTCGGTAAGACCGAGGTTTCTCTTTTTAACAACCTTGATATAGTCATCAGCAAAGCCTACAAGAGCAAAGCAGAAAGCCATAAGTATACCTGCAAAGAGCCTTGTCATCTGCTGATTGCGAAGAACCTCAAGCTCTGAAAAGGCATTAAAGCCCGTCACCTTACAGATAATAAGAGCAACAGCAGTTGCAAAAACAATGCCGATAATGAACATTATACCGCCCATTGTAGGTGTACCCTGCTTTTTTGCATGCCACTTGGGGCCGATATCCATAAGAATATTCTGTCCGAATTTCAGCTTGTGCAAAACAGGGATAAGAAAATATCCGAGTACCGCCGTAACAATAAGAGCCACGGCAAAAGCGATTCCTGATGCAATGTAAGTGTTCATTTTAAAACATTCCTTTCTGTTTATCTTACAAGTTATTTATTATTTCTTTTACAATCTCCCTTTCATCAAAGGGGAGCTTTTCACTGCCAATCTCCTGACTGGTCTCGTGACCTTTTCCTGCAAGAAAAATAATATCATTCTTTCCGGCTCTTTTCAAGGCATATTCGATAGCTTTTTTTCTGTTTTCGTGAATAAACAGATTTTTTTTGCTTTTTTTCATTCCTGAAAGAATGTCATTTATTATCTGAACCGGGTCCTCAGTTCTGGGATTGTCGCTCGTGACAACCACCGCATCTGAAAGATCGCCGACTATTCTGCCCATTTTTGCCCGTTTTTCCCTGTCGCGGTTTCCGCCGCAACCGAAAACAGTAATCAATCTGCCCTTTTTTATGCTTCTGAGAAAGAGAAGACTCTGCTTTAAAGAATCCTCCGTATGGGCGTAATCGATTATAACGGTGTACTCTCTGCCGAGAGGAAGTATTTCCATTCTGCCCTTGACGGAATAGAACTGTCTGAGCCCCTCCGCGCATTCATAAAGGCTTACGCCTGCTTCAAGGCAGGCCGCTATCGCTCCAAGGGAGTTTGCAACGTTGAAGCTTCCCGGAAGTCTGAGCTTTATACGGTGAATTATACTGTCGCCTACAAAGGCATAGTTGGTTTCATCTGCCTTGTATTCGGCACATTTAGCCGTATAGGTAGCCCCGTTATCCTTCAGCGAGTAAGTAAGCTTTTTCCCTTTTGCCGCAGCAAGAAAATCATCCTTTGAGCTGTCATCAAAATTGATAATGCAGGTTCCGGCATTTTCAAAAAGCCTGAGCTTTGCTTTTTTATAATTCTCAGCTGTTTTATGATAGTCCATATGATCACGGGTCAGGTTTGTAAGCACTGCCGTTTCAAAGGAAAGACTGTATAATCTTTCCTGACAAAGTCCCTGAGAAGAGGCTTCTATAACACAGAACTCTGCTCCCGCTTTATGCATTTTATATAACATTTCATGTAAGCTGAAGCAATCGGGCGTTGTGCGATCAGACTTAATCTCGCCGTCACAGGTATCGTTTTTTACCGTGCTTATAATTCCGCAGCTTTTTCCTGCAACGGTAAGAATGTTGTGAATCATAAAGCAGGTTGTGGTTTTACCGTTAGTTCCCGTAACGCCTATAAGCCTTAAGCTTTTATGGCAGTCGCCGAAAAAGGTACTGCATAAAACGGCATAGGCCTGCCTTGTGTTTTCTACTTTTACGCAGTCTCTGCAGACCTCAACGGCAGAAACAACAAGCACCGCACCTCTTGAAAAGGCATCGTCAACATAAGGCTCTGCATTATTGTGACAGACAAAAATTGAATTTTCACAGCAATTTCTTGAATCGTCCGTTATATATTTTATGTCCTTATCCTCGCCTTTATACGTTATGTTCAAGGCTCTTAACAGTTGAGAGATAAGCATGGTTTCCTCCGTTAAAAAATCTAATCAACCGGTATATCGGTGTTTCTGAAATAAACCGTCAGGGTTGTACCCGCGGCAACAAGAGAACCCTTTTCAAGGCTCTGACCGTAAGCGACACAGGCGCCCTCCTCGGTCGGCCCCGAAAAAATCACATTGAGCGAATTTTCCGCGGCGAGTATATTTACCTCAGCCACGGTTTTGCCGCTGAAATCAGGCACATTAATCGCAGGCTCCGAATCAGCCTTTTCGGTATAAACCATAACCACTCCCCCTTTAGGGATAAGTGTATCTGCTTCAGGATACTGAGAAACAACCGTTTCACCCGTGCCTGAAACCTTTAAGGCTATACCGGCTGCCAAGGCTGTGTTTTTCGCCTCCCACAACGGCTTACCGATAAATAAAGGTGTTTGTGTACTTATTTTCTGCAGCTCCTGCTGCGTATACTTCGGTGCAACGTTCAGATAGTCCAGAGTGCTTGCAAGCACCTCTTTTGCAACGGGAGCCGCAAGGGCACCGCCGCTTGTAATATAGCCCGAGGGACTGTCAATTCCCACAAGGATTGCTACCTCCGGGTCGTCAGCAGGAGCAAAGGCAATAAAAGAAGCTATATAAGTGTTTGCGCCTGAATCAAGCTTCTGCGCCGTACCCGTTTTTCCTGCAACACGGTAACCCTCAAGGTAAGCATTTTTACCTGTACCTTCTTTTACAACCGCCTCCATCATAGAGCATACTGTTTTACTTGTTTCTTCACTTATAACACGCCGTCTTACTGTCGGCTCTGTTTTTGAAAGGATATTCCCCTCGCTGTCGGTGATTCCGGCAACAAGGTAAGGCTTCATAAGATTTCCGCCGTTTGCTATCGCGCTCACACCGCAGATAAGCTGTAAGGGGGTTATTCTGACGCTCTGTCCGAAGGATGTACTTGCAAGGTCTACTATACTCATTTTATCCTTTTTATGCACAACGGATATGCTCTCATTAGCCGCATCAATACCCGTTCTTTCCGTAAAACCGAAGCGTTCAAAATATTTGTAATAATTTTCCACTCCGAGTTTCTGACCGAGAGAGATAAAAAAGGTATTGCAGGAATTCATAAGCCCCTGCTGAAGAGTCTGACTGCCGTGAGCTTTATGGCTTGCACAATGATAAACCGTATCGGCAACACGGATGCTTGAGGTACAGCTGTGTCCCGTTGCAGGAGTAGCAACCCCCTCTTCAAGGGCGGCGGAAAGGGTAAATATTTTAAAGGTTGAGCCGGGCTCATAGTTACTTGTGATACAAAAGCTGTTCCATTGCTCAAACAAAAGCTCGGAATACTTTTCGCTGTATTCCTTTGTGCCCTTTGTAAGTCCGTCGAGAGCCGAAAGATCAGCGTTTTCTGAAAGCTCACGGGGATTGTTCAGGTCAAAATCGGGCTTATCGCTCATAGCGAGAACCGCCCCGGTATCTACGTCCATCACAATTCCGTAAACACCCTTTGCCTTTGTACTTGAAAGCGCCTTCGACAAAGCATTTTCAAGATAGGTCTGTATATTTTTGTCAACAGTGAGTACTATTCCGTTGCCCTCTTTCGGGTCAATGATAGTTTCATACCCCGTTGAAATCTCATTACCGCGGGAATCTCTTACAGAAAGTATTCTGCCCTTTTCTCCCTTGAGAGTATCGTTATAGTACCGCTCTATACCTGTTTCGCCATCGCCGTCGGCATTAACAACACCGATAAGAGTTGAGGCAAAATTGTTTTCGGGATAAATTCTGACATTGTCATTTTCGTAAAAGAAATAATCTCTTGAATCAAGTGTCTTACCGGAAATTAGGTTATATTCCTTTGCCAAGAAGGCTTCAAGAGCGTTTCTTTGCTCCACGGTTATGTTTTTATAAATACGGACATTGGGGTCACTGCTTCTTTCAAAAAGCGAAAGTATATCTTCTTTTTCCTTGCCCGTAGCAGAAGAAATCCCTTCGGCAAGATAGTTGAAATAAGCCTCCTTTTCCTCGGGAAGCTTTTTGAAAGCAAGGTTCAGCTTATAGCTGTTAACGCTTAAATTCCACGACGAGGAGCTGGTTACAAGAGGCGTCATATTGCAGTCGTAAACCGTACCCCTTACGCCTCTTATCACCGTATCGCGAAGCTGATTATCCGCCGCAAGTGTGCGGTATTTCTCGCCGTTTACGGTCATTATATAAGCAACCCTGCCAAGACAGCCGAAAATAAGCACAACGAGCATTGCCGTTGTA
Organism: Clostridia bacterium; assembly: GCA_017473435.1. Classification (GTDB taxonomy): domain Bacteria; phylum Bacillota; class Clostridia; order Oscillospirales; family Acutalibacteraceae; genus UBA6857. The sequence continues at coordinate 32,070 of JAFULG010000007.1, read as the reverse complement.
AGGGTAAAAACGCGGAAGCCGAAACGGCCTCTGACTCTTCTTTTTACGCTGTCCTTTTCAAAATAATGATGGTTCTGATTATGCAAAATGTCAGCTCCCACGGAATATAATAAGCTCATTAAAAAGGCAAATAGGGGCTGTCATATAACAGTCCCTTTTTTGCAATTTATAAATCCTTCTTTTTAATGATTATATTCGTATCCGCAAGATAATATTAACTCTTAGCGGAACTGACTCATATCGACGGAACGCTTTCTTGCATCAGGGATTTTCTGAAGTCCGAGCTGCTGTGTAGCTATTTGATCAATATTAACCGTTGCAAGTGCCTTATCAAGCTGAAGCTTAAGCTGATTATTTTCCTCAAGACAAAGCTGATAGGTTGCGTTTACGTTTTCAAGCTGTGCTTTAGCTTCTGCAAGCTCTGCATAGCTTCCTGCAGCCATACCTATCATAGAAGCAAAAAGAGCAAATATAACCGACACCTTTGCAAGGGCAATTTTAAATTTGCGCTGATTTTCACGGATTACCTGTTCCTTTGTTCTTTTAACCTTACGAAGAGGAGGAGCTGCAGGTGCAGGCTGAGAAGGTGCATGAGAAGGAGCTCTCTTCGGTGCTGCCTGGGCTCTTGCGGAAGGCTGAACGAGATATTCGTCGTATATATTATTATATTTGTAAGCATACTGTGCCATTCCTTTTTCACCTCATCCTTTGTTTTTTAATCCGTTTATTTTTATAGTCTTAAAGCTTTGTTATACTTCTGAGTGTTGCGCTTCGTGAACGGGGATTTACCTCAATCTCCTCTTCACTCGGCAGAACCTTTTTAAAGGGTAATTCTCCCTGCGGAGTCTTACCGCAGATACATATCGGAGCGCTTTTCGGGCACTCACAGCCCTTGCAGTATTCCTGAAAGGCTTTCTTTACAATTCTGTCCTCAAGGGAGTGGAAGGTAATAATTGAAAGTCTTCCGCCCTCGTTGAGGCTGTCAAACATATCGCCGAGTGTACCCTGGAGCTTTTCAAGCTCACCGTTAACCTCAAGGCGTATAGCCTGAAAGCATCTTCTTGCAGGATGTCCGCCTGTTCTTCTTGTTGCGGCGGGTATACTCTCTTTGATGAGCTCTGCAAGCTCTGTAGTAGTTTCGATAGGCTTTTCGGCTCTTTGTATGATGATATTTTTTGCAATTCTCGGTGCAAACTTTTCTTCACCGTAAATACGGAAAATTCTCACAAGCTCCTTTTCGCTGTAAGTATTAACCACATCGTAGGCGGAAAGTCCGCTTTTGCTCATTCTCATATCAAGAGGAGCCTCCTGATGAAGGGAGAAGCCTCTGTCAGCCTTATCGAGCTGATGAGAGGAAACGCCGAGGTCAGCCATAATTCCGTCAACCTTTTCTATCTCAAGGTCGGAAAGAATTTTTTTAAGGCTTGCAAAATTATCGTGTACAACGGTAACGTTTTTTTCGTTTCCTATTCTTTCTTTTATAATCTCTATTGCCTCGGGATCCTGGTCAATGGCAATGAGTCTGCCCGTACCCTCAAGGCGCTTTAAAATTTCACGGCTGTGTCCTGCACCGCCACAGGTACAGTCAACATAAATGCCGCCTTTTTTTACATCCAATGAATCTACCGTTTCCTTAAGAAGGACACTCACATGTGAAAATTCCATAGTGCTCACCCTTCTTCATCCGCGCCGAGGAATTTACCCTCGCTCATAAGCTGACGGTAAACTTCTTCCTCTGCTTCAACTGCTTCTTCGTCAGCTGAATTACTTTGACACATCTTTTCAAGGTAGTTGTCATAAGCTTCAGGACTCATAACCTCAACATAAGAGCCGAAGCCAACGAATATACAACACTTTTCAAGTCCTGCTTTTTTTGCAATAGCTGAGCCGATGGAAATTCTGCCCTGATTATCAACGGTAGCATCATCAGTACCGAGATAAATCTGTGCAAGCAGATTCCTCTTCTTGGCAAGGTTTGAAATTCCGCTTACGGGATCTTCAAACTGTCTTTTGAATTCTTCCTTGCTGTAAAGCTGAATTGAGGGGTACTTTTCTGAAGGATAAAGCTTATAGTAAAAGCTTTCGCCTAATTCTTCACGGAATTTAGCAGGAACAAAAACTCTGTTTTTCGAGTCCATGTTATGTTCGAATGTTCCGATAAACATTAAAAGCACCTCTCTTTCTGAAAATTCAAAGGAAGCGGAGAAATCTGATTTTCACCACGAAAAACCACAAATCTACTCTGAGATTTACCAATTCCCCACTTTTACGTGATTTCATTATAATATCCCCCACCGAAAATGTCAACAGTTAATTATAAGTTTTTGAGGGAATTTTTGTGTTTTTCAAAAGAAACAGACTTATAAAAGGAAGTCGGACGCAGCAAACCTATTTTTCAATACCCACGTCAACTGTACAACCCCATAGGACTGAACGGACCAGAAGAGCCACACAAAAAAAACATCGCCAAGGCTTAACAACCTTGACGATATAACTATTTTTTCTTCACGACCTCGCCGGTCGGGCATTCTTTCTTGTAAGAAAGAATCAAAGAACTTTACTTTTTGCTTAATTCCGTTGCCAATCTGACCGCATCCATCGCATCCTTGCCGTAGCAGGTTGCGCCTATCATCTCGGCATATTCCGGTGTGAGAACAGCACCGCCTACGAGAGTTTTTACCCCGGGAGCCTCCTTTTTAAGAAGCTCAACGGTGTCCTTCATTGCCTCAACGGTGGTTGTCATAAGTGCAGAAAGACCGACAATTCTTGCGCCACTTGACCTCACCGCCTCAAGCACAGCCTCGGGAGCAACATCCTTGCCGAGGTCAATTACATCAAAGCCGTAATTTTCCAGAAGCACCTTTACAATATTCTTACCGATATCGTGAATATCACCCTTTACTGTTGCAAGAACAATTTTACCCTTGCTCTCTCCCCTTTTGTCGCCCATTTTAGCCTTTACTGCGTCGAAGGCACGGGAAGCCGCCTCGGCACTCATTAAAAGCTGAGGAAGGTATACTGTCTTTTTTTCAAAGCCCTTACCCACCTCGTCAAGAGCAGGGATGATTTTTTCGTTTATGACAGCCATCGGGTCAGTTGTTTCAAGTAAAGCCTTCGCCTTTTCATAGGCAGGCTCACGCATACCCTTTACAATAGCATAAACAAGGTCATCCATGCCGGCTGTTTCGGTTGCCGCTTCTTTTTTTACGGCAGTAATTTCGTTCTGTGAGGCAAAGTCTATATACTCCGTGCAGCCTTCATCAAGGCCCTTAAGAGCTCTGAAGCTGTGATAAGCCTGCATCATGGAAACGGAGTTCGGGTTCATTATTGCACAGTCAAGACCTCTTTCAAGAGCGAGAGCAAAGAAAAAGGAATTAACGGTATCTCTTTGGGGAAGCCCGAAGGAGATGTTTGAAACCCCAAGGCTTGTTTTCACTCCAAGCTCCTTTTTAATAAGCTCAACGCTTTCAAGGGTAACCTTACCGCTTTCCTTATCAGAAGAAACAGCCATAGCGAGGGGATCAACAATAATATCCTTACGGTCAATACCCATTTTCTCACATTCACGGACAATATTTCTTGCAATCGCCAGTCTGCCCTCTGCCGTTTCGGGAATACCGTTTTCATCAATAGTAAGAGCGATAAGCACACCGCCGTACTTTTTTACAAGAGGCAGTATTTCGCGCATGCTCTCCTTTTTTCCGTTGACAGAATTTATAAGGGGCTTACCGTTGTAAAGCCTCATTGCTTTTTCAAGTGAGGACGCTCTGACCGAATCGAGCTGTAAGGGTAAATCAAGAACACTCTGCAGAGCCTTCACGCTGTCACAGAGCATTTTATCCTCGTCAATCTCGGGAAGTCCTACATTCACATCAAGGATATGCACACCCTTTTCCTGCTGCTTCACGCCCTCATTTACTATATAGTCAATGTCACCTCTGCGAAGAGCATCCTTGAACTTAGGCTTGCCCGTAGGATTTATTCGCTCGCCGATCAGAATAGGCTCTCCGCCTATTTCAACAGCGTGAGTATAGGACGAAACAAAGGTGTAATTCTTCTTCTCCGTTTTTCTGAAGGTTACAGCACCTGTCTTTTCAACGGTCTTTCTGATATATTCCGGAGTTGTACCGCAACAGCCTCCGAGGATGCCGACACCCATCTGTGCAATTTCCGCCATAACATCGGAAAACTCTTCCTCGTTAACATCAAAAACAGTTTTGCCGTTTTCACTTCTCGGAAGTCCTGCGTTAGGACTTACCATAACGGGAAGGGAGGAATATTTTACATAATCAGCAATAACGGGAAGCATCTGCTTCGGACCGAGTGAGCAGTTCATACCCACCGCGTCAACACCAAGACCCTCAAGCATAGCTATCATAGCCTTTGCATCGGCACCCGTCATCAGCTTGCCTTTTTCATCAAAAACATTGCTGACAAAAACCGGAAGAGATGAACCCTCCTTTGCACCGAGAACTGCCGCCTTTGTTTCAAGGCTGTCGTTCATCGTTTCAATAATGATAAGGTCAGCCTTGTTCTTTTCAGCTTCAAACGCCGACTTGCGGAAGATTTCAACGGCGTCCTCGAAGCCGAGGTCACCGAGAGGCTCGAGCATTTTACCCGTAGGTCCCATATCAAAGGCAACAAAGCATTTACCTCTGTCTCCCTCAAAAAGACGTATCGCATCCTTTGCATTTTTTATTGCAGCAGCAATAAGCTCCTTATAATTATCAAGCTTAAGACAGTTCGCTCCGAAGGTATTTGTAGTAATAATGTTACTGCCGGCTTTAAGATATTCAAGGTGAATATCCGTTATTATATCAGGATGGGTAATATTCCATTCCTCAGGCTTTTCCCCTGCCTTAAGCCCTTTTGCCTGCAGGAGAGTACCCATTCCACCATCAAAGTAAAGACGGGTTCTGGTTAAAAATCTTTTTATATCCATTGCTTATTCCTCCACAACGCCGATAAACGCCGTTACCGATTTTACCGGCACCATAAAATATGAATCCGTAAGAGTGATTCCGAGCCTTTTTTCTGCTTCAAGAAAATCAAAAATCTCCCTTTGGTGTCTGAGGTCAACTCCGCCATAGCCGGGACTGAAGCGCGGCTTTGTTTTTTTACCGTCGGCAATTTTTCCGTTCACAATATCGCACCAACATTCCGCCGCCGAGGAGCCCACGGCACTGATTACCATAGCCTTTACGGAATCGAGCTTATCATACCTTAAAAGCAGACGGTCAACGCCCATACCCGCCGTGGCAGCAAAAACATAAGCCGAGGTACAGCCCTCAAGGTTCTTGCAAAGGGCGGCACTTGTAATTTTACCGAAATCAAAGGTTACGGTATCGCCCTCAATTAAAACTGAGCTTTTACGCCATACTGCTTTAAAGGAGGCTTCCTTCTTTACAAGCTCTTCACACTCACGGTAAAGAGCATCAAGCCCGGCGTTTCCATCGTCACGGCATCCCATAAAGCGGTAGGCCTGCCTTTTGTCACATTCAATCTCAGCGCCCGTTGCGGATGCAAAATAAACTGTGTTATCACTCATAATTACAGATTGCCCACCGGATTAAGCCGAGCCTAAAATCGGTGAGCACCTTTCGATTTATTTTATTATCGCACTTATATTCTCCATAATTTTCTGTGCCACATCAGGCTTATTCATAGAGTAAACGTGCACCGCCCTTACACCGTTGGCGTAAAGGTCTATTATCTGCTCTGTGGCATAAGCAATACCTGCCTGCTTCATAGCTTCGGGGTTGTCGCCGTAGCGGTCAACTATCCTTATAAAGCGTTGAGGAAGTGCCGAGCCCGAAATTCGGCAGATACGTTTGATTGACCTGGGATTTGTCACGGGCATAATACCTGCAACAACAGGAACGTTTATACCTGCATTCCTTGCCCTGTAAATAAAATTGTAAAGCAGATTGTTGTCAAAAAACATCTGCGTTGTGAGAAATTCACAGCCCGCGTCAACCTTTTCCTTAAGGTGCTTCATATCATCAAAGGAAGTAGCACTTTCGGGGTGGCTTTCGGGGTAGCAGGCTCCGCCAATGCAAAAGCCGCCGTATTCCTTAATTTCCCTTATCAGCTCAGCGGCAAAGTGATAATCGAGGTGTTCCTTCTCCATACCCTCGGGCATATCGCCGCGAAGAGCTAGGATATTTTCAATTCCCTTTGACTTAAGAAGCTCAAGCTGAGCGTGAATCTGCTCCTTCGAAGAGGAAACACAGGTCAGATGAGCAAGCACGGGAACGTCATATTTATCCTGAATATTGCCTGCGATATCCGCGGTAAACCGTGAAGTACCGCCGCCCGCGCCGTAGGTAACGGACATAAAATCAGGGCTCTGCGCCGCAATTTTTTCCGTTGCAATGCGTACCACCTCAAAGTTATCCGTTGTTTTGGGCGGAAAAACCTCCATTGAAAGGGTAGGCTTTTCACTTTTTATTATATCTATAATTTTCATTGTAATTCCTTCTTTCGGGAAGGCTTACCCTCCCACCGCTTCGCGGCCCCCTCCCTTTCAGGGAGGATAATATTTTCTCCCCTGAAAGGGGAGGTGTCAATGCATTGCATTGACGGAGGGGTTAACCTCTCATCAGTTCTTCAGCGAATGCATGGGAGCAGGGATTCTGCCGCCGCGCAAAACAAAGTTTTCGCTCGAAAATTCGTGAACGGGCATTACGGGTGCAGAACCTAAAAGTCCGCCGAATTCTACCATGTCGCCTACCTTCATACCAACAGCAGGTATAATTCTTACGGCAGTTGTTTTTGTATTTACTACACCGATAGCTGATTCATCGGCAATGATTGCGGAAATGGTTGAAGCGCTTGTGTCACCGGGGACGGCAATCATATCAAGACCTACAGAGCAAACACAGGTCATAGCTTCAAGCTTATCAAGGGTGAGGCTGTTTTTGAGAGCCGCCTCAATCATACCCTCATCCTCACTTACGGGGATGAATGCACCTGAAAGTCCGCCGACGTGGTTACTTGCCATTACACCGCCTTTTTTTACAGCATCGTTTAAAAGAGCAAGCGCAGCTGTTGTTCCGTGAGTACCGCAGGCTTCAAGACCCATTTCTTCAAGGATTCTTGCAACGCTGTCGCCCTTTTCGGGAGTAGGAGCAAGGGAAAGGTCAACTATACCTGAGGGCACTCCGAGTCTGCGTGAAGCTTCAGAAGCTACAAGCTGACCCATGCGTGTGATTTTGAAGGCGGTCTTTTTAATGGTTTCCGCAACAACATCAAAGGGCTGACCCTTACACTTTTTAAGTGCATGGTGAACAACACCGGGACCGCTTACACCGACATTGATAACGCATTCCGCCTCGCCGACGCCGTGGAAGGCACCTGCCATAAAGGGATTATCCTCAACGGCATTGGCAAAAACAACAAGCTTTGCGCAACCGAAGCCGTGCTGTTCGCCTGTCATATCAGCAGTCTTTTTGATAATTTTACCCATAAGGGCAACGGCATCCATATTGATGCCCGCCTTTGTTGAAGCAACGCTTACGCTGGAGCATACCCTCTCCGTTGATGCGAGGGCGGAGGGAATTGAATTGATAAGGTTTTCGTCAGCCTTTGTCATTCCCTTATGTACAAGAGCGGAAAATCCGCCGATAAAGTTGACTCCGCACTTTTTAGCCGCCTCATCAAGAGCAACGGCAATGGGAGTATAGTCCGTCTCCTTGCAGGCGGCGGCAACAAGAGCGATGGGAGTTACGGAAATACGCTTGTTGACGATGGGAATACCGAACTCCTTTTCTATATCCTCACCTGTTTTTACAAGATCCTTTGCAAGACGGGTGATTTTTTCGTAGATTTTTTTAGCGGTAATCTCAACGCTGTCACTTGCACAATCAAGCAGAGAAATACCCATAGTGATTGTTCTTACGTCGAGATGCTGATTGTCTATCATATTAATGGTGGAAAGAATTTCCTTCTGGCTGTGCATTGTTCTTTCCCCCTTATATTCTGTGCATTTTGTCAAAAATGTCCTCACGCTGAACGCGGATGCTTAAGTTCATTTCCTCGCCCTTTGCGCTGAGCTTTTCGCTGATTTCCGCAAAGGGAACAACGCACTCCTTCATATCAATGAGCATTGTCATAGTGAAAAATCCTTCCATAACAGTCTGACTGATATCGAGGATGTTGATTTTGTTTTCTGCAAGGAGGGTACACACTGCGGCAATAATGCCTGTTGTATCCTTGCCGATAACTGTTACGATTGCTTTCATAATTTCATTTCCTTTCGGGATAAATTTTCCTAGTTTATATTTTATTACTTTTAAGGTGGATTGTCAAGTAGTTTCGCGTAGGGGCGACCCCGCGTGGTCGCCCTGCAAGGTTTGTCCTATACCCGACAGCGGGACGCCACATGGGGCGTCCCCTACGCGATTGAGGGAAAGTGGCATAAAGAAAAGGACGGCGTGTGCCGTCCTTTAGTTATTCATTTGACTTACGCTTATAAAACACAGCGAAAAGGGCACTCAACACCGAAATGCAGAATATTATTGTCGGAAACCCGTCCGACAGGATATACGACGAAAAAACCGTGTACAGCATCAGCGCTCCTGCCATTAACACTGAAATTATTTTAACCTTGTTTTTTTCAAATGAGGCGTAGCAAATCAAAAATATCAGACCGCACAAAGCCACAAGAGCAAAGGCAACAATTTTATATTGCGGATTTTCAATTTTAATAAGATATTTCAGCAACAGCCACAAAACAACACCTACACCGAAAAATATGTACGGCACTTTTTTCTTCATACTTCACCCCGTTCCTCTTTTATGTTTTCATTATAATCACCCCCCGCGTTTTGTCAATACCCTCTTTTCGCAAACTGCTCTTTACTTATTGATAAGCTTTTAATTATATGGTATAATACCTCTATCAAACCAAAAGGAGAAAACACTATGCTCAAAAAAGACACCTTCGCCCTCACTCCGCCCATGGGCTGGAACAGCTGGGACTGCTACGGAGCTGCCGTAAACGAAGAACAGCTTTTGGGCAACGCTCAATACCTTGCCGATAACCTTAAGGGCTACGGCTACGAATACATCACCTGCGACATTCAATGGTACGAGCCCAAGGCGACGAGCAACTTTTACAACAACTACACCGAGCTTTGCATGGATGAATACTCACGCCTTATACCGGCAGAAAACCGCTTCCCATCTGCGGCAAACGGTGTCGGCTTCAGGGCTATCGCCGATAAAATTCACGCTATAGGGTTAAAATTCGGTATACATATTATGAGAGGCATTCCCCGTCAGGCGGTGCACGGAAACACTCCCGTCAAGGGCACGGACAAAACCGCCCGTGAAATTGCTCAGGGCTTTTCCGTATGTGCATGGAATACGGATATGTACGGACTCCGAACCTGCGAAGGGGCGCAGGCATATTACAACAGCATTTTTGAGCTGTATGCCTCCTGGGGCGTTGACCTTGTAAAGGTTGACGACATTGCCAACACCGAATATAAGCCCCACGACCCCTACAGTGCAAGGGAAGAAATTGAAATGATACGCAAGGCAATCGACAACTGCGGCAGAGCCATGGTGCTTTCACTTTCCCCCGGGCCTGCTGTTGTAAACGAAGCCTTCCACCTTTCACAAAATGCTAATATGTGGCGTATGACGGGCGACTTCTGGGACTGTTGGGACAAGCTTTATGCCATGTTTGAAAGATGCGAAAAGTGGGCACCTCACGTTAAAACAGGATGTTGGCCCGACTGCGACATGCTCCCCTTAGGCAAAATCAGCAAAACCTGCACCTGCCTCGGTGACCGTGACCGCTACACCAATTTCACTCCCGACGAGCAAAGAACAATGCTCACCCTCTGGTCAATGTTCCGTTCTCCCCTTATTTTAGGCGGTGAATTACGCGAAAACCGTCCCGAGGATTTGGAGGTCATCACCAACAGAGACGTCCTTGAAATCAATCAGCATTCAAGCGGAAACCGTCAGCTTTTCCGCACACGCAGGGATGCCGCATGGTACTGCCGGGACAAAAACGGTATCAGCGTTGTTGCACTTTTCAACCTCACCGATGAGGAGAAAGAGGTCAGCGTTGATTTTGCCGTCTGCGGCATTGAGGGCAGTGCTTACAATGCCACGGAATTGTGGACAAAGGAAGCGTCTGTTACCGAAGAAAGCGGCATTACAGCAAAGGTAAAGGCACACGGCTGTGCAATTTTCAGATTAGGGTGATGAGAATAATCCGAACCCCGTTTTTTTCGGGCGGATTTCCGCCACCTCTTCGTTAAAATACTCGCAAATCCGGCAGGATTTGCTGTGTTTTGTGCCTCGATTTGTCAAAAATCCGCTCCGAAAAAAATCTTCGACCTTAAAGTGCGAATTTTTGCAGGATTTTTGGCTGATGAGGATGACGACAGGCTGCCGCCTTTCTAATCCGAATCGCCGAAAAGCCGTGAAAATTCACGCTTTAAGGCGTGTTCGGATTATTCTCATCACCCTAAGCAAATAACAGACAAAACAGGGATAAGCTATCGTAGCTTATCCCTGTTTTCTTAACTCTTCGCAATTTTCATCACCTTTGCAATAACGTGAAGAAAAAGAGCGTAATAATCCAGCACCTTATAAACGCCGGGGCCGAGGAGAACATCTATTCCCCTGCTTTTTATCTCAAGCGAGGTTTTTCTTGTGTAGCCGAGGCTTCGGAGAGACGACAGCACCTCACGGGCTATTTTCTCATTACCCCTTGCACTCGGGTGAATAGTATCATCGGCAAAGTTACTCTCATCACCGTTGAGAGCCGAAGCAACATCCACAACCTCAACACCGCGGTTTTCTTTTGCGCAACGGTAAACGGCATTATTAACACGGTATGCGCCCTGCTGATATGGCTCTTCGAGATATCCGAACTGCGGATTATAGAGCGTCTGCAGAAGAATAACAGCATCGCTGTTAAGCTCTCTTATACTGTCTATAACCTTACTGATATTAACATAAACACCGAATTCAATCTTATTATATTCGCTGTAATCCTTTTTCGCAATGGCTCCGTACATAAGCTGTGAAAGCTTGTCGAGGAAATCGTTGCCGCCGATTGAAATTGATATAATATCAGCTCTTGCAACATCCGAACAGACAGCTCTTTCATTAAGCTTATAAATCAGGTCAGAGGTTGTTGCTCCGGGAACGGCGTGATTAACATAATCAAAGCCGCAGGTATCGGCGACCATTTTGCCGTAGCACGCCTCACGGGCATTGAGCAGGCCCGAGCCGTAGGCTATTGAATCACCCAGTACAACGTAATAATAATTACCTGCCATTGAACAAAGGGGAAAACAGCTTAAAAGCATTATAGCTGACAGAATTAGTGAAATTGCTTTTTTCATTTTCAAGGAATAACCCTCCCGGATAACACTGATTTTTTCAACTTTCCAAGTGAGGATTATACTCTTACTCCTTCAAAAAATCAAGTGTTCGTTCACAAAAAAGTTAAAAAAATTTATGTCATACCACGACAGACAGTTAAGCAAATTTTTATGATTTTTCCTTGCTTTATTTCTTCTTTTTTGATAGTATTACTGTATAGAAAAAAGGCAGGAGAAAAATATGAAAGAGACAAAATTTTATCTTATCAGCGACCCACACTTTTTTGCAACGGAATTAGGCTGCAGCGGAGAGGAATACGAGGACTTTATGCACTACGAGCAGAAGTGCTTTGCAGAAACCGAGAGCATAAACAAAAGCGTGTTTGAGTGGCTGAAAAATGCTGACGAGGCTGACACGGTGCTTATCGCAGGCGACCTTTCCTTTAACGGTGAAAAGAAAAGCCACGAAAAATTCCTTGAGCTGCTTTATGAGCTTAAGGATAGCGGAAAGAAAATTTACGTTGTTACCGCTGACCACGATTTTCAGGATGAGCCCTGGGAAACCTTCGCCTTCGGTGAAAAGGGCCGCTACTCCCCCGAGAGAACACTCCGCACAGAGCTTTTTGATATGTACCGCGAATTCGGCTTCGGCGATGCCATTGCCGCCGACAAGGAAAACCTTTCCTACGTTGCACAGCTTGGCGAGGGACTGAGACTCCTTTGTATCAACTGCGACTACAAGGAGGGTGACAAGCATTATTTCAAGGATGAGCAATGGAGTTGGATTAAGGAGCAGACAAAAAAGGCTCGTGAGGATAAGCAGACAATGATTGCTATGTGTCACTATCCTATTCTGCCCGGTCAGCCGCTTTTCGGTCTTATCTCACCGATGATGATAAGGGATGCCCACGATTTTGCTGCAATGCTTGCCGATGAGGGCGTGAAAATGATTTTCACCGGTCATATGCACAATCAGAGCATTAACTTCATCGACACCGAAAAGGGCAACCGCCTTTATGACATAACAACAGGCGCAATCATTGCCGACCCCGCCTTTATCCGCCACGTAACAATAACCGACGGCAGAGCCGAGATAAAGAGCATCCCCACGCCTGATTTTGAATGGGACACCGACGACTGCAAAAAGTATCTTAAGGATATGTTTGACAGAATGATTGTCAATGTTCTTACCGATATGAGAGACGATACAAAGCGAGCAATGCGCAAATTCCACATCAAGGAAAACCCGACAACGGAAAAGCTTCTTTGCGCCGCAGGAAAATTTGTCTGCTCGGTAAAGGTCGGTACAATGGCAAAAATATTTTTTATCCCTTGCGACAAGTCCGTCAGGACTGTGCGCGTACTCGACTTTGCAACAGAGCTTGTAAGAGAAATTTTTGAAGGCAACCAGAGCTTCAAGGAGGGCACACCGAAGGGCGACGTTCTCCTTGCGCTTTTAAAAAGACTCCGCCCCGTTTTGAGAAAAATTGACCTCAAGGGCTGGGACGGCAAAAAGGCTGACCTTTATGACATACTCAAAAACAGTGCGGGCAATTACGGCATCGATGATTACAATGCCGTGCTTGAGATTAAATAATCCCCTTGACAAAAAAATTCCCGATATGATAAAATTAAACCAATGAAAGCATTACTTTTAAAAATCCGACAAAATCTGCATATAATTTTGCTTTTTGCTCTGATAGCGGTTTTCTATCTCAGCTTCGGCTGTCCCGTGAGGCTGCTGACAGGCGTTTCCTGTCCCGGCTGCGGAATGACAAGAGCGCTTTTTGCTTTGCTTAAGCTTGATTTTTCTCTCGCTTTTGAAATGCACCCTCTTGTGCTTCTTCTGATTGTATATATCATAAGGATGACCGCACTTGCAATGGATGCTCAGGGCTATCAGACAAACATTCAGATGATAGGACCGAGCGCAGGCGTACTCACCGTAGCCAAGAACCGTGAGGGCTTTTCAAACATCATCGGTCTCGGACTTGAGTGCAGAGTAAATTTCTCAGCAATCAACGGTCAGCTCACCGTAAACATCGACAGCGAGTGGACAAATAAAATTATTGCTATTGCAGTCGGCTGGTTTATATGCTTCATCCCCATTATCACAGGCATTGTCGGCACGGTAAGTCAGATTACTCTCCCCGATAAGATTTTCAACGCTGTCAATATGGCAGTTTCTGCCGCACAGAATGGCGGAACATATAATCAGAACACCGGAATGTAATCTGAGGGCCAAGGATCGAGTTACAATAAAATAATACACACAACAAAAATAGGCTGTAAAAAACTTACGTTTTTTACAGCCTATTTACTTATGTTAAGAGCTTTATTTTTATCGCTCGCCGCGTGGCGTTACTTTTCTTGTTTTGTTGTGCCCTTCCGTCGCTCGTCCCTTACTTAAGGAACCTGTCAATATAACCGAACAGAAGCTCATTCGCTTTATCCTTAGCCGCATCGTCCTTGCCGAGGTCGTGGTCGGCTCCCCTGTGGGTATTGAGCACGTGCTCAACTCCGTACTGAGTAAGAAGAGCATCAAGAGAAACTGCATTTGAATAAGGCACGATTGTGTCGGAATCACCGTGGTTGATTACGGTAGGAACACAGTCTGCGCTGACATAGGCTACGGGTGAAACGGCATAAAGAGCAGCCTTTGCGCTCTCTCTTTCAGCGTAAGCAAAGCGCTGACCGCAAGCCTTTGACATAAGGTCTGCAATAACCGCCTCGTCACCAAGGGCGTTACCGTGATAGAAGTTGTCGTCGTAAAGGTCAGTGGGTCCCGAATTGCTTACTACTGCAACGGGAGTAACGGGAGCTGTGTTTTTCCTTGCATAAGCGTAAAGCAATGAAAGATGACCGCCTGCACTGTCACCGGTAAGAAGAACCTTGTTGATATTTACGCCTACCTCTGCGCCCTTCTGCTTAACCTTTGCAAGAGCTGCGTCAATATCGTCAAGGATATCCAGAATATCCACGTCCTCACTAATGTATCGGTAGTTAAGGGATGCCGTTGCAATACCGAGACTTGAAGCACCGTAGTTCATACCGCCCTCGTAGCTTTCCTTGTCGCCGGCAATCCAAGCACCGCCATGAATGAAAAGTACCATACCGATGTCACCTGAAGCGCCCTCGGGAACGCACAGGTCAACAATCTGTCTCTCGTGAGTGCCGTACGGCATATTCAGAAAAGCCTGACAGTCATATTGCTGACCGCCGTTTCCGCCAACTCCGCCAAGACCGAAAAGACTCATAAAAAAGTTGATAATCGCCATGAAAAACGCGATGATTTTGTCAAACATAATGTTTCCTCCTTTTTAATTCTTACGGATTTTTTTCCGCTTTTATGTTAACACATCTGTAATTTTTTTTCAAGTATAAAAAAGGAATATCATTACAAACGCAATGATATTCCCCTTATTTTAATATTATGTATACATCAGCGTTGAAACAAGCCACAAAATCAGCATATGTGCAGGATAGAAGGCGTAGCAGAAATACTGGAAAGCCTTGCTTTTTTTGCCCTGCCTGCCCTTGTAAAGCCAGATAAACGCAAGAGAAAGTATCGCAAAACCCTGTTGAACTATTTCGAAGCTATGTCCGAAAAGCTCCACCTCAAAACAAAGTCCTTGCAGAAGCTCAACATTTATGTAATAAAGTCCTGCAAGCTGACCGAGGAAGCACCACCATTTTCTGCCCCTGAAGAAATAAAACAGAAGCACCATAAGAATACCGCCGCCGTTATAATCAACAAAGGTGATGTAGCCGATAAAATAGCCGAGCACCGATGTGCCCGCCATTGTGATAAGGGTAAGCCAGATTTTATTCTTTTTCCGTGCAAGCTCATTTAAATGAATAAGCCCGATTGAAATCAGGAATGTCCACAGCACATTCTGATGAGGATAATAGGATACCCTGTTGCTCACCATGAGGTTAAAGGGTATTTCCGTTATAACGGCAAAAATCAGAAGTCGCAGAACATACTTTTTCAGATTTTTCGTATGAGTATAGCCTTCAACAATCATAAAAGCAAAAATCGGAAAAGCAAGTCTGCCGACCTGTGTAAGCCACTGTGCGTTTGTGAAAACCGTTGCCCACATATGATCCATAAGCATAAATATCATTGCAAAAATATGTAGTCCCACGGAGCTGATATCGAATTTTCTTTTTTCCATAACAATCACCTCTTTTTTTATTTGTCCCTGTACTCCTATTATAAAATATCTCACTTATACCAACCTTAAAAACAGGGTATAAGTGAGAATTATCAGTCTATAAGATAATGAAGGCTCACTACCTCTTTGCCTTTTTTATAATAAATTCTGGGAACTCGTCTTGAAATTCTGCAGGGAAGCTCATAGTTAAAGGAATATGCCTTTTCGGAAACCTCCTCCATTGAAAGGCATTCTTCACCGTCACGTCCTACAAGAGTAACCTCGCTTCCGAGCTCCACACCGGGAATATCCGTAACGTCAATCATAAACTGATCCATACATATTCTGCCGATAATCGGCGCTCTTCTGCCACCCACAAGCACCTCTCCGATATTTGAAAGGCATCTCGGATAGCCGTCAGCATAACCTACGGGAACAGTAGCAACAACGGTTTCCTTTTCTGTAACAAAGGTTCCGCCGTAGCTTATTTCTCTTCCTGCAGGTAGTGTTTTTACGTGGCTGATTTTTGCAACCCAACGCATTGCAGGCTTAACCCTGAGAAGAGCTTCGTCTATATCGTGGCTGGGATAAAGTCCGTAAAGGACAATACCGGCTCTTACCATATCGTACTTTTCTTCAAAGTTTATTATACCGGCAGAGTTATTCATATGCCTGATTGAAAAGCTTACGCCCATTTTCTTAAGCTGTGCAGTAAACTCATCAAAAAGAACCTTTTGCTTTTCTGCCCTTGAAAGATCAGCCTCGTCAGCTGTTGCAAAATGAGAGAAAACACCTTCAATTTCAATAAAGGGCAGCTCTGAAATTTTTTTGATTACGTCTGCTTCGTCACGCTGAAAGCCTATACGGCTCATACCCGTATCAAGAGCAATATGAATTTTGGCAGTTTTCTGTTGCTTCTCACCCTCCTTTGAAAGGGCTATAGCATCACTTAAGCACGATATAGCCGTGCGTATGTTATATCTGATTATCACATCGCTGTAATAAGGATCTGTTCTACCGAGAATAAGAATAGGAATATCAAAGCCCGCAATGCGAAGCTGCATAGCCTCATCAATATCCGCAACGCCGAAAAAGTCACAGCTGTTTTCAAGCGACCTTGCCGTTTCAATAGCACCGTGGCCATAGGCGTCTGCCTTTATAACGGCAAGCACCTTTGTGTTTTCGCCGACCTTTTTCTTTATCTCGTTAAAGTTTTCCTTAATCACGTCAAGGTCAACTACAACAGCACTTCTGTAATAAGGCACAAGACCTCTCCTTTCGGCAATGCCGCAGCATTGCAATATTGTTTCCTTGCGGATGATCCACCCACCGATACGCGGTCTCCTGTTTTCCACGGAAACCGGAGCGCTTTTGTCCACTTCTCAGGCATTTCTCCCGGAAGGGGAAGCACCTTTCAGGCAGGTGTCAATGTCCGTCATTATCGGAGGGGCTACTCAGACCCCGCATTCCTCGTTAAACTCTTTTACAAGGCCGTCCTGCAAGGCTTTAAGGATTTCACCTGCTCTGCCGCCGACGGGCTTACCGTCAATATGGCTTGCCTGAAGACAGAATGAGCCGCAGGAGGAAATGATAATTTCATCAGCGTCAAGAAGCTCATCTACGGTAAAGACTCTTTCCTCAATGGGAATACCGAGCTCGCCGCACTTGCGAAGAAGGTTGAGTCTTGAAATACCGTTCAGAATCTTCTCATCGGCAGGGTGAGTAATAAATCTTCCGTCCTTTATTATGTGCACATTTGAATGGGCACATTCAGTAACCTCATCACCGCGGTGAAAAACACATTCATCAGCGCCCTGAAGCTCCGCAGCGTTTGCGCCCATACAGGCAGGAATAAGGTTGACGGTTTTTGCGTTGCAATGTAAAAATCTTGTATCCTCACGGGTGATAAGCTTAACCGTTTTATATGTGTCAACAATCTTTTTAGGTGTAAGTACAAACCAGAGGTTACCCTTTACCTTTTCTTTATCCGGATAAATGTGATTTCTTATACCCGTACCGCGTGTAAGCTGAAAATAAACAAACTGCTCGTGGCTGTCAACCTTTTTAACCAGATCGCAAAGAAGAGATGAAAGCTCCTTTTTACACATAGGCACTTCCATTTCAAGCAGATCGGCACTTCTGTAAAAGCGGTCAACGTGCTGTTTCAGGTCGTGGATTACATAGTTTCGGCAATAGGTTGCATCGTAAACCCCGTCACCGAAAAAGCACACTCTGTCGAGCATGGGTATCTGCATATTTTCAAGCTCATCGTATTTACCGTTGTAATAACCTAAATTTCTCATATTATTTACACCTTCTGTATCTGTATATTATCGTCTGAACATTCTGAAAAGGGGCAGACATGAGGCGAAGAATTTTTTGTAGCTCCGGCAGTAGTCACCGCTTGCTCGGTTACGCTTACAGCCACCTTGTCTGCATATAGGATAATAGGGGCATTTTTTGCACTCGTCCCTTACGGTAATGCTCTCTTTTATAAATTCGTATGCTTTTTTGCCCTCAGCCATTTCCTTAAGGCTCATTTCATTTATGTTGCCGAGAAGCCATTCATCGGTGCAGTAAAAGTCGCAAGGATAAATATTACCGTTACCCTCACAGACAAACTGATGAGTACAATGCCCCATTAGTCCGCATTGCTCCGGCTTTTCTCCGAGGTACATCCTTACCCAGTTGTCAAACTGACGGATTGAAACATAGTTCCCTCTTGTGAAATCCTTTACGTAAAGGTTAAATATCCTTATTAGGAAATCAGCATATTGGTCAGCGGTCATATAAAGCTCACTTTCGCTCTTATCCCCCATAGGACGAAGGCAGGGAATAAACTGAATGTACTTATACCCCATTGAACGGAAGTGCTTATATATTCTTTCGGCGTTTTCTGCACAGTAGCCCGTAAGCACCGTCAGTATATTGAACTCAACGCCGTGTTTTATAAATTTGTTTGCTGCCTTTGTTATTTTGTAATATGAGTTCTGCCCCCTCGCGTCTACCCTGAACCTGTTACCCTCATAATCGCCGTCAAGGCTTAAGCCGACAAGGAATTTATTATCGTGAAAAAATCTTGCAAAATCATCATCCGCCAAAGTTCCGTTGGTTTGTATTGAGTAGTAAATTTCCGAGCCTTTGACATTATGCTTTTTTACAAGATGAACAAACTCCCTGAAATAGTCCAGTCCTGCCATAAGCGGCTCTCCACCCTGAAAGGCAAAGGCTACGCTGCAGCCGTCAGCAAAGGAAAGCGCGCTTTTTATAAGATTCTCCGCCGTGGAAATCTCCATTTTACCCAGAGAAAACACATCTCTGTGAGCAGCAACGTCACAGTAAAAGCAATACTTACACCTTAAATTACAAAGACTTGAGGCAGGCTTTATCATTATTGAAAGCGGCGGCATTACTTTATAATACCTCTTCTGTTTTGTGCAAAATCCTTCTGCACGCTGTCAAGCTTTTCGTGCATTTCATCGGAAATTGTAGGATAAGCAGGTGTACGGTTGTAGTTTTCCTGATAGTCGTCGGTAAGAATGTGAAGCCAGTTCTTACGGTTTTTATCCCAGAAAGCGGAGTTATCGTTCTGAAGCTTGTCAAAGTACTTGAAGGTTATATGTTCGTTTTCCATAAGAACGGGATAAGTATAATCCTTGTATTCTTCTCTGTCAAGAACACTCTTCGTTGTAACGGTATACTGAATACCCTTTATATCCTCACGCTTCATATGAAGGATAGGATGCTCCTCATTGTGTACAGGGGTATTATCCTTTATAACCGGCATCATGGAAATACCGTCAATAACACGGTCAGAGGGAAGATAACTTGTCTCGCCGCCGTTACCTGTGATACCGCACATTTCGATAAGTGTGGGGAAGAAGTCCACAGAGGTTGCGCTCTCCGTTCTTGTACCGCCCTTTTCAAAAAGGCCACCGTTATTATCCCAACGGATCATAAAGGGAACCTTCTGTCCGCCCTCATAAGCAAGGTACTTACCGCCGCGAAGGTCACCGACAGAGCCCTCAAGAGCAGGTCCGTTATCGCTTGTGAATACAATGATCGTATCATCAAGAACCCCAAGCTCCTCCATTGTATTGAAGAGCTTGCCGAGGTATGAATCAAACTCTGTAAGGCAGTCAACGTATGTACCCATACCGCTTGCGCCCTTGAAGTCATCACCGACAAACACAGGACCGTGAGGCCAGGGAGTTGCATAGTAAGCAAAGAAGGGCTCGTCCTTTTCTGCCTTATCGGTAATCCATTCGGTAATTTCACCGTGAATCCACTCGGTAAGCATCTTCTGATCCTTTTTGCCCTTTTCATCGCGCATTTCATCGTTACCGTGAACAATTTCGTATTCGCCGTTCTCCTCACTTACGTGATAGAAGGCGTACATATCATTTACGTGGTGGCTTCCGTAGAAATAATCAAAACCCTGATTAGTGGGAAGATATTCGCCGTAATCGCCAAGATGCCATTTGCCGAAGGCACCGGTTGCATAGCCTGCTGACTTAAACACCTCTGCGATTGTGATTTCATCGCCGAGCATACCGTCAACATTGTTGCCCATTTCAAAGGAGTTGTAAACCCTTGTCTGCGCAAAATTACCTGTTGTCTGAACGGTGGGATAGATAACGTTATCCGCATAGCCTCTGTAGGGATAACGGCCTGTAAGAGTTGCAAAACGGGCAGGAGAGCAAACCGAATAACCTGAATAGAAGTTTGTGAAATTAAGTCCGTTTTCACCGATGGAGTCCATGTTGGGTGTTTCATAAATAGCACCGTTAAGCGAAGTGTCACCGTAGCCCATATCGTCCATAAGAATGAAAAGCACGTTGGGGTTGTCGCTTTTAACTTTATCAACCTTGTTAAGGTAATCGTCGTGACCCTCCCAGAGTCTTTCGGTAACAGGCTTTGTTCTGTGGTTGCCGAAAAGCACGGAGAAAACAGATGCGCCCATAAGAAGCACAGAAAGTGCTATTGAGGAAGCTGCCTTAAGACCTGTTTTGTTACACTTCTTTTTTGCAACAAAGAAAAGTCCCCAAAGGGTGATAATTGCAGGAAGAGCAAGCAGAAGGTTGCCTCCGAGTCTTGTCAAAAATGAGCCTTCTCCCGTAAAAAGAGCGTTAGCCGCACTTGACCAGCCCTCTGCCTTATCGGAGATAAAAGCACCGAAGCCCGCATCAGCGCCCCATATTGTATGGAACACAATCACACCGAGGCCTGAAGCGGCATAACCGAAAATCATAGGAGCGTAGACTCTTTTTTTGATAATGAGTGAAAGAGTAATTACCGCTGACATAATGCAGCAGTAAAGAAGAGCCACAAGATTAACAAGGTTCTGTCTTGTACCGATAAGAGCCGCCGCAACGGCAACGCCTACAGCAAAAAGCAGGGTCGGAAAAAACTTTTCAAAGGACGTGTCAAGTGAAAATCTTCCGTTCATATCTTTTCTCCTTCGTTCCCCTACAGGATAAGACACCTCGTGGGGCACAATTTTACCCGTAAATTATACATTAAATTCAAGGTGTAGTCAACATTTATCTGTCAATTATATAT
Source organism: Clostridia bacterium (assembly GCA_017473435.1). Classification (GTDB taxonomy): domain Bacteria; phylum Bacillota; class Clostridia; order Oscillospirales; family Acutalibacteraceae; genus UBA6857. Next base: position 11,000 of record JAFULG010000007.1, on the reverse strand, counting down.
ACTTTTAATTTTATTTGTGTTAAAATGATACCAGCTAAGAAAAAGGAGCCTTAATATGAACTACATCATCTGTCAGGATATAGCTTCTCTCAAGGGAAAAATCAAAAAAATTGTATTTTCCTCAAAGAGAGATAAGAATTCTGAATTTTCAAAAATAACCCTCAGACCCTACAAGGGTAAAAAGGGTGAAATGTGGCAGGCGGAAAAAATCAAAGGACCTCAGGCCTTTCATCAGAACATCAGCCCCGATGAGCTTCCGGAGCTTATTTTTAACGAATACCGCCATGGCTTTTCACAGTGCTGTCTTACAGCAGAAGGAACAACAATCCATTACACTATCTTCCCCGACAAGACAAAGCGTAAGCTTACAGGTAACGAAATAAAGGTTGTTGAGAGCTCAAGCCACAACAAAGAGAAAAACTACATTCTCCGTCAGGGTGACAACATCCCTGCCCTTGTTGACCTCGGCGTTTTCACCGAAGATTTCAAAGTTGTAAAAAGCAAGTACGACAAATACAAGCAGATTAACCGCTTTATTGAAATTGTTGACGACGCCTTCGGCGAATACAAAAAAGACGAGGTTACAATACTTGACTTCGGCTGCGGTAAAAGCTACCTTACATTTATCATTTATTATTACTTCACCGTAATCAAGGGTGTCAAGGCTACCGTTATCGGCTACGATTTAAAAGAGGATGTTGTAAAGCATTGCAACGAAATCGCAGAAAAGTACGGCTACGATAACCTCAGGTTTTACATCAACGATGTTACAAAGGGTGAGCTTTATGAAGGTGAGGTTGATATGGTAATCACCCTTCACGCCTGCGACATTGCAACGGACTTTGCCCTTTATCACGGCATTCAGAACAAGGTAAAGCACATTTTCTCCGTACCCTGCTGTCAGCACGAGGTATGCTCCTCAATTAAAAAGGGCGGCGACTTTGACCTCTTACTCTCTCACGGACTTATCAAAGAGCGTTTTTCCGCCCTTCTGACTGACAGCATCCGTGCTGAAATACTAAAAAAATGCGGCTACGAGGTTGATATAATTGAGTTTGTGGACTTTGCCCACTCACCGAAAAACCTTATGCTACGCTGTAAGCTTAAAAAACCGCAGAAGCCCGACCTCGGTGACATCACCGCTCTGACGGAAAAATACGGCTTTACACAAAGACTTTATACTCTCGTAAAAGAATAAAACCGTAAGGAGAAAGTTAAAATGGGAAAGATCAACGAACTTGCATCAAAAACAAAATCAGCCTTGCAAACAGCAAAAAGCCAATGGAAGGTACCCGGTGAAGGAAAATATGTAACCTACAAGGAAATGGCGGCTTACTCTGTAGGTGGTGCAGGTGTTTACTTCATCACTGCACTTGTAGGCAAAATTGCCCTTGATGCAGGCAGTATGATTGTCGGTCCTGCAATCGGGCTCAACCTCGTTGATATTCAGACAATGAATGCCATTGTCACCCTCATTATGCTGTTCATCACACCCACAAGGGCAATGCTTTTTGATAACACACGCAGCAAAATGGGAAAGTTCCGCCCCTATCTTCTTTATATGGGTATCCCCACGGCACTGCTGGGTACGTTATTTGTTTACCTGCCCTATGAATCGATGAGCTACAATCAGAAACTCATTTCAGTTTTTGTGGTTTACACTCTGCTGCAGTTCTGCTCACCCTTTTACCTTGCGGCTTATTCAAGCCTCGTGCAGGTGCTCTCGCCCAACTCCTCAGAGCGCTCCTGGGTAATCGGTATAAGCTCAATTATTTACTCCTTTGCGCCCACGGTTATTAATCCCGTGCTTCCGCTTATAGGCCCTCTTGACGATATGAAAACCTATCGCATCGCCTTCCCGATTTTCTGCACAATCGGTGCCTGTGTGAGCATGCTTTGTATCTTCGGCACAAAAGAAAAAATCATTGTACCAAAGCAGTATGTTCAGAAAATGGGCTTTTTCGAGGGACTTAAAAAGGTTTCCAAAAACAAGTATTTCTGGATTGTCAACGGCTCAACCTGGATTTCCTTTCTCAATTATAACTATTCCTCACTTTTCCAGTATGTGTTCTACTACGGTATGAACAACAACGCAATTTATTCAATTATGACCGTCATCAAGGGTGAGGCGTCTACCCCGGGACTTGCCCTCGGCGCACCGCTGACAAACAAGCTCGGCAAAAAGAAAATCTGCCTTTTATCCCTTTCTGTTCAGGCGGCTTGTATGGCGCTTATGCTCACCTGCTATGAAAACTATTACCTTTTCTTCGCCCTTATGTTTATAAAGGATATGTTCGGCGCTCTATCAATTGTGTACCTTCCTGCAATAAAGGCGGATGTTATGGACTATCAGCAGTACAAGACCAATGACCGTCTTGAGGGCTTTATGGAGCAAAGCGGTGTTTTCCTTGGCAGCATACTCACCCTCGGAACAGGCTATGCAATGCCTCTCATTCTCGGCTCCTACGGTCTTACCAACAACTTTGATGACCTTTACAACGCCGATTTCCGCAATCCGATTTTAAAGGTTGTCATCATCTGCAGTCTGATAGGTACTCTGCTTTCAATTATCCCCTACCTTTTCTATGACCTTACCGAGGATAAACGCTCAAATATGGTACGAGCCCTTAAAATCCGAGCGCTCTTCTCCGACTTTGCCGAAAACAAGGCAGAGGACGAAAAGCTTATTGACACCGTTAATGAAATTTATAATGTTCTCGCTCTTTATAAAACAGAAGACGACGAAAAGAAAAAGGCTGCTTACAAAATTACCGTTGATGAGCTGGAAAAATACAAGTTCGAATCACCCGAAATATGGATGATGATAGAAGAAAAATACGAACTTCTTACCGCTGAGTCGTAAACTTAAAAGGCTGTTGCACATTAGCAACAGCCTTCTTTTATGCTTTGTTATAAATTACCTTCAGTCCGTCAAGCAAGAGATTTTCGTCGTATATAATCTCCGTTTCACAGCACTCTGCAATTGTTTTACTGTAACCGCCTGTGGCCACCACCGTTACATTTTCAGCGCCAAGTTCCTCCTTGATACGCTTAACCAGTCCGTCAAGCATTGCCGCCGTTCCGTAAACAATACCGCTTTGCATACACTCAACGGTATTTTCACCGATTACCCTTTCAGGTCTTTCAAGACTGATTTCGGGAAGCAGCGAGGCCCTTTCAGCAAGGGCTTCAAGGGAAATTTTAACTCCGGGTGAAATTGTACAGCCACGAAAAACTCCGTCATTATCAATTACAAGTATCTTTGTTGCCGTACCGAGATCGGCAACGAGGCAGGGAAGAGGATATTTTTCTGTTGCCCCCACACTTGCGGCAATCAGGTCAGCGCCGAGATAAGACACGGGAAGAATGTGCACCTTAAGATTACCGTTATACTTTTCACCGACAAGAAGCGGTTCTTTTCCGATGACCTTTTTAAGTGCGAGAGAAAAATTTCCTGTTATCTCAGGCACAACACTTGAAATAATCGCACCCTCAAATCCGTCAGGCTCGGCATTGTTAAGCTTAAGGATATCCGTCAGTCCTGCGGCATACTCATCACCGTTTTTCTCCCTGTCGGTCATAAGCCGTGCAGTGAAGACAAGATCATTATTTTTGTAAGCACCGAGGGTGATGCTTGTGTTTCCTATATCAACTGTAAGAAGCATAATAATACCCCTCCTTTGTTAAAAAGTATATATCACCCTATGGAAAAAGTCAATCGCGTGTGATACAATATATCCTGACAGGATGTGATTAAATGAAATGTAACCTCTGCCCTAGAGGGTGCAATGTTGACCGAACAAAAGAAAAAGGTCGTTGCGGTGTTCCCGATGAAATACTCCTTGCAAGAGCATCGGTTCACCTTTGGGAAGAGCCGCCCGTAAGCGGCACAAAAGGAAGCGGAACTATATTTTTTTCGGGCTGTAACCTTGGCTGTATATACTGCCAGAACTTTGAAATAAGCCACAAAGCAAAAGGTAAAGAAATAACTGCGGACAGGCTGAAGGAAATTTTCAACGAGCTTGAAAGCAAGGGTGTTCACAACATAAACCTTGTAAACCCCACCCACTACGCTCATAAAATAAGAAATGTCCTTCTTGAAGCTAAGCCCGGCATCCCCGTGGTTTACAACTCCTCGGGCTATGAAAGAGTAAGCACCCTTAAAAGCCTTGAGGGGCTCGTTGACATTTATCTGCCCGACCTTAAATATATAAGCTCTGACCGCTCGGAAAAATACAGCGATGCGGCAGATTATTTCGACTTTGCCACGAAGGCTCTTACCGAAATGAAAAGGCAATGTCCCGAAAATATTTTTGACGGAAACGGCATAATGCATAGGGGTATGATTGTCCGCCATCTGATTCTGCCGCAGAACACCAACCAATCAATTAAAATTCTCGAATGGATAAAAGACAATCTCGGCACGGATACAATTATAAGCCTTATGAGTCAGTATACCCCCTGCGGAGAAGCTGATAAATATAAGGAGCTGAGACGAAAAATCACTCCGAGGGAATATGAAAAGGTTGTTTCAGCTGCCGAGGAAATGGGCTTTACCACAATCTTCACTCAGGATTATGCATCAGCTAGTGAAAATTTTATTCCCGATTTTGATTTCAGCGGTGTTTAACCCTTTATTTTTACAAAAAATTATGCTAAACTATCTTCAACACTATTAAACTAAAACGGAGGAATTTAAAATGAAAGCATTTTTAGAAGAATTCAAAAAATTCATTATGCGCGGCAACGTAATTGACCTTGCAGTCGGCGTTATCATCGGCGGCGCCTTTCAGGCTATCGTCAACTCACTTGTAAATGACATCGTTTCACCCGTAATCTCACTTGCAACAAAGGGCATCAACTTTGCTGATAAGTTCATTCTCCTTACTACGGATGAAGTAACCTTTGCTACCGCTGAAGCAGCAAAGAAAGCAGGCTACGCAACCCTCAACTACGGCTCCTTCATTACAGCCGTTATCAACTTCCTCATTATGGCAACGGTCATCTTCCTGCTTGTAAAGGGCATCAACAAGGTAAGTGAAATCGGCAAAAAGAAGGAAGAGGAAGCACCCGCAGAGCCCACAACAAAGGTCTGCCCCTTCTGTAAGAGTGAAATTGCTATTGATGCCGTTAAGTGCCCCAACTGCACCTCAGACCTTCCCGAGGAGGAAAATGCAGAATGATTGGCTTTATCGGATGCGGAAACATGGCAACAGCTATAATTCGCGGTCTTGTTTCAAGCGGAAAATACAACACTAAAGACATTGCGGTTTACGATATCTGCCGTGAAAAGGCAGAGACCTTTGCAAAGGAGCTTTCTCTGACTGTCACGGAAAGCGAAAAGGAAATTGCAGAAAAGTGCGACACCGTTGTACTCTCTGTAAAGCCCGATGTTTTCCCCTCCCTTTTAGGAAAAATCGGTGAAGAATTAAAGGCAAACGACCCCCTTATCATTTCCATTGCGGCAGGTAAAACAACTGAGTTCATCTCTTCACTTCTCCCCTATTCACCGAGACTTGTCCGCATTATGCCCAACATCAACGCCAAGGTTCAGGCGGCAATTTCCGCCTACTGCGGTAACGAAAGGGCTACAGACAGCGACAAGTCTTATGTGAAGGAGTTCTGCGACTCCTTCGGCAGAGGAATGGAGATTGCCGAAAAGAACTTTTCAATTTACAGCGCCATCGGTGGCTGCAGTCCCGCCTTTGCATTTATGTTCATTGACTCCCTTGCAATGGCGGCGGTGAAAAACGGTATGACAAAGGCACAGGCACTCGAGGCGGCGGCACAGGCTGTGCTCGGTAGTGCAAAGCTCATCCTTGAAAGTGACGACCATCCGAGGAAGCTTGTTGATGCGGTCTGCTCACCCGGCGGAACAACAATCGAGGGCGTTTGTGCCTTACAGGAAAAGGGCTTTGAGGCGGCTGTTGAAGCGGCTGTTGAGGCGGCGTATAACAAGGATAAGAGATTATAAGCATATACAAGTACAACCCACGGAATAACCGTGGGTTGTTTGTTATTGATATGTTTTGTAGCGTCGCCCATCGGGCGACCGGTTTAATTGTGTTGTTTAAGACAAATTGGCATTTGTAGGGAGCGACGCCCCCGTCGCTCCGCAAAAAGCAACAAACAAAATCGGAGCGACGAGGGCGTCGCTCCCCACCATATTTATTTTAACAAATTCAAGTTTGTCGATTCCTTTTTCCAATGACCTCGCCGGTCGGGCGTTACTTTTCTTGAAAGAAAAGTAACACAAAAGAACTTTACTTGATTTTTATCACCTTGCATATCTTATCAAGGAACAGCACCATAAACACCGTCTGTATCACAAGTGAAACAAGACACTGCGGAAGCCTCGTCATAAGCACCGCACCGTAGGGCGTGCCCGTCTGAAAGCTTCGCCAGAAGCTGTTCATTAAAAATGAGCCCACAAGCTGTGTACAGAACACCGACAGCACAATTTTAATGTTACGCTCCGTTGCCGTTTCCTCTCTCTTTACGGGTCTTAAAAAGAGCCCGAAGATAAGACCCACTATTGCAGCCGTAAGAGTATAGCCCGGGAAAAATGCACCGCCTGTGGGAAATGCTATTGCTCCCACAAGGTCGCCCAAACCGTAAACCGCCATACCGCCGAAAACACCGAAGCGCCTTGCCGCGATTACAACGGGTATAAAGGAGGTGGAAAATCTCATCATGTCACCTATAGGTATTGCCGCAAAGCGTGCAAGGACAACCTGCATTGCTATGAGAACACCGAGGCAGCAAAGGGTGAAGATTTTTTCTTGATTAAGCTTTTTTTCACTCATAAAAAATACTTCCTTTCTTTTTGTGCATCTGCATATGCTCTCGCTGAAAATAAAGGAAGCAAATATATTTATCCTTTTGTAACAGCGGGATGCGACTTGTGTACCGCAAGAAAAATCTTTTCGTCCTCAAGGCAACTCCCCGTCCCTGAGGCACTAAAGCGCACACAAATCTACTCTGTCAAATTATTATTTATTATAAAACTCCGTAGCACATAAGTCAATAGGCTACGGACTTTTTTTTATCAGAATTTAAAAAGCTTACGGAAACGCTTCTGCCACACAAGGACATAGGCAGTAAGAAGCCTTGTAAGTGCCACATCGTAAAGAATAAACACCACGTTGCCCATACCGAGCATAATAGGCAGAGCGTACTTTGTAAAAAATGCGCTCTCTCCGTCAATGCCCAAAAGATCATTGTAGGGCATACCGAAAACCTTGACAAGCACAACGCCCGAAAGAATAATCGACACATTGAAAACAAGGAATTTCAATATATATTCCGCCACTCGCGGCATCTTACTTTCAAGCAGAGCCTTTACAACGGGATAATAGCCGAAAAAGGCAACATAGTAAACCACCGCCTCCTTGTTTGCAACAAAAAGGAGACCAATAAGCGAGGTTGCGACATAAGAGCCGATTGCCCACTTTTTATCAATTTCCACAACGGCAAGCATTGTGAGCATACCTGCCATGGCAGGGAGCGTATAAACAAACACCTGAACCGCCGAGGGAATGAGAATCACAACGGAAAGGGCGGTTATCATCGCGCCCAATGCGGTTTTTGCACTGACTGACATTTTCTTCATTACGGCTTACCTCAACAGCAGGGAATAAGGTCTCCGCCACAGCATTCACAGCAGCAGTCAGCACACATAAGACCCGTACAGATATCACAACCGTCACAAGCTCCCGCCGAACCGTGACCGTGACTCTGAGTGTGTCCTGTTCTGAAGCCGCCGTTACTGTTACGGGAGATACGCTCAAAGGCATCTCTGTAAATAGGGTTACCCGGCTGCATATTATATGCCATTGAGTAATAGCTGTATGCCTGCTGAGTCCAGCCTCTGCGGTAATTAAGCTCTCCCTTCAGGTAATACCAATGGGCATCACGGATGCTTTCGCTCATACCTTCAAGTATTCTTTCTGCCTCGTCATAGGCTCCGCGGTTAATGCAATTTTCAACGGCAGAATAATCGTTCACGGCATAACCCGAACCGGAAGAACGGTAAGAAGAATTTGTGTTACCCGAAAGTATGGCATCGTAAGCCTCGTTGATTTCCTGCATTTTTTCGTTTGCAAGATCATCAAGGGGTGTACCCGCGTACTGGTCGGGGTGATATTTTTTTGCAAGCTCTCTGTAAGCCGCCTTTACCTTATCTCTGTCAGCTCCTCTTGGAACTCCGAGCACCTCATAGGGGTCTTTCATTTTTATCTTTTCCTTTCAATATGTTATTCATAACCTTTTCCGTACCCGAATAGATAATATTCGTAACGATAGGGATAAGTGTTTTTTCTTTTATGCTTTCAAAGCTCTCCGTCGCAAAGGCACAGCTCATATTTAAGTTTCGCGCAATGGCAGCCTTATCACTTTCACCGGGAGTATCGCCCTTTTTCAGACCGAGCATATTAGCAAAAACGTTGTAGCTGCCCGTTTCAAGGTCAGCTTCAAGGTCGTCCGCCGCATCGCAAAGATATACCCATTTGCCAACGCCGTAGCCGAAGCGGTAAATATTGCCGCCTTCATCATCCTTACCGTAAGCAAGAATTTTTCCCAGAGCATCTGCACTTTCATGTGACGCTTCATCAGGATAAGCTGTAGCTGACCTTTCTTTTTCAGCCTGCCTCACCATAGCCTCTGATATGAAAGCTCCCACCTCGGGATACATTTTTTCAGCTTTTCGTTTTTTAAAAAAGGCATAGGGCAGAATCAGATACATAACAAGCCTTTTAAAAAATGAGCTGTCTGCTATATTATCCTTTATCTTATGGTATAGCATCATCATTGAAACTGCGGCGGCATATCTGAATTCTTCATCGCCGTTAGTACAGAAATTACACTTTTTTGCAGGATTATAGGGACAGCGTCCACCCTTGAAATCAGGAACCACTGAGCTGAAGGAAAGTCGCACAAGCACAATAAAAGCAATATCATAGCTGAGGGTAAGACTTGAAAGCACACCGAAGTGCTTTTTCATCGCCTTACAAAGTGAGCAGTAAAGCCCCCTGTATGCCTCATATTCCTTAACCTTCATTTCAGGCTTGTCACATTTTATATAACCAAACATCTGTAAACCTCAAAATATCGCACAGCGACAGAACGTCGTTCCCTGCGAATATAATTGCTTATAATTATACCTCATTTTCCTTAAATTGTAAACCATCTTAATTTAACTACTTAAAAATTAAATAAATTTTGTTGATTATTTTCTCTTTATATATTATACTGTAAGAGAACACTTACAAGTCAAAGGAGGACTTTTTATGGCTATAATCAAAAAAGATGCATACTTCATCTCCTCAACAGCGGTTAACAAAATCCATTGCTGTATCTGGCAGGATGATGAAAAGGAATATAAGGGCGTTTTTCAGATTGCCCACGGTGTAAGTGAGTACATTGAGCGCTACGATGAATTTGCACGCTTCCTTGCAAGCGAAGGCTACGTAGTATGCGGTAACGACCATCTCGGTCACGGAAAGAGCGTTGACAGCCTTGACGACCTCGGCTTTTTTGCAGAAGAGGACGGCGACAAGAGAATGATCGACGATATGCATATTCTTTACTCAATTATGCATAAACGTTACCCCGACCTCCCCTACTACCTTTTCGGTCACAGCATGGGATCATTCTGCGCAAGAGTTTATGCAACAGCCTTCTGGAACGAGCTTTCCGCTCTCATCCTCTGCGGCACGGGCGAGCTTCCTTCTGCGGCAGTTGTGCTTGAAGAGCCCATCAAGTTCCTTTGTAAAAAAATGGGTCCCCGTGCTCAGGCTTCAAATGCTATTCTTGATAAGTTCAGCACCCTTTTTGTAAAGGATGCACGCACAAACAAGGACTGGCTCAGCAGAAACGAAAAGAACGTTGACGCCTACATTGCCGACCCCCTCTGCGGTGCCGCTCTTAAACTCGGCGGCATAAGGGACCTTATCTCTCTTGCTAACTCAGCCTGCACCGACGAATGGGCTTATCTCATTCCCCCCACACTCCCCATTCTCCTTATTTCAGGTGCAAAGGATCCCATCGGCTTCAACGGCAAGGGTGTAATCAATGTATGTGACAACCTTGAAGATGCAGGTCACGAGCCGAAGGTTATCCTCTATCCCGGTGACAGGCACGAAATTCTTAACGAAGATGACCGAGAAAATGTTTACAACGATATTCTCGATTTCATCAGAACCGTTAGCGAAAGACCCGATTTCAGCAATCTCGAAAGCTTTTTTGACGCTATGACAGAATAATATTCAATGAGCTATAAAAAAACGCACACCGAGAGGCTAAGTTTGAAAGCTTTTCCGTACTGCAGTTAACACTAAAAGTTCTTTTATTCTTTCTTACAAGAAAGAATGCCTGCCCGGCGAGGGCAAAAAAGGTAAACATTACACCGTCTTGGAAACAAGGCGGTGTTTATATATTGAAATCTTCGTGCAGAGAACGCCCTGTGTGGTTTCACGACTTCGCCACAACATCGTGTGAACATTGTAGCGCCGCCCAATGGGCGGCTTTTTTGTTGTACTTTTATTTTTCTGAGTTGTTGATGTTACGTTCTACAGCCTTGGCTTGGGCGTTGTGCTTTTGTTTTTTTTCGTGGCGGTGACTTTTACGTTCTACAGCCTTGGCTTTTCTGTTGAGGTTTTCTTTTGTTCCGCGGTCGTTTCTTTCAACTCCGTCCCGCTCATGCCGCGGAGGCACATCCTTTGCCCGGAGCGGCAAAGGATGCAAAGCGCTCTTTGGTGAGTGCCATTATATAGGGGTCCCCGAAAAGCCCGATAGGCTTTTTGGGGAAGAGGAGGCACAACGGAGCGTTGAGCTTTTCCGCAAGGAAAACGATGAGCGAAGTTTGTGCTGACGATGCAGTGGCGGTAAATTTTTCCGCCTCTTCGTTTGCTTAAGCTCCACCGCTTTCGTTTTCTCCAAAGATATAAGGAAATCACCTTCTACCCTACGGAAAAATTTACATTACTACAGCTCAATCTACC
>JAFULG010000040.1 GCA_017473435.1 Clostridia bacterium | reverse complement strand
CTGAACGATTGCATCTGCCATTGTATCCGTAACCTTTTTAGGTAATACCTGTCTGATATCGGAAGGAGTCACACCCGTAGGGCAGCTGGGGTTTACGAAAGAAAGCTTTGTTGATTTTTCCCCCCTGAGGAAATCGCCGACGAGCTGACAGGGAGCTCTGTAATCGCTTCCGCCGAGAATAAAAGCCTTCTGCTCCATCTGTCGCTGAAGCTCAAAACCCGAAAGCACATCCTCACTCGGAAAATCCTCGGGATAAACATTAACAAGAAGCGCAGAGTTTGAGTTTTCGGCATTTCTCGCCCACTCACTCATTCCGTTGACAACAACACCACCTTTTTCACTTGTCGCTGCAACAACTGTACCTCCCGGGCACATACAGAACGTGTACGCTCCTCTTTCATGCTCACCGTGGCATGCCATTTTGTAATCAGCCGCGCCAAGAGCCTTATGACCTGCAAAAGCTCCGTACTGAGCCTTATCGATGAATTCTCGGGGATGCTCAATTCTAGCTCCGACTGAAAAAGGCTTTTGCATCATCTGTATGCCTTTTTTATAAAGCATACGGATTGTATCCCTCGCCGAGTGACCGACAGCAAGGATTACCGTATCAGTCTCGAAATCATAGGATTTACCCTTCTCTTCATAGGTTACGCCCTGAACATAGCTGTTATAAACAATTAAATCCGTGAGCTTTGCTTCAAATCTCACCTCGCCGCCGAGGGATATAATCTCCTCACGCATGCATTTTATAATACCGGGAAGCTTATCTGTACCTATATGAGGCTTACCGGAATAAAGAATCTCTTCTGGAGCTCCGTGGTCAAAAAACTCAAGAAAAACCTTACGACAAAGAGTATTTTTTATACCTGTTGTCAGTTTGCCGTCAGAAAAAGTACCTGCACCGCCCTCTCCGAACTGGACATTTGATGTTTCATCAAGAATCCTTTCAGAGAAAAAGATATTCACATCTCTTGTACGGGCGTCTACATCTCTGCCACGTTCAAGCACAAGCGGCTTAAGCCCTGCTCTTGCAAGAATGAGGGCAGCAAAAATACCGGCAGGGCCAAAACCTACTACAACGGGACGAAAATCGGATTTCCTTTTATTTTCGGGCATTTCATACTTATAAGGCTCAACAAGCTGCAGCTTATTTGAGTTGATTCTTTTAATAAGCTTTTCTTCGTCCCCGTCAAATTCCACATCGACGGTATAACAAAAAAATATATTATCCTTTTTTCTGCAGTCCACACTCTGACGCATAATTGTGATATTTTTAATCTGTTCATCTTTAATTTTAAGCACCCTTTTACAAGCGGAATATAAATCCTCCTTAGTGCTGTCAAGACTCATTTTTATTTCGTTTATTCTTATCATTTTACCTTAACCCTTTCGGCTCAACTGTTCATTAATAATACTGTCGGCACAAAGCCTTCCGCTGCTCCAAGCCCAATGTAAATTGTAGCCTCCGCAAAGGCCGTCAACATCAAGCAATTCGCCTATACAGTATAGTCCTTTAACCTTTACCGATTCCATTGTTTTACTTTTAAAAAGAGCTGTGTCAGCTCCTCCTGCCGTAACCTGAGCTTCTTCAAATCCTTTATAGCCGCTTATTATGAATTCAAAGCTTTTAAGCCTTGATGATATCATTTTTATTTCTTTTTTCGTTAACAAGCCGGAATACCCGTCAAGGGAAATTCCCGAAGCCTTAAGAACCGACCAGCCTAATCTTTTGGAAACCAATCCCGAAAGCAGGTTTTCGTTTATCAGTCCGGGTGAATTTCGGGCAAATCTTTCTATAGCCAGAACAAGCTCTTCATAGGTTAACTCGTTTACAAAATCAGCGTTTATTTTTATATCGCCCTTACACCTTACAGCAAAAGCTGAAAGCTGCATTACAGCAATACCCGAAATACCGTAATCGGTAAAAAGAAGCTCTCCCTTTTCTGTTGCAATTTTCTTATTACCTTCATATAAAGTAAACACACCCTTCTGGCGTATTCCTTTAAGCGGCTTTACCAATTTGCTGTCTCTTACCTCAAGCTTTGTAAGAGATGGATAGACTTTTGTAACATTATGACCGAGCTGATCAAGCAGCTCATAGCCGTTAAATTTTTTTACTGCCGCTTTGCCCCCGCACGCAAGTACAAGCTTATCAAAACAAAGATCATTATTGATAATAAACTTACCATTTTCTTTTTTCACGATATTAACCGTATAATCGGTCACAAGTTTAACTCCGTAACCTTCACACGCTAAACGTAAAGCGTCAAGCACACCGGAAGCCTGATTGCTTAAGGGATATATTCTTCCCTCCTCGTCGCTTCTTGTATAAAGTCCGAGTGAGGCAAAAAAATCCAAATTACTTTTAACATTATATTTATTAAGTGCAAAGCGGACAAACCCATCACGGCAGAAATAATAATCACCCTCATTTTTATTCATAAGGTTGCATCTGCCGTTACCTGTGGCAAGTATTTTTTTGCCTGCCTTATCATTAGCCTCAAACACAGTAACACTTAAAGGCAAATTATTCTCTTTCACTTTTTTAATTAAGCTAACCGCACAAGCCAGGCCTGATGCGCCTGCACCGATAATTGCAACTTTCATAAATCTATCCTTTAAAATTATTTTCTTAAGGATTTTACCACAAAAAATCAGATAACTCAATATAAAAAACAAAAGGGGCTGTAAAAAAAACAGAAAGTTTTTACCGCCACTTTTGTGTCAGGCTGAAAAAACGCAGAAATAATAAGCTTTCAAAATAATTTAACCTGTTATATTTGTGTCTAAAAAAGCCTCATAAGTCTCTTTTCGTAATTTTGAACTGCCATCATAAGCTTTAAAGGGTTTCTAAGTGCTTTGAATTACCGAGAAAACCTTTGCTTACATTATTTTATACGGTCTTTGATTTTTACAACCGCATTTTTTCTGCTAATTAAAAGGAGAATTGCCCTGACCGTAAATAATTTCTCCGCTGAACAGCTTACGAAGATAATCAAAATAGTCGGCGATCTTTTTAAGGAAGCTCATAAAGGTGTTTCTCAATCTGTCGCCAAGGCTGTCTGTAGCAGTTGAGATGTTACCCTTATAAAGAGGTACTATTGCGTTTTCGATCATACTGTCGATATCGCCAAGGAAAAGGCCGTCAATAATAGCCTTGATCTTTACTTTATCATCTGCTGCAAGCTTTGAATCCGAATCAACATAAACCTTCCACATGTTAATCAAATCTGCATTACCTCTGTATCTTCCGCAAAGGTTAGCGTAATAGTAAAGATAAAGGAATTTCTCTGTTGAATCTGATGCTTTTGAATAACGTGCAACGGGGAACTCAACGGGACAGAAATGATCTACATCCTGAGGAACAGCACTAAAGCATCCTGTTTTTACAATATTACCTGCAGCGTCCATATAATTATTATTAGGATTACAGTTACAGAAAACAAGCTTAAGCAAGCCGTTAAAGCTATTAATCTCATTTTCAGGAATTTCACTCTGGAAAAGATCCTTCTTAAGTGCAAAAAGATCGAGCGTGGGGTTTCTGAGTGAAATCTCATATGATCTTGTATAAAGATCAAGAAGATCAATAACATATTCAATAGGACCAACTGTATTGATCTTGTTTACAGCACCTTCAATAATCTTTGCGCCCAGCTTGACAGCATCGGTATAGTAATCGGGATAAAATTCAACGTAGCTTCCGCACAGAGCGTTTATAACAGGCTGAATATAGTTGTTGCCTTTTCCGATCCAGTTATATGTAATAATTTTGTCAAGACCTGAAAGAGTTGAAATTGTATTATAGAATTCATTGGATGTGGGAACTTTATTGTTAAACAGGTCCTTAAAGTTTGCGGGATTAAGCTTTGAAAAACCGGGGTTGAGCATACCGCCGATAAAATTAGTAATCGAAATTGCATTTTCAACGGTATAAAGCTCAAGAGTTCCGTATTTGTTATAAAACATTCGCTGAAGATAAATATTGAGGTTTGTAACCGCAAGAGAAACATCGTCAGCAGAGATTTTCAAAACAGGATTGCCGTCGACGAGAATTTTTTCTCCGTTGGCATCAGTGAGAAAAACATCAAGGAAGCCCCATACATATGCGCCCTTTCCATTATAAAGGAAATCGAGATCCATACCCAAAAGATCAACATCGTTATCAGGGTTACCGTCTGTCCATGATTCAAGATCTCTGATATTGCAGGTGAAATTATCGGGAAGGTTTTTAATTTTCAGATTTCCCAAAGCTGTTTTGGAAGCGTTAACTGATTCTTCGCTATAAATGGTATCAGCTATATCATTAGCGTCAAGTGCTCCGACGGTAAACACACAGAAGCACGATAATACCATAAATACAGATAAAATCAAACTAATAATTTTTTTCATAGAATTTACTCCTCATTGAAATTTATTTTTATATTTTATCATAAAATCACATTCAAGTCAACAAAGATGTTTTTTACCTTCACACCGGTATTTCAAAAGGCAACTCAAAGGGAAACTCGAAATCAAAATCATCATCTGATTTGAAATATTCAATAATGCTGTTAATCATGCTTTTAAGTGCCTGAATAAAATTCATAATAAAATTATCCGATGTCTCATTTTCAATATCAGAAGTTGAACTGTTTTCCTTTCCGTCTACAACATCCACATCAATGTTGGCTGACATACCGAAAACAGTAAAAAACTGATAGTTTGATCTGTAGCAATGAACGGTTACACTTGCACAACCGTCAAATGCATCATACTGACAAACAATAAGGCTTTCAGGAATATAGACATCCGTAAGAGACAGACAGTCGCGGAAAGCGTGATTTCTGATAGCAGTAACGCCCTCCGGAATTTTAATAACCGTAATATAATAGCATCCGTCAAATGCTCTGTCACCAATGTATTTTACATTATAGCTTTTTCCGTTAATTAATACCTTGGACGGAATTACAACAGCACCTGTAGCTGAAGCATCGCAATCAGACACTACGGCAAATCCGTCATCGGAAACTTTATACTTGAGAACCGCATCCGCATCGGCAGCAGAAGTTGAAACAGCCAAGCATGAAACACTGATAACAAAGCACATAAAAGTGCAAAGAAGTTTTTTCATTTTGTTTTTCATATTTTTTTACCTCCCAATAACCAATAAAACATATACATTATAATATAAAGCCATTCAAAAGTCAACAAAACATAAAACAAATAAAGGCTCGAACCCTTTAAAAAAAGCTGTTTTTAACCTATAAATACCCACGATTAAAAATATAAATAAAAATATATGACTTTTTTTGAAAAAACTCTTGCTTTTTTTATTTGTTTCTGCTATTATATTTCCTGCTTATGTAGTTACAAATTAATTTTAGGAGGTGCGACTAATGGCAAAATGTGAATACTGCGGTAAAGATGTTGCTTTCGGCATCAAGGTTTCCCACTCACACAGAAGATCCAACAGAACATGGAAGCCCAACGTAAAGCGCGTAAAGGCTATCGTTAACGGCTCACCCAAGAGAGTTTATGCTTGCACTCGTTGCTTACGTTCAGGCAAGGTTACTCGTGCCATCTGATTTCAGGACTTTATAAAACTGGCTTTTCCGATAACGGAAAAGCCTTTTTTCTTTGTTTACGCAAACTTGCAAAAAATATATTTATATACTATAATATCTAAAAAAGGAAGAACTTTTCATGATCTGACCCGGTAAAAGCAAACGGCTACCGAGAGCTTTGTCGCTGTTTGTCTTTGTCAAGAAGAAAGCAATCGCCCTCAGAAATGAATATATGTCTTATTGCGACGGAAAATCTTCCGAACGAATTTTTAACGAGATTATAAAAAATGCGAGGTAAAAAATGAAAAATAAAATTGCTATAGTAACCGGCGGAAACTCCGGCATCGGTAAATATACAGCTATGGCTCTCAGGGATAAAGACTGTACTGTATATGAATTCAGCCGCAGAGAAATTCTCACCGAAGGAATCAACCATATCACAGCCGATATTACCGATGAGACTCAGGTTGAAAAAGCTGTTAACACTGTTATCGAAAAGGAAAGAAAAATTGATATTCTCATAAATTGCGCAGGATACGGCATCTCCGGTGCAGTTGAATTTACGGAGCTTTCCGATGCAAAGAAGCAGTTTGACGTTAACTTTTTCGGAACGGTCAATATGAACAAAGCCGTACTCCCCCATATGCGAAACAGCAAAAGCGGAAGAATTGTGAACATAAGCTCAGTTGCCGCTGTTGCACATATTCCCTTCCAGACCTATTATTCCGCATCAAAAGCAGCCATTGAATCTTATACCTGCGCTCTTGCTAATGAGGTAGCGCCTTTTGGTATAAGCGTCACAGCTATCCAGCCCGGCGATATCTGTACGCCCTTCACTCAAGCAAGAGAAAAATCCTTTACCGGCGATGACGTTTACTCAGGAAGAATAGCACGAAGTGTCAGCAGTATGGAAAAGGACGAACAAAAAGGTATGAGTCCTGAGATTGCCGGCGATTATATCGCTAAAATTGCATTACAGAACAAGGTAAAGCCGGTTTATGCAATCGGTTTCAGCTATAAGATATTAAGCACCCTTTGTAAAACCTTCCCCTGCGGATTCAGAAATAAAATTGTCGGTATGCTTTATGCAAAGTAAAATACGTATATAAATAAAGAGCAAGTCTTCCGACTTGCTCTTTATTTTGGTGCGGGTAACAGGGGTCGAACCTGCACGCATTGCTGCACAAGAACCTAAATCTTGCGTGTATGCCAATTTCACCATACCCGCTTAATAATAGGAATTATAGCACAAATAATGCAAAAGTCAAGAAAATAAAGGTTGATAAAGCTATAATTGTTTATCTTCAAACATATAATTAAACACCTTTATGCGGAGTTGATTTTATGATTATACGCTTAGGAAAATTTGAAGCTACAATTTTTTGCGCTTTAATAGTACTCTTCTCTTTTATCGGTGCCGTAAAATATGAAAACAGCACTACACCTGCAGTTATGCATACACAGTCTGTGAGTCTGCCGGTTATTATGTATCACCACATGACAGAAACAAAAAGCAAAACAGGCAAATATACCGTGTTGACACATGAATTTGAAAGTGACCTTGAATTTTTAAAAGACAAAGGTTATAAAACTGTCACGGTAAGTGATTTGATTGACTTTGTCGAGCACGGCAAATCCTTGCCGGAAAAGCCCGTAATGATAACCTTTGATGACGGCTTTGAAAGCTTTTATACTCTTGCTTTTCCTCTTTTAAAAAGGAACAATGAGAAGGCTGTTGTATCTGTTATCGGGAGCGTTACGGAAAAATATTCAGAAATTGACGATCATAACATCAATTATTCTAATCTGACATTTAAAGAAATAACCGAGCTGAGTGAAAGCGGTTATGCAGAAATACAGAACCACAGCTATAATATGCATAATAACGCCTCGGGTAAACGAAAAGGTATGAGTAAAATGAAAAACGAAAGCGAGAACGATTACGCTCTCGCCTTAAAAAATGATCTTGAAAAAATGCAGAAAATCCTCCGGGATAATTGCAACATAGAACCGACTGCTGTAGTTTTCCCCTACGGAGCTTACAGCAAAGAAAGTCTCAATATAGTAAAAAGCTGTGGCTTTAAGTGTACTATGCTTTGCGAGGAAAGAGTAAACACAATTACTCGGGGTAACGCTGAATGCCTTTACGGTTTAGGACGCTACAACCGGGAAAGCGGCATATCCTCTGAGGAATTCTTCAAGGATATTCTTGAATTCTAAAATCCGAAAGCTGTTTTTAAAGCATTAATATTTCTTGTCATAAGGGATATATAGGTTTCACCGTTTTCAAAATCGTCAGCAGAAATCACATGGCAGGAGTAAAGAGTATCAATATTCGCACCCGTCTCCTCACTTATAGAGCGAGCTACCGTACCGCTGCTTAAATCCACCTTGAATACAACGGGAATTTTATCATTTTTTATACATGTATTAATTTCAGCAATAGTCACGGGATTGACTTCAACCTGAGCTGAGCAGCCGGGAAAGGCTGCCATATAATCAAAGCTGTATTCAAGCATAAGATAGCGAAGCGGAAAACGGTCACCTATTACAACATACTTTCCCTCAGCATTTTCAGAAAGCATTCTGAACTGAGCATCAAGCTCGTCAAGCTGAGAAAGATATTTCTCGGCGTTCAAACGATACAGCTCCTCATTATAGCTGTCAACGGAGCAGACCGCATCGCATATTTCATTTACAATAAGCTTTGCATTGACCGGTGATGTCCACACGTGCTCGTCATATTCTTCGTGTTCTGATTCTTCGTGATAATGCTCATTTTCATCGTGATTATGCTTGTGAAGCTCTACAGCATCCATCATTTTTACAACAGTTGTAGTGCTTTCCGACCCCGAAAGTATTCTTTCAGCCCAGACTTCAGATTCACCGCCTCCGTATACGAAGACATCACATTCCCGTACAGCAACTACGTCCGAAGGAGTCGGCTCATAGGTATGACTCTCTTCACCGGGCGAAAGAAGCATAACAACCTCACCCTCATCCCTGACTATCTGTCTTGCGAAATCATAAGAAGCGAAGCCCGTTGTGATTACGGTCAGCTTTTCCTTTTTGCTCAGCTGAGCCTGAGAAAATGCAGACGGAAGGCAGATCAGAGTCAAAAATACAATAACAGTTAATATTACGGTAAATCTTTTAACGTGTATGCTTTTTACAGTTGAATTGATTTTTGCAATAAGCGTAAAAAGGAGTAAAACACATATATTGACACAAACAACACTTGCACCGGTAGGAGCTTCGTATTCTACCGAGAATATAAGTCCGGCTATAAAGCAAAGCACTGAAACAAAGGTGCTTGAAATTATAACGCTTCTGAAGCTTTTGCAAAGCCTCATTGATGTGACGGCAGGAAAAATAATCAATGAAGATATAAGTAAAGCACCCATCATTCTCATACCTATTACTATTGTCACAGCTGTAAGTCCTGCAATAAGCATATTATAGACAGAAACACGGGTACCCGTTGCTCTCGCAAAGCTTTCATCAAAGGTTACAGCGAATATTTCATTATAAAAGAGCACAAACAATGAAATTATAACAGCAGAAACAACAGATGTAATAACCACGTCATCATTACTCATGGTAAGTATGCTGCCAAACATATAGTTATAAATATCAACATTCATACCCGTTGTCATAGACGTAACCATAACACCTACAGCCAAAGCACCTGTGGAAATAAGAGCTATTGCTGCATCGCCTTTAATTTTGCCTTTTTCATTCATTCGCAAAAGCAAAAAAGCCGCAACCAAAACAATAGGCAACGCAAAATAAAGAGGGGCGATATTGGCAACGCAGGCTATCGCCATAGCTCCGAAGCCTACGTGTGACAATCCGTCACCTATCATTGAAAAGCGCTTGAGAACAAGACTTACACCAAGCAAAGCACAGCACAGCGAAACAAGAACGCCGACAACCAGCGCCCTGATAAGAAAATTCTGAGTCAGAAGAATATTCAGAGCATCAGTCATTGCAGTCACCTCCCGAAAAGCTTTTATAAATTTCACTTTCCGTATATTCCGCCGTTGTGCCGAAAAAGTATTTATTTTTATTAAGATGCAGAATATGAGATGCGTTTTTCAAAGCTGAATGCAAATCATGTGAAACCATAATAACGGTAATACCGTAATCTCTGTTGATTGAGCGTATTATTGAGTAAAGCTCACTTGTAACAACGGGATCAAGACCTGTAACGGGCTCATCAAGCAGAAGAAGCTTTTTTGTAGCACAAAGAGCGCGTGCAAGTAAAACTCTTTGCTGCTGACCGCCGGAAAGCTCTCGGAAACACTTCTTCCTCAGATGAAAAATATCAAGCTTTTTCATATTTTCATAAGCAAGTGATTTGTGCTTTTCAGAGTAAAATATACTTCTTTTTCCTGCAACACAACCGGAAATAACCACCTCAAAAACCGAGGCAGGAAAATCCTTCTGAGAAGTTGTCTGCTGCGGAAGATATCCTACTTCGCCCTTTTTCAGACCTTCACCGAAATGAAGATGACCCGAGGAGGTTTCTTTAAGACCTAACATAGCTTTTACAAGAGTACTTTTTCCGCTGCCGTTTTCACCGACAATGCATAGATAATCCCCTGCTTCCACCGTGAAGGAAAGGTCTGTTATCACCTTATTATTTTCATAGCTCAAGCATATATTTTTACAACTTATAAGTGACATTATTTTCTCCTTTATCGGCAATTAACGCAAAATCCCATAATTTCAGTCTGTGAATTACTTACAGAAAAGCCGTGATGCAATGATATATGCTCAGAAAATGTTTTCATAAAATCACAGCTGAGGTGTTCATATTTTCCGCATTTGATACATCTCAAATGCATATGTTCATTACATTTCATATCCAGGTCAACATACTGATAATAAAAGCATTTTGAGCTGTTTGAGCTGAATTTTCTGATAACTCCGTCATCTGCAAGCTTTTCAAGTTGACGGTATACCGTGGTTTTACCGACAGGCGTACCGTTCTTTAAAAGAAGATATGTAATTTCATCACAGGTGAGCTGTTTCTGACCGTTGCTTTGCATAAGGTCAAGAACCAGCTTTTTTTGTTTTGTATTATATGTTGAATTTGACACAATATCACCTCAAACTGAAAATGAATTTCAATTTCAAATTATAGTACTATTATTTATTTTGTCAAGTAAAAACTTAAACTTGTAATTGAAAAATAATTAATTGTATGATATTATGTTAAAAAATAAAACAGGAGGAAAATTTTATGAATATTCTTTCCGCTGCAGCAACAGCAGATCCTATCTTCGACATCGTTACTCCCGGCAATATTTTGCTTGATGAAAACGGACAGTTTGTAGATCCGTCTCAGGCTATCGACAACGTAGCTTCCTGGTGGGAAAAGCTTGATATTATAAACAAAATCGTAGAGAAGATTCCTTCAATCATAATTGCAGTAATCATGATTTTTCTGGGTATCTTTCTGTCGCGTTTTGTTTCAAAGCTTATTGTAAAGGCAATGAAAGCAAAAAATGTTGATCCGTCAGTTTATAATTTTATCAAGCGCTTTGTTTCAGTTGCAATAAAAGCCGTATTTATACTTTCGGCACTTTCAATGTTCTTCAACATTGGATCAATAGTTACCGCTATCGGTGCAGCCGGTGTCGCAGCCAGCCTTGGTCTTCAGGACAGCGTTGCACAGTTTGCCAGCGGTATTCAGATTCTACTTAATCATCCGTTTAAAAACGGTGATTTTGTTGAAGTTAACGGTGTTCAGGGAAATGTTTCGGATATACGCTTTATGAACACAGTTATTACGACCGCAGACAACAAACGTATCATTGTCCCCAATTCTCACATCACTACAAACCATATTATCAACTACTCCGCCGAGGATATCAGAAGAGTAGATCTTACTTACTCAATCGGATACGG
Organism: Clostridia bacterium; assembly: GCA_017473435.1. GTDB lineage: Bacteria > Bacillota > Clostridia > Oscillospirales > Acutalibacteraceae > UBA6857. The sequence goes on along the minus strand of JAFULG010000040.1, from coordinate 23,099 downwards.
CGACGACATGGCTAAGGCTAAAAATGTAATCCGTAATGTTGCTGAATGTAACGAGCTTATCCTTAAGGATCCTGAAATTCAGGTATATGTCGGTTCACACGAAGCAAGCAGCATCAATCTCGTTGCTAGAATATGGTGTAAGGGCAGCGACTATTGGAATGTATACTATCAGATGCAAGAGCAGGTCAAGCTTGCATTTGACGAAAACGGAATCTGCATCCCCTTCAATCAGATTGATGTTCATATAAAAAACGAAAAGTAAAGGATTTTCATAATGACAAATTTGTTAGTCAGAATTTTCATAAAAAACAGTGAAAACGTAAAAGATGCTGACGTAAGAGAAAAATACGGCTTACTCGGCAGCGTTGTAGGAATTATCGTTAACTTAATTTTATCAGCCGGAAAATATGCAATCGGTGTTATCAGCAACAGCGTTTCCATTACAGCTGATGCTATTAACAATCTTGCCGATGCCGCTTCGTGTATTGTTACACTCGTTTCCTTTAAGCTTGCCTCGAGAAAGCCGGACAAAAATCATCCCTTCGGTCACGGAAGAATTGAGTACATTGCCGCTCTTATAGTAGGCTTTCTTGTAGAATTAATGGGCTATGAGCTCATAAAATCATCTATAGAAAAAATAAGAAATCCTCAGGAAGTTGTGTTTTCAATCCCTGCCACGGCAGTGCTTGTATTTTCAATTCTCGGCAAGGTATGGCTATTCCTTTTTAACAGAAAGCTGGGAAACAAAATTCAGTCTCCCGCGATGCTCGCTGTTGCAAAGGACAGTCTCAGTGATACAACAGCCACCTTTGTTGCCGCTGTATCACTTGTGTGCTCATTATTTACCGACATTCCCCTTGACGGATATATGGGACTTATCGTTTCAGGATTCATTCTTATGTCAGGCTTTGGTATACTCAAGGAATCTGTCGGCATCCTCCTTGGAACTCCGCCTGAAAAAGAAGTTGTGGATCAGCTTGTTGAATACATTTTAAGCCATGATGAAATAGTCGGAGTACACGATCTTGTTGTTCACTCCTACGGTGCATCGAGAATTTTCGCTTCTATTCATGCAGAAATATCAGCTGACGAAAATATGCTTGTTGCACACGACACAATCGATAATATCGAACAGCAGGTAAAAAAACGTTTCGGTATTGAGCTGGTTATTCATATGGATCCGGTAGAAACAAACAATGAAAAAGTCAACAGCCTCAGGACAGAGTTTGTAAAAATAATTAAAGACATTGATAAAGAGCTTACTCTCCATGATTTCAGAGTTGTTGACGGACCTACCCACACAAATCTTGTTTTTGACGTAGTTATACCGTACGGCTTCGAAATGGACAACCGCAAGCTTAAACGCCTTATAAATGAGAAAGCCGGCGAAATAAATAACCGTTACCGTTGCGTAATAACCGTTGACAACAGCTATGTTTGATATATAGTGTTATCAAAAAGTAAAACTGCACAAAATATTGTGTAAAACTTTAGTTTAATTCTATATCAATTATGTCGTAAAACTATTGAAAATTTTTGTTGAAATCAGTAGAATATAAATATATTTTATCAGAGTAAAAATTTGGGGGTATTATATTATGCAGTCACTTACCGAGTATCTTGATACAATTCCTCAGGGTCGCCTTGGAATTATCGCAATGAAGGGTTGCGAGGCGCTTGCACAGAGAGTCAGCGATCAGATTGTCGAATGCCGTGCTAAGTTTGAATCCGAAAACGATTCTAACCTTCACCTTAAGGGCTACCACAGAGATTCCTATATTATTTCAGCAACCTTCCCGAGATTTTCTACCGGTGAAGGTAAAGCGGTAATTAATGAATCTATCCGCGGCTACGACCTTTTCATCATTACAGATTGCTTCAACTATAATGTAAAATACAAAATGTACGATCTTAAGGATGCTAACGGTGATCCTCTTATGGTTCCCATGAGTCCCGATGACCATTTTGCCGACCTTAAGAGAGTTATCTCAGCTTGTGCAGGTAAAGCAAAGAGAATCACAGTTATTATGCCCATGCTTTATGAGGGCAGACAGCACAGAAGATCAGCACGTGAATCACTTGACTGTGCACTTGCACTTCAGGAGCTTGAAAACATGGGCGTAAGCAACATCATCACCTTTGATGCTCACGACCCCAGAGTTCAGAACTCAATCAGAATCGGTTTTGAAAGTGTTTCCCCCACTTATCAGATGATTAAGGCTATTGCAAAGAGCCTTAACAACGATATCAAGTTCTCACCCGAAACAACAATGATGATTTCTCCCGACGAGGGCGGCATGGGCAGATGTGTTTACTATTCACAGGTGCTCGGCGTCCAGCTCGGTATGTTCTATAAGAGAAGAGACTTCTCAAAGATTGTTGACGGCAGAAACCCCATCGTTTCACACGAATTCCTCGGTCAGAATGTTGAGGGCAAGGACGTTATTGTTGTTGACGACATGATTTCAAGCGGTGACTCAATGCTTGATGTTTGTCGTCAGCTTAAGAGTCTTAAAGCAAGAAGAATCTTCGTATTCTCCTCCTTCGGTCTTTTCTCATCAGGTCTCGAGAGATTTGACAAGGCATTTGAAGAAGGTATCTTCGACAGAATCTTCACAACAAATCTTATTTATCAGACACCTGAGCTTCTCACAAAGGAATGGTACTATTCAGTTGATATGTCAAAGTATGTTGCTCTTATCATTGACACACTTAACCACGACAGATCAGTAAGCCCCTTCCTTAACCCCATTCAGAAGATTAACGCTTATATTGAAAAGTACAACCTTAAATAAGACGGAATAAAAGATTAAGACGAGAGTTTTTGAAGCTCTCGTCTTTTTTTATATGTTGTATTATCTTATGCTGTTTTCTTATTATGCACCACGGAAGCTACGGTGACAATAACAGGAACCATACCGCTCAGCGTGTATATGAGAATGATAAGTGCAGTCGAGGTCAATCCAAAGTACTCACCCAGCATCATTGCGCACATAAACCCGGGATATCCGATAATAAGCGTGACAATATTTACAATTTCGTTCATACCAACCACAGAAAACATAATCGGATCGAGAATAACTGCCGATAATATTGCTATAAACCAAGCAATTAAGACAGTAACCGAAAAAGAAATCCATACACATTTCGGCTGTCTGGCAATTATAGCACCTTCAACAGAAAATATTATACCTATAACAGCGGCTCCGACAACCAAAAGCCAATCATCCTTACCGAAAAACGCAACAAGGGTTACCGTGCCGTAGGAAACTATACATTCTGCAATATAAGTGATCAGAACGGTCAGAATACATTTCGTAGAGTTTTTCATAGCTTAACCTCCTTTTACAAGCATAAAAGAAAATGTTAATTCTCCGAATAATCAATAATCACCTTTTTACATTCACTGCATTTGTAAGCACAAACCGTATTTGATGCGAGGTGCAGACTTCCTTTACCGAGGAAAGATAAAGCTGCTACAAGTTGTTTTTTCGGTGTCCAGGTTACGCCGTCGCGGCACTGAATAAAGCCTGATTCCATTTCTTTGTTACAATAGGGACATTTCATATTTATTCCTCCTTTTTATAAATCAATACAGAAGCAAGAACACCCACTAAAGCAACCAAAACACTTCCGCACATTAAAAAAATGTTAGTGTTTGTTGCATCTATTATCTGAGAAAAAATCGAAAACGCAGGAACATACGGCAGCATAAAAAACATTATAAGAAATTCGGCAACATCGGCGATAACAGGTATCCCACATTCTGATACACTGCCGAGCATTGTGCTTATCAGCATAGCGAGCAACGGAAACAGCAAGCTGACCATTGAGGATATGTAATAAACTCTTTTTCCCGCTCTTGCAGAATATTTGGCAATAATCACGCAAAGCACGGCAAACACAATCGGAAAAGAAAGAATGAGCTTGCCCGTAGGATAAAGCTCCATATCTTCAACAAACGCAAGTCTGCCCGACATAAGAAGACCTAAAAGCCATATGCCGATGCCCGACAATATTCCGAAAAAAGCCTGAGTTGATTTTTTGGGTTCGGAGCTCATATAAACACCTCTTTTCAATTCAAGTATAACTTAAATAGTCATAACAGTCAAGCAACATTTTGTTGCTATGCAAAATAAGCATAATAAAAGCACGGTGCAGCAACGAACCACACCGCGCATTATATTATTACTGATTATCGCTTGTCATTTTTTCTTGCTTGACCTTGTGGTCAATAACATGGCGTGAGGCAAGCTCTTTTCTGATATCGTCAACGCTGATACCCATTTCAACCATCATTACCATCACATGGTAAGCAAGGTCGGCAATTTCGTAGATTGTCTCCTTTTTATCGTCTGCCTTACCGGCAATGATAACCTCGGTTGATTCCTCACCGATTTTCTTAAGGATTTTGTCAATACCCTTCCGGAAAAGGTAGGTTGTATAAGAGCCCTCGGGAAGCTTTTCCTTTCTGCCGAGGAGAAGCTCATAAAGACCGTCCATTGTAAACTGTGAAAGCTCATCGCTTTCAAAAACGGGAGCGGTGAAGCAGGACTCTGTACCTGTGTGGCAAGCAGGGCCGTCCTTTTCAACAACCACAACAAGAGCATCCTTATCACAGTCAGCTGTAATTGAAACAATATGCTGATAATTTCCGCTTGTTTCCCCTTTGAGCCACAGCTCCTGACGTGAACGGCTGAAAAAGCAGGTAAGCTTCTTTTCCATGGAAATTTCAAGGCTTTCTTTGTTCATATAAGCAAGAGTAAGCACCTTACCCGTAAGTGAATCTACAACTATAGCAGGGATAAGTCCTTTTTCATCAAATTTAAGCTCGTTAATATCTATCATAATTTATAACCTCACAGTAATTCCCTTATTATTAAGTTCCGCCTTAAGGTCCTTGATTGCAACCTCACCGAAGTGGAAGATTGAAGCTGCAAGACCTGCCGAAACCGTTGGCACTTCGTTGAAAAGCGTTGTAAAATCATCGATACAACCCGCACCGCCCGAGGCAATAACGGGCACCTTGACAGCATCACAGACAGCCTTGAGCATTTCAAGGTCAAAGCCTTTTTTTACTCCGTCGGTGTCAATAGAGTTTACAACAACCTCACCGGCTCCCATACCGACACAACGCTTTATCCACTCAATAGCTTCCATACCGGTGTTTTCTCTGCCGCCCTTGGCAAACACACGGAATACGCCATCTACACGCTTTATATCAGCCGAAAGGACAACGCATTGATCGCCGTAACGCTTCGCCGCCTGTTCAATCAGCGCCGGATTTTTTATTGCACCTGAGTTTACACTTACCTTATCGGCACCGCAACCAAGCACCTTTTCAAAGTCATCAAGAGTGTTTATGCCGCCGCCAACAGTAAGGGGTATGAAAATTTTTGACGCAACCTCCGTAAGAATATCTGTAAAAAGCTTGCGTTCCTCAAAGGAAGCGGTTATATCGTAAAACACAAGTTCATCGGCTCCGTTGCTGCTGTAATATTCGGCAAGACTTACCGGTGAAGACACATCGTTAAGCCCTTCAAAATTAACACCTTTTACAACTCTGCCGTTTTTAACATCGAGGCAAGGAATAATTCTTTTTGTAATCATTCTGCTACCTCCAATGCATCTTTGATTTTAATTGCTCCGGTATAATAAGCTTTTCCGATAATTGCTCCGTAAAGCTTCATCTTGGCAAGAGCTTTTATATCATCGAGGGTTGAAACACCGCCGGATGCCGTAATGTCAACGTTTAACTTTTCCGAAAGCTCCTTATAAAGCTCACGGTTTGTTCCCTTCATTGCACCGTCTTTTGAAATATCGGTACATATAATTGCCTTTACACCGATGTCCTGCATTTTTTTACAGAATTCAAAGCCGTCAAACTCAGATTTCTCTGTCCAGCCTTTTATAGCAACAAAGCCGTCCTTGATATCAACACCAACGGCAATTTTTTCACCGTACTTCTCAACAGCTGCCTTAAGAAAGGCTTCATCTCTGACTGCGGCAGTACCTAAAATAACACGGTCTACACCGGCGTTCAGGTATGCTTCAACTGTTTCCATATTACGTACACCGCCACCGATTTCAATAAAAAGATTGCATGAGCTGCGGATTTTTTTTACCGTTTCGATGTTAGGGGTTGTACCGTCCTTTGCTCCCTCAAGATCAACAAGATGAAGGAATTTAGCTCCGCTTTTTTCAAAATCAATTGCAATTTCTTCAGGTTGCTCACTGTAAACGGTCATCTGATCGTAGTCGCCCTTAAAAAGACGGACTGCACAGCCCTTTACAAGATCAATAGCAGGAAAAATATTCATATTACTCCCCCAATTCGCAAAACGCTTTAAGTATCTTTAGACCAACATCGCCGCTCTTTTCAGGATGAAACTGACAGCCGAACACATTATTCTTTTCCACACAAGCAGTAATTTCGGCACCGTATTCTGCTGTTGCCGTTACGCTGTCGTCACAGTCACAGGCAAAATAAGAATGCACAAAGTAAACGCAATCGCCCTCGTTAATGTATTTGAATAAGGGGCTGTTCTTTTTAAGCTTAAGCGCATTCCAACCGATATGAGGAATACTCAACTCTTCAGGAATTCTACCGTCCATACCGACAACATTACCCTTAAGCAGACCGAGACCGTCATATTCACCGTATTCATAGCTTTTTTCAAAAAGCATCTGCATGCCGAGACAGATGCCCATAAGAGGCTTACCTTTTTTTACTTCAGCAAGAACAACATCGGCAAGACCTGAATTGAAAAGCTTGTCCGCCGCATCTCTGAATGCGCCCACGCCCGGCAAAATAAGCTTATCGGCCTTCTCAATAATTTCTCTATCACCGGTAACAACAACATCGGCGCCTACAGCCTTTAAGGAACAGGAAAGAGAAAACAAATTACCGACGCCATAATCAACAATAGCAATCATTATAAAACTCCTTTGGTTGATGGAATTTCGTCTCTGAAGGCTTCATCAACGCTGACAGCCGCCTTAAGAGAACGCGCAACAGATTTGAATGTGCCTTCGATTATATGGTGTGAATTAGAGCCTGCAAGCTGACGTATATGAAGATTAAGACCTGCATTATGGCAGAAGGCTACAAAAAATTCCTCAACAAGCTCAGTATCAAAATCGCCAACCTTCTGAGTAGGTATATTGAGTGCATAGCCAAGATAAGCTCTGCCTGAAATATCAACGGCAGTCATAATAAGACTCTCATCCATAGGCAGTATAAAATTGCCGTAGCGCACAATACCCCGTTTTTCACCAAGAGCCTGATTGAACGCCTTACCGAGCACAATACCGATATCCTCAACGGTGTGGTGATAGTCAACATAGGTATCACCCTCACACTCAACCGTAAGGTCAAATCTGCCGTGCTTTGCAAAAAGAGTAAGCATATGATCAAAGAATCCGCAACCCGTTTTTATTGAGCTGTTGCCCTTACCATCAAGGTTGAGATTTAATTTTATATCAGTTTCCGCCGTTTTACGGCTTATTTCTGCAATTCTCATTTTACTTCCTCCAGAACGGTTTTAACTGTAGCAATAAAAGCTTCCATTTCTTCCCTTGCGCCGATTGTTATTCTGATGTAATCCTTTATTTTTTCATCGCTGAAATGTCTTACAAGAATGCCCTTTGACTTAAGTGATTCATAAAGATACTGACCGGAAACAGTACAGTTCTTTGCAAAAACAAAGTTAGCCTTTGAGTCAATAACATCAAAGCTGAGCTTTTTAAGCTCTTCAACCGTGTAATCTCTTGTAGCTATGATTTTTTTGCAATTTTCCATATAATACTCATTTTCTTTTATTGCTGCTTCACCTGCAACAAGAGTAAGCCTGTTGATATTATAGGGATTGGTAGAATACTTGATTTTGTTAAGGTCGCTGATAAGCTCCTTATCACCGAAGGCAAAGCCAAGTCTTGCACCTGCCATTGAACGTGACTTTGAAAAGGTCTGAACCACAAGAAGATTTTTGTATTCCTTTATCAGCGGATAAACCGATTCGCCGCCGAAGTCAACATAAGCCTCATCAATCAGCACAACATTATAGGGGTTTGATTCAAGTATACCGATTATGTCGTCCTTTGAAATCGTCTTACCCGTTGGAGCATTTGGATTTGCAATAACAATAAAACAGTTAAGGCTGTTATAATCCTGCGGATTCACGGAAAAGTCCTCAGTAAGAGGGATTTTTACATAATCAAGACCGTAAAGCTCTGCATAAACCTTATAAAAGCCGTAGCTTATTTCGGGAAAAGCTGCTTTAACTCCGTTACCGGCAAAAGCCATAAATGAGAAGTTAAGTATATCATCAGAACCGTTGGACAGATAAATATTATCTGTTTCCACACCGTAAAGCTCGGCAATAGCCTTTTTAAGGTTTTTACATTCCGGGTCAGAATAAAGGCGAAGATTAGCCGCTTCAATAGAATTCACCGCATCAAGCACACCCTGTGACGGCGGATAAGGTGATTCGTTTGTATTAAGCTTGATATATTTCATATCTCTCGGCTGTTCACCGGGAGTATAGGCTTCAAGCTTCTGATATTTTTCATTTAAAAATCTGCTCATTTTTATTCCTCAAAACGTACTGTGGCACTTCTGGCGTGAGCTGTAAGTCCTTCTTTTTCAGCAAAGAAAGCCACATCTTCAGCAACCCTTGAAAGAGCCTCTTTCGTATAATATGTATACTGTGTCTTTTTTACAAAATCGTCAACGGAAAGCGGACTGGAAAACCTTGCTGTACCCGTTGTAGGCAATGTGTGATTCGGACCGGCAAAATAATCCCCCAGAGCCTCAGGACAATAGCGACCCATAAATATTGAGCCTGCATGCTTGATTTTATCAAGATAATCAAATGGATTATCAACACAAAGCTCAAGATGCTCGGGAGCAATTTCGTTAGCAATATCGATAGCTTTCATAAGATCGTCGCTGACGATGATTTTTCCGTTGTTATCAATGGAGACTCTTGCAATCTCCTCTCTCGGGAGAAGAGGAATCTGTCTTTCCAGCTCAGCACTTACCGCTTTTGCAAAATCTTCACTGTCAGTAACAAGCACTGCACTTGCCATTTTATCGTGTTCAGCCTGAGAAAGCAAGTCCGCTGCAACGTGCTTTGCATTACTTTTTCCGTCAGCAACAACAAGAATTTCACTCGGGCCTGCAATCATATCAATGGAAACAATTCCGTAAACCTGCTTTTTTGCCTCTGCAACAAAAGCATTGCCGGGACCTACAATTTTATCAACCTTGGGAACGGTTTCCGTTCCGTAAGCGAGAGCGGCTATAGCCTGAGCTCCGCCTACCTTAAAGATACGGTCTACGCCGGCAATTTTAGCCGCGGCAAGGATAACAGGATTTACTTTGCCTTCAGCGTTAGGAGGTGTTGTAATACATATTTCCTTACAACCTGCAATTTTAGCAGGGATACTGTCCATAAGAACAGTTGAAGGATATGCAGCTGTACCGCCGGGAACATACAATCCTGCTTTTTCAACAGGAATAACCTTCTGTCCGATAACAACGCCGTCTTTATCATTAATAATAAAGCTGTTTCTGACCTGCTTTTCATGAAACGCGCGGATATTAGCTGCGGCCTTTTCAAGAATTTCTATAAAACGTGGCTCTACGGTATTGAAAGCTTCCTCAATTTCTTCTTCAGTTACTTCAAGGGAATCGAGCTTTGCCTTATCGAATTTTTCGCAATATTCAAAAAGAGCCTTGTCTCCGTTTTTTCTTACGTTATATATAATATCAGCAACGATGTCCGATACATCGGTAACAGCTGTTCCCCGGGCGAAGATTTCATCGTTTGAAACCTCACCGTATTTTAAAATACTTATCATTTCATACACCTACCTGTTCTGAAAGACCGAGCCTGATTTTTTCTATAATCTCATTTTTAAACTGATAGCTTGCTTTATTCGAAATAAGCCTTGCACTTATCGGAACGATTGTTTCAATAGGTTCAAGGTTGTTCTCATAAAGGGTTTTCCCCGTTTCAACTATATCAACTATTACATCGGAAAGGCCAAGAATAGGAGCTATTTCAATTGAGCCGTTAAGGTGAATTATATCAATATCACGGCACTTTTCAGCATAAAAATGTTCAGCTATATTAGAAAACTTTGTTGCAACACGTAAGGTTGTGTTAACATTATCGCGGAAATCTTTTTTAGCCGCAACCGCCATACGGCATTTACCTATATTCAGATCGAGAAGCTCATATACGTCGGGCTCATATTCAAGAAGAATATCCTTACCTGCAACTCCTATATCAGCAGCTCCTCGCTCAACATAAATAGCTACATCGGAAGGCTTAACCCAGAAAAATCTGATACCAAGCTCCTCATTTTCAAATATAAGCTTTCTGTTCTCCTCACGGATTGACGGACAGGGAAAGCCTGCTTTTTCAAACATTGAATACACCTTTTCGCCGAGTCTGCCCTTCGGAAGAGCAATATCAAGCATTTCCATTTCAGTTGTCCCCCTTCTGTGTGACATTAAGAACATGGCGGTAACGAAGATTTTTAGGGATTTCATTGCACACTCTTACGGTATTACCTGCTGAGGAAAGAGATTCAGCGGTTTTCAGCGTATCTGCAATATTACCCGAATGAAGCAGAACAATATCGACATCAAATTCCTTTTCTTCAAGATTAAATCTCTCAAGAGCATCAAGATAAACAGCGAATCCGATTGCACCAGAGCTTCTGCCCATTTTTCTCATCAGCTTATCATACTGACCGCCCGAAAGAATACTTGCAGGGATGCCTTTTATGTAACCCTTGAAGGCAACACCGCTGTAATAACTCATATCGTTAGTAAGGGAAAAATCAATTTTTATCTTATTTTCAAAGCCTGCATCTACAAGGAATGAAACAAGGAACGAAAACTCTTTAAAGGAAGCCTTTGATTTATCTGAAAGACATATGCTTTCAAGACTTTCAATGGCACGGTCAATAGAAACATAGTTCTCCGTAAATACATAAATAGTTTCTTTTGCCTTTTCAGAAAGGTTGTTTTCTGAACATATAGCATCAATTTCAGCACAACTCTTTCTACTGACAGCTGAAAGAAGCTTACCTCGGATAGATGTATCTATGTCATAATCATCAAAGACGGACTCAACGATTCCTTCATGCGAAAGCTCAAATATATAATTTCCGCTTATGCTTTCGAGACTTCTTACAGCAAGAAGCAAAACCTCACATATTTCAAGCAGACCTACATCACCGATACACTCAAGACCGGTCTGACGTATTTCTTTATATGAACGTGAGCTTTTAGAAATACGGTAAACGTTCTCGTCATAATAAAGCTTCTGCACATGACCGGGTACATCCTTTGAATTGTTGATAATAGACAAGGTTACGTCAGGCTTAAGCGCAAGTAAACGTCCGTTAGTATCAGTAAAGGATATGATTCCGTCAGAGACAAGGAAATCCTTATTTCTTATGTATAAGGCATATTCTTCAAACTTACTCATTTTGTATTGGCAGTAACCGAGATTACTGTAAAGTGAACGTAAGACGCAGGCCGCTTTTTCGTCAGGCTTTAAGATTTTAGATTCGATATTCATTACATTTTCCCCTAAAAAGTATTTGCTTTAATACTTTAGCACGATAGCACGATAAAGTCAAGTCTTTTTTTCTCATAAAAACAAAAAATTCCGACTTTGCAGCCGGAATTTTGCCTTTTAAAAAAATTATGCGTTAGCCTGCCACTCTTCTGCTTTCTTTGCAGCCATTCTCTTAATGTCTTCCTTGGGATAGATTGAATCTTCGCCGCCGTTTACATAAAGAAAGAACTTGCCGTCAGCAGTTTTATAAAGGCTTTCTTCATAACCTGAAGGATCACCGAATTCACCGCCTGTCTTCTTTGCAACAAGTTCTGCTGCGTCAGTATCATAAGTAACTTTGCATATAATCTTTTTCATTGTAACAAGACTCCTTTAAATATTTTTTGATGATGCTATTATCGCATAAAAATCCTAAAATTTCAATAGTAGAAAAACAAATTCAGCAAGGTGTCGGTTTATTGAGTTATTACAAAATATTTTTATACAATATTACATATATTTATTCTGTTTTTATCGCTTTTATTTTTCTCCGTAAGGACAAACCTTCATGCAAATACCGCAAACTGCACCTCTTCCGATATGCTTGAAGTGGTTTTTCATATAGTTACTGCATTTTTCAGGGTCAAAAATCTCCTCGCGGTCACGGTCGGGTGTCCACATTTTTCCGCTTATAGCACCGCTGGGGCAAGCTTTTACGCAAGCATTGCAGCTTTCGCAAGGTGATTCAGGGACTGAATTATTCACATCAAAAGGACAGTCGGTAAAAATTGTTCCCAGCCTTACTGAAGCACCGTACTTACTGTGAAGAAACATAGAGCTTTTACCTACAGTACCCAAACCTGATAAAGCCGCAGCCTTTTTATGTGAATATCTGCCCTTATAATTCCATCCGTCCTTGTTAATAGACTGAGACGCAGCGACAGTAATATAATTATAACCTTTTCTTTGAAGAAAAAGCCCGGCTTTTAATAAAAGGGAATCTATAAAAGCATTCACGCTGCGGTAATGATTGAAGTAGGTGTGAGTAGGTTCTGCACCTATTTCATCAACAATAGCTTTAGAAAGTGCAATAACAATACTGACAGCGTATTTACACTCTCCGAAATCACCGTCATCAACACAGCAAAATCCGACGTCACTTGCACCTTGGGAAATAAGATATTCTTTTAATTCATCCTGAAGCTTCATTTTATCATCCCTTGTAGAAAAACATCTTTTTACAAAGCTCTATCTTGCTTTCGTCGCTGTTCATAAACTGTATTCTGCCCTGCTGATCTTCTTCAGCAAGAAGATCGGCATTTTCAAGCAGTCTCTTACACTGTCTGGCAGCGCCCTTTCCGCCTTCGAATACAAGAACCTCATCACCGAGAATACGCTGAATCTGTCTGCGTGCAAAAGGAAAATGAGTGCATCCGAGAACGACAGCATCAACCTTATTACCGGTATAAGGGCCGAGGATTTTTTCAAGGTATTCAATTTCTTCTTTGCTGTCAAGATTTCCGCTTTCGATAAAGCGTACAAGCTCAGGCGCAGGCAGAGGAATAAAGGTAGCTTCTCCCTCAAAGCGTTCAACAAGCTTAAGGTATTTTTTCTCTCTCAAGGTAAGCGGAGTTGCAAGCACAAGAACAATAGGCTGCTCCATAGAAAGAGCCGCAGGCTTTACAGCAGGCTCCAGACCTACAATGGGATATCCGGGATATTTTTCACGAAGTCCTGCCGCCGCCGCACTTGTGGCAGTGTTACATGCGATAACAATAGCCTTTGCACCCATACCCATGAGCATTTCAACTCCGTCAACGGTAAGCTCTCTGATTTCATCGGTAGTTTTAACGCCGTAAGGAGCATTGGCTGAATCGCCGAAATATATAAAGTTTTCGTTAGGCATCAGTCTGTAAAGCTTTCTAAGAACAGTTATGCCGCCCATACCCGAATCTATTACTGCAATGGGATCAGATTTTTTATTCATAGCTTTTCACCAACCTTATTGCTAGTATTATAGCACATTTTTAACGAATGTACCGCAGAAACTCAAAAATTATCAAGTTTCTGCGGTTATTTTACATTTTAAAATCAGGCTCTGTGCCACTTAACACCCTGAGGTGTATCCTCAAGAACAATTCCCTGAGCCTTGAGCTCGTCTCTGATACGGTCAGCTTCAGCCCAATTCTTGTTCTTTCTCGCATCGTTTCTCTGCTGAATGAGAGCTTCGATTTCATCATCGAGGCTTGAAGAAGCCTTGCGGTTGTAAAGAAGACCGAGAACGCCCATAAGCTCATCAAAGATTTTAATAGCATATTCAACAACAGCCTTTGACTGAACACCGTCATTCACATTTGTGTTGATATCCTTGACAAGCTCAAATACTGCACCGAGAGCCTCACCTGTGTTGAGGTCATCCTCCATTGCTTCAATGAACTTATCCTTCTTACCGTCAATAAGAGCAATGATTTCAGCATCCTTCTCCCCTGCTTCATCCTTTGCGTTTTTAAGCGCAAAGTCGAGGTTATCACGGCAGGTGTAAAGTCTTTCAAGTGAAGCCTTACACTGAGCAATGGCGTCAAAGCTGTAGTTGATGGGGCTTCTGTACTGGCAGGAAATCATAAGGTAACGGATAGGCTCGTATCCAAACTGCTCAGCAACGTCACGTACTGTGAAGAAATTGCCGAGAGACTTGGACATCTTTACCTTGTCAACGGTGATAAAGCCGTTGTGCATCCAGTAATTTGCAAAGGGTGCGCCGTTGCAACATTCACTCTGTGCAATTTCGTTTTCATGGTGAGGGAAGATAAGATCCTGACCGCCGCAATGAATATCGATAGTTTCACCGAGGAATTTACGTACCATTGCAGAGCACTCGATGTGCCAGCCGGGTCTGCCATGACCCCAGGGTGATTCCCAATAAGGCTCGCCGGGCTTCGCACTCTTCCAGAGAGCAAAGTCCATAGGCTCTTTTTTAACCTCACCTACATTGATTCTTGCGCCTGCTTCAAGGTCCTCAAGAGGCTGATGTGAAAGCTTGCCGTATTCGTCAAACTTCTTTGTGCTGAAGTAAACGTCACCGCCCACCTCATAGGCAAAATTCTTTTCAACAAGGCCGTTGACAATGCTGATGATTTCATCCATTGTTTCTGTTGCCTTGGGATGAGTTGTAGCCTCGCGGATGTTCATGCCCTTTGCGTCAACCCAGAATTCTTCAATGTACTTTTCGGAAATATCCTTGAAGGTTACGCCCTCTTCGTTTGCACGGCGGATGATTTTATCGTCAATATCAGTAAAGTTCTGAACAAAATTAACCTTGTTACCTCTGTACTCAAGATAACGGCGAAGCACGTCAAAAACGCAGAGAGGTCTTGCGTTACCGATATGAATAAAGTTATAAACCGTGGGGCCGCAAGCGTAAATTTTATACTCGCCTTCCTTTATAGGAATAAGCTCCTGCTTTTCTCTTGTGAGTGTGTTAAAAACTTTCATGTGTTTTCCTCCAATTCTTTTATATGCTTTTCAAGTTTTTCTATTTTAGACTTAAGCACACACAGCTCCTGAGCGACAGGGTCGGGAGTGTGAATGTGGTCAAGCTTATCTACACGTTTGCCGTTGCGTTTTACAACTCTTGCCGGAGAGCCGACTGCAGTTGAATTTTCGGGAATTGCGGAAAGAACAACGGAGCCTGCCGCAACATTGGAATTATCGCCTATTTTAAAAGGACCAAGCACCTTTGCACCTGCACCGACAAGCACATTGTTACCTAAGGTCGGGTGACGCTTGCCGTGATCCTTACCTGTACCGCCGAGGGTAACACCCTGATAAATTGTACAGTCATCACCAATTATAGCGGTTTCACCGATTACAACACCTGTTCCGTGGTCAATGAAAAAGCGTCTGCCTATCTGTGCACCGGGATGGATTTCAATATTAGTCTTTTTAACGCAATGCTGTGAAATAGCACGGGCAAGAAAGTACATTTTATGATTATAGAACCAATGTGCCCTTCTGTATGCCCTGACCGCCTTATATCCGGGATAAAGCATCATTATTTCAATGTTGCTTCTCGCCGCAGGGTCGCGATCCTTAACGCATTGCAGATCTTCTTTTAATCTTTCAAACATATTCTATCACCTATTGATAAAAAAATAAACCTCTGTGCCGAAAAAACTTCGGTACAGAGGCGTAAAAACGCGGTTCCACTCTGACTTATAACTCATAAGCTACATCTTAATAGCTCTGCCGTTAACGCCGACCTACGCCCTCGGATACTATAAAAATTCCCCTCGGGTGCTGACGGGTGCATTTCATCACTTCTTCAACGGAACACTTTCACCTTACAGTTCCTCTCTTGGATGAAGGGCGTGTGATTACTTCTCCCTTTAAACGCATTTGAATATTTGTTTAGTACATTATACACATCAACAAAAGATTTGTCAATGATTATTGAATACAAAATCAAGCTTTATCAATGAGCTTCCACTTTTTTAAATAAACAATATCAAGTAAAGAATTCATTGTTTGATTCTTTTGTTGACTGTAAACTATAACTTCCATATGATGTGTAGGGCGAAGTAAGATATTATTCTTAGGAAAACATATAGAAATCTTAGTAAGGCATCTGAAATTGTTCTCAATCAGCAAGCCAAGCAGTTCTTTATTCTCCGCTACATTAATCTCAAAATAATCATTGTTTGCAATATGATTTTTCAACTCGTTGAAACAATCAAACTCTTCTTTATTTGTCCAGCGTTCATAGTTATCAACATTATGAAAAGGCCCGATATAACACTTAGATTCTTCATTCTTATAAGCAAAAGATAATATTATATCAAGTACTTGCTGAACATAATTATAAAAAGTAGCTTTTGTTTCCGGCAAACATAACCCTTCAAAACCATCATCAAACCATACATCATTGGAAATAAAGAAATATGGTACTATATCTTCATTTGTCAAGTCGCTGAACCAAACATCACTAACTTTTTCACGAAGATATTCTTTCGTTATTATCTTCTTTATCATAACCTTATCCCCTTTTAATGTTCTGATGTTGTTCAGCCAATTCCAAATTTATTCAATGACCTCACCAACAAGGTCGCAATCATCTACGCCGAGAATTCTGATTTTAACAAACTGTCCTGCTTCGAGTTCGTCCTCGGTTGAGATAATTACACTTGAATCGATCTCGGGCGCATCCATATAGGTTCTGCCCATATAAAGCATGTTTTCCTCGTCAAAACCGTCTACAATCGCGGTCATAACCGAGCCGACTCTGCTTTCCTGCTTGTCAGAGAAAATCTCATACTGCTGCTGCATAATAATTTCGCTTCTGTGAGCCTTAACCTCGTCGTCAATCTGATTATCCATCTTTGCCGCAAAGGTACCCTCCTCGGGCGAATAAGCAAAGCAACCGAGACGGTCAAATTTAACATTGTTGATAAAACGGGAAAGCGTTTCAAAATTCTCCTCAGTTTCACCGGGAAAGCCCGTAATAAAGGTTGTGCGGATTACAACATCGGGAATTTTTTCTCTAACCTTTTCAATAAGAGCGGTGAGACTTTCTTCGTCACCGGTTCTGTTCATTCGCTTAAGCACGTCACCGTCAGCGTGCTGTAAAGGCAAATCAATATAGTTACAGATTTTATCCTCACTTGCCATTACATCAATAAGCTCATCGGTAAGACATTCGGGATAGCAATAAAGTATTCTTATCCACTCAATGCCGTCAATTCTGCAAAGCTCTCTGAGGAGAATGGGAAGCTTAAGCTCACCGTAAAGGTCAATGCCGTAGCGGGTTGTATCCTGTGCTACAACAACAATTTCCTTAACACCGTTTGCAGCAAGACTCTTTGCTTCCTCGATGATACTTTCCATCTCACGGCTTCTGAATTTACCGCGGATTGAGGGAATCGCACAGTAGGTGCAGCAATTTGAGCAGCCCTCTGCAATTTTAATATAAGCATAGTGAGGCGGAGTTGAAAGTATTCTGTCACCCTCAAGAGGCATACAATACTTTGACGGAAACTCTGCAACTGTATTGCCTTCAAGCACCCTTTTACAGATTTCTGCGATTTCACCGTTAGCTCCGATACCCACGACGGCATCGACCTCGGGCATTTCGTTCAAAATCTCCTGCTGATAACGCTCGGCAAGACAGCCTGTTACCACAACGCCCTTTATTATGCCTTCTTCTTTAAGCGAAACAGCATAAAGAATATTATCTATCGCTTCCTTCTTGGCATCATCAATAAAGCCGCAGGTATTTATTATCACAAGGTCAGCCGATTCAAGGTCTCCGACAATGTCAAAGCCGCCGTCAACAAGGCGGGACAAAAGCATTTCACCGTCAACCTGATTTTTCGGACAGCCTAAGCCTATCATTGCAATTTTACTCATCGTACACCTCACAGGTAAATTCTTCTTGCATATTTTCAAGCGCATCTCGGATTTCACTATAAGAATAGCCCAAGCGTAAGAGCGCATTGAAAGCCTTTTGCCGACCCTTTTCGTCGGTCATCTTTGCAAGATACTTTCTTTTAATTATATCACTTAATCTGTAGGTGTCAAATGAAATTTCATCCAGCACACCGCTTATTATTTCACGGTCAACACCTTTGAGGTAAAGCTCCTGCTCAACGCGCTTTCTGCCGTAGCCCTTTAAGCGTATCAGCTCCGAGGCATAAAGGCGGCAGAAGCGTTCATCATCGACATAGCCGCTGTTCACAAGCTTTTCAACTGCAGCTTCTGCGCCCTTTGAATAACCCTTCTCCTTAAGCTTTCGCATAAGTTCCTTTTTGCTGTGGTCACGCCGTGAAAGCAAAGAAACGGCACAGTTATAAGCACGGCGGATGTTCACCGTTTTTTCGAGCTCGGCATACTCCTGTTCGCTTATTTCCTGACCGTCCTTTAAATATAACGAGGCAAAATACATCTCATCGACGGTGAGAGCGTACTCACCGTCGATGCTTATGTGTATTTTATCGCCTTTTCCTTTTTTATATGTCAGCTTCATTATTCGTCATCATCGACAGCAATGTCAATTCTTGCTCTTAAGCTGCTTGAAGACCTTTTAGGAGTAACTATCTTTGCTTCCTTAGGTGCTTCGGCCTCTTTTTCCACAGCTTCACCTGACATAATTTTGCGGACCTTCTCTTCAATCTCAGCGGCAAGTGCTTTTTCTCTTTCAAGGAGAAGCTTCACGTTATCCCTACCCTGACCGAGACGGGTTTCACCGTAAGAGAACCATGCACCGCTCTTATTGATAACCTCAAATTTAACGCCGAGATCAACAATTTCGCCGATTTTGGAGATACCTTTACCGTACATGATATCAAATTCAGCCTCTTTGAACGGAGGTGAAACCTTGTTTTTTACAATTTTAGCTCTTGTTCTGGCTCCGATAAACTCATTTCCGGGAGCTTTAAGCTGTTCGATTTTTCTTACATCAATTCTGACAGAGGAATAGAACTTAAGCGCACGTCCGCCCGTTGTAACCTCGGGGTTGCCGTACATAACGCCAACCTTTTCACGAAGCTGATTAATAAAAATAACAAGTGTATTTGACTTTGCAATTACACCTGTGAGCTTACGTAAAGCCTGAGACATAAGCCTTGCATGAAGCCCTACGTGACTGTCGCCCATTTCACCTTCAATTTCAGCTCTGGGTACAAGTGCCGCAACGGAGTCAACAACAATAATATCAAGAGCACCCGAACGGGCAAGAGCCTCTGTAATGGAAAGGGCATCCTCACCGTTATCAGGCTGTGAAACAAGCAGCGAATCAACATCTACACCGAGACCTTTGGCATAAACAGGATCGAGAGCGTGTTCGGCATCAATAAATGCAGCCTCACCGCCTGCCTTCTGTGCTTCTGCGATGCAATGTAGGGCAAGAGTTGTTTTACCTGATGATTCGGGACCGTAGATTTCAACAATTCTTCCCTTGGGAAGTCCGCCGATACCTGTTGCAAGGTCAAGACCTACAGAGCCGGTTGAAATAGCTTCAACATTCATTTCCGTATTCTGACCGAGACGCATAATTGCACCTTTACCGTACTGCTTTTCAATCTGGGCGAGAGCCGCTTTTAATGCACTTTGTTTATCTGACATGATTTTACCTCCGAGCGTACAAATGTTCGTTGAATGTATTATACATTAACAAAAACGAAAAATCAACTATTTTTTTAAATTATTTTATGCTATTCGACTGTTTTTTTTATTAAATATATTATTTTTAAGCAAAAAACAAAATATTTTTATTGACTATGACAGAAAAATGTGATAAATTTAGTGTACTAAATTATTTGAAAAGGAGAAACCAAATGGCAACTCAACTTAACAAAAAGTATGGCCTGCTTACAGCTATCTGTACTGTAGTCGGCACCGTTATCGGTAGCGGTGTTTTCTTCAAGGCCGAAAAAATTCTTACCGAAACAGGCGGTAACCTTCCCGTTGGTATTTTAGCATGGATTATCGGCGGTATCATCATGGTCGCTTGCGCTTATGCATTTTCAATCCTTGCAACAAAGCACGAAAAAGAAAGCGGTATTGTTGACTACGCAGAAGCAATGTGCGGTAAAAAGTACGCTTACTTCATGGGCTGGTTCCTTGCAGTTTTCTACTATCCCACTCTTACATCAGTTCTCGCATGGGTCAGCGCAAGATATCTCTGCGTATTCATCAACGCATTCCTTCCCGAGGAAGCACAGCTTAGCATTGCAGGTCCCCAGTGTATGACAATCGCAGGTGCACTTCTCATTGCAGTGTTCTTTATGAACTCTATCGCTCCCAGAATTGCAGGTAAGTTCCAGATTTCCGCAACCTTCATCAAGCTTGTTCCTCTCTTCCTTATGGCTATTGTAGGTACAATCAAGGGTCTTACAAACGGACTTCTTATTGAAAACTTCACAACAGTTGTTAACGAAGATATTTCAACCTCAAGCGGTCTTTTCAAGGCTGTTGTTGCTACAGCATTCGCATACGAGGGTTGGATTTGTGCAACCTCCATCAACGCAGAGCTTAAGGATGCAAAGAAGAATCTTCCCAAGGCTCTCGTTGCAGGTACACTTATTATTGTAGCAGTTTATATTACATACTACATCGGTCTTGCAGGCGGTATTTCAAACGCTGAAATCATGCAGGGCGGTGAAGCAGGTGCTAGAATCGCATTCTCTGCTGTATTCTCAAAACTCGCAGGTACAGGACTCTTCCTCTTTGTTGTTATTTCCTGTCTCGGCACTCTCAACGGTCTCACTCTCGGCTGTTCAAGAGCTTTCCACGCTATTGCAGCACGTAATGTAGGTCCTGCTCCTGAAATCTTCAAGCAGGTTGACCCTGCAACAAATATGCCCGGAAACTCATCAATGGTAGGCCTTTTTATCAGCGGTCTCTGGCTCCTCTACTTCTACGGTGCTAACCTTGACACTCCCTGGTTCGGCCTCTTCTCATTCGACTCATCCGAGCTTCCCATCATCACAACCTATGCGATGTACATACCCATTTTCATCAGCATGCTCATCAAGAGTAAGGATCTTGGCGTGCTTAAGGGCAAGATTGCTCCCCTGCTTGCAATTGCCGGCTCAATCTTTATGGTTATTGCCGCAATTTTCGCACACGGCATTTATCCCTATCAGGCAGCACAGGCAAACGGTGCGTTCTCACTTCCTGTTCTCTTCTACCTCATCACTTATGTGATGCTTATGGTAATCGGTGCATTTTTTGCAAAGGAAAAGAAAGTAAGAAAATAATAAAAAATAACGGCTTGGGGTACCCTTCATAAGGAAGTTGGTACCCCAAGGTGGCTTCTGTAGTAAAAATATTAATTTTTCACGGTGTAGCTTATGCTATGCCGTTTTTTCTTTGGCTTGTTTTTTGTTAATGTGCTTTTGATAAAGAGCTTCCATTTCTTCAGGCGAGAAGAATTTGATGATACCGACACCTTTGTAATAGATATCAATGCTTTGGCGTCTTTCTCCGTCAATGTAAACAGGCTTTGATACAACAATCCTTTCAATAAACTCATGTACAATTTCATGAGTTAATTCCTTTAGTCTTGTAACTCGCTTTGCTTTTTCAATGAATTGCTGTAAGTTTTCTTTCTTGACGGATGCGGTGCTGATATACTCTTCCGTTGTGGAAATGGATTCCTTTAAAGTTTTCTGCTCATTTTCCAATGATAATGACAAGGTTGCAAATCTTTCATCAGATACCTTTCCGATAATGTTATCTTCATAAAGATTCTGAATTATGTTGTCAATTTCATTTACACGCCTGATTGCTTTTTCAAGCTCTCTGCGTTTGGCAAGTAACTCTTTCTGCTGC
The DNA here is from genome assembly GCA_017473435.1 of Clostridia bacterium. Lineage (GTDB taxonomy): Bacteria > Bacillota > Clostridia > Oscillospirales > Acutalibacteraceae > UBA6857. The sequence continues at coordinate 1,194 of JAFULG010000040.1, read as the reverse complement.
CTTATGTCAAGAATATTCATCTGCTCTTTTGCAAACTGTGTCTCGTAACATTGCACATACCACAAAACTCTTTTCATACTTTCAAGCACAAGTTCATTGATGACCTTTTCTCTGATGTAGTGTACTGAACACACATCAGAATTTTTTCTGTAAGCAGAACAGCAGAAGAAGGCTTGCTCACGTTTGTAATTGTTTGTTGAGCAGTAGTAAAGTTTCTCACCGCAATCACCACAGTATAAAAGACCTGAGAACATACTCACTATTCCTGTTTTAGTGTATCTACGTTTATGTTTACGCAATTCTTTTACAAGGTTGTATGTTTCTCTGTCAATTATTGCAGGATGCGTGTCTGTAAAAATTATCCATTCGTTTTCAGGTCTTTCCACTCGCTTCTTGTTCTTGAAAGATTTTCTCATGTAGCGGAAGTTTACTGTATCTCCGCAATACTCCTGCTTCATAAGAATATCAACGACGGTACTTGGGCTCCAATTAAATTGTCTTGCAGGCGGTTTAGAACAACAACGACCAATGCTGTTCCAATACTCTGTCGGTGTCATTATCTCTTCAGCCTTTAATCTCTTTGCAATCTGTGACGGACCTAATCCTTCAATGCAGAGATTGAAAATTTTTCTGACAACTTTGGCAGCAGGCTCGTCAACAATCCACTCTTTTATGTTCTCAGGATTTTTCATATAACCGAAGGGCGGATTAGTTGTGAGAGGTACACCTGACATTCCTTTGCTCTTAAAAACATTTCTTACCTTCTGACTTGTGTTCTTTGCGTGCCACTCGTTAAACAAATCTTGCATAGGCACAATGTCACTTATACCCTTTGCCGTATCAATGTTATCCATTATGGCAATGTACCTGATACCCATTCGGTCAAACTCTTCTTCAAGCAACTGGCCGACAACAAGTCTGTTTCTTCCGAGACGGGAATGATCTTTAACTATGAGCGTAGAAATTTTTCCTTGCTCGCCGAGCTCCATAATTTCTGTGAAGGCAGGTCTTGTGAAAGTTACACCTGACCATCCGTCATCAATAAACACTCTTGTATTTTTAAAACCGTTTTCTTTGGCATACTTTTCAAGTATAGCCTGTTGATTTTTTATACTGCCCGATAAGCCTTCCTGTTCATCATCTCTTGACAGTCGGCAATAAAGGGCGGTAATTTTTTCTGACTGTTTACGCATT
>JAFULG010000039.1 GCA_017473435.1 Clostridia bacterium | reverse complement strand
GCTGAATTGGAAGTTGTAGGGAGCGATGCCCCCGTCGCTCCCTACCATATTTATTTTAACAAATTCTCATTTGTTACTTTGATTTTTCCATCCGCTCGCCGCGTGGCGTTACTTTTTTTGTAAAAAAAGTAACCAAAAAAACTTTACGCTTTAGTGCTTGCCGCAGCCGTGTTCACCGCAAGTGTGACCTTCATCACCGTGCTCATGGTCGTGATGGTCACAATGCACATCAGGGTTATACTTAAGGCTGTTTGAAATAAAGGCAACAACAGCCGCATCGGCACTGCCTGTCACACCGCCGTAAAGCTTAATGCCTGCCTCAGTGAGTGCCGTCTGTGCACCGCCGCCGATACCGCCGCAGATGAGAACATCAACGTCGTTATCCTTAAGGAAGCCTGCAAGTGCTCCGTGACCGCTGCCGTTGGTGTCAACAACCCTTGCCGAAACAACGGTGTCACCGTTCACCTCGTAAATTTTGAACTGACTTGTGTGACCGAAGTGCTGAAAAATCTGTCCCATCTGATAAGTTACTGCAATTTTCATTTTAAATATCTCCTTTGTATATAAATATATTTTATTATGTATTGTGCGGACACGGCGCGCCGTGTCTGAATGTTACCCCTCAGTCACAGCCTGCGGCTGCGACAGCTCCCCTTTCAGAGGAGCACATTTTTCGCTCCCCTGAAAGGGGAGCTGTCAAAATCTCTGATTTTGACTGAGGGGTCCCTGACTACTCAGCCGCCTTGGTTGTTAATAAATCCCAAAACTCCTCAACACCCTCACCGTCTCGGCTACGGGCAGACCCACAACGGAAAAGTAGTCGCCCTCAATGCCCTTTACAAGGACACAGCCCTTGCCCTGAATGCCGTAAGAGCCTGCCTTGTCGTCACATTCGCCCGTGGCAACGTAAGACTCAATAAGCTCCCTTTCAAGCTCGTAAAACTCAACCTTAACCGTGTTTACAAAGCTCACGGTTTTTTCTTTGTCCGTGATGCACACTCCCGTGTGGACATTGTGCTTTCTGCCCGAAAGGAGAGTGAGCATTTCCTTTGCCTCGTCACGGCTCTTAGGCTTGCCGAGGATTACTCCGCCGTATTCCACAACGGTGTCACAGCCGAGGACTACAGCATCGGTGTTCTTTTCAAAAACGCTTTTTGCCTTAAGCTCCGCAAGGCTTTTTACAAGCTCCTCGGGGGTAGGTGCCGTCACGGCGCTTTCGTCGGCGTCCGAGGGGATAACCTCAAAGCTTAAGCCTACATTTTCGAGTAGCTCCTTACGCCTCGGTGAAGCTGAGGCAACAATAAATCTTTTCATCAGAATTTATTCTCCTTAACGAGATTATCAATCTTAAGCACAAGTGCAACGGTCTTTGAGTCGGAAATTTCACCGTTCATTACCATTTTAACGGCATCGGCAAGAGGAATTTTCTCCACTGAAAGGAACTCACCCTCGTCAAGGTGCTGACGTGTGCTTTTAAGTCCCTTGGCGGCAAAAAGGTGGATAACTTCGCTGCAGTAGGCAACGGTGGGATAAACGGTGCCCATGGAAATTACCTCGTCGGCAACAACACCGCATTCCTCCTCAAGCTCACGGATACCTGCCTTAAGGGGATCCTCGCCTTTTTCAAGCTTGCCTGCAGGAAGCTCGAGCAGAATTTTTTTATAGGGATAGCGGTACTGCCGTACAAAGTAAAGCTCCTTTTCCTCTGTCATAGCGGCAACACAGACTCCGCCGCTGTGCTCAACTACCTCTCTTATTGCCCTTGATCCGTCGGGCAATTCAATATCGTCAACGTGAAGGGTGATGATTTTTCCCTCAAAAATCACGTTTTCTTTAAGAGTTTTTTCCTCAAAATTCATATGAAGCCTCCTTGTCATAAGTCACGGCTTTTTTTAATATATATCACTTAAAAGGAGAAGTGATACATAATGGAATATACAGTAAAGCCTTGCATATTTGATTATAGCACAAATTTAAAAATTTTTGAAGAGCTTTCGGGAGAATTTTCATTTTTAAGGCCGTCGGTTGCAGGCCGGACAGCCCTCGGACGGGGGATTTTTTCTCTTTCCCTGGGCAATGAAAAAAATTCCGTCATCCTTGCAGGCGGTTTTCACGGCAGCGAGTGGCTGACAAGCCTTGCCCTTTATATGTTTGCCGAAAGGCTTTCAAGGTGCATCACGGAAAAAAAGCTCCTTTGCGGCGTTGACCTTGAAAGAGCCTTCACACAGTTAGGCGTTACAATAATACCCTGTGTTAACCCTGACGGGGTTGAGATTGCCACCCACGGCGTTGAGGGTGCAAGGGGGCTCAGAAATCACGTAGCCTCGATTGACTGCGAGGACTACCGCAAGTGGAACGCAAACGCTCTCGGCGTGGACATTAACCATAATTTTAATGCAGGTTGGGAAAAGCTCCGTCAGATGGAGCTTGAAGAAGGGATAACTGGTCCTGCTCCGAGGCGCTACGGCGGTGAGTATGCGGAAAGCGAGGCGGAGACGCGGACGCTGACAAGGCTCTGTCGGCTGAAGAAATTCCGCTCCTGTATGGCGCTTCACTCTCAGGGGGAGGAGCTTTTCTGGCAGTACGGAGAAAATACACCCAAAAGCTCGGAGATGATGGCGAAAATACTTGCTGACTCCTGTGGCTACAGTCTTGTTAACAATGACGGGCTTTACAGTCACGGCGGTTTTAAGGATTGGTTTATTGAGGAGTTTGCCTCGCCGGGCTTCACGCTTGAAATCGGCAAGGGAGAGAATCCGTTGCCCGTGGAGGAGCTGTACGGGATTTACGCGAGGATTGAGGAGGCGCTGTTGCTGTTTTGTTTGATGTGAGAGGGCACCGCATAGCGGTGCAGGGCCGAGTAGGGGCGGATATTATCCGCCCGTTTTTGCGGGTAGGTTGCCCTCTCAGTTAGACCTGCGATCTGACAGCTCTATCGAGGGGAGAGCCGAGGCTACTGTTAAGCTGAAAATAAAATCTTGCCTCTCCCTTTGGGAGAGGTGGCAATGCGAAGCATTGACGGAGAGGGTAACCCACGGACACGGCAAGCCGTGTCCCTACGGTAACAAAAAAATAAATTCTGCTCAATTTGTTGAGTATAAAAAAACAGGTTTATATGATATAATACATATATCTCATTTGTTGCCACACAAAATCAGCCAAGGGACTGCGTAGGTGTAATACTTCCGCAGTTCCTTGGCTTTTCGGTTGCTGTTTTTATACAATGTTTATTACCAAGAGGGCTCTGCCCTCTTGCTGCTCTCTTGCGGTTCCCAAAATTTCTTTGCACCTTGGAGCGGTGCAGAAATTTTGACCGCTACGCCTCGTCAGCACAAACTCCGCTTATCGTTTTCCTTACGGAAAAGCTCACCGCTTCGTAGTGCTTCCTCTTCCCCAAAAAGTCATCGGACTTTTCGGGGGCCCCGAATAATCGCTTCATCCGCCACTGGCGGCGCTTCGGTGACGATGCCCGCAAGCTTTTGTAAAAGCTTGAGCAAAACTTTACTCTCTTTTTTCACCCTATCGCTTCTTTAAGCTGCTTCATTGCCTGTTCAAGGGTTGCTCTCGGGCAAGCCATAACAATACGCTGATACTGCTCACTTGCCTTGCCGAAAATGTCGCCCGAATCAAGCCACAGCTTTGCCTTGTTGATGATAAGATCGTTAAGCTCCTCGGCGGTAAGACCGAGACCCGAGCAGTCAATCCATGCAAGGTAGGTTCCCTCGGGCTCGATAAGCTTAAGCTGGGGAAGATTTTCCTTGAGAAAATCACGGAGATAATCAAAGTTGCCCTTGATATAAGCAAGGCACTCCTCAAACCATTCCTCGCCTGTCGCATAAGCCGCCTTGCAGGCAACAACACCGGGGTTACTCGGTACGGTGAAGCCCGTAACATCAATTTCCGCCATATATCTTTCACGGATTTCAGCAGAGGGGATGAAAATATTTGAAAGTTGCATGCCTGCAATGTTGAAGGTCTTGCTCGGTGCTGTGCAGATGATTGTTCTCTGTTTCATTTCGGGTACGGCATCAATAAAAATGTGGTGCTTGTAGCCTTCGAAAACAAAATCGCAATGGATTTCGTCAGCCACAACGTAAACATTATGCTTAAGGCAGATTTCACCTAATTTCTGAAGCTCTTCCTTAGTCCACACCCTTGAAACGGGATTGTGGGGTGAACAGAGAATGAAAAGCTTAACGTTGTTGTCAACAATCTTCTTTTCAAAATCCTCAAAGTCAATGTAAAATTTGCCGTCCTTGCAGACAAGGGGATTTTCGATGATGTTACGGTGATTGTTACGGATAACGTTGAAGAACGGATAGTAAACGGGAGGCTGAATGATAACATTGTCACCCTTTTCGGTTAATGCTCTTACAGCATTTGCAAGGGCGAAAACAATGCCGGGGGTCTTGATGAGCCATTCCTTTTCATAGGTGAAATCAAAACGCTTCTTGAACCAGGCGGCAACAATTTCGTAGTAGTCGTCCTTTGTGTCGCTGTAGCCGAAAATGCCGCGGTCAAGGCTCTTCTGCAAGGCATCAATAACTCCCGGAGGAGCCTTGAAGTCCATATCTGCAACCCAGAGGGGGAGTACATCCTCGGGGAGACCCTTTTCTTTTGCAAAGTCAAATTTCAGGCTGTCGGAATTTTTTCTGTCTATAATTTCATTAAAGTCAGTCATTTTTGTTCTCCTTTGATTCAGTGTCGTCACATTGATTATCATATCACTTTAAAAACGCACTGTCAACAAATATAAAAAGTATAAAGATATCTGCCTTTTTTGATTTAAATAACTAAAATAAGTTGACAAAGAGGCTCTTATCGTGATATTATTCACTTGTATTTATCTTAGGGCGAAAAAACAGCCTGATAAACTCAATAAAAACAAAGGAGATTGGAAAATGAAAAGCAATTCCAAAAGAAGCATCGCAAAAATAATCCTTGCTTTTATGATTGTTTTTGCACTTGCAATTCCCATGACAGCAACTGTTTTTGCAACAGAAGACGTTATGGCAATTTCAGCAACTGACGGTGACGCAGCAGTGCTCACAATCGGCGCAGAGGCTGAAACAGCTTTTTCCGTTGACATTGACGGAGAGGTAACAGATTACGACCTTACAGACGGTGATTCAGCAGCAGCTTATGTTGACTCTTACGCTGATAACCTCACAAACGACCCCGGCTTCAAGGCTCACATTGAAACAGCCCTTGCCAAGGTTCGTGAGAGCATCGGTTCATACGCAACCTTTGCAGCACTCCTTGCTCCCGTAATCGCAATCGTGCTTGCACTTATCACTAAGGAGGTTTATTCCTCACTTATCATCGGTATCGTAGTCGGTGGCTTTATTTACGCAGGCGGTAACTTCGAAACCGCTATCAACCATGTTCTCTTTGACGGCTTTGTTGCAAGCCTTTCAGACAGCTACAACATGGGTATCATTATCTTCCTTGTACTTCTCGGTGCTCTTGTTTCAATGATGAACAAGGCAGGCGGCTCTGCAGCCTTCGGCCGTTGGGCTTCAAAGCACATCAAGTCAAGAGTAGGTACACAGCTTGCTACTATTCTTCTCGGTTGTCTTATCTTCATCGACGACTATTTCAACTGCCTCACAGTAGGTTCAGTTATGCGTCCTGTTGCAGACCAGCAGAAGATTTCACGTGCAAAGCTTTCCTACATTATCGACGCTACAGCAGCTCCCATCTGCATCATTGCTCCCATTTCATCCTGGGCAGCAGCAGTTGCAGGCTTTGCAAGGGGTGCAGGTGCCGACAGCGGCATGAGCCTTTTTGTTCAGGCTATTCCTTATAACTTCTACGCTATTTTCACAATCATCATGATGCTTGTAATCGCCCTTGCAAAGTTTGATTACGGCCCGATGAAGCTCCACGAAAAGAACGCTGTTGAAAAGGGCGACCTTTTCACAAGCGGCACAAGAGTTGATACAGAAGAGGTTACAGCCAACCCCAAGGGTAAGGTTCTTGACCTTGTTCTTCCCGTTGTTGTTCTTATCATCTGCTGTGTATTCGGTATGATTTACTCAGGCGGCTTCTTCGAGGGTGAGGGCTTTGTTGCCGCATTCTCAAACTCAGATGCTTCCGTTGGTCTTGTTATCGGCTCAGCAATCGCAATCGTGTTTGCAATCATATATCTTCTTTGCAGAAGAGTTATCTCCTTCAAGGATGCAATGGCATCACTTCCCGAAGGCTTCAAGGCAATGGTTCCCGCTATCCTTATCCTCACCTGTGCATGGACTCTTAAGGCTATGACAGACTCACTCGGCGCAAAGATTTATATTTCACAGCTTGTTGAAGGCTCAGCAGGTGCATTCCAGGCACTTCTTCCCGCTATCATCTTCCTCATTGCTGTTGGTCTTTCCTTCGCTACCGGTACATCATGGGGTACCTTCGGTATTCTTATCCCCATCGTACTGAGCGTATTCGAGGCTGGCAATCCTCTCATGATCGTTTCAATTTCAGCTTGTATGGCAGGTGCTGTTTGCGGTGACCACTGCTCACCCATCTCCGATACAACAATCATGGCTTCCGCAGGCGGTCAGTGTGACCACCTCAACCACGTTTCAACACAGCTTCCCTATGCACTTACGGTTGCAGGCGTTTCATTTGTAACCTACATCATTGCAGGCTTTGTTCCTCAGTGGTACATTTCACTTCCCATCGGTGCAGTGCTTATGGTAGCAACACTCTTTGTTATCAAGGCTACAACAAAGAAAAAGGCATAAGAGAGCAAAGTTTTGGTCAAGCTTTTACAAAAGCTTGTCAGGGATTGTAAGGGGTGAAACCCCTTACACATAACAATTAAAAACTAAAGGTCACGGATTCATTTTCCGTGACCTTTTTTATATTAAAAGCTTATTAAATTTGTTTAATGACCTCGCCGGTCGGGCTTTCTTTTCTTGGAAGAAAAGAAACAAAAGAACTTTCTTTTTTTCTTTAAAGCTCAATTATTTTACCCGCAAAAAGCTCCTCAGCCTTATCTCCAAGCTCATTTTTGAGAAGTCCGAAGGCTCTGTCGCCTGTGCAATGGCCCGTGTAAATCTTCTCAATTCCCGTGTCCTTAATCCTCTGAGCAAGGCTTATAACATCCACGTCACCTGATTTGTAAAGGTGAAAGCCGCCGATAAGCGCAACAATCCTCTCCTTCGGGAAGGCAGAAGCAACCTCGTTAATAATGTTGTCGGCACCTGTGTGACAGCAGGAGTTGAAAATTACAAGACCCCTGTCCGTTTTTATCGCCAGGCTCTGCTCGTGGTCAAAGCAGTCGTAGCTCCATTTTCTTCCGTCCTTCTGATAAAGTCCGTTCTTTTTGCCGTAAATACTGTAATCATCCTCACCGTGGGGGAGCAGGTAAACCCCGTCCGTCACCTCGGTAAAGCCCTCTGTGTAAATCAGCCTTTCAGAAAAGGTCTTTGCATAGCCCTTTTTAATGCCTATGTACCTTGAAAAAATCCACCGTCTGCCGTAGCAGTTTTCCTTGCAGCAACCGCTTAAATAAAGAGGAGCGTTTTTATTTATGCGAAAAAATTCACCGAAGCCGTCGCTGTGGTCGTAGTGGGCGTGGGATAAAAAGGCAAGGTCAACGCTCTTTAAATCGACACCGCATTTTTCTGCATTTTTAGCGAAAAGGGGAGAAGCACCCGTGTCAAGCAAAAGCTTTTTTCCGCTATGCTCAATAAAAAGGGAAAGTCCCCATTCACCCTTGAGGTTTTCCTTTGCCTTGTTATCGGTAAGAACTGTTATTTTCATGTCAATGCCTTCTTTTCAATTTCTTTGGTAAAACTATTATACTACTGTTTCCCTTTCAAGTAAAGAACTGATTTATTGCATATTTATAATCCTGACCGTTGTGATGCTCTCTGCGGTCACGGCACGCCGTGAACTTGCTCGGCCCTCGGCTCTTTGGCCCTTGGCCCTTCGGACGACCACACTGGATCGACCCCTACGTTTTTTTTATAATTATCTGTAAAAATTTTATTTTTTCTATTGAGTAACGCGACTTTTTAAGGTATAATAAATCTGATTATAATAAGATAATTATGTCCTCATATAAATTAAGGATTTTGAAAGGAGAAAGAATATGTTATTCTCTCAGGATATAGGTATCGACCTCGGTACCGCAAACACTCTCGTTTTTGTCAAGGGTAAGGGCATTGTTATAAGAGAGCCCTCCGTTGTTGCAATAAATGTAAATTCACGTCCGGCAAAGGTTGTTGCCGTAGGTAAGGAAGCCAAGCAGATGATAGGCAGAACCCCCGGTTCAATTACTGCAATGCGTCCTCTTCGTGACGGTGTTATTGCCGACTTTGACATTACAACGGAAATGCTGCGTAAGTTTATCCAGAAGGCTCTCGGCGGCTCATTTCTTGCAAAGGCTAGGGTTGTAATCTGTATTCCATCAGGTGTTACTGAGGTTGAAAGAAGAAACGTTCACGACGTTGCTATCGAAGCAGGCGCAAGATACGTAAGCCTTATCGAGGAGCCTATGGCTGCCGCAATCGGTGCAGGACTTCCCGTAAGCGATGCAGTGGGAAGTATGATTGTTGATATCGGCGGAGGTACTGCCGAGGTTGCCGTTATCTCTCTGGGCGATATTGTTACCTCACGTTCGGTAAGAATGGCAGGCGATAATCTCGATAACGCCATCAGCCAGTATATAAAGAGAAAGTATAACCTTCTTATCGGTGAAAGAACAGCCGAGGAAATCAAAATCAAAATCGGCTCTGCAATGGACTACGGTAAGGACGGCGTAATGGAAGTAAAGGGCAGAAATCTCCTTGACGGTCTGCCTAAGAATATTACTGTTACAAGTGAGGAAATCCGAGAGGCAATGGCAGACTGTATCAATGTTATTCTTGATGCGGTTAAGGGCACTCTTGAAAAAACACCGCCTGAGCTTTCGGCTGATATTATGAAGCACGGTATTACCCTTACAGGCGGCGGTGCACTTCTCAGGGGACTTGACACTCTTATTGCTACTCAGACGGGTATGCCTGTAAGAGTTGCAGATAATCCTCTTGACTGCGTAGCAGACGGTACAGGTGTTTTCCTTAACTCGGATATTCTCGGAGCAGTAGGTAAAAAACGCTGATTTTTTGAAAGGTGACAGAAGAATATGCTTGAATTTCTCAAAAGTGCAAAATTTAAAATTTTTCTCATTGTCATCTGTACTGTTATGGCAGGCTCGGTAATTGCCGTTGCCACCGTCAGCTCATCTTCTCCGATTACAAGCGTTGTAGGCTTTGCCTTTAAGCCATTGCAGAAGATATCGGGCTTTATAAGTGATAAGGTTGACTGGTTCTCAATGTCTTTTGAATCGGCTGGCGCTTACAGAGATGAGGTCGAACGGCTCAACCAGAAAATAGCCGAATATGAAAACCGTATCGCCTCTTATGACGACCTTCAGCATAAGGTTGAAACCTATGAGGCTATGCTCGGCGTAAAGGAGCTTAACAAGGATTACGTTCTTGAAAGCTGTAATATTATCGGCACGGACAGTATGGATTTGTTTTCATCAATTATTCTTGATAAGGGTTCATTAAGCGACATTGCTATCAATGATCCCGTTATAAGCGGAAATTATGTTGTGGGTATTGTTAAAAAGGTACACCCGAATTTCTGCGTGGTTGAAACTATACTCAATCCCGATACAAAAATCTCTGCCCTTGAAAGTAAGAGCCGTGAGATAGCTTATGTTACAACAACTATGGACTTTTCCCTTAAGGGACAGTGCACGCTTTCGGGCCTGAGCCGTTCAAGCTCAATTACTCCCGGCGGAATTATTGTAACAAGCGGTATCGGTGCAACCTATCCCAAGGGACTTATTATCGGTACGGTAAGTGAGGTTAACGAGAGTCCCTACGACCTTTCAAGCTACGCGGTAATTGAGCCGGGTGTTGACATCAGCCAGCTTGAGGATGTTTTCGTAATTACCCAATTCAAGGGTCAGGGCACGAAAGGTTAAGCCCCGCAGAAAAAAGTAAAGTTCTTTTGTTTCTTTTCTTACAAGAAAAGCCCTCTCGCGGTTCCCAAAATTCATTACGGCTTGGTGACTCCCCACAGTGTGGGGAGATGTCAGCTGAAGGCTGACAGAGGGGACGGCCACAGTCAGTGGCGCCTATGAATTTTGACCGCTGCGCCATCCTCACCTCGCTTCATCGTCCG
>JAFULG010000038.1 GCA_017473435.1 Clostridia bacterium | reverse complement strand
TGTGACCTTACAAGCGGTTCAGGTGACAAGGGTACTCCCGTTGTTCTTGTTCAGGGCTATTTCGATAACTATACTAACTAATCAATATACAATCACCCCAAAGGAGGAATTAAAATGGATTCAAACAAAAGACCTGATTCAATGCAGAGAATTACTACAGTTGAATTGGCAAACAAGTTTATTGAAGAGCAGGTTGCCGCTGTGCGTGCACAGGTTGGCGATAAAAAGGTTTTGCTTGCTCTTTCAGGCGGTGTAGATTCAAGCGTTGTTGCAGCTCTTCTTATTAAAGCAATCGGCAAGCAGTTGGTTTGCGTTCACGTTAACCACGGCCTTATGCGCAAGGGCGAAAGCGAGCAGGTTATTGAGGTTTTCGGCAAATCGCTTGACGCTAACCTTATTTATGTTGATGCAACTGACCGTTTCCTTGACCTTCTTGCAGGTGTAAGTGACCCCGAAAGCAAGCGCAAGATTATCGGCGCTGAATTTATTAAGGTTTTCGATGAGGAATCTGCAAAGCTTGACGGCATTTCATTCCTCGCACAGGGCACAATTTACCCCGACATTCTCGAAAGCATTAAAGCCGCTGAGGGTAAAAAGGCGGTTAAGTCACACCACAATGTCGGCGGACTTCCCGACGAAATGGAAATGGAGCTTGTTGAGCCCATTAAGCTTCTCTTCAAGGACGAAGTAAGAGTTGTGGGTGAAGCTCTCGGTCTTCCCCACGGTATGGTTTACCGTCAGCCGTTCCCCGGCCCCGGACTTGGTGTCCGTTGCTTGGGCGCAATCACTCGCGACAGACTTCACGCTCTGCGTGAGGCCGATGCAATTCTCCGTGAGGAGTTTGACAACGGCGGTCTTGCAGAAAAGGTATGGCAGTATTTTATTGCAGTGCCCGATGTTAAGAGCGTTGGTGTTAAGGACGAAAGCCGTTACGAAGGCTGGCCCGCAATCATCAGAGCTGTTAACACAAAGGATGCTATGACAGCAACAATTGAGGAAGTTCCTTACCCCGTGCTTCATAAAATCACAGCAAGAATTACAGCAGAAGTAGAAGGCATCAACCGTGTCCTCTTTGACCTCACTCCCAAGCCCACCGGCACAATCGAGTGGGAATAATTACCCAAAGAGCCAGACCCCAGTAAAATCAAGGCTTTCAGGGTTCAGAAAATCCCTTTGATAACACTTTGATAACACGACCCGGGAGTTATTATTCCGATTTCCCGTTGGCTTGCAGGTTATCAAGCTCATAAAATTTCTGCAATAAACGACTAAACCCTTAACTGTGGATTATCACGGTTAAGGGTTTTTTGTCGTTGTTTTTTTATTCTTATTTAAGTTCGTCTGAAAGGTCGATAGGAATTTTCACCCATTTCTGAGTGTTGTCGTACTTCGGGAAATTATATCTCCATTTGTTGTAATCGTGAATATCAATCTTTCCTGCTTTGAGCATATCCGCCTGATCTTTCCAAGCGGACAGCATTGGAAGAATATTAGATGTATCTTTATTTTCTTTATTTAGTTTAATACAGATTTCTCCGTCAGACTCATCTATTGTCAGTCCGTAAATATCTTCCAATGCAAAAAGAGTGTGCATCAGTCCGATGTAGCTGTCAATATCGGGAACATTCAACGCTTCGGGTGCAACTCCGAGTGCATCCGCAATAGCTGCCGTTATTTCAGCCTTGGGTGTTCTTGAACCTGTTTCATACTGTGCAATACGGACATCGGCAGAGGCAACGGGAAATCCGATTTCCAAGCCGAGATATTTCTGTGTCATTCCGAGATAGTTGCGTAAGTAGTTTATTCTTTCACCGATTGCCATATTAAGCACTCCTTTTCGTCGGGTTTGACTGTAGTATAGCAAATATGTTTAGTAATGTCAATATACTTTCACAAAAACTTAACAGTTTTGTTTAAGTTTGTTAACACAAAAACTTGACATAAACAGATTTGTTTAGTATAATACAGATAGCCTAAACAATTTTGTTTAGTATTCTAACTACAATAGAATGACCGTCCGACGAGAACAAACCGCCAAGACCTCTCAAAAAAAGAGAGCGAGCGCAGCCGAAAGGCTGACGGCACAGCGCCCGTAGAAATATGAGGAGTGCCTGTCGGAACTCGAACTTCGGGCAGAACGGCAAACAACCATTCTAAATAAAAAAATTGAAAGACTAACTATTAAAAGTCAAGTCTAAAAATCAAAAATGTTGTGAAATGTAAGACAGTGAAAAAAGGCATAACAAAACAGACGTCAGAGACGCCGGAATTTTAAAGTTAGAAAGATTTAAGCTTTCGCTACGTAAGGTTGACCTGATTTCTGCAAGGCAAAAATCAAACGAACTAATTTCTTTGCGGCATGGGATATAGCGACATTGTAATGTTTGCCCTCTGAACGCTTTTTTGCGAGATAATCAGAAAAAAAAGGACACCAGTTGCAAACGTACTTTGTCACATTAAAAAGAGCATAACGCAGATAACGAGAGCCACGCTTCTCCATATGTGCATAACAGTTGTTAAGCTGACCGGATTGATATGTTGACGGAGATAATCCTGCAAAAGCTAAGATTTTGTCCGGTGAATCGA
>JAFULG010000037.1 GCA_017473435.1 Clostridia bacterium | reverse complement strand
TGGTCGAAGTCGTCACCGCCGAGACGGTTGTTACCTGCTGTAGCAAGAACCTCCTGAACGCCGTCGCCCATTTCAATAATGGAAACGTCGAAAGTACCGCCGCCAAGGTCGTAAACCATAACCTTCTGGTCTGCTTCCTTGTCGATACCGTAAGCAAGAGCTGCTGCCGTGGGCTCGTTGATGATTCTCTTTACTTCAAGACCTGCAATCTTACCTGCGTCCTTTGTTGCCTGACGCTGTGCGTCTGTAAAGTAAGCGGGAACTGTGATAACAGCCTCTGTTACCTTGTCACCGAGGTAAGCTTCAGCATCACTCTTGAGCTTCTGAAGAATCATTGCTGAAATCTCCTGAGGAGTATAGTTCTTACCGTCGATAGCTACGTGATAGCTTGAGCCCATCTGACGCTTGATTGATGCGATTGTTCTGTCGGGGTTTGTAACAGCCTGACGCTTTGCAACCTGACCTACCATTCTTTCACCGGTCTTTGAGAAAGCAACAACTGAGGGAGTTGTTCTTGCACCTTCTGCGTTTGCAATAACAACGGGCTCGCCGCCTTCAATAACTGCTACACATGAGTTTGTTGTACCTAAGTCGATACCGATAATCTTTGCCATAATAAGTTACCTCCAAAAAATATAATAATATGTTTGTTGTTTTTTATATGAATGCCCGAAGGCATTACTGACTACTGGCTACTGACTGCTGTCAGTTAGCTACCTTAACCATTGCGGGTCTGAGAACTTTATCACCGAGCTTATAGCCCTTTGAGAAAACCTCTGCAATTACGTTTTCTTCCATTTCAGGGTCATCAATGTGCATCACACCGTTGTGGAAGTTGGGATCAAAGGCTTCACCCTTTTCGCCGAAGGCTTCAACTCCGAGCTTTTTAAAGGTATCCGTAAGATTTGTATAAATCATCTCTGTACCCTTTTTGAAGCTTTCAAAATCTGAATCTGTAACTGCGAGAGCTCTTTCAAAATTATCAACCACGCCGAGAAGCTCGATCATACAAACTGCCTTCGCATCAGCGTAGGTGCTTTCCTTTTCTTTGGTTGAGCGCTTGCGGTAGTTATCATACTCTGCAAGAGTTCTGATATGAGCCTCCTTTGAAGCTGCAAGCTCCTTTTCAAGCTCAGCAATTTTTTCAGCCTTTTCATCGGTTACTGTTTCACTTGCAACCTCTTCAGCCTTGATTTCTTCCTGCTGAGGCTCTTCTTTTTTTGTTTTAGCCATTATTATCCTCCTTGCGAAGCTACTTTATAATTAATCCTCAAAGGTATCTGTAAGCATTTTACTTACAAGATCCGTAAGATATTCTATACTCGGAATAAGCTTTGCGTAATTTATTCTCGTCGGACCTATGATGCCTATTACTCCGCCGTCGTGACCCTTGATTGAGTAACGGGAAATTATCATACTTGAATTTTCAAGCTGACGGTACATATTTTCCTTACCGATTATAACCTCAAGGGGATTTTTTGAGCTTGTAAGTGCCCTTTCAAGCTTATCCTTCTGATCGAAGAACTGCATCATCTCGTAGGCGTTGTTACCGAACTCTCTGTGGTGGAGAAGATTCTGCTCACCCTCAAGTCTGATTTCCGCCTGAAGAGCCTGATTTGCAATATCGGCAAGCACTACAAAAAGCGGAGACATTGCAAGTGCATTTGAACCGAGTGAAGCAACAAGGGTCTGTATCATAACCGTACCCACATCGCTCACAGGTCTGCCGATAAAGCACTCATTTACTATATCGTAAAAGCACTGCACCATATCCTTTGTAAGCTCTGTTTCAACCTTGCAAATACCGTTTTTGATAATACCCGAGGAGGTCATCATAACAATCATTGCAATTCTTGTACCGACGGGCATAATCTCGATATGCTTGATTACAGCCTCATCATCGGTAGGGGTAGTGGCAATAGCGGCACAGCCTGTAAGCCTTGCAAGCATCTCCCCTGCCTTTTCCAGAAGCTTATCGGGGCTGCCCATTGAACGTTCAAGCTCATTTCTGATAAGCTCTCTTTCATTTTCTGAAAGCTCGTTCGTATTCATCAGGTTATCTATATAATATCTGTAACCTGCCTGTGAAGGAATTCTGCCTGCCGAGGTATGCGGCTGTTCAAGAAGTCCCATTTCATGAAGCTCACTCATCTCGTTTCGTATCGTCGCTGAGGAAACGGAAATGGGAAGGGCATCCATGATGAACTTTGAGCCTACCGGTTCACCGGATTTGATATACTGTTCAACAATCGCTGCAAGAATCATTTCTTTTCTCTTACTGAGCTCCATGCTTTCACCTCGCTGTCTGTATTGCTACTTTTTAGCACTCTTAACACCCGAGTGCTAACCTCTGTCACAAATATACTATCATTGCTAAAAAAAGTCAATAGAAAAAAGCAACTTTTTTAAAAAAATTTTGAAATTCCTTTAAAAAAGCTGCTCATAAGTTATTTTGTATGATATATGACCCTGTTATTCTCAAGCTCAGTGTAAATAACATCATCCTCAATAAGTGACTGCAGAAGATTTTTTATCATAACGGCATACATACAGTATTTAGGCATTTTTATTACCAAGTCCTCCGCCTTCATAACAGCGTCAAAAAGCTCTTCAAAGCTTTTGCCGTCGCACAAAGATAAAACCGTACCCTTTTTCTCCTTGAGCTTTTCAATGTTATATTCTGCAAGCTCTCTTATATCCTCCAAAGGAGGGTTATGAGAAGGTACAAAAAGCGACGCCTTCATATCCATTATTTTCTCAAGGGTTGCTATAGCCTTGTTTACATTATAAAAGAAAGGCAGCTTATAGTTTTCCCAGGTGGTTACGGAAAGCACGGAATCAGCAAGAAAAAGCACATCATCAGGCGTTTTTACACCTACCATATCAAAGCCGTGACCGGGAAGGCTGATTATTTCAAAGCCCTCAGGAGTATTGTCATGCGAAATTATTTCCGTTTCACTCGGTTCTATTCCGTAAAAGGGATTTGTGCTCTTATCGACATTGAGTGCTGCATTGTAAAAATCTGCCTCAAGCTCAGTATTATAAATAAAGCTCTGCTCAAGCCTTGTACTAAGAAGCTTACAGCCGTATTTATCCTGAAAATATCTGTTGCCGCAGATGTGATCAACATGACAGTGAGTGTTTATAATAACAGAAACCGCAACAACCATTGAGGAAAGCTCACGGTCAAGCCCCTTAACCATTCTTTTATGGTCACAGGAATCAATGAGAACTGCCTGTTTATCATTAAGCTTATATATACCTACATTTGTAAAGGCATCGTAATAATAGGTATTACCTTTAAGGTGTTTAACCTCAAACATTTATATCCCTCCTGATTTTTGTATTGCTTTTAAATGAGTTTTGTGCTATCATTCTTTAAATAAAGAAAGGAGTGACCCCGATGGTTCTCGGTATCGCCGGCTCAAGAAGTCTTGATTATCCTTTGCCTGATGAACTTATGCCGCCATACATTGACAAAATAATATCCGGCGGTGCAAGAGGTATTGACAGATGCGCGAGAAATTATGCACTCGAAAGGCACATATGTATAATTGAAATACTGCCCGAATATGAGCTTTACGGACGGCGCGCTCCCCTTTTAAGAAACGACTGGATAATAAAGCTGTGCGATATGATGTATATTTTCTGGGACGGTAAGAGCCGAGGCTCGGCTTACGTTATAAAAAAATGCATTGAAACAGGAACACCCCACAAGGTTTTCACCTTTGAAAACGGAAAATATATACCTATGAAATAAGTGCCCAACAGTAAGTTGAGGCACTTTGTTTTTATAATAAATCCGCATAAAAAATGAGTGAGCCTGTAAGCCGAGTTCTGTCTTTTAAGGCAATTATCTATCTAGGCCGCGGATTGCTCCGAGGCTCAAGCCACCCGTCGGTTTTCGCCCAGCTGACGTATCATATCCTATCGGTGTTGCTTCGGGTAGGGTTTACATGGCCGCACAGTCTCCTGTGCGCCGGTGAGCTCTTACCTCGCCTTTCCATCCTTACCGCAAAAATGCGGCGGTTTATTTCTGTTGCACTTTCCCTAAGGTCGCCCTCGGCGGTCGTTAACCGTTACCCTGCTGTATGAAGCTCGGACTTTCCTCACGTTTCAAAATGAAACCCGCAACTGCCCGGCTCACTCACAAAAGGTATTTTACAAGAAAAACTAAAAAATGTCAAAGCCTTTAAGAAAAAAACTCATTTAATTTTTGAGTTTATTTTTAATATATAGGGCAATAAACACTTAAACCTCTTGTTAAAAAAGGATTTTTATAGTATAATAAATTGTATTAAGGTGTGATTCTTTACGTTTTTCAAACCGGATTTACGCCAATTTACTGAAAATTACGGAGGACAAAATGGACGATATTTATTTTACCGACAAAAGAAGTCGCCGTAACGGCAATGAAGACAAAACAAAAAATGACCGTTTCACTCAGAGTGAATATCACGATATAAGCTCAAACCCCAATTTAAAAAATCGCTACACAGAGCCTGTGGTTCCGCCAAAAAAAACAGGCTTCACCGTAAATATACCTGAGAATAAATTTGACGTTCCCGAATATCCGTCTTCAAGAAACCGTACTCCCCAGGGACAAAAAAGAGTTTCCGCTCCCCCACCGGTGAGAAAACCGTCAGGGCTTAATGTAAGCGACAGCGTTTCTCTTGAATACAAAAAAAATGAAGCTCCGAACCGTACACCCTCTGCTGTACGTTCAAGAACACCGCAAAGACCTCCTGTTGCTCCGAAAAAGAAAAACAATAAAATCGGCATCAAAATCGCTCTTGCTGTTATGCTGGTTGTTTTCATCGGTGCAGCTGCTCTTTTCGGCTACGGATATTCCATACTCGGAAGCATCAACTATGACGACAGCATAACCCGGAACGAGTATATAAGCAAAGACAAGCTGATGAGCAGCTCCTCGGTAAAAAACATTCTTATCATAGGCAGTGACGCGCGTGAGGGAGACGGCACTCTCGGACAGCGTTCCGACTCAATGATTCTATTCTCTATCGATAAGCTTCACAAGGAAATCAAGCTTTCCTCCTTCCTTCGCGACAGTTATGTTTATATTCCTGAGGCGGACTACAGGGACAAGCTCAACGCCTCCTTCAGCTACGGCGGAGCTCAGACAACACTTGACACTCTCGAATATAATTTCGAGGTTGATATTGACAATTACGTAATAATCAACTTTGACGTTTTCAAGCAGTTCATTAACCTTCTCGGCGGTGTTCCTGTTGAGGTTACGGAATACGAAGCAGAGTATATGGTGGATGAGCTCAAATATATTTACATCAAGCCGGGAGTAAACAATATGAACGGAAATGCCGCTCTTATGTACTGCCGTATGAGATATCTTGACAACGACTTTGAAAGAACCGCAAGACAGAGAAAGGTAATCAAGGCTGTTATCGGCAAGGTTGCCCAAACAAGCCCTCTTGTACTGATGGATATTGTCGAGCAGATTGTTTCAAATATCACAACAGATATTTCCAGAAACGAGCTTATCTCTCTCGGAGCAGGTGCAGCGCTCAGCTTTTTGAGATACGACATCGTTCAGCAGCAGATACCCGCCGCAGGCACATGGTGGGATGAAAGCATTGACGGCTCAGATGTTCTTGCTATTGACGTTGACACAAACACCGCGATACTCAAAAAATTCGTTTTTGAAAAGTATGATGCAAAAGCTCTCGAAGCGCTTGCCGAGGAAGCCGATCAGAGCTACTACGATGACGATGACGAGGATTACTACGACGAATATTACTATTAAGTATTATCCCCTGACCGATACGAACTAACGGTCAGGGGATTTTTATGTGTTTATTTACTCTTTTTCTTTATAAATCTTGAAAGTATTGCATCGAGCTTTGCAAATTCAGCCTCTGCTCTTTCGGCATCTTTTTCAAGAGATGCCTCTCTATTATAGTTGAGCAGATCACAGCCACACTCGGAGCAGTTTTGTCTGATGTAAAAGACACTTATTTTTCTGCCGCATTTTGGACAATTTTTCATTAGTCTGCCTCCTTTATAATAGATTCCTGACGCTTACGGTTTTCTTCCTGAATCATCTTCAGCTTATCCCCCTCAAGGTCATAGAAGAAATACGGGATAAGTGACAAAAGACCGAGAAGAGTAGGAATGCAGGTCACAAGACCCCAGAGCCAGAAGAGTGTATTGACACCGCTGTTTTCAACAAGCTGAAGATCCTCGCCTACCTGGGCAACACCTACAAGAGGCATAATGAGAGCTGCCATTGAGGAAGAAAGAGAAGCTGTAAGCTTGCCGACAAAGGTAAGAATTGAGAAGGACATACCTTCGTTGCGCTTACCGGTTTTGTATTCCATATAGTCAACGGTTTCGGCAATCATCTTTGTGGGAATAACCATTTTGATAGAACCGCTGATTGCACCTGAAACACCCTGAACAGCAAGCAAGGGCACGATAATTGCAGGATTAGTGTAACACTTACAGCCTGCGAGGAAAACGCATACTGTTACAAGAGCATGGAAAATTGACACTCTTATAACAATCTGTCTTGATGTCCAGCGCTTTTCAAGAATAGTCATAAGCGGATAGGTTGCCCAGCCCATAATTGTACCGGGGAGACCTGCAAGAATTGAAAGGCTGTTAATTCCGAGTGACATTGTGTAAAAGAAGGTTGTGAAGGTGCCTCCGATTCCCTCTATTGTACCGATAATATTTGAAAGTGTGATAAGAAGAAGCGGTCTGTTTCTGAAAAGATAGCGGAAGCAGTCAAGAAGCTTCGGCTCATCGTTAGACTGTACAACTCTCTCCTTTGTACAGAAGCCTGAAAGGGAGAAAAGACCCATACCCACAGTACCTGCAACAATACCAAGAATAAAGAATACCTGTGACATTGAAAGAGGAATTATACCGTTACGTGCAAGGTCAACGCAGGGAATAATGATAAGTCCGGGAATACCGCCGATGATACCCGAAATAAGTCTTGCTGACTTGATTGCTCTTGAACGGTCATCGGGATTGGGCGAAATTGCCGCTGAAAGTCCCCAGAAGGGAATATCGCCTATGGTGTAGAAAAATTCCCAGAGGAAATATGTGATGCACATATAGATTATCTTCTTTGTATCAGTAGCACCACCTAAAAATACGGGACCACCGAAGAAAAGAATTGTCATAAGACCAAGGGGAAGGGGCACAAACATAAGATAAGGTCTCAATTTACCATAGCGTGTTCTTGTTCTGTCGACAAGTGAGCCCATAAGAGGATCGTTGAAGGCATCCCATAAGCCCATAACAAGAATCATCAGCGCAACTGCTTCTGCAGGCACACCGAAAATTGTGATAAGGAAGAAGTTGAACTGTGCCCTTATCATATTGTAGCCTATGCACTGTCCGCCGTTAGCTATGCCGTAAAGGAGGGTTTCCTTAACGCCGACGTAGCGCTTCTGTTTTATTTCTGTCATATTTTCTCTCCTATAAAATTATTTTACGTATATTGCTCCCGTAAAGGCAAGGAGCGTGTCTGTTTTTTCATCAATATCTCCCCATAATTCAAGGGAGTACCACTGACCCTTTTCAAAATTGAAGGTCAGATTTTTTTCTGTCGCAGGAATCACCTTCACCGCTTTACTGCCGTTTGATACAAGGCGGATTTCCTTGAAGCAGAAATTCTGTGTCGTAGCAATTTTCTTTTGTCTTACAGTATCAAGAGTTATCTCAATGATATTTTCACCCTCGGATATTTCATCGCCCACGGTAAAGCCGTCAGCGGTTTCAAAGGTGAAGAAGGGTCCCGTTGTGACAGCCGTTCTGCCATCTCGGATTGCCGACTTCATTTTATCACCTGTAAGCTGACCCTCTTCGCAGCAAAGATAAGTGCAGGCGGCAAGGTTTACGTCGCCCTCGATACGGTGCCAGTCACGCCCCATTGAGGGAGCAATTCTGTAACCCTTGTCAAGCAGGCTGTGCCATAAGGCTCTTGCCTTTTTATTAGGCGTGTTGAGATAGGGACAACCCTCGGAGAAAACCTCAATATAGTTTACGTTTTCCCATTTTGTTATCTTGTAGTCCCAATGGCCGCCGGTACAGATAGGTGTGCCGAGCTGAAAGGGATGAGCAATTCCGATAAGTCCGCCGTTTTCACGAAAATCCTTTACCGTGCAGTCAATGTTGCTTATATCGGTAAAGTCAATAATTTTCTCTGTACCGAGGCAGAGCATATGTCCGTCAAAGGTTGTGTATTCTATACCCTTCAGGACGGCAAGCTCTTTTTCCTTGTCAGCTTCCTCCCAGCCTGAAACCGTATTATGGTCCGTAAGACAGATGCCCGAAAGCTTACGGCTTTTTGCCGCCGAAATAAGACCCTCGACAGTAAAGCCTCCGTCAGAATGAAGAGTGTGGCAATGAAGCTCACAGGGATACCATTTTTTCATCCTGCCACCTCACCTTCAACTTTTATATCACAGGTACATACATCTGTAACAAGAGCGTGAACATGAAGCTTAAGATCCCATTGACCTTCAGTAATTTTACCTCTTACGAAACCCGGTGATGAAAAAGCTTCACCGATTTCATGATACTGACTGTCTGCCTGACGGTGAGCTGCCCCACAGTAACCCTCAGGTGAATTCAATGCAAGAGTTACAAGATTTTTAAGAGGCATAAACTCCTCATAATCCGAATACTCTGTCCACTCATCACCTGCATCACGGATAAGATTTTCTTTTATAAGCTCATAGCTTTTTTCTTTGTCTTCAAGAATTTTAGGTGCATAAGAATAAGTTATAAAAAGCTTATTTATGCCCTCAGGCACATTAAAAGGTATAATCCTTACACTTTTTTCATCCTCGGGACGAAGATGTGTCACCGTTTTCTTTAATATAATCTTACTCATGCCACTTACCTATATACTTTTCGTAACGACTGCTGTAAACGTCAACAAGCTTTTTTGCAATGGGATAAGAGCAGATAAGCGGATGCACCGTAAGAGCCTTGACCGCCTTTTTCTTGCTCTTTTCCATTATAGCTTCAACTGTAAGGTTTTCGTAATGCTTAACAGCAAGAATGAGATTCTTCTGCATTTCGGGGACATTCGCAGCCTTATGGGGATGCACGCCCTCACCGTCAACGGTGCAGGTGATTTCGCACACATCCTCCGGCTTCAGGAAATCAAGTGCGCCCTCATTGGGAATTGAAAGCACCATCTGCACGGGTACGCCCGTATTCTTTGCCTTGATGAATTCAAGGGCAACTGCCGCATAGCCACCGTTATCAGGAAGCTTCACATATTCCTCCGCTGTGGGAACAGCAAACTTTTCTTCTCTTACCTTACCGCTTTCGATTGAGAAGTAGCTGTTTTCTCTCATTGCATAATGCTCCATAAAGCAATGGAAAGCCTTTTCGAAGTCATTATCAATGTCGATTGTTCTCATTTCCTCAAGCATATGATTATTGATTTCGAGGATTGTTTCGCCCCTTGTTTTGCTGCTTGCAAGAACAAATGAAACCGACTTGTCACGGTAGTGATAGAAATAGAGATACTCATTGGGAAGAAGATAATCGGAAAGCTCGGTGATCCCCTCTTCAAAAAGACGCATTTCAGTTTTCTTGTAAAGCTCGGGGTGATTGATAACCTCCTCGGTCATATCTCTGTCACCGACTCTGAAATCGGTAAACCATGAAAGGTGGTTAAGACCAAAGCATTCAAAGTTGAGTGCTTTTTCACCTGTCATTTCCTTAAGCTGACGAAGGAAGCCACTTGGAGCATCACATACACCGTAGGTATTATGATAGCCCATTGTGCGAAGAGCTTGGGTTACAAGTCCGCTGGGGTTTGTAAAGTTGAAAATCGGTGCACCAGGCTTTGAAAGGTGCCTTGCCTTTTCGCAATACTCCTTAAGAGTATGGATACTGCGAAGAGCCATAGCGAAGCCACCTGCACCTGTTGTTTCCTGACCGAGAACGCCCTCATTAAGAGCTGAACGCTCGTCAAAAACTCTGCCCTCGTCACCCTCGGCACGGATTGTAGTAATAATGTAATCCGCATCCCTGAGCGCTTCATCAGCATCGGTTGTAAGTGAAAAATCAAGCTCGGGAGCAATCATATAGGCTATACGCTTTGCAATTTTACCGTATATGTAAAGCTTTTCTGCGTCGATGTCCATAAACACAACCTCTGTAATGCCTGTGTCCTTGGCACCGAGGGCAAGGCTTTTTGCAAGGAAGGGTGAGCGTACACCGCCACCGCCTAAAACTGCTAATTTCATTTTGTTTTCTCCTTATTTATAAAATTTCTTCATTATCTCTTCATCGGGGAAGTCAAACAAAAACCAACCCTTTTTCTCTGCAAGGTCATAAGACTTAAAAAGGCTGTTCATTTCCTCGGCTGTTTTTACAAGGCTTTCGTTTTTGTAACGGAAGGCGGTGCTGATAAAATGCACGGCTATGTTATTTTTATCGCACACACATTTTTGCAGAAATGGCTTTTCACATTTTTCCCATTTACGCTTCGGTGCAAGACCGTATCTGTCCTGAACAACAGCACGCTGATTGCCACCCAGCCTTACGGGATAGATTTTTTCCTTCCGTTTACTTCCCTGATCCTTCCAATGAGAAAAATCAAGTCCGCATTTTTTGCCCTTACCCCACCACGGAAAAATTTTACAGCGGCGCATCAGCACCATTTTACCACGGCACTGAGCAAGGGTGGGAATTTCATTTTCAAGATACCACTCGTTTTCATTTCCGACAATGTGCCTTTCATAAAAAGACGGGAAAAACCATCGGTTCATTATTCCCCTGTCCTGCTTAACGCTGACAATAAGGGTTTCAGAAGGGTTAGCCTTAAGAAATTCACGAAAGTCAGAAATCACATCATCAAAGGTAAGCTTCTGCTTTTTTGCGCTGTCGGCAAAGCAATCTGCAAGAGAATGGCAAAGGTAAAAATCCTTTCCGCTTCTGTATAGACGGATGTCAAAAAGGCGGATGCCGAGTGCCAGCTGCTCCTTGACCGTAAGACTCTGACAGCGGCACATATTTTCCATTGTGCAGTAAGCCGTACAGCTGTCATGGGTACCGGGAACATTCACCTCGGAAAGGTAAACATAATCGGACAGAACCGAAAAAAGTGACTTCATTTAACCGCCTCTTTTCCATTTTGTTTCTTGTCTTTTATAATAACTTAAATCAGAAAAAAATTCAACATTAAAACACTTTTTTCATATAATAAAACAGAAATAAAAAAGGAGGCCGTCCTTTGACCGCCCGCTTAAGCGATAATAATATTTTTTCCAACGGCAAGCTCTCCGTTACAGCGGCAAGGCTTAATCCGCCCTTTTATATAAAAGCCGACAATGTTTTTGCCTTTATGCTTAAAAATCAAGGTTACACTCCTCTGCTTCTGCACAGCGTAAGCTTTGTCTGTGAAGGTTTTATTGAAGGCTCGGCAGTTATGTTTGTTCAGGGCAAAAAATCAACGCTTAACGCTGTGGCGAGAGGAAACAAAATAACCCTTGGAGATACAGAAATACCTCCAAGGGAAAGTGTGATTATATTTTACAGAGCAAAGCTTACATAAGCTCACATACAAGGTCGCAATACTCCGTAGGATTGTCAATAGACTTACCGGCAATAAGACAGCTTTGAGCATAAAGAATCTTTGCATATTTTGAAGCCTTGTCCTTATCCTCGGTATAAAGTGACTTAAGGGTATCTGCAATTTTATGCTCACGGTTAATTTCAAGCACTACAGTTGCCTTTGCGCCCTCACCGCCGGGCATATTAGAAAGTACCTTTTCCATTTCAAGGCTCATCATACCCTCACTTGTAAGGCAGACGGGATGATTTTTAAGCTTGTTGGTAAAGCGTACCGCGCTGACAGCACCGTCGAGGCTTTCTTTAAGGAAGGAAAGAAGCTCTGCGTTGTCCTCATTTTCCTTTTTAAGCTCTTCCTTTTCACTTTCGCTGTCAAGGTCGAGGTTACCTGCACAGATATTGGTAAAGCTCTTGCCCTCATATTCAAAGAGCATCTTGAGTGCAAACTCGTCAACGTCATCGGTAAGATAAAGCACCTCAAAGCCCTTTGCCTTAACGGCATCGGTCTGAGGAAGAAGCTCAATTTTATCCACGGTTTCACCGCAGGCGTAATAAATTGTCTTCTGCTCCTCGGTCATACGGCTTACGTATTCCTTAAGAGTAACAGGCTTTTTCTCAAAGGACGAAGTGAAAAGAAGCAGATCCTTGAGGGTATCCTTATTCACACCGTAATCGGCATAAAGTCCGTACTTAAGCTGAACTCCGAAGGCCGAGAAGAACTTTTCGTAATTCTCTCTGTCACTCTTGAGCATCTTTTCAAGCTCTGACTTGATTTTCTTTTCAAGATTTTTAGCAATAACCTTAAGAAGATGATCGTGCTGAAGGGTTTCTCTTGAAATATTGAGTGTAAGGTCAGCTGAATCAACAAGGCCCTTGACAAAGGAGAAGTAATCGGGAAGAAGCTCCTCGCACTTATCCATAATCACAACGCCGTTTGTATAAAGCTGAAGGCCCTTTTTGAAATCCTTGGTGTAATAGTCAAAGGGAGGATGCTTCGGAATAAAGAGAAGTGCATCATAAGAAACCTGACCCTCGGTTTTAGAGTGAACGGTTTTCAGAGGCTCGTCATAATCATAGAACTTTGACTTGTAGAATTCGGCATATTCCTCAGCGGTGATTTCATTTTTATTCTTACGCCAGAGAGGAACCATGCTGTTGAGCTGTGTAGGCTCAATTACAGTTTCGTACTCATCCTCCGTACCCTCCTTAAGCTCTGTTCTTTCCATATTGAGCATAATGGGGTAGCGAATATAATCTGAGTATTTTGAAACAATCTCCTGTATTGTATACTGTTCAAGATACTTATCGTAATTTTCATTTTCTGTATTTGCCTTGATGTAGAGAGTGATAACCGTACCTGCCTCATTCTTTTCAGCTTCCTTTACGGTATAACCGTCAACGCCCGAGGACTCCCACAGATAAGCCTTATCGCTGTCCTGAGCCTTTGAAAGCACGCAGACACGCTCACTTACCATAAAGGCCGAGTAGAAGCCGACACCGAACTGTCCGATAATTTCAACCTCGCTGCCCTTTTCAACGCCGGACTTGAAATCAAGTGAGCCGCTTTTTGCAATTGTACCGAGGTTGTTTTCGAGCTCCTCAGCTGTCATACCGCAGCCGTTATCACTTACGGTAAGGGTACGGCTTTCCTTGTCTATATCAATTCTGATTTTATATTCGTCTCTCGCAATGCCGCTTTCACCCTTACTCATTGCGTGATAGTAACGCTTATCGAGGGCATCGCTTGCGTTGGAGATAAGCTCCCTTAAAAAAATGTCCTTATGGGTATAGATTGAGTTAATCATCATATCCATGAGCTTTTTTGATTCTGCTTTAAACTGTTTTTTAGCCATTGATATTACTCCTAACTATGATTTTGTTTGTTTTTAGCACTCTCGCATATCGAGTGCTAAAATATATTATAACCTTATTTTGGCATTTGTCAAGGGGCTGAAAAAGAAAAAAGCGCACACGTGATAACACAAAACTGCCTCTGTCTTGATTTTTACGGTGAAATAAAATATAATGGTTAAAAAACGAAAGGAGCCACGGTATGAAGGTCATCATTTCCACCCTCAATTCAAAGTATATACACTCGTCCCTTGCACCGTGGTGTCTTTTCACCGCCTGCAGAGAATACTGCAAGGAAACACACGATATTAAGGTAATCGAGGGCACGGTCAACGAAAAAATTAAAGCGGTGCTTGACAGAATTCTAACCGAAAAGCCCGATGCCGTTGCCTTTTCAGTTTATATATGGAACAAGGAAAGGACACTTGCACTCTGCCGTGAAATAAAATCAGCACTACCCGACACGGCTATAATTCTCGGCGGTCCCGAGGTGGCATATAATCAGCGTACGGTGCTTGAAAAGCACAGCTTTGCCGACTATGTTCTCTCGGGTGAGGGTGAGATAATTCTCCCCCGACTGCTTGATTGTATTTCAAGCGATCTGTTACCCGAAGATATAAACGGTGTAAGCTACCGCAAAGATGATAAGCTTGTTGTAAAAAACGAAGCTATCGGTGAAAGCTTTGATTACCCCTCACCCTACTGCGAGGAATATTTCGATACACTTGGCGGAAGGCTCACATATATAGAAACAAGCCGTGGCTGTCCCTTTAACTGTGCTTACTGCCTTTCAGGTCGGTGCGGCAAAGTAAAATTCAAAACCCTTGAGCAGACAAAGCGTGAACTGTTGCTTCTTGCAAATTCAGGCACAAAAACCGTGAAATTTGTCGACCGCACCTTTAACTGCAACAACGTCCGCGCGGTAGAAATTCTCCGCTTTATCAACGATAACTACGGCAAGTCTATCCCCCGTGGGGTATGCTTCCATTTTGAGATAAGTGCCGATATTTTAAAGGCAGATTTTATCAGCGAGGTTGCCCGAGCCGAAAAGTGCGCTTTTCAGTTTGAGGCGGGCATTCAGTCAATGAACGCCGATACTCTCTCGGCTATTGGCAGAAAATGCGATATGGACAAGCTTTGCGAAAACATAAAAAGGCTTGTGGCTCTTCGCAACTGTCATATACATACTGACCTTATTGCAGGTCTGCCCGAGGAAAGTCTCGAAAGCTTTATAGAGGGCTTCAATAAAAGCTACGAGCTTGGTGCGGATATGCTTCAGTTAGGCTTTCTTAAGCTTCTTCACGGCTCACCCCTAAGAGAAAATGCCGCGGCTTTCCCCTGTAAATTTTCACCCGAGCCGCCATATGAGATTATCTCAACGCCCACTATGACACAAGCAGACCTTGATACTCTGCGCACAGCAGAAAAAGAGGTTGACCGCCTTCACAACAGCGGCAGATTCACCCGAACGCTGGAGTATATTTTCGAGGCTACTGACCTTGCTCCCTTTGAGCTTTATCTTTTCCTTGGAAAAGAGCTGACGGATAAAAGTCTCCCTCTTGACCGCTACACCGATGCCCTTTACGGTCTGCTTTCAAGGCTTGACGGGGTTGAGCCTGCAGTGCTTCGAGACAGAATGATTTATGACCGCCTTGCGACAAACAATTCAGGAGTTATTCCTAAGAGCCTTTATGTTGAAGACTCAAGGCTAAAAAAGGCAAAGCACCGTCTCGCCCTCGCCTATCCTATTAAAAAGGGTGTGAGCCGAAGCGTTGCCATACTTTACAGCGAAGGAAGAGTGATTTTCAGCGACTACGGCAAAGACAAACCCACCTTCGGGGAATATGATATAAGGGAAGAAAATTTCGACTTTTTCGGTGAAACTTTTTTTGATTTTGATATTGACAAGTGAGATAAAATGAGGTATAATCAACGAGCTGTTAAAAAATAGCTTGCTGATATAGCTCAGTCGGTAGAGTGCATCCTTGGTAAGGATGAGGTCACCGGTTCAAATCCGGTTATCAGCTCCAAACGAAAATCCGTTCACGAAAGTGGGCGGATTTTCGTTTGTATTATTCATTTTTCATTATTCATCATTCATTATTCATTTAGTGCAGAACGGATTTCCGAATGAATAATGAATAATTTTGACATAACATTTAATGTGTGCTAATATAACATTGAGGATGTGAAAATATGAAGGAAAATGCTTTAATCGATAAATCAATAGTTTTTGCTGCAAGGATTGTTAAATTGCACGATTATTTAATTAAGAATAAAAAAGGACTTACCATAGCAAAGCAAATAATCCGTAGCGGTACAAGCATCGGAGCCAATATAAATGAAGCGAACTATGGTCAAAGCCCTGCTGATTTTATCGCAAAGATGCATATTGCACTGAAAGAAACAGCTGAAACAGAATATTGGATAAAACTGCTTCATCTTTCCGAATATATTGACGATAAAATGTTTAACTCCTTGCTTGAGGATTGTGTGGAATTAAAACGCTTATTAGTTGCTACTCTTAACACAGCTAAAGCAAATCAAAAATAATACCCGGCGGTTGTAAGAAGCTACTGTTCTTACAACCGCTTTTTACTCTTTTAATAGTTCATTCTTACCAAGGATGAACTCTCAAAATGCGTTCAAAGCCCTATTTCGTGGACAATCTGAAAAATTATTCAGTGAGGTGACCTTCCCTGTCCGACTGCCATAATATCACCCCTGAATGATTTTATAGTATTATAACACAGAAAGCCAAAAGAGTGAAGTTATGAGGGCAGATTATGTTGATTTTTTAAGACAATAATGATAAAATCAAATAAAATGTAGGATTAGAATTGAGGCGAGATTATGAAAAAAACAGTTGACCAATGGAACAAAGTGGCAAAGAGATACACAAAAGACCAAGAGCAATCCGAATTTGTTGAAAGCAATAAGCGAGTAGTGAAAACTCGTTTTAAGAATTTGACCGGAAAAAAAGTGTTAGACTTAGGGTGCGGTTATGGCTTTTATACAGATTATTTTAAAAGTATTGGTGCGGATGTATTGGGCGTTGACGGTTCAGCAAATATGGTTAAAATTGCTCGCACTCGCTATAAAAATTGTTTTTTTGAAGTTTGTGATATTACAGAAATTTTTCCTTTTACAAATGAAAGTTTTGATTTGATTTTTTGCAATCAAGTTTTAATGGATGTAGAAAGTATTGAAAATGTTTTTTCTGAATGTTATAGAGTATTGAAACCCAACGGAATTTTTTACTACTCTATTGTGCATCCGGCATTTTATGATAGCCAATGGATTAAGGATAAAAAAGGTTTTAATTACGCTAAATCAATTAGTTCATATATTGAGCCTTATTCGTTTACAAATGAGTTTTGGGGCAAAACTGAGCATTTTCATCGGTCTTTGGCATATTATCTCAATGTTGCCGCCGATAAAGGTTTTAATTTGCGCCGTGTTGAAGAACCGGCATCATACGACGGAATTACCAAAAACAAAGATTTGCCATTATTTTTCTTTGCTGAATATCAGAAAGAGAAATAATAAACATTTGTGTATAAATGAATGCTCCGAGGCTTTACAACCTCGGAGTTTTCTGTTGTATAGTCTTTGATTATACTTGTTAAATATCTGACTTAATTTTATGTCATTTTTCCAAAAGACTAACATATTTATACACCGTTGTTCTACTCAGACCGCATACCCTTGCAAATTCTGAAAGGTTAAGGCTGCCTGATTTGAAAGATGGATAATGCCTGTAAAATATCTGCGGAATCTGTTCTGCAGTTGTCTGAGGGCGACCGAGCTTGACGCCCTTAGCTTTGGCGTTCTGAACCCCTGAACGAACCCTCTCTCTAATTATACGCAATTCCAACTCGGCAAACACACCCGACATCTGTATGAAAGCATTTGTCATAAACCCACAAGGAATGGCTCAAAACCGTTCCTTTTACTTTTTACTACGCTCGCAAAACTTTCGCAGTTGCAAAAAATCTAAATCTGTGTTAAAATATTATAGTTATGAAAAAATCACGGAGGTTTAAACTATGACGAAAAAAAGAAACGGTGAAATTGATATACTGCGTTTAGTGTTCTGCATCATAATTCTTTTTCATCACTTCGGTGCTTCCTTTAACCATGCCTTGTTCAAAAACGCTTACATATGCGTAGAATTTTTCTTTTTGCTTTCAGGTTTTCTTATGGCAAAATCAGCAAACAAAATTCTCCAACAAAAAGGCAAGCTTGAGTCATCAGAAATTGCTGACACTTCATGGCGCTTTATCATCAACAAAATCAAGCCCTTCTATCCCTACTATGCATTTGCCATTATATTCCAGGTTATCGTGAGAAACATTATAATAAACCACGACAGCCTCGCCTCTTTGATAAGTAATTTCTTAAGAAGTATACCTACCTTCACCCTTACCTTTTTAGGCTACAACAACAGCACCAAGGCTCTCCACGTAGGCAGTACCTGGTACCTGTCAGCTATGGTTATCGCTATCTTTATTCTTTTCCCCTTGCTTCTTAAAAATTTCCACGGCTTCACAAAGCTCGTTTTCCCCGTGGCTTCGATGTTTATCGTCGGATATCTTTCCGAAACCGACAACGCAATCGGCGTATGGGCAAAGTGGTCGGGCTTTTGCTTCAACGGTATTTTAAGAGCTCTTTCCGGACTCGCCTTCGGTGCAAGTATGTTCGTACTGACCGAGTGGGTGAGAAAGAAATATCTTCCCATTACAGAAAAAAGTCCCATTGCAAAAACCTTCTTCACCGTTATTAAAATTGTGTGCGCCGCCACGGTATTTGCCTTTATTTTCGGCTTCTTTTCATCAAACCGCTTCGATGTCCACGCTTTCCTTTTGTGCGCATTGGGAATCGTCATCTCCTTCTCAGGCATCAGCTACACTATCCCCTCAAGCAAGCTCACAGACTATTTAAGTAAAATCTCCTTACCGATATACATTTTCCACAGCATTATAAGATATTCCATCGAGGATATTTTCGGCAACGATATATTTACTCTTAAGTGGATGGTAGTTGTTTGTATAGCAACAATCTTCGCTTGCATTCTTCTGATGTACGTTACGGAGCATCTCAGTGTATTTCTTAAAAAAGCAACAGTTAAGATTTTAAAAATCGAAAAATAAAACAGCATAATAAAACCGCAGAGTTAACACTCTGCGGTTTCATTTATCATATCTTCTTTAGGAATAACGAAATCCAGTTTGAATCTGCCCTTGTGACGGTAAGGATAAAGCCTTAATAACAACGTACTGATTATAGCACCGGATACGTTCATCACTATATCGCCCATTGTATCCATAATAGGATATCTGCCTATATCAAAGTATTCAAAAATCGTCTGCATCTTATCCGTGCCTATAAGCCTTGTATAGGACCAGAACTGAGACGAAGCAACCTCGCCTGTAATCAAACCTATTATCTGATCACCTGAGAATTCAAAAATCTCCCACATGGTTGCACACATAAAGCTGAAGCCTGCCGAAGCTAAAATTATCATGGAAAGCGATGCGGTTTTCTTCTCCTTCTTAATAAGCGCACAAGTAAACTCATAGCCTAAAAATACCAAGCCGAATCCGCAACCGAAGTGCAGGAAAGAATCCCAGAGTCTTACCTCATAGTAGAAATTAAAGAGATAAGCCGTAATTACTGCGATAAAGTCCACAACTATAATTGCTGTCTGCATAAGGGGCTGTATATACTGAAAAACCGTCCACTTGGGCATCAGCATACAAAGCTCCCAGACAAACATAATGGAAAGATTCATAAGAATTTCTACGGAAATGACGGGCTTGAAGGGCTCATCAAAAAGAGATTTTATGAAAAGTCCGACCATTGCAAGTCTTATTATCCACCAGAAAACATAGGTACGGGTTGTACAGTTATACTTAAGGCGTCTGAAAAAGCCGCTTATTCTCTTACCTGCGGCAATTCCCTTAACGCTTATAAGATTGTTACCGTATTCAGCATTGTACTTATATTTACCCCTTAATCGATAAGGGCAAAGGTTGATGAATATAAGAGCCGCAAAAGCACTTAAGTTATGCACGATAATATCACACATCAGATCCATAAGTGGCTTACGCTCGGAAACCAGCGGCGGAATAACACTTTTCGCCCTCGCCGTGCCTTCACTGACAGCAACGGACCAGAACTGTGCATTTCCTGCCCGGCCTGTAAGATGACCGACAAGCTGATCGCTGAAGAACTCACCGAGCTCCCAAGCGTTAAAGCAGATAAAGCTTATACCGAAGGCGACAAAATATACCATTGCCTTAGTCGCTGCAAAGTGCTCTTTTTTTATTAAAGCATAGGCAATTTCATAGCCGTAAAGCACGGCAACGAAGCTGAAATAAGCCTGAATCGCCGGATCAAAAAAAACAGTTGAATAATAAAGGTTAAAATACACACCCGCAACAGAAGAAATTGCAAGACCTGCATTTATGGCAGTATGAACCGAAGGCGGTATAAGCCGGAAAATACTTCTCTTCGGCATTGCCATAGAAAGCTCCCACAAAAATGAGCCTGCAAAGCAAAGGAAACTATGTATCTGATAAGTAAGTGTAGTGTCGGAATTGAAAAGACCTGCAACAAAGACAAAGAGCATCAAGGCTCTTAACACCCACCAGAATATGAAAGTGTTTTTTTTGCCCGAGCTGTTAAGACGGGATATATACTCTTTCATAAATCTCCTCCGAAAATTACAAATTATTATAAATAATAACACGATTTTTTATTTTTGTCATCGGTTTTCGAAAAAATAAATTAAAAAAAATTACAACGGCACAGAGATACTCTCCGTGCCTTTGACTTATCATTCAGTCTCTTCCTCGTCCTCTGCATCCTCAAGGATTACATCCTGATTTGTAAAGAACTTGATTTTGTTTATGGGCACACCGAGCACCTTCTCACAGCTTGCGCCGAGAAGAGCCATCAGCTTTGATTCAACAACAGTATTGATCATTGCAAAATCAACAAGCACCTTAAGCTGTGCCTTGATAAATTCATCGTCCTTGTCGTCAAAGAAGCTGTCCTCTACCTCTTCAACGGTTACGCCTGCAAGAGCCATATCCTGATCATAAATGCTCTTATTGTTTACAAAGCACTTCTGCATAAGTGAAAGCATCTGCTCTCTTTTACCTGCCTTAAGGGCATTAGTAAGTGAGGTTGACTTGAGCTGGAACTTGAAATTAAGCTTGCAGCTTTTTACAACTGCAGTTGCCAGCTTTACAAGATCGGGATTGATTTTTTCGGGGATGAATACTTCTCCGTCCTTTTTGTAGAAATAAGTCATTTTTATTCTCCGTTCTGTCAAAAATTAATAACCCGTTAATTTTAACAAGTTTTGTGGGGTTTGTCAACAAAAAGAGGCAGAGAGTTTACCTCTCCGCCTCAAACAGCCTTATTTTATTCTGCTTCGTCCGTACCGGGACTTCGGATTCAATAGTTACAGTTAAAGAAGCAACGCACGAGACACGCGGTGGATGTCACTGTAAGGAAAAAGAAAAAAATCAGTGCCCCTGTAAGAACAGCACCGATTATACTTGACGCCGCAACCACTACGCCGAGAAGCACAACCGAAAGCAGCACCGTACCGAGAATACCCGAAAGCAAGGCTGTAACTATACTGCACAGACCCTCACAGCATCTGTTACGTAACAGGGATGCTGAAACAAGAGCTACAGCAAGATACACCACAGCAATTCCGAGAAGCACCCACAAAAATGCAGGTGTAAGAGCAACCGCACCGGTTATACTCAGGAACGCCGCAATTATACCCAAAATAAAGCTTACAACCAAAGCGATAACCGTACAACCGGGTCTGCAGCTTCTGCATGATGTTGACATAAAATTTCACCTCCTGCTGTATTCTATGTAAAAGCAGCTCAGGTGGTGAAGACAGTAAAAATCCCCTTTTTTTAATTTATTCAAAGCTATGGCTATATGTAATGTTATGTGATATAATGCAAGACATAAGGAGTGATATTATGAATAAAAAGCTTAAAAAGATTCTTATTCCCCTTCTCTGCATTGTCCTTGTTGTCGTGATTATAAGTATTGCAGGCCCCTACCTTGTACTTTCAGGCGCACGTCAGCCTGAGATTGAGGATGGCTATGCCTACAGCGAATATTTCTACAACAGCTACGATGAAATCCGCGCACATCTTAAACAGCGTGTTGAAAAGCTTAAAAATGACGGTATAACCGTAAATGTAAGTGAATACGCAGTCGATAAGAACGACAGCCTTTATATTGACAACATTTATCTGCCCTCGGCAAAGGAAAAGGAAAATCTCATTGTCCTTACAACAGGCGTTCACGGTATGGAGGGCTATATCGGCTCTGTTATGCTCGACGTATTCTTTGAAGAGATTTATCCTGATATAGATACCGAAAAAACAGGTATTCTCGTAGTAGCAAACGTCAATCCCTACGGCATGAAATATATGCGCCGTTACAACGAAAACAATGTTGACCTCAACCGCAACTTTATTCTTGACTGGAGCAGCTTTGACCTTACCTCAAACAAGGATTATCCCGAGGTAAAGGAATTCCTTCAGCCTGAAGGAAAAATCGGCAACGCTCTCTGGCATGAGGCAGGCTTTTATCTTAACCTTGCAAAAGAGGCTATAACCAAGGGTGCGGACAAGGTTTCTGATGCTCTTCTCACCGGAAGGGCGTATTCAACGACTGTCTTGACGGTGAATACAAAAACATTGTGCATATAGACATCCACTCAGGCTACGGCCCCCGCTACAACATGGTTATATTCAACTCTGTTTATGAAACCATGACAGAGGCCGAAACCAAGGAAGCCTTCGGCTACGACTATGTAATCTCTCACGATTCCGAATCCTTCTATGCAACCACAGGCGACACCACAGATTATTTCTATCGCCTTGCAGAAAGCAAGAAAACCGGCAAAACGCTGTTCTCAACCTGCTTTGAGTTCGGCACCATCGGTGACAGCTTTATAGAATCAATTCTTTCGCTGAAATATACCGTTGACGAAAACAGACAGCACTGGTTCCCCTCTGACAATAAAATTGCAAGTGAGGTTGTAAAGGAAAACTACTACGAGCTTTTCTACCCCACGGAAACACAGTGGAGAGAAAAGACGGTTGCCGACTTCAGAACAGCAACCGAAGGCGTGCTTAAGGCTAAGCTGAAGTAAAAACAAAACTAAACCCATTGTATCTGCTGAATTTCAGTTATACAATGGGTTTTATTATTGATTTTGAGCAGTTTATGGTTGGGATTGATAAGGTGGCATAATATAAAAGCCGAGCAGAGTTTTTCAGGCTCTGCTCGGTTATTATTTTAAGGAGTTTCACAAACATATACATAATGTTCGTCAAAATCTTCATATTCTTTATCTTCACCGTTTTCCTTTGCACCAAGGACATTATCTACATAATCTTCTACCAACCATAGATATTCTCTGCCCTCATCATCCTCAAACAGCTGAACCTTGTCATCCTGCATAGATTGATCCCATTTTGAAAGACCGTCTGTTCTTGAGTCCTCCCAAATTGTAGCTCCGAGCATTGTAGTAGGATATGCATATTCTGGCAATTCTTCAATTCTTACGTATACATCGTTTTCGTAAGTTATTGTTGAATAATCAGAAGCAACTAAATATGGCTTTTCCGATGATACAAAAAGCACAGAAAAAACAAAACAATCCAATATGAACCAAAGCAATAAAACTGCAAACAAAGAAAGACATCCACCTAAACATCCAATTTTTTTACCACTGTTTCTCTTTTCCGTATTCGCCTTATGAACATCAACCTTTAAAATATTTTTCTTTAAAACGGAAGGTTTGCATAAATGTTTAAAGTATATACCTCTCAAAGGATAGGCAAGGAACATTGTAATAAAATCAAGCCCCATATCAGATTGAAGTCCTAGCTTTTTATACTTTTTGATAATTTCTTTGCTGTTCTTACCTCTTGATTCCAATAGTTCAACTGTTGTACCATTTCCACAAATAACTTTTGGATACATAATTTGAAAATCCTGCATCATCCAAGTTTTATCGCCCAAATCAAATCCATCATGTTCAATGGTAACTAAGGAATCGGGTTGTATGTTTGAAATCTTATATGTACAGTCTACTTGCAAAATAAGATTCATCAATTCTGAAGTTGCCTTTTTAACAAATTTAAGCATTAGCTTTTCTTTCAGTTTAGAGGCACTGTTGTCCAATTCGCCAAAAGCCTCATCACTTAAGAATTCACCCGTAATTTTAACTACAATTGAATCTTTATCGTCGTTTATTTCAACCCATTTGCTTTCATCAGCCCTTATTGAATATAACTGTCCGTCAACATCAATCTGCATTACATAATAAAAATTGTTAGCAATACAAATTCTTTTTATTCCGTCTTTACTTGCCGAGAAAATATCCTCAACAGTTGTATCCAAAGCAACCGCAAGTTTTTCAAAGGTTTCAATTCTAGGAAATGCCTGTCCGTTTTCCCATTTGGATATTGATTTATCCGAAACATCCAACTGATTAGCAAGATCGGCTTGAGTAAGATTTTTTTCTTCACGAAGCTTGCAAATGTAATTTCCAAACTTATACATATTCATGTGTATCACCTCTGCACTTATTGTACTTGTTTCTTAGCGTTTTTGCAACAAAATTGCAGGTAGAATTAAATTAGAAATACAAAAACAACTATATTTTGAGGTTTAATGTTAAAAATCCGAGGCTAAAAACCTCGGATTTTTATAAATATGAAAATTAAAACAAAAAAATAATTACTCAGTATGCTGTGGTGGAGACGGAGAGGATCGAACTCTTGACCTCTTGAATGCCATTCAAGCGCTCTCCCGATACACGCAAAAACGCACCCTTCAAAGCATTAATCAAAATAGCCTTTATAGGTAATTTTCTTGTCGCTACCAGGAAACAGATACTCATAAAGATCGATAAAATAATCGTCCGTCATGCTCGCGATATAATCAGTAACAATTTGATTGGGTTCAGTTGACTCATACGGTATACTGCGGGCATAATGTGCACTATTTACATAATCAATATGGTGACTAAAAATCGGTGAAGCAAAATTCCCTTTAATCAGGTCATCAAGTAGTTTCGCGTAAACACCTGACATCATCGGCTTCACGGTATTCTGCAAAACATCATTTACAGAATCATTTTTATATATCAGCATATAATTGTCAGCTTTCGCTTTTTTCAGAGCCTCAAAATGATTTTCATCCATTTTGATATAAGGCTTTCCGTAACTGTTTTCGATAATATTCACAATGAGATTGTTTATTATCTCTGCGTTATATGTACCAATCGCACTCGGTTCAAAATCCTTGTTGTTGATAAGCTGCGCTTTTTCGGCATCCTGACGGTCTTTACCGAGATATGCAATTATATCAGAAATCCGCATTACGCAGCCTTCCAAAGTAGCCGGCACAAGCTTTTTTACATTAGATTTATCAATGTAGCATGCCTCGATCTGTGCATCAAAAGTTTCAAAATCATCCAGTGCTTTCGGATAATACTCTGACAGTTCCATCTCGCCGTCGTGGGCTGCAATGCCGTTAAGCGTCTGTAGGCTTATGTTATAAGGATAAATACTGTCAAGCACACGTACGGAGTGTATATTGTGGCTGAAATGCCTGCCGGTGTGTTCAAAAAGCAACTCATCAAGAAACCTTTCCCCCGCGTGACCGAAGGGTGTATGTCCTATATCGTGGCCAAGTGCAATCGCTTCAATCAAATCAAGATTCAGATTAAGCGCCTTACCGATTGTTCTTGCAATACGTGAAACCAACTGGACATGCAGACCTCTGCGAGTGATA
>JAFULG010000036.1 GCA_017473435.1 Clostridia bacterium | reverse complement strand
GTTGGTAGATATGATTTATCTGCAAAGAACAATATAGCAAATTCCAATTTGTAGAACATAATATTTACAACTGCTCTCCCTGTGAGGGCAGTTTTTGTATGCTCTTCAAAAAATGTGACGCAGTATTTATATACCAAAATATTGAAATTTATCTACCGTTGTAGTATACTTGTTATAATCATTTTAGGAGGTGAAGCTATGACCGGTGTAAGATATAAAATACCTATGCTGTCCGCAAAAGCAATTCTTGCTTACGCAAAGCCTGTTGGCGAGGATATATACTCTTTTAATCTCAACAAAGCGGAAACTGCAAGCGTATTATTAAATCACGGCGATACCTATCAGGATGATAATGCCGTTTTCTATCAGCTGATGTCTATGCTTCACAGAGACGGTTATTCGCCAAAAGGTGATGAGCTGATAATTGATGATTTGTACGACGCTATTATCTATCTTGATTTTGCATGTATCTTTGACAGAAGTGCAGAGTACCCAAAAAATGCACTAAGACAGAAAAAAGCTGAATCCATGTTTCGCCCTGAAGGTATTACTCTTGACCTCGGTGGCGGTCAGCATAAATATCATGCCTTTGAGCGTTCTGCATCAATGAGCAGAAACGCAAAGCTGTCATTTGTCCGTGCTGACCTCTATGATGAAATCACAAGAAGAATAACCCTTAACTTAAAAATTGATGTCTGTGAGCTGTCAAAGCTCTATGCATATAACGGACTTCTCTTTTCGTCAGGTATCAGAGTTGAGCCTGATGATAAGTTCTTTCTTGAAAATGTTGCTATTGTGCCTAACCCTAAACATATTACAAACGATGTTTCTTATGTAACTGTTACTGACGTTACAGGTGAAGGCAGTATAAGAAAATATGAAAGAACAGAATGTACAGGTGATATTGAAACTACACGCTTTGACGGTATGGGACTGATTTCACCTGAATTTGCCCGTGAGCTTGACAGTAAAATAGGCAGTAAAAAAGAACACACCTCTTTTCAGATTCGTATGCCATATATAAAGGGAATGGTACATAAAGCCGATTTCAAAGCCTTGTTTAATGAAGCCGGCGTTAAAACAATAACCGATATATGGGGAAGAAAGCACCAAGTTGATAGCCTTTGTATGATACTTACCGAAAGTCAGTTCAAGGGTTACAAGTGGCTGAAACAGTATA
This sequence comes from Clostridia bacterium, assembly GCA_017473435.1. GTDB lineage: Bacteria > Bacillota > Clostridia > Oscillospirales > Acutalibacteraceae > UBA6857. The sequence goes on along the minus strand of JAFULG010000036.1, from coordinate 3,268 downwards.
ATATTTCTTGGCAGACATATGTACAGCTCTGCCGTGCTTATGAGCACACAATATACATCACAAATGTAAGTAAGACAGAAGCTGAGGATACAACCGAGCTTAACTATCAGTTCCTCAATACTGTTAAAATGCTTTCGTCTGAATTCAGACCACATGATTTACCTTTGGGCTGGGAGCGTTCTCCATCTGAGGACGAAAGAATGTGGCTTACCAAGCCGACAGAGCAGAGGTATTATGACCTTCGCTATGATACAGATGCCCGTATAAGGTGCTTTACCGATAAGGCTGATGAATGGACCTTCGGCAGAAAAAGCAGAAGCTATCATCTTGCAGAACTGTTGAAAAGAAATCCAAAGTTCATCAATGAGCCATACTTTGTCCGTCAGCTTGACGATGCCGCAGAAAGCCTGCTTAAAGATTACTCCATTGGTCGCTTACTTGTTGACGGAGATAACCGTTTCTTTGCGGCCGATATTATGGAATTATTCTACGAGCTTATCAGAGAAAACGACGGGCGCCCTGACATTTACGCAGATATTAGAAATGAATTCCTTGATACAAATGAGTTTTATGCTCCCTGTGCTGTATATTCTCAGCAGGATATTTATGCTCTTCTTCGCAATCCTCACATTGCAAGAAATGAGGAAGCTCTTGTTAAGCCTTTAAAGAAAATAGGTGCTTACAGAGAAAAGTACCTTTCAGGTCTTACGGATGTAATTATGGTCAACTCTGTTTCACTCCTTGCTGAAAGACTTGGCGGTGCTGACTTTGACGGTGATATGATTAAAACAGTAGCCGAGCCGAGGTTGACAGACTGTATTTTGAACAATTACAGTAAAAGCGATTTTTCACTCGGCGGCAATCTTCCTCTTTTAAGCATACCCTCCGCAAAGCCGATTATTGCCGATGCAAATGATTGGTACAAACGCTTTGAAACAATACGAAATACCTTTTCATCCCGTGTCGGTCAGATTTCAAATGCGGCACTTGACCGTAGCATAATCGCTTATGACGAAAACATAGATGATGAAAAGAAGGAACAGTACCGCAAGGAAACAGAAGTACTTGAAATACTTACAGGTCTTGAGATAGATTCTGCCAAAAGCGGTATAAAGCCCGATTTGACAGAATATCTTGAAGCCAACAAAGCTGAAAGAACATCCTTTCTTAAATACAAGACTCTTATTGAAAAAGCTGAAGGAAAACGTCGTTGGTACGAGCCTACTTTTGATGAACGCTTCAAAAAATTCTTTGAAGGTCAGAATTGGGATGAGGTCAGCTCAAACCTTGAAAAGCTTCCGTATTTTGCAAGAGAGCTGAAAAAGAATACACCAAGGGCAGACTGCCGACAGGCTGATGCAAGTGAGCTTTTCACCTTTGCAAAGCCCGGTTGGGAGAAAAAGCTTGACCCGAAGATTCTTGACTATGTAGGCAGAGTTATCTCTGATTATGAAGAGTGTCTTAAAAGGATAAGGACAAGACGACACGCCGCAAGTAAGATAAAAGCAAAGCACAACGACATTAACCGTATTCTATATATGCAGAACAAGGAAAACAATTATGAAGCTGACGAGCTTGCTGCAGTATTCATTAATCTGCCCGAAGAAAGAGTAAATGAGATATATTTTGCGGTCAGAAATGAAAATTGGCACTTTATGAAAGAGGATGAAAGATACGCCTTTCTCATAAAGCATCTGCCCGAAGCAGAGTACAGAGAGTATTATGACATCTTTGCTGATTTCCGTTTCGGCGGGTACAAATTGTTGCCTGATATTATTACCGAAACACGGAACTACAATATATCTGCAAATGCCTCGGCTATGCAGTATCCCAACGATTCCGAGGAGCTGACTTTGATGGTAAATGCGTATCTCAGAAATCCCGTAGGCAATTACCGTGAAACGGTTTCAAGAGAAGCTGCAAGGATAATAGAAACTCATGTTATTTCCTTCAATGCTTCGGTAAAGTACATTGTTGCACTCGGTAAGCGTGATTTTCTTTATGATGCTTATTACAGGCACATCACAAGATTTGCAAGGAAGGGGGATAAAATTGACTAACGAATGGCTTGAATTCAAGGCATATACAGACACTCCCGTTTTCCTCGCGGAGAGTAAACAATCAACTGCTTTTATAGGCAGATTTACAGTAAGAATGCTTAAGCAGAACAAGGGATTTAACCGTATATTTACCGTTCTTGCAAGAGGTTATCTTTTTCATAATGCTGACGGTACACTTCGCACCGATGACCCATACGAAAGAATTGATAAGGCAAGAGAGTTTTTATGTGCTTGGTGCAGTCTGCCTTATGAAGCAGTAACAAACAAGGCATTGAAGTTTCACACTTCTTTTCCTGAACTTTACAGCGATTTTCCCGAAATCGTTGATGAAAACGGTGCAGGATGGTATTACAGATACCTGCATTCTCTTTCCGATTACATCAGGAAGAACAAAGAGGATGTTACAAAGAAGCTTCATTGCTTTGTTGAAAATAAGACCTTGAAAGCTATTGAAGGCACTTGGGCTAACAAAGTGATACAGTTTCAGTATTCTGTTTACAACAACCGTTCATCAGCTGATTTTCCTTTACTCTTTGACACAGCTATTGCAGATGCACTTGTTCTCGGTCCGCTTCGTACTGAGGCGGTTGTGCTTTCAAATGAAGAACTTCAAAAAATCAAGGCTTACGGTGCGGATGCAAAAACAGAAAGGCTTATGATAACGCTTGCAGAATACTACCTTGCAAACAAAGAGCCTGACTCCGATTGGGTTATTATACCGAGAACTAACATCTCTGCTTATCTCGGCTCGGCGACTTATATGGAAAGCTACGAAGGCAAGATCCCTGATGGGTTTATGGAGAAAAAGCCTGAAATGGGCGGGGTTTCTGCGGTGAGAATTAGGATATAACGAAAAAAAGCTCCCTGAATCGGTGTAAGCCGAAACAGGGAGCTTTGAAGTTTTATTTAAATTTATAAACTGAAATTCCTTTCCTTTTATGTTCGCTTGTCTTGTGCATACGCTCAACGATTATCTTCTTATCCTCAGGAATATCGCCGCCGGAAAGATTACTGTCAAGCTCGCCATAGGTTACACCCATTTCAGTTTCATCTGTCTGCCCGTCAAAAAGGGCTGCGGACGGTGCCTTTTCAATTACACACTTCGGTGCATCAAGATAATGCAAAAATTCATATATCTCTGTAACGGTGAGATCTGCAATGGGATTAAAATCGTGAGCACCGTCGCCCCACTTGGTAAAGTAACCTAC
>JAFULG010000035.1 GCA_017473435.1 Clostridia bacterium | reverse complement strand
CCTATCGTTTTGCAGTTAATCTCTACGGTGAACAGAATATCATCTCTGCCGTAATGCACGCAGATGAACAGAATGTAGCTCTCACAGAACAGCACGGAAAACCTGTGTATCACTATCATATGCACCTTGTTGCTCTGCCCGTTGTTGAGAAACAGATTCTGTGGACAAAGCGGTGCAAGGATAAATCACTTGTAGGTACTGTTAAAGAAACCGTTAATCAGATAAGTCATTCAAAGAAGTGGAAGTCACCTCAGGCGGTTGATGAAAATGGTAATGTTGTATTCAATGAAAAAGGTAAGCCTGTGCTGATTCCCTCTTACAGTATCTTGCAGGATGATTTCTTCAATCATATGCAGAGAGCCGGTTTCAACGATTTCATCCGTGGTGAAAAAGGCAGTACGGCTGAACACCTATCTTGTCTACAATATGAGATTCAGCAGGATAAGAAACGCCTTGAAGAAATCAAAGAAAGATTGCAGACGGAAGAAATCAGATACGATGAAATTCAGACCGTGCATAAAACATTCCTTGAGATTGACGGTATGGGCAAGAAAACTCTTACGGGTAAAGTGACAATTTCAGGTGAAGATTTCAATGACCTGAGCAATATGGCAAAGCAGTCTGTTGCAGCAAGGAGCAAGATTTTTGACCTTGAGGGTGAAAATGAAAGGCTCCGAAAAAGAAATTGGGAGCTGCAAAGCAGTATAAACAGACTGAGTGCAAGGTTTCATGAACTTGAGCAGGTCTGCGCACCGTATCTTGAGGCATTGAGGCTGATGCCTGAAAAAGTAAAAGCATTTATATCGGATGTGCTGAAAACTGTCCGAAAAGAGAAAGAATCAAGTATTAAAACTAAAGAATCTATTAAAGAAAGGTAATTTGAATTATGAAAAATTTTGAAAACTTAGTAACAACCATGAGCGTATTTACAGATACGCTCACCCCTCTCACCGAGTCACCCTTTAAAGTTGTTGATGACCAGGCAATGAGAGATTTAATCGAAAGCATTAAGAAGTTCGGTATTCTTGAACCTATTACTGTCCGCAAGCCCGATGATACCAAAAGCGGAAAGTTTGAAATCATCTCCGGCTATCGCAGATGGGAAGCGTGTAAAAATTTAGGTATCACCTCTGTTTCCGTAAGAGTGCTCAATCTTTCAAGGGATGATGCAATCATAGCAATGATTGATGCAAACCTTTGTCACAGAGAGAAAATCTTGCCAAGTGAAAAAGCTACTGCATACAAAATGAAGCTTGATGCTATGAAGAGGCAGGGTTACAGAAGTGATTTGGAGGTTGATGCAACTTCTGCAACATTGTTGCAGAAGTCAGAAACATCCATTAAGAAGCTTGCTAACGAAAGCGAAGATAACAGAGAAACTATCAGGCAATATATCCGACTTACTAACCTCGAAAAGCCGCTTCTTGACCTTGTTGATAGCGGAAGAATGGCATTCCGACCTGCAGTTGAGCTTTCATATTTGCCGTCTGCAGAACAGCAGATGGTACTTGAAACTTATGAAACGGATGAGATAACTCCGTCGCTCTCACAGGCGCAGAGAATCAGAAAATTATCGGAACGAGGCTCACTTGATACAGACAATCTGTTTGAGATTATGACCGAGCCGAAGGCAAATCAGAAGCCGACAATAAAGTTTTCCGTTGAGAAGTTAAAGACAGTTGCTCCAAAAGTAAAAGAAAACGACCTTGAAAACTTTGTCATGAAAGCCTGCGAGCATTATTACAGATATCTTCAACGACAGCGAAATAGGGATGCGAGGTGATGAGTATTGATTAGCAGAATTATTGATTTATATGAAGGCTTAAAGAAGGCTTTTGTAAAAGCTATAAGCAATATAAAAGGTGAATGTACTTTCAATATCCCTGATGTTTCAACTTTTACCAAAGAACAGAAAATCGCATTTGACCAAATGATAGATTTCCTTGCAGATATGATTGAGAAATACGGTGATAAGATACCGAAAGGCGAAGCAGAAGCTATAAAACAACCAAATAAAAAAACAGCTTAAATCGTTGTGGGGCAGGTTTAGCCTGCCTCACACATTTGTCGAATATGCGAAAGAAAAATATAATCAAAATGAAAAATTACAAGGAGTTGAAAATATATGAAACGATTAAATTGCTATATCTATACCCGTGTTTCAACATCAATGCAGGTTGAAGGCTTCAGCCTTGATGCACAGAGAGAAAAGCTCCGTAAATATGCCGAGTATCAGGAAATGCATATTGCAGGTGAATACAGTGATGAAGGTAAATCAGGTAAAAACATTGGTGGGAGACTTGCATTTCAGCAAATGTTATCAGATATTGCAAGTGGCAAGGATAATATAGATTATGTGCTTGTTTTCAAACTGTCCCGTTTTGGCAGAAATGCTGCTGATGTACTTTCGTCTTTGCAGATTATGCAGGACTACGGTGCAAACCTTATCTGCGTTGAGGATGGTATAGACAGCTCAAAGGATAGCGGTAAATTGATGATTTCTGTTTTATCTGCCGTTGCTGAAATTGAGCGTGAGAATATTCTTGTTCAGACAATGGAAGGCAGAAAGCAAAAAGCGAGAGAAGGTAAATGGAACGGAGGTTTTGCACCTTACGGATATTATCTTGAAAAAGGCGAATTGAAAATTGCCGAGGATGAGGCTGAAACTATCCGTCTCATTTTTGATAAATATGTAAATACAAACTTGGGTGCAAACGGTATTGCCAAATATCTCAACCAACACGGCATTGCTAAAAAGCCAAGACAGAACGGTACATTAGATACTTTCTCTGCTCATTTTATAAAGTTGGTTATACAGAACCCTGTGTACTGCGGAAAGATAGCTTTTGGCAGACGAAAGACTGAAAAGATTAACGGCACCCGAAATGAGTATCATATAGTTAAGCAAGAACAGTATCCTATATATGATGGTATTCACGAAGCCATTGTATCTGTTGAAGCTTGGGAGTTAGCTCAACAGAAGCGTAAAAAGTTAGGTGTTAAACGGGAGAAGATTTACAATCTTGACCACGAGCATTTATTGTCAGGATTGCTTCGCTGTCCTGTTTGCGGTGCGGCAATGTACGGTAACATTAACCGAAAGAAAAAGCCTGACGGAACAATCTATAAAGACCATTTTTATTATGCCTGTAAGCATCGTATGAGAGTTGACGGACACAAGTGTGATTATCACAGACAATGGAATCAGACTGTTGTTAACGGTGCAGTTGAAGAAGTCATTGAAAGGCTTGTATCTAATCCTGAGTTTGAAAAAGCCTTGTGTGAAAAGATAAACACGAGAGTTAGTACAGAAGGACTTGAGGAAGAGCTTGCAGTATTCAAAAAGCAACTCAATCAGCTTGTAATGTCAAAACGAAAGCTTGCATCTCAAATGGATACCCTTGATGTAACTGACAGGCATTACGATAAAAAGTATCAGGATATGCAAAACAGACTTTATGATTTCTATGATGAAATAGAGGTTGTTGAGGAGCAAATAACAGAATTGCAAGCTCGCATAGCAAATATAAAAGAAGAAAAAATATCGGGTGAAAATGTCTATCTTTTTCTGCATTATTATGGTACAATGTACAAAGAGTTTACTGATGCTGAGAAAAAGAAGTTTCTCAATACCTTCATTGAGAGTGTTGAGATATTCAAAGAAGAGCAACCCGACGGCAGACTGTTAAAGTGTATCAATTTCAAATTCCCCGTCTTTTGTGACGGGGATGAGAATGTGACACATATCCGTTGGGACAGTGAAACAACAGTTGAGACGGTTGTTCAGTTGGTTAGAAAAAATCCCGACACACATATCGACTTTGAAATCAGTCTTGACGAGCTTGATTTAACAGCAGCAGAGTCAAAAGCTACTTATCAGGAGATAAAGGATTATGTGCTTGATAAGTTTGGATTAAAAGTGTCAACGCTGTATATTTCACAGGTAAAAGCCAAGTGCGGAATAATAGAGCGCGAGAATTATAACAAGGGCAAAGAGGGGCACAAAGTGCCTAAATGCCCGAAGGAAAAAGAAGATGCTATTATGGATGCGTTGAGGCATTTTAGGATGATATAAAAAATAAAAATAATTGATACATTCGACAAATTGAAAACCTCCTTGTAAAATGGTATTACCAAATTACAAGGAGATTTTATCTATGAATTTATCCAAATACATTACAGATGAAAGAACAGGAATAACATATGAATTGGTATGTGACTATTATTTCATCGCAGGCGATGATGACGAGCCTGAAGACAACCTACCGATCGGCAGATGGGGGAGAATGCGCGAGGAATATCTTATGAAAAACAAAAGATATGTGTTTGATTCAATGCTTATGAGTGGTAAACTTCATTCTTGCCTTTCCGACATAGACGAGCAAGCTCGTGAAATGTTCGATAACCTTGTTGAACAAATGAGAGAAGCAGAAGAGGTTACAGAACAACTTAAAGAGCAAGACCAATTTGCATGGGTACAGAGAATGGGCAATATTCAGCAGAGAGCACAAGAGATAGTTCGCAACGAGTTGATATATGTATAAAAGAACGAGGGGCTGTCGCACGAAAGAGTGACAGCCCCTCGTAAATTTTAATAGTATTTATTGACAGTTTCACCTATTGCTTTGATCAATGAGCCTTCGCTGCTGGAGGGAAGGTCACAGTTGTAGTGCCATATCATTACACCGCCAAAGCCGTTTCTGATGCAGTAATCTGTCTTTTCAGCTACAACATCGGGAGTATTGAACCAAAAATCTTTGTCCGTGTCGCTACAATGATACCAGCCGTTTTCATCTATGCCGTCGTAACAGCCGTTATATCCGTACCAATAGCCCGACATATCCGTTGGTCTTGAATAAAAGGGTATACCAACATTGACCTTGTTAACCGGCATACCTCTGAGACCAAGCTGTCGGATTTGCTCAAGAGTATCTTCATAGGTAGCGTGTCTTCCCTGTTCATCAATGAAGTCATAGCTCATCAATTCATATGTATCAATAGCCTCAATAGCCGCATTGGTGAATTTTATGTTCCAGGCATTGCCGGCAACACCGAGAGTGTACTTTTCGCCAAGCTTTTTGTCAAGGGAAACCAGGAACTTATTGTAATAATGCCAGGCCTTTAGAGTAAGAGGATATTCATAGTCAAAGTGTACACCGTCAAAGTCATATTTTTCAAGAACGTCAATAATGTTATCCTCTAAAACTCCGCTTTCAAACGCCTTGTTGTGCTCATCACTCTGAGCTTCCATCTGATCCTCATATACATCAGAATCTGTTTCACCCCAGGGGCCGATAAGATTGAGTGTAAGGTGTATGTCTCTGTCGCCAATTGCCTCTCGAACTCTTGACAAAACGGTTTCCATTTTCTCTTCGTCGTATTCAACCTCGCCTTTGTTATTAAAGGTTGCACACTCAAAAATTATAGCATCCGTAACGATGTCAAAATCCTCCTTGTATAGCTCGCCGCCCCAGTACATAATAGCATCGCCTCTTATGTAAGTGGTAACCTTGAAATCGTCAACCTTTTTGTCAATTAGTCCGCTGTTCACACCGAAAAAGCTTAAAAGAACTGTTGTGAGTGCTGTAAAAAATCCGAGAACTCTTTGAATGAATGTAATCATAATACTATCTCCTTTTTTTAAATTTCACTTTGTCTCGAGAAAAAACGCAGATATTTACTACAACTTTCAGGATAAATACCGTCAGTTATTTACTGCCTGTCAGCATAGGATATATAATAACAAAGCATAATTTTGCTCTTTTGCCGATTGGTTTATAATAGTATATCAAAAAAATGCACATAATTCAATAAATATTGGATAAGAATATTTAATTAATCATTTCCCACCACTCTTGGTTAAACTCTTGCCTCTCTTCCTATACTCGCTCGGCGTCATGCCCCATATTTACAACAGTCGGAGTTTTGCTGTCTTTGAAATAGAACTCTCCTTTGCCTGCAGCAACGTACAAAAGCTGATAATCTTTTCTTCCCTCAGGGTGAGGCGTTTCAATTACGGGAGTAGTATGAACACGGCAATGGACGCAGTTGTTAATCCTTAAAGGAACATTCAGGTTCTCTAAGTTGGGTTTTATCATCAACATATGCTACGTTAATATACAAGGGAATTCTTCCTTGTGTGATTATGTTTATATTATATACCATATTAGCCTTGTTTTCAACTATATACAAAGTGATTTTGTGAATATATTGGTTGATTTTACATATTGAAGACAAAACAATGGCTCCAATGCCTATTACTGGCGTTACAACGCAAACGGAATCCGTAGCGAAGCTTTGCCGGGTAAAATAAACAGCAAAAAACTCCTGCAGTTCAGAACTGCAGGAGTAAATTTTATGCGTTTTTTGAATATCTTTCCGCTTTTTTCAGTAGCGTTGTAATCGGAATAACAAGCACAGCACCGAAAAGATTACCGAAGCAGTGCATAAGGTCAAATGTAAGACCTGCACCTATCCAGGTGAGCATTCCCTTGAAATCAAGCCCAAAGAAAATTGCCTGAACGGGAGCGTAAAGCACTCCGAAGAAAAGTCCGTGAAGAGCACACACCGTTATATAAACAACGGGAGCAAGCTTTTTCGGCATATTTTGCGGCAGGAGCATTGTAATGCCCCACAGCACCGTCCACACATAAAGGTAGGGTATCCACCAGGTTGAAAAGCCCATAAAAAGTCCCGTGAGAAGCACGAAAACGTAGATAGGGTAAAGAGCCTTCTTTCGGTAAACAATGGTCAGCGCCATTGTCAGAACACCCACAAGGTGAATGTTGGGTAATGCTGCCATAAGCTCCTTTGAGCAGTACATAACAGCTCCGAGCATACTGAAAACTGCAGCCTCTTTAACTGTCAGCTTCATCCCTTTGTTGCAACAAAGCGGTAGGTTTCACCGTTTACAATGTCGGTCATATCTGCGCCCGTGGGAGCCATCTCTGTACCGATATAAAACGCCCAGTACATTCCGTGGGTGTCGTAGTCAAGGGTTGTGCCGTCAACGGTTTTTACGTAAAGGCCGTAGGTGCTTTCCTCGCCGTCAATGAGTCCCAGCTCCTGAAGCGCCTCGCCGACAGTGGTTTTGTCCGTGTTGATGGCGTAATAGGTTTCCTTACCCTCCTTGTCGCTGACACAGAAGGTGAAGGTGGTTTCTCCCTGACCGTAGGTGGCTGCAATTTCCGTAGCGGCATTACCGTCGGTGAGGGTGGTTTTGTCATTTGTGCAGGCAGTTGTAAACAGTGCTATGGCCGCAACAAGCAAGATACAAAGGCACAAAGAGCAAAGCTTTCTGAAATTCAATTTCTTTTGCATTTGTAAAACTCCTTTGTTTTTTTATTTCCTTTTTCTGACTTTAAGTCTGTCGGCACTCGCAACAAAAAGAAAAGGCATTGTCAATCGGGTATTTCGACTCGGTGCATTTCTGCCGCCTTCTCAAATCTGCTTGTAAAAGTAAGCTTAATTCAATGGCGTGTCCCCGATTTGCGGCATCGGGCGAGGCAGAAACTTTCTGAAAGCACCTCACGGCGACGGGCTCGTACAGGATTTTCACCTGTTTCCCCGTGTTGACAGAAAAAATTATAGCACTATTCAAAAAAGAATGCAACAAAAAATCACGGAAGAATCTCTCCCGTGATCGTTATTTGTGTAGGGGATGGCGAACACATGGGGTCGCCGCTACGTGTGTAGTCTTACGCAGCAGCGCCAAAGGCTATTTCTACACTGCCGACGCCGCCTTCAAGCTTAACCCTTGTTTCACCGTTGCCCAGGCGTGTGTCGCCTTTTACGCTTGCGCCGTCATAAGATATACTACCAATTCCGGTTTCAACGTTGAAGGTATAGTTATCCTTGCTGTCGGTGAGGTTAAGCTTAAGCTCGCCGACACCGCTTTCAATATCGGCGTTTGATTTAAGCTCGGCACAAATGTCTGCGCTTCCTACGCCAAGAGAGAAATCAAGGTTATGGAGAGTGCCGCCCTTAAGAACAAGCTCACCTGCACCGCAGTCGATTTCAGCCTTTTTGGTTACATTGAGCTCATCAAGGGTGATTAAGCCCGCACCTATATCAAGCTCGAGATACTGTGTGTTCAGAAGCTCACCGCTGATGTTTGACGCTCCCGTTTCAAGGCTTACCTTATGGAAGTAAAAATCCTCAGGCAGGTAAATTGTAACCTTACGGTCAGTGTTAAGGACGAGGATGTTACTCTTTTCTTCTATTTTAATTTTTCCGTCCTTATTCCTTAGTCTGAAGCTGTCGGAAGCTGCTTCTATTTTTAATAAATCTGATTTCACTACAGCGATGCTTGCTGATCCTACTTCCATATCCAGCTCGTAAACATCTGTCGGGTTGAGGATCAGCTCTTCGGTGGGAGCGTCTTCGTCAGAGGGGGAGATAATTGCGCCGAGCAGGCCGGTAGCATTGATTATACCGCCGATAATCATTATGATGAGAATAATGGCCAGTATGTCGGCAAGTTTTTTTATAAGCTTTCCGTGTTCGTTCATTTTAAGTCAACACCTCCGAAAAGACAGGTAGCATTGACAAAAACGGTGGGTGCACCCGGCACGGGAGGAAATTTACGTTTCTGACTCACGCCGCCGAAAATTGATGTTGAGCGGACAACCACATTTACGCAAGGGGGCAGGATTATGTCAATTCCGCCGAAGGTAGCGTAGGCGTTTATAACGCAGTCACCGGGGATGGTTGCAAGCTGTAAATCGCAGTCAATTCCTCCGAAGGCTGCTGTAAGGTCGATTCCGGTGAAGATTTCGCCTGAGTAGTTGATTTTCTGCGAGGAGAAGGTAGCGTAAGAGCCTTTCTGAGACGGAGATTTACCGTTGAGCTCTTTGATGCGTTTTGCCGCCTTGCTGCCAAGGGTATCCTTGAAGATGAGGTAAACGCCTATAAGCACGAGGATAACAGGGATGAGAAGCTTACGTACGGCTTCAAAGGTGATGATATCCTGACATACGAGCAAAGCCACACCGCCTATAGACATACCTGCGAGGTTGCCCCAGATATCTCTGCCGTTTATTAGACCGACGACACAAGGGGCGATGATAAACAATGTCCACCAACCGTCGAAGAACAGGTTAATGTGTGTATATCCAAGAGCATTAAGTCCGAAGACAAGTCCCAGGGCGATGAAAATAAGGCCATAGATTATATTTTTTGATTTTTTCATAATTATCACATCCTTTGTGTAAGATAATTCTATAATAATATAAAAACTTAAAAAAATCTATAATTTCTGAGATTTTATTTATGCAATGGGATATTCAAAAAAAGTATAAGAAAGAACTTGACAACGTGACAGAATGTCTGTATAATAATTGAGGTTAAAAGCCACGCCGGTGTGGCGGAATAGGCAGACGCAAGGGACTTAAAATCCCTCGGTGGCAACACCGTACCGGTTCAAGTCCGGTCACCGGCACCAATACCCGAAAACCTTAGTATTTACAAGGGTTTTCGGGTTTTTGTTTTGTCTGAAAACCGTCATTTTATGAGTGCTGTTTTGGGCCCGTTTTTGGCAGAAAATCGACATTTGCCCTCCGTTTGCCCTCCGAGGGCATAAAAATATGCTGTTTTTTACTGTCGAAAATCCGTCAGAATTACCAACAAAAATCACTTTTTTCCGCCGGGCAGAACACCCATAATGGCTGTTGCCGAATTTATTTTTGAATTGAAATCAAGGTGGGTATAAATATTTGAGGTGGTGGAAATGTCGCTGTGACCGAGCCATTCCTGAATTTCCTTGAGTGAAACGCCGTTTGCATAAAGCAGACTTGCACAACTGTGACGAAGGTCGTGAAAGCGTATTCGCCTCATTCCGATTTTCTCTAAAAACTCAGGAAAGTATTTTGTGATGTAGCCTGGTTTTACCAGTTCACCGATTTTATTTACATAAATATACCCGTTATACTTCTGACAGTAAAAGTTTCCGCAAAGGGCTCTGTTCTTTTCTTCCTCCTCTTTCAGCTTGAGAAGATATTCTTCCATAGGCTTTATAAGAGGAAGCCTTCTGAAGGAGGATTTCGTTTTGGTGCGTTCCTTTTCAACTAGCTGAATCTTTCCGTCAACATAAACCTCGGTAACAATTCTTTTTACCGTAAAGGTTTTGTTTTTGAAATCGACTGCATCCCATTTAAGACCGCATACCTCGCTTCTGCGAAGTCCGTAGAAAGCACCCATTACAATAGCGAATTCAAGAACATCGCCCTTGCATTTTTCAAGAAGCTCCTGAATTTCTTCTTCCGTATAGGCTTCACCCACAAAGCGCTCCTTTTTCGGTCTGTCAATTCTGTCAGCAGGGTTGACATCAATAAGTCCTATTTTAAAAGCATAATGCAGTGCCTTTCGGATGTTTGCATGGTAATGGATAATAGTGTTTGCCGAAACCCCGTTGATCGTCATTTCAAAGGTATAAAAATCCTGAATCTGCTTCGGTGTAACATCCTCGAGCATAATGCCCGGATAATGCTCTTCAAAGTACGGGATGATTTTTCTGTTGATAACACGGCAATATCCGCCATAGGTTGACACCTCCACATTTACCTTTGACATCTGAAGCCAATCCTGTAAAAATTCCTTAAAGGGCGTTTTTTGCTTTTCTGGCGGTGAATATACCTTTTCTTTTTGGAGTTCACCGTTTTTCAGCTTTTCTTCGAGCTCTTCACAAGCCTCACGGAGCATTTTTTCAGCTCTCTTTTTGTTTCCCTTCACAGGCAAGCCCGTTGACCTGGAGGGATTTTTTCTTTTGCCGTCACTGTCGATATAATTGAGAACTATGTGGTAAATACCGCCTCGTTCCCTGAGATGACCTGTAACTATTTGTATCACTTCCTTTTCTTGATTTTTGTATGAATCTGCCGCTGACACCTATATGTTAGCGGCAGATTTGACTTTTTGCAAATGTGTGAGATTATGTTTTGTTATCCACTAACTCTAGGTATTCAAAAACATTGATTTTCGGGATGAGGTATTTATTGCCTATAATAAAGCTTTTGATTGCACCACTTTTGAGGAGCTTGTAGGCAGTTTTAATATTTATACCACCAAGCATTTCACAAAGCTGATGGGCATTTACCACATCAGGATAATCCTTAAACATAAGATTATACGCTTCCTGTGATTTCATAGCATCCCTCCTTCCTCACCTTGCATCTCTCTGCCGCATCAGGTACCGATGATAATGCTCGACTGCCTTGATTACAAATTCCTGCTTTTGTTTTTCTGTAAATCTCGACTTAAAGTATTTGTTTATGTTCTCCGTTGGTATCTTTAAGTAGTCCTTCTGATTTGCTTTTGCCTCTGCCATAATCTCAGCTATTCTGTCCGATGTGAGCATACCTTCCGAATGAAGCTTTTTCATTCGTACCGTCTGTGAGTAAGAGGGCGTAACCTCTTCGTTTTCGTAAAAGCCGTAAACCTCGTGCTGCTCCTCAGACGGAAGAAATGACAGCTCAACTGCAGGGGTAAATGCTATTCGTCCTTCATCAACTAACTTTAATATCTCGGGAATGAGATAAGTTAATCTGATATATCGCCTGACAGTTTCACGGCTCTCGTTATTCTCTTTGCCGACCTCTTCTGCTGTACGGAACTTCGACACAGACTGTGTAGAAGTTAAATCTGTCCTTGCGCCCTGATTTTTAAGTGCATCCATTTTCATTTTGTAAGCGTGTGCTTTCTCACTGGGTAAGACTTCATTTCTTTGTAAGTTCAGGTCAACAAGTATAACTGTCGCTTCATCTTTGGTAAGCTCCTTAACAATG
>JAFULG010000034.1 GCA_017473435.1 Clostridia bacterium | reverse complement strand
CGGTAAGTACATCGCTCCCGAGACAGAGCATCTCAAGACAAGAGTTGAAGAAATCAACAAGGGTAACTACGATGAGCTTATTGAGCAGGTTATGCAGAAGCCCATCACAGAGATGAAAGAGCTTTACAACACAAGAGAAATTGAGAAATAAGGAGGGTATAAGATGTTTACTTCAGAAATGCGTGAATCCATCAAGAAGGTGGAAGCTACCAGAAAAGAAAGAATGGCAACAGAGCCCAGAAGAATGACAGCTGAAGAAAAGGATGCCCTTCTCAAGGCTTACCATCCTGACTACAGAGCTGACGGCTTTGCAGAAATCAAGGTTGGCCCCAATAAGGGTCAGAAGGCTCCTAAGGAACTCACAGACCTTCTTCACTCAAATTCAAGACTTCTTAAGGATAAGGTAGACCTTTCAAAGGTTGACTATGAAACCGATGTACTTGTTATCGGTGGTGGCGGTGCAGGTTCATCAGCTGCTATCGAGGCTCACGAAGCCGGAGCAGACGTAATGATCGTTACAAAGCTTCGTATCGGTGATGCTAATACAATGATGGCAGAAGGCGGTATTCAGGCTGCTGACAAAGAGAATGACTCTCCTGTACAGCATTACCTTGACGCTTTCGGTGGCGGACACTTCGCAGCAAGACCCGAGCTTCTTCGTCGTCTTGTTATGGAAGCTCCTGATGCTATCAAGTGGCTCAACGATCTCGGCGTTATGTTCGATAAGGACGAGGACGGCAGAATGGTTACAACACACGGCGGCGGTACTTCAAGAAAGAGAATGCACGCTTGTAAGGACTATTCAGGCGCTGAAATTATGAGAAATCTCCGTGACGAGGTTCTCAACAGAAAGATTCCCGTTGTTGAATTTACTTCAGCAGTTGAGCTTATCAAGGATGATAAGGGTCAGGTAGCAGGTGCAGTTCTTCTCAATATGGAAACAGGCGACTACCTTGTTGCAAAGGCAAAGACTGTTGTTATTGCAACCGGCGGTGCAGGTCGTCTTCATTATCAGAACTTCCCCACTTCAAACCACTACGGTGCAACAGCTGACGGTCTTGTTCTCGGTTACAGAGCAGGTGCACCTCTCCTTTATCAGGATACAATTCAGTATCACCCCACAGGTGTTGCTTATCCTTCACAGATTTTCGGTGCTCTCGTAACTGAAAAGGTTCGTTCACTTGGTGCAATGCTCGTTAACAAAGATGGTGAAGCTTATGCTCATCCTCTTGAAACAAGAGACGTTTCAGCATCAGCTATTATCCGTGAATGTGCAAACGGCAAGGGCGTTGACACACCTCTCGGCAGCGGTGTATGGCTTGACACACCGATGATTGAAATCCTTGGCGGTGAAGGCACAATCGAAAAGAGAATTCCCGCAATGTTCCGTATGTACCTTAACTACGGCATTGATCTGAGAAAAGAACCCATCCTTGTTTATCCCACACTTCACTATCAGAACGGCGGTCTTGAAATCGGCGGCGAAGGCTACACAAAGGCTATCCCCAACCTTCTTGTTGCAGGTGAAGCAGTCGGCGGTATCCACGGCAGAAACCGTCTTATGGGTAACTCACTTCTTGATATTATCGTATTCGGCAGAAATGCAGGTAAGGCAGCTGCCAGAAAAGCAAAGGAAGTTGAGCTTGGTGCAATGAACCTTGACCACATTGACGCGTACGCAAAGGAGCTTGAAGCTGCAGGTATTGAAACAGGTGCTGTTTCACCCCTTCTTCTTCCCAAGTATGCAAGACACGAGAGATAAGGAGATATAGTACAATGCGTGAAATCAGAACAGAAGTAATTACTGACGTAATTGAAAAGCTTTGTATTGACGCTAACTGCCACCTTCCCGGTGACGTTAAGTGCGCAATCAGAAACTGCCGTGCTTGTGAAGACGGCACAATCGCAAAGGGCATCCTTGACGATATTATTGAAAACTTTGAAATCGCTGACAACGAAAACGTACCTATCTGCCAGGATACAGGTATGGCTTGTGTATTCCTTGAAATCGGTCAGGATGTACACATCGTAGGCGGCGATCTTACAGATGCTGTTAACGAGGGTGTAAGAAGAGGCTATACAAACGGCTACCTTCGTAAGTCCGTTGTAGGCGACCCCGTAAGACGCGGTAATACAGGCGACAACACACCTGCTATGATTTATACGGAGATCGTTCCCGGTGATCAGCTCAAGATTACTGTAGGTCCTAAGGGCTTCGGTAGTGAAAATATGAGCCAGATCAGAATGTTCAAGCCTTCAGCCGGTCTTCAGGGTATTAAGGACTTTATCATTGAGGCTGTTGAAACAGCAGGCCCCAATCCCTGTCCTCCCATCGTTGTAGGCGTTGGTATCGGCGGTACATTCGATAAGGCTGCTCTTCTTGCAAAGAAGGCACTTATGAGACCCATCGATTCAGAAAATCCCGATCCCTTCTATGCTGATCTTGAAAAGGAAATGCTTCAGAAGATTAACGAGCTTGGTATCGGACCTCAGGGCTTCGGCGGTATGACCACAGCAATCGGTCTTAACATCGAAACTCTTCCCACACACATTGCAGGTATGCCTTGTGCAATCAACATCAACTGCCACGTAACACGTCACAAGTCGGAGGTAATCTAAAATGGAAAAGAAAATTACATTACCCCTTACAGAAGAGGTTGCAAGAAGCCTTAAGGCCGGCGACAGAGTTTACCTTACAGGTATCATCTACACATCAAGAGATGCAGGTCATAAGAGAATGTGTGAAGCACTTGCAGCAGGCGAGCAGCTTCCCATCGATCCTATGAACGCAACAATTTACTATGTTGGCCCCACACCCGCAAAGCCCGGTACTGTTATCGGTTCAGCAGGCCCCACAACCAGCGGCCGTATGGATGCTTATGCACCCACAATGATGTCTGTTGGTGCAAGAGGTATGATCGGTAAGGGCGCAAGACTTCCCGAGGTTGTTGACGCTATGAAGAAGTTCGGCGGCGTTTACTTCGGTGCAATCGGCGGTGCAGGAGCACTCCTTGCAAAGTGCATCAAATCAGCAAAGCTTATCGCTTATGAGGATCTTGGTGCAGAGGCACTCAGAGAGCTTTATGTTGAGGATATGCCCCTTATGGTTATCATTGACTCAGAGGGAAACAACCTTTACGAGCTCGGCAGAGAAGAATACCTCAACTCAAAGAAATAATAGAAGAGTAAAGTTCTTTGGTTCTTTCTTACAAGAAAGAACGCCCCCGCGGCGAGCGGAAAAAGAATCAACTCCGGTGTCTTACGTCACCGGAGTTTTTTGTATATAAAAACATAAAAAACAATTAAAAAATCTTGTCAAATTCTGTTGACTTTTAACTTTTTTAGTTATATAATCTCAACTGCAATCCGAATAAGTGGTGGAGTCTGTCATAGCTTGTGGATACACAGGTTATTTATCAGGGTTGTAATTTATTATGCTTAAAACACGGTTCTACCGTGTTAATGCGGAATAAGTTTGACGGAATCCTCAGGGGTTCTGTCTTTTTTTTGTGCAGACTTAATTTATCTACAAAAAAGGAGTAAAAAAATGAGTCCAATCACAATCACGGCACTGGTTCTCTTTGCAATCACTTATGTACTTATGCTTGCATTTCAGAAAATCAGACCACACATCACAGTAACATCAGCAATTATCTTTGTTATCCTCGGCACTATTGCTGTAGTTAACCCCACACTTTTCGGTGAAGGCTTCTTCACGGTAGGGGACAGCACCTTTGCCTACGGTATAAAAGAGGCATTGTCAGAAATCGACTGGAATGTTATTATGATGATCGCAGGTACAATGGGTACCGTTTATCTCTTCATTGAGTCAAAAATGCCCCAGCTTATGAGTGACGTGCTTATTTCAAAAATGCCTAATATGAAATGGGTTGTTATCGCACTTTCACTTTTCGCAGGTATCGTTTCCGCCTTTGTTGATAACGTTGCAACCGTGCTTATGATTGCACCCGTTGCCCTTGCCTTCTGCAAGAAGGTCGGAATTTCACCCGTTCCTTCAATCATCTGCATTGCAGTTTCATCAAATCTTCAGGGTGCCGCAACTCTTGTAGGTGACACAACCTCAATCCTTCTTGCAAAGGCTGCAGGTCTTGATTTCTCAGACTTCTTTGTTGATAACGGTCACGTTGGTATGTTCTTTGTTGTTCAGGCAGGTGCTATTGCAAGTGCACTTATCATCTGGTTTATGTTCCGCAAGGAAAATAACAAGATTGCCTTTGAGGGCAGAACAAAGGTTGAGGATAAGTTCCCGACCTTCCTGCTTGTCGGCACAGTTCTTTCACTTATCGCAGTTTCATTCATTCCCTATAAGGATGCAGCAGCAGAGGGGCAGTTCTACAAGCCTGATATCACGAACGGTATCCTTTGCATTGCTTTCTTTATTGTAGGCGTTGTAAGAGAGCTCTTCATCAAGAAGAATAAGGAAACCGTAAAGAACGCTTTCAAGGAAATCGACTACTACACAATTATCCTTCTTACCGGTCTTTTCATTGTAATCGGCGGTATTAAGAGTGCAGGAGTTGTTGACGTTATCGGTCAGGCAATCGGCTCACTCGGTTCAGGCTCGGTATTTATTGTTTACACAATCATCGTCTGGATGTCCGTTATTCTTTCGGCATTTATCGATAACATTCCATACACCGCAACTATGCTTTCAATTGTTCCTGTTATCGCTTCAAGCATCGGACTTGAAAATCCCACTCTTCTTTATTACGGTCTTCTCTGCGGAGCAACCCTCGGCGGTAACCTTACACCCATCGGTGCAAGTGCAAACATTGCAGGTATCGGTATTCTCCGCAAGGAGGGATATGAGGTCAAGTCTACTACCTTTATGAAATATGGCGTTCCCTTTACCCTTGCTGCTGTTGTTACAGGTTATCTTCTTCTCTGGTTAATCTGGGCATAATTTTGTAATAATAATTAAGGGCTATTTCAGTAATGAGTAGCCCTATTAAAATGTGTGCTTTTTGCACAAAACAATTCTTAACTATTTGTCAAGTTTGTCCACTTTTTAGTTTGACTTTTTAACCCGTCGGTGGTAAAATCTTTAAGGTTTAAATAAAACAAAAATTGACTTTTTCGGAGGAATGAAAAAATGAGTCTTTTAGGCGGAATTATTTCCATCAGCAACCTTTCAACTCTGCTTTTTGTTGTGTTCGCTGTTCTTCTCGGCGGTTACCTTCTCGGCAGAATCACAGTCAAGGGTATTTCACTCGGTGACGCAGGCGTGTTCATCATTGCTCTTGTGGTCGGTGCACTTTTCTTCAGCGTTAATGAAGGTGGCGAGCTTCTTTTTGATTTTTCTTCAAAGCCATACGATTTCAACACGGGTATCTCTCTTGTAGAAAGTCTCGGTCTTGTGCTTTTTGTAACATCAGTAGGCTTTATTGCAGGTCCCAAGTTCTTTGGTAACTTCAAGAGAAACTTCAAGTCCTATGTTCTTCTTGGTCTTGTAATCATTATTTCCGGCGGTCTTGCTGCTGCAGGCTGTATCGGTCTTGGTGAGGTTATTGGCTACGGCTCAAGCATTACAGAGCAGGACGGCTTTGTTGCTATGATCGTTGGACTTTTTTCAGGCTCACTTACTTCAACACCTGCTTTCTCTGCTGCAAAGGCTTCAGTTGCAGCTGAGTTCCAGTCACTTGTTTCAGTTGGCTATGGTATTGCTTATATCTTCGGTGTTATCGGTGTTGTTCTCTTTGTTCAGCTTATTCCCAAGCTTACAAAGGCTAATATGGATGAAGAACGTGCAAAGCTTGTAATCAAGGAAGAAGGCACAAAGAAGGCTTACACCGGTAAGCTTTTTGAAATTGACCATATGGGTATCGCAGCATTCTCACTTGCAGCAATCCTCGGTACAGTTCTTGGTCAGGTTAAGATTCCTCTTTCATCAGCAGGTCTTTCAGGCACTTGCTTCTCACTTACAACAACCGGTGGTTGTCTTCTTGTTTCCCTTGTTCTTGGTCACTTCTCACGAATCGGTAAGGTAAGTATTATGCCTGCACAGGGCACACTCAAGCTTTTCCGTGAGCTTGGTCTTGTACTTTTCCTTGTAGGTGCAGGTATCCCCGGTGGTGCAGAGTTTGTTGAAAACTTTGACATTATGTACTTCGTATATGGTATGATTATGACAATCGTTCCTATGATTATCGGCTTCCTTTTTGCAAAGTATGTTCTTAAGCTCAGCCTTCTCAACAACCTTGGTTCAATCACAGGTGGTATGACCTCAACACCTGCTCTCGGTACTCTTATCAATACAGCAGGCACAGAGGATATCGCTGCAGCTTACGCTTCAACATATCCCATTGCACTTATTGCAGTTGTACTTGTATCACAGTTCCTTATCATTCTTCTTTAAGAATAAAATTAAGCAGTTGTTTTCATCCTGTTGAAAACAACTGCTTTTTGCTGTTATTTATTACTTACTACTTATTACTTACTACTTACTACTCTGCCACACTCGTCACATCAATCCATTCCTTAAAGCCTGAAAGCCTTTCAAGCTCGGGAATTGTCAGCTCAATCGCACTATTACTGCTTCCGCAGGCGGGGAAAACGGTTTCAAAAGCCTTGAGCGATTCATCAAGGTAAACGTCAACACCCTCGTTGATGCCGAAGGGACAAACGCCGCCGATTTTGTGACCTATCATTTCGCTTACCTGATCAGGGGTGAGCATTTTTGCTTTTTTATGGAAAATCGCCTTGTAGCTTTTATTATTGATTCTTGCCGTACCGGCTGTAACAATGATAATTGCCTTATCCTCTACAAGGAAGGAAAGGGATTTTGCAATTCTTGCCTCCTCGGTACCAAGGGCCTGCGCGGCAAGGGGAACAGTTGCGCTTGAAACATCAAATTCAAGAATCTTATCCTCCATGCCGTATTCTTTCATATACTCTCTTACTTTTTCAATAGACATAGCCTTCTCCTTAATTTTTACTTTTGTACCCGTTAATTGTAACTCTCTTTTTTATTTTAGTCAAGGAAAATAAAATGATATATTTTTATTTTAATAGTTGTAATTTGGTGAAATTTAATGTAAAATTACTGTGTATTATTATGTTTATGTTTTTGAGGTAAAAAATGGCGAGTAATGAATTTTTTGAACTGAGAAAAAGAATAATCGAAAAGGATTTTTCACGCATGAACGATATGCAGAAAAAGGCTATCTTTCAGGTGAAGGGTCCCGTGCTTATACTTGCAGGTGCAGGCAGCGGTAAAACGACCGTGCTTGTTAACCGTATTGCTAATATAGTAAAATACGGTAATGCCTATGAAAGCCGTCAGGTTTCCTTTGAACCGTCGGAATATGACATTGAAGCTATGAAGCAGTACCTTGACGGTGACGAGGACAGATTTTTTGATATAGAGGATTTATTGAGCGTTGAAGCTGCAAGACCCTGGCAGATACTTGCTATCACCTTTACAAATAAGGCGGCGTCAGAGCTTAAAGAAAGACTTGAAAAAATGTTAGGTGAGCAGGATGCAAAGGATATCTGGGCTTCAACCTTTCACTCGTGCTGTGTAAGAATTCTTCGCCGTGACGGTGAGGTGCTCGGCTATTCAAAGAGCTTTACAATTTATGATACCGATGATACAAAGCGTATGATCAAGGAGTGTCAGCGTCAGCTCGGTATTACGGAAAGTCAGCTTTCCTATAAAACTATCCTCAATGAAATCAGCCGTGCAAAGGACAGTCTTGTTTCACCTGATCTTTATAAGGAAACTGCCGGTAAGGATGTAAGAAAAATTATGGTTGGCAGAGTTTATGAAATGTATCAGTCAGAGCTTAAAAAGGCTGATGCTATGGATTTTGACGATATCATCGTAAATACTGTCAGGCTTCTTGAAAACAACCCTGAAATAAGAGAATATTATCAGAAAAAATTCCGTTATATTATGGTTGACGAGTATCAGGATACCAACCACGCTCAGTACCGCCTTACGGAATTGCTCGCTGCCGGACACAGAAATATCTGCGTTGTAGGTGACGACGATCAGAGTATTTACCGTTTCCGCGGTGCTACGATTGAAAATATTCTTAACTTTGAAAGCCGTTACAGCGATGCTACGATAATCCGTCTCGAACAGAACTACCGTTCAACTCAGACTATTCTTGATGTTGCAAACGAGGTTATCTCCAATAACAAAAAGCGTAAGGGTAAAAATCTCTGGACTGCAAACGGTGGCGGTGACAAGGTTGTTGTGAACACCGCTTACGATGAAAGAGACGAGGCAAGCTTTATCGTTGATACTATTGAGGACAACGTGGGAAGTAAAAAATTCGACTTCTCCGACCATGCTATTCTCTACCGTGTAAATGCTCAGTCAAATACACTTGAACAGCTTCTTGCCCGCTCTGGTATTCCTTACCGTGTTATAGGCGGTCACCGATTCTTTGACCGTATGGAAATCCGTGACGCAATCGCGTATCTTACCGTTGTAAATAACACCTCGGATAATATCCGATTAAGGCGAATTATCAATGTTCCCAAAAGGGGGATTGGTGACGCTACGGTAAACAAAGCAGCAGAAATTGCCACAGGGCTCGGCATCAGCCTTTTTGAGGTGCTTTCTCATGCTGATGAATATGAAGCACTTTCACGTTCAAGTAAAAAGCTGATGGAGTTTACGGATATGATAAACTCCCTTAAGGAGCTTGTTGATACAATGCCTCTTGATGAGCTGTTTGAAAAGGTTATGGAGAAGACGGAATATATTCCTTATCTCCGTCTTGATAAAGAAAAAGGGGAGGAGAGAATAGAAAATATCTCCGAGCTTATTTCTAACCTTAAAAATTACGAGAGCGAAAATGAGGAGGCAACGCTTTCGGGCTTCCTTGAGGAAACAGCTCTGCTTACCGACCTTGACAACTACGATACAGAAGCAAATTCCGTTGTGCTTATGACCATTCATTCCGCAAAGGGCCTTGAATTCCCTGTTGTATTTATCCCCGGTATGGAGGAGGGTATCTTCCCCGGCCATCAGAGCATGTACAGCGAGGAGGATGTTGAAGAGGAAAGACGCCTTGCCTATGTTGGCATTACCCGTGCAAAGCAGAAGCTTTATCTTTCTCACGCAAATACGAGAATGCTTTTCGGTTCAACAAACCGCAATCCGGTTTCACGCTTTATGGTGGAAATTCCCGAGATCTTTATTGAAAGAACGGGCAGACGCCAAAGCTCACAGATGTCCTTTGAACAGATGGTTCGCGGTGAATATGAAAAGAATATCGGTTCCCACGGCAGAGGTTATCTTGCAAAGCAGAAGAGTGCAGTTGAACAGAAAAAGAGCGCTCCGGCAGTATCAACGGCAACTTATAAAACAGGTGATACCGTTGCTCACAGAGTGTTCGGTGAGGGAGTTGTTGTTTCTGCAAAGCCTATGGGCAACGACTTTATGCTTGAAATTGCCTTTACAAATGCGGGTACAAAGAAACTTATGGCTAATTATGCCAAGCTGGAAAAGAAGTAAGGAGAAAAGCTATGGTATATTATAACGTTAAAATTTTTGGCGCTAAAGGTGACGGTACAACTGACGACGGAGATGCCATCCAAAGAGCTATTGATGCTTGTGCTGAAGTCGGTGGAGGCACGGTTGTTCTTGAATGCGCTGACCGTTACCGTGACGGAGATAACGGATCTGTCTATTACAGCCATTCAATTCAGCTTAAGCAAAACGTTGAGCTTTATATTCAGAAGGGTGCTGTTTTAAAGGCTTCCTCCGATATCAATTCCTATATCCGTCCCTGTGAAACCATCAATGATCCGAAAACTGCCCTTGTAGGAAATCCCGTTACAGGAAAGCCTTCCTTTGCATTTATTTACGGCTACAAGGCACACGGTGCTGTAATCAGCGGTGAGGGTGTAATCGACGCTAACTGCTATGCTTTTGTTGAGAGAAAGGACCAATATTATGTAACGGGTAATTTCTATCCCCGTCCCACAACAATCTATATAGAAAACAGTAATCATATTACTGTTAAAGACGTAACAATCAAGGACGCTCCCTTCTGGACTCTTCATCCTGCAGGCTGCGATGATGTACTTGTTCAGAATATACGCATTCTTAATCCTCTTGATGTTGCAAACAGTGATGGTATTGATCCTGATCATTGCTCAAATGTACGTATTCTCGGCTGTCATGTAACCTGCGCCGATGACTGCATCTGTCTTAAGACTTCTAAGGGTAACAGCGAGTACGGCCCTACGGAAAATGTAATCATCAGCGGATGTACACTTACCTCAACCTCTGCCGCGGTAAAAATCGGTACTGAGGGCGTGGGCGATTTCCGTAATGTTATTGTTTCAGACTGTACAATCTCAAAATCAAACCGCGGACTTTCAATTCAGATAAGAGACGGAGGCAACGTTGAAAACGTAAGCTTCTCTGATATTATCATTGAAACAAGACGCTTCTGTCCCGATTGGTGGGGCAGTGCAGAACCGATTGCTGTTACAGCTTTCCGCCGTGACACAAACACAAAATGCGGTCACATCAAAAACATCCGTTTCCGTAACATTACCTGCAAGGGCGAAAACGGCATACTCATCCACGGCACCGAGGATAATCCGATCGAGGATGTAACCCTTGAAAACGTAAGAGTAACCCTTACAAAAACTTCAAAATGGAATTGCGGTATTTACGACCTTCGTCCCGGTATTGATGTTGATATAACAAAGAGCAGGAATTCCTGTATTTACATTAAGAATGCAAAGGATGTGCTTATTGAAAAATGCCGTGCGGATTTCGGTAATGTATGTGATGATTATGCCCATGGCCTTTACTGTGAAAAGGTAGAAAATCTTGAAACGGTGCGTTTTACTGCTTTTTCAGCACATGAGGATGAGGAAGAAATAAAAATTATCGGTTAAAAATCCAAAAAGGTCTTTACAGTTAAGCCGATATTTAGTAAAATAAGTAAAAAGGAATACGGAGGTGCATACATATGCAGTCTAAATACAAAAGAATTCTCCTTAAATTAAGCGGTGAGGTGCTTGCAGGCGCTGAAGGTAAAGGTCTTGATTTTGACATGGTTACTACCGTTTGCGAGGTTATAAAGAAATGTACCGAGATGGGCACACAGATCGGTATTGTTGTCGGCGGCGGAAACTTCTGGCGCGGCAGATCAAGCGGTAAAATGGACAGACCCAGAGCTGACCAGATGGGTATGCTTGCAACAACAATTAACTCACTTGCTTTGCAGGATACACTTGAACAGCTCGGTGTTAAGGCTCATGTGCTTACGGGTCTTGTAATGCCTCAGGTAGGTGAAATCTTCACTAAACGTAAGGCTGTTGAATATCTTGAAAAGGGCGACGTTGTAATCTTTGGCTGCGGTACGGGTAACCCCTTCTTCTCCACGGATACAGCTGCAGCATTGAGAGCTGCTGAAATCGACGCTGAAATTATCTTCAAGGCAACAAATGTTGACGGCGTTTACGATAAGGATCCCAATAAATTTGACGATGCAGTAAAATACGATGAGCTCACTCATTCTGAGGTGCTTTCTAAGGGACTTAAGGTTATGGACAGCACAGCAGCTTCACTTTGCAGAGATAACGGTATTTCAATCCTTGTTTTCAATCTTGACGATCCGCAGAACATTGTAAGAGCGCTTGAAGGTGAAAACATAGGTACCGTTGTTAAAGAATAAATACATAAACAAAATAAAATTACAATACAGAAAGAGGAAAAATCATGAAGACAGTATTTGAAACCGCTAAAACTAAGATGGGTAAAACCGTTTCAGCATTACAGACAGAGTACGGTGCAATCCGTGCAGGCCGTGCAAATCCCCAGATTCTTGATAAGGTAACAGCCGATTACTACGGCTCACCCACACCTATCAATCAGCTTGCATCTGTTTCTGTTTCTGAGGCCAGAGTTCTCACAATTCAGCCCTGGGACAAGAGTGTTCTTAAGGCTATTGAAAAGGCAATTCAGACTTCCGATATCGGCATCAATCCCCAGAATGACGGTTCTGTTATCCGCCTTACCTTCCCTCCTCTTACTGAGGACAGACGTAAGGAGCTTGTTAAGGACATTCAGAAGATTGCCGAAAACTCAAAGGTAGCAGTACGTTCAATCCGCCGTGACTGCATTGAAAAGCTTAAGGCTATGAAGAAGAACAGCGAAATCACAGAGGATGACCTCAAGGATGCTGAAAAAGAAATGCAGAAGATTACCGATAACTTCACAAAGGAAATTGAAACCATCTGCGATGCAAAGCAGAAGGAAGTAATGTCCATCTGAATCAAAGCATGCGGGGCTGTTTTTTGACAGCCCCTTTTATCCATATTTAAGTATATTTAAGCAGGAGGGTGAATAATGGAAAAGAAGTTCGAAAACTTACCCGAGCATATTGCCATTATCATGGACGGTAACGGTCGTTGGGCAAAGCAAAGAGGCCTTAAGCGTACCGAAGGACACAAGGTAGGCGCAGAGGTATTCAGGAATATCTGTCAGTATTGCTCTGATATCGGCGTCAAGTATGTAACCTTTTACGCTTTTTCAACGGAAAACTGGAAGCGTTCAAAAATGGAGGTTACAGCTATTATGAACCTTCTTCGCAGATATCTTGATGAAATGCAGGAAAGATATCTCGAAAACGAGGAGGCAGGTTATCATATTCGCTTCATCGGTTCCCGTGAAGGTATGCCGAAGGATATAGTCAAGCTTATGGATACCGTTGAAAAGAAGTCTGACGATAAAAAGAAGACTTACATAAACATTGCCGTTAATTATGGCGGCAGAGATGAAATTGTACATTCGGTAAAGGCTATTGCGCAGAAGGTGAAAGAAGGTTCACTCGATCCTGAGAATATTACAGAGGATATGATTTCCGCAGGTCTTTATACATCAGGTCAGCCTGATCCCGATCTTATCATCAGACCCAGCGGTGAATACCGACTTTCAAACTACCTTCTCTGGCAGTCGGCTTATTCTGAAATTTACATTGATGATGTACTCTGGCCTGACTACAAGCCTGAGGATCTTGACCGCGCCATTGAAGAATATGGCAGAAGAAACAGACGCTTCGGTGGAGTTTAAGCTGTCTGCAATATGTATTTATTGGTGAGCGTCGGATAAAACCGGGTTCAGCTTTCGGAAAAATACGGTTTTGTTTTATAAAAACAGAACAAGAAAGGTAAAAATTAATATGGAAAATAAAGAAAAAGGTAAAGTTTTTAAAAAGGACAGAACAATATCCTTTGTGATTATAGTTTTTGCCCTTGCAGGTTTTCTTGTGGCTGTAGCCTTTGATGCAAGACCTGTAATAACCGTAATACTCGCTCTTCTCGCACCCGTTGCAACCTATGAGATTATTAAAGCTGTAGGCGGAAAAAGTAAGGTTCTTTTTACCGTTGCCTGTGCAGTTAGTTTTCTCACGGTGCTTTCATACGGCTTTGGTATTGCATTACCCTCTGCAGGTGTGATTTACGGAATTTATGTGCTTTTACTTATGAGCCTTATGGTTTTCTTTCATAAGGAGATTGAGTTTACCCACGCTTCGGCTGCTTTTATGGCATCGTTGGCTCTTCCCTTTGCGTTCAGCTGTTTTTTAAGACTTAACAATATTGCAGACTGGTTCACAGATTACACACACGATGCAGGTGTTTTCTTTATAGGTCTTGCTTTCTCGTGCTCTTGGTTAACCGATACCTTTGCATATATTGTCGGCGTTAAATTCGGTAAGCATAAAATGGCACCTGTTATAAGCCCTAAAAAGTCAATTGAGGGTGCTGTCGGCGGTGTGGTTATCACAGCTGCATTCAACGTACTTATTCTTTATCTTTTCACCGTAGGATGTCAGAATCTTTACGGCTATGCGCTCTTCGGCGAAAGTGCAATGAAATATATTTACATAATACCTATTTCAATGGTGCTTTCACTTGTAAGTATGCTCGGTGACCTTTCAGCTTCCGTTATTAAGCGTAACTTCGGTATCAAGGACTACGGTAAGCTTATTCCCGGTCACGGCGGCATTATGGACCGTTTTGACAGCTGTATTTTTGTTGCACCTACACTTTACTGTATACTTTCACTTATCAGTAGTTTCTGATAACCTTTTATGATAATTAACTTGAAGGAGAAATCGCTATGGCACAGAAGCTTACAATTTTAGGCTCAACGGGCTCAATCGGTACACAGGCACTTGACGTTGTAACCAAAAGAGGTTATGAGGTTGTTGCTCTTACCGCTTCAACAAATGTCGGTGTAATTGAAAAGCAGATAAGACAGTACAGGCCTAAGTTTGCCGCAATGGCTGATGAAAAATCGGCAGCAGAGCTTAAGCTGGCTGTTGCTGATACAGATACAGAGGTGCTTTCGGGTATGGAGGGCGTGTGCGAGTGTGCTTCGCTTAATGAAGCAGATACCGTGCTTAACTCTGTTGTAGGTATCGCAGGCTTAAGACCTACCCTTTGTGCCATTGAGCAGGGTAAAAATATTGCTCTTGCCAATAAGGAAACTCTTGTGGCAGGCGGTGAGCTTGTTATGGGCAGGGCTAAGGAAAAGGGTGTTGCCATCCTTCCTGTTGACAGCGAGCACAGTGCAATTTTCCAGTGCCTTCAGGGTATGAATAAAAAGGATGAGCTTAAGTCAATCATATTAACAGCCTCGGGCGGACCCTTCTTCGGTAAAACGAGGGATGAATTAAAGGCGGTTACTGTTGCTCAGGCTCTTAAGCACCCGAACTGGAGCATGGGTGCAAAGATTACCGTTGACAGTGCAACTATGATGAATAAGGGTCTTGAGCTTATTGAAGCTGTATGGCTTTTTGATATTGCGCCCGATAAGGTGGATATTGTTGTTCACCGTGAGAGTATAATCCACTCTCTTATCGAATATAATGACAACTCAGTTATCGCTCAGCTCGGCGTTCCCGATATGAGAATCCCCATTCAGTACGCACTGACATATCCTGAGCGTTTTGAGTCTCCCGTTGAAAAGCTTAATCTCTGGGAGCATCCCAATCTCACCTTCTTTAAGCCCGATTACGATACCTTCCGTTGCATCAATCTTTGCCGTGAGGCAATCACAAGGGGCGGTCTTTATCCCTGCATTGCAAACGGTGCAAACGAAATGGCAAATGAGCTTTTCCGTGCGGGTAAAATCGGCTTCCTTGAAATTGCCGATATGGTTTCATTTGCGATGGAAAAGGCGGAAAACACAGTCGGCGGAAGCCTTGAGGCAATTCTTGCGGCTGACGAAAACGCAAGAGATCTTGTCAGAAGCTGTGTGAAGTAATATTTTTAAAGTTATTTAATATCCTTTTAAAAGGAGCGTTATAAAGGAGCGTTCAAATGTATTCAGCAACACTTTTAACCCTTGCCGCAGTCAAAGCAAAGGCTCTGCCGATAATCATCGGTGTGCTTTTCTTCGGGCTGATTATAGCAATTCATGAGTTCGGACACTTTATTTTTGCAAAGCTTTTCAAGGTTAAGGTCAACGAATTTGCTATAGGCATGGGACCCACAATCCTCAAAAAGCAGGGCAAGGAAACAAAATATGCCCTTCGTCTTTTCCCGATTGGCGGCTTTGTCAGTATGGAGGGCGAGGGAGAAGAAAGCGACGACGAAAGAGCCTACTGCAACCAGAAAACCTGGAAAAAAATGATTATCATTTCAGCCGGTGCAGTAATGAATCTCATCCTCGGTCTTATTCTTTGCTTCATCCTTGTTTCAAGTCAGGATGCAGTCGGAACAAACCGCATTTCGGGCTTTTATGAGGATGCAATGAGCAACTCCGTTTTGCAGGTTGACGACGAAATTCTGAAAATTGACGGTAAGCGTGTATTTTCAAATTATGACATAACCTTTCTTATGCAGCGTAATGCAAGCGGTAAGTTTGATTTCACCGTTAACCGTAACGGTGAAAAAATCACCCTTGAGGATGTACCCTTTCAGAAGTTTACAAGCGGCAATTTCAGCTATAAGGATATGGCGATAAGCAATGTAAGTGCCAAGCTGAAAAAGGCAGGGCTTAAGGACGGAGACAAAATCCTTTCCGTTAACGGTAAGGGTGTTGCAACCGACGATGAGCTTATTGCTATAATCCGAACCGATGAGGATTTCACGGTTGATTTTGAAATTCTCCGCGGTGAAGAAAAATTAAGCTTTGATGATGTAAGTCTCGCAACGGTTACAATTTTCGATTTTACTGTTTATCCCGATTGTTATATAACATTCAATAAAGGTGAGAAGCTTGAATTACCGACCGTGAATGAGATTCGTGCAATTTCCGGTGAGTCGGTAAACTATGCCTTATCTCTCGGAAGAATGGTTTATCTGAGTCTTTTTGATTTAATCAGAGGTCAGTACGGACTTAACGACCTTTCGGGTCCTATCGGCACAATGTCAATCATCACCGATGTTGCAGAAGAAAGCGTTGAAACAATGGATTATTCAACCCTTTATATGCTTTTTGCAATGATAACAATTAACATCGGTCTGTTCAATCTTTTGCCCATACCTGCACTTGACGGCGGACACTTATTCTTTATGTTTGTTGAGCTGATAGTGCGCCGTAAAATTCCTCAGAAATATGTTTCCTGGGTGAGTGCGGCAGGTCTTGTACTGCTTCTCATTTTTATGGCAGTAATTTCCGCTAATGATTTGTGGAAGTGGATTTCGGGTATAGGCTTTATGTAAGACATTATATATTATTTTAATTCACAATATGGTTCGTGGCAGACTTGCCTCTCCCTTTGGGCGAGGTGGCAGACCGCAGGTCTGACGGAGAGGGTGTGTCCGCAGCTAGGAGGTAAAAAATATGCAGAGAAACAGCAAAAAAATAAAACTCGGTAATATTTTCATCGGCGGTGACAGCAAGGTTACCGTTCAGTCAATGCTCAACGTTCCCGCTCACGACATTGAAGGCAATGTCCGTCAGGCTCTTGAGCTCGAAAAGGCAGGCTGTGAAATTGTCCGTGTTGCAGTACCTGATATTGAGACGGTAAAAACTGTTGCCGCACTTAAGGAGAGCATCTCTATTCCTCTTGTTGCAGATATTCACTTTAATCATAAGCTTGCTCTTGAAAGCCTGGAGGCAGGTGTTGACAAAATCCGCATCAATCCCGGCAACATCGGTGCAGACGAAAACGTAAAGGCAGTTGCCGAGGCTTGTAAGAGAAGGGGAGTGCCTATCAGAATAGGTGTCAACTCCGGCTCCGTTGAAAAGGAAATTCTTGCAAAGTACGGTGCTCCCACCCCTGATGCAATGGCGGAAAGCGCTATGTATCATGTGAGACTTTTACAGAAATATGACTTTGACGATATCGTAATTTCAATCAAATCCTCAAACGTAATAAATATGATTGCCGCTTACCGTAAGGTTGCCTCAATCTGTGATTATCCCTTGCATCTCGGTGTTACAGAATCGGGTACAGAGCGTATGGGTCTTATCAAATCCTCAGTCGGTATCGGCTCACTTCTCTGTGACGGAATCGGTGACACAATCCGCGTTTCACTTACCGACAGTCCGGTCAAGGAAGTGTATGCAGGCTTTGACATTTTAAAGGCTGTTGACCTTGATAATTCAAGCCCTAAGCTTGTTTCCTGTCCTACCTGCGGCAGAACAAAAATTGACCTTATCGGTCTTGCAAACAAGGTTGAAAACGAGCTTCGCAATGTTAAAAAGAGTATTACCGTTGCAGTTATGGGCTGTGTGGTAAACGGACCCGGCGAAGCAAAGGAAGCCGATATCGGTATTGCAGGCGGTGACGGTTGTGCTGTTATTTTCAAAAAGGGTGAAATTCTTCGTAAGGTAAGTGAAGAGGAAATCCTTTCGGAGCTTCTTAAGGAAATAGAAAAATTATAATCGTAGGGAGCGATATTCCCGTCGCTCCGTATATAAGAATACAAAGGAAAACATTAAGATGAATAACGGTTTTGAAAAACTTTTCGGTGCTTTTTCTCAGGAAGCATTGAATGAAGCCTTTCATGGCTGTCAGATTGAAAATATAAGAATAAGTATGGAAAAAAAGAGCATCGAAATTGATGCTTTTTTTCCGCTTGTTGTAAACTATAAAATTATAGAAGGCGCAGAAAACGCCTTAAGGGAAAAGCTTCTTGTGAATACAGTGACAATCTTCCCTAAAATGCCTTCAGAAAAATTTTCCGAGGATTATTATTCCTCTCTGGTTCACGAAGCCAACAGAGCTATTGCAGCAACAAACGGCTTCTTTACCCACAGTAATGCCCGTTTTGACGGCAGAACGCTTTTTATCGAGCTTTCCCACGGCGGCGGTGATATCTTAAAGGGCGTAGGTGCCGATGAATTTATGAAGCGCCTTATAAAAAAGCGCTTTGACCGTGATGTTGAGGTCAGCTTTTGCGGTCAGACAGAGCTATCCATCAGCGACGAGGAAATTGAAGCATTCCATAAAAAGGCAGAAGAGGAAAACCTTATTAAAAAAGGTCTTGACCCTGTTTATGCCGCACCTTCAAAACCGAAGGAGCATAAGATTGTTGAGGGAATACCGCTTTATCTTGAAACAGCAAAGCCGATTTTCGGAAACAAGATTACTAAAAATCCCCGACCGCTTAAGGAAATTTCACCCGAGGACGGCTCCTGTGTTGTTTGGGGTGATGTATTCTCCTTTGAAACAAGGGAAACCCGTGACGGCAGAAGTAATATTGTAACCTTCAACATTACTGACGGTACGTATTCCTATACCTGCAAAATCTTTGATCGTAAGGAAAACTGCGAAAACATAATTGATAAGGTTAAAAACGGTGTAACTGTTCTTATAAGAGGCGATCTTGCCTTTGATAAATTCTCCGGTGAAAATGTAATCTCTCCTAGGGCTATCAGCCTTGTAGATAAAATCAAAAAAACAGACGACGCTGAAGAAAAGCGCGTTGAGCTTCACCTTCACACAAAAATGTCCATGATGGACGGTATGACCGATGCAAGCGTTCTTGTTAAACGTGCTATTGATTGGGGACATAAGGCTATTGCCATAACTGACCATGGTGTTGTTCAGGCTTACCCCGAAGCCGTAGGTGCGGCAGGCGGCAAAATCAAAATTCTCTACGGTATGGAAGGATATTTCATCGACGATACCGATACGGATTTTGAAAACTGGAAAAAGACGAAGAGCAAGTATTTTCATCAGATTCTGATTGTCCGCAACCTTACAGGCCTTAAGAATCTCTATCAGCTTATCACAAAATCAAACCTTGAATATTTTCACAGAAGACCTATCATTCCGAAAAGTGAGCTGATAAAGCACAGAGAGGGTCTTATTGTAGGCAGCGCCTGCGAAGCCGGTGAGGTTTACCGTGCCATCGCCGAAGGTAAGAGTGACGAGGAAATACTGAAAATAGCCTCTTTCTACGATTACCTGGAGATTCAGCCCTGCGGTAATAACGAATATATGATAAGAAGCGAAAAATTTCCTCAGGTTAACTCTGTTGAGGATATTCGCAACTTTAACCGCAAGGTTATCCATGTTGCAGATGCTCTGGGCAAGATGGTTGTAGCAACCTGCGACGTTCATTTTATTGATCCGGGCGATGCAAAATACCGTGCTATTCTTATGGCAGGTCAGGGCTTTCCCGATGCCGACAATCAGGCGCCGCTTTACTTCCGTAACACTGAGGAAATGCTTGCGGAGTTTGATTATCTCGGTGAGGATACTGCCAGGGAAATTGTTATTACCAATACAAATAAAATTGCCGATATGGTGGAGAAAATTATCCCCATCCCGAGCGGTAACTATCCGCCCTCCCTTGAGGGTGCCGACGAAGAGCTTACCCGTCTTTGCTGGGAGAGAGTAAAGGATCACTACGGTGATCCCGTTCCCGAGTATGTTGCAAAAAGACTTGACAAGGAGCTTAATTCAATCATCAAGCACGGCTTCGGCGTTCTTTATATGATTGCACAGAAGCTTGTTAAAAACTCAAATGAGCACGGTTATCTCGTAGGCTCTCGAGGATCAGTAGGCTCTTCCTACGTTGCT
The DNA here is from genome assembly GCA_017473435.1 of Clostridia bacterium. GTDB lineage: Bacteria > Bacillota > Clostridia > Oscillospirales > Acutalibacteraceae > UBA6857. The sequence goes on along the minus strand of JAFULG010000034.1, from coordinate 47,600 downwards.
AACGCATCGGGAATTTCTGAGGTTAATCCGCTTGCACCTCATTACCGTTGTCCGGAGTGCCGCTACAGCGAGTTCTTCCTTAACGGTGAAGTCGGTTCAGGTTATGACCTTCCGCCGAAAAACTGTCCTAACTGCGGTACTGCACTTATCCGTGACGGTCACGATATACCCTTCGAAACCTTCCTCGGCTTCAAGGGTGATAAGAGCCCTGATATCGACCTTAACTTTTCGGGTGAGTATCAGTCAAGAGCTCACCGCTATACTGAAACTCTTTTCGGTGACGGCCATGTTTTCAAGGCTGGTACAATCGCATCTGTTGCTGATAAGACTGCATACGGTTATGTTAAAAAGTACCTTCAGGAAAGAGATATTGTTGTAAGCCGTGCCGAAGAGGACAGGCTTACAAGAGGCTGTACCGGTGTTAAGCGTACAACAGGTCAGCATCCCGGAGGTATGGTTGTTGTTCCGAATGAGTTTGTTGCTTCGGACTTTACACCCATTCAGCACCCGGCTGATGATTCAAAGAGCGAAACCCGTACAACTCACTTCGACTTCCACGCTCTTCACGATACAATTCTTAAGCTTGATAACCTCGGTCATGATGTTCCCACGCTGTACAAATACCTTGAAGATTTAACGGGTATTCCCGCAATGGATACGGACATATGTGACCCTAAAATTTACGAGCTTATCTTAAGTCCTGAGCCCCTCGGTGTAACTGCAGAGGAGATAGACTGTCCTACGGGTACACTCTCAATTCCTGAAATGGGTACACCCTTTGTTATTCAGATGCTTCTTGATGCTCAGCCTAAGAACTTCTCTGACCTGCTGCAGGTTTCAGGTCTTTCTCACGGTACCGATGTTTGGCTCGGTAACGCTCAGGAGCTTATCAAAAACGGTACCTGTACAATTTCCGAAGTTATCGGTACACGAGATAATATTATGGTTTATCTTATGCATAAGGGCGTTGAGCCAAGCGTTGCCTTTAAAATTATGGAAATTGTACGTAAGGGTAAAGCTACAAAGCTTCTTACTCAGGAACACATTCAAACCATGAAGGACAACGGTGTTGAGCAGTGGTACATTGACTCTTGTATGAAAATAAAGTATATGTTCCCGAAGGCTCATGCCGCCGCTTACGTAAGTGCGGCACTCCGTCTCGGCTGGTACAAGATTTATTATCCGCTTGAATATTATGCGGCATTTATGACGGTGCGTGGCGGTGACCTTGAGGCTGTAACCGTGCTTAAGGGCAGAGATGCCGTTAAGCGCAGAATGGCAGAAATCAAGAGTAAGGGCAACGATGCTCAGCCCAAGGAGCTTAATATGTATCCTACCTTGCAGGTTGTAAATGAAATGATGGCTCGCGGTGTTGAATTTCTTCCTATCGATATTTATAAATCTGCGGCACTTTCCTATGAAATTGAAGACGGCAAAATCCGAATGCCCTTCGGTGCGCTCAGCGGTGTCGGCGATAATGCGGCGATTGCCCTTGCAAAGGCAAGAGAAACCACAAGTGAGTTTGTATCAATTGATGACTTTGCTCAGAAGGCGGGAGCATCATCGTCAACGATTGAAGCACTCCGTCAGGTAGGCGCCTTCGGCAGCTTGCCTGAGACAAGACAGATGAGTTTGTTTGATTTTTAAAAAACATAAAAAAAGTTAAAAACGTATTGCAAAAAGGAAAAAAAGGAGTTAGAATGTCAATAAAGGAGGAATAAAAAATGGAATTAAACTTTATTGACTGGCCGTCATTTAAAGACATAGTTCTTGAAGGCGGCACAACTCTTGCCGAGTACTGTGCACAGTATGCGGCTGTTCAGACCAACTGGGTTTACACCCTTGCGGCATTTATCTGCATTGCAATTATGCTCATCAAAAAGAACAAGAAGTGGTACTGGTACGTATTCATTTTACTTTATATGATTATGTCAGTTACCTCTGTCGGTATGCACACCGCAAACTATGGTGAATTCCAGCCCGGCGTACTCACTACGAAGCTCCTTGCAAGCTACATCGATATGTCCTTCACCGAGCTTGTTGCCTGGTCAGGTGTTTGCTGTTTTGCCTTTGAATTTTATCAGAGTGCAAGTGAGCGGAAAAAGAGGAATATTTTCCTTATCTCCGTCACGGTGATTATGGCAATTGTTCTTACGGTGCTTACATATGAGGTGTTTGTACTTCATGACAGACCGCTTTATATCGGTGGCGGCGGAGCTCCCATGGACGGTAAAACCGGCGGCCTTTCCCTTGCGGAATTCGGTTGCTTCCTTACAGCTCTACCTATTCTGTATCTTCTCGGAGCAAACTTTAAAAAGATGGTTTCGTCGGAAAAGATTCTCTTTGTGCTTATTATTCTTACATTCCTTGTTGCGTTCATTATTACCTCAATCTGGGGTGACAATGAAATCAATACCTTCATTCTCGGTAACATTCACGGCCACTCAATCTGGCATATCCTAACCTCACTTGCAATGTTTGAGGTTGTATTCTGGGTTGACCAACGTACGGTTAATCAGATGCTCCGTGAAGCAGGTCTTAAGGAAATCTGAGCCAAAAATATTACTTTTCAGCACTCCTTCGGGGGTGCTGAAGTTTTTTTAATTTTTGAATATTGTATAAAAGGTTGACAAAAATTTTCTTATGTGTTAATATAGATGAAAACTTTATCGTGGTAAAGCGATACAGCAAAGGAGAACTCTAATGAATATCAAAGACACACAGATTATTATTGCTATGGCTATATATATGGCGGCGGTTGTCGTTATCGGTATAGTATTTGCAAAAAAAGCAAACAAAAACTCGGAAAACTATTTCCTTGGCGGTCGTTCACTCGGCCCTTGGGTTACTGCTATGAGTGCCGAAGCCTCTGATATGAGTGGTTGGCTTCTTATGGGCCTTCCCGGTGTTGCTTATTGGTGCGGTATTGCCGATGCCTTCTGGACTGCCTTCGGTCTTGCAGTGGGTACATATTTCAACTGGCTCATCGTTTCAAAAAGACTTCGCCGTTACAGCATCAGAGCTAACAACTCAATCACTCTTCCCGACTTTTTCTCAAACCGCTTCCGCGAGAACAAAAAGGTTATTATGACCCTTTCAGCTCTCTTTATCCTTATTTTCTTCACGGTTTATGCCGCGAGCTGCTTTGTTACCTGCGGCAAGCTTTTCTCTACACTTTTCAATCAGCCTTATATCCCGATGATGATTCTTGGTGCCGTTTTCGTGCTTGTTTATACAATTCTCGGCGGCTTCCTTGCTGAAAGTGCATCAGACTTTATGCAGGCAATTGTTATGATTGTTGCCCTTACTGTTATCACAGGTGTTGGCGTGTTCAAGGCAGGCGGACTTGATGCTGTTTTCGAAAACGCCCGTCAGATTCCCGGCTTCCTTGACTTCTTCGGTATGGCCACACCCTCACTTAACGAGGCAGGTCAGCAGATTGTTGAAAACGGTGTACCCGCATTCGGCGAGGCAGCAGACTACGGCTTCCTTAAAATCTGCTCAATGATGGCTTGGGGTCTCGGCTACTTCGGTATGCCTCAGGTGCTTCTCCGCTTTATGGCTATCCGTGAGGAGAAGGAGCTCAAAACCTCAAGAAGAATTGCTATGATATGGGTTGTTATCTCCCTTGCAGTTGCCGTATTCATCGGCATCATGGGCAGACAGATTTTCCCCACAGAGCATCTCACCTCCTCTGAGGCAGAAAGCATCTTCATCACTCTTTCAACATCATTCCTTCCTCCCATTCTTGCAGGCTTTGTTATGGCAGGTATCCTTGCTGCAACAATCAGCTCCTCTGACTCTTACCTTCTTATTGCTGCTTCCGCAGTTGCAAAGAATATCTATCAGGGTATGTTCAAAAAGAATGCTACCGACAAGCAGGTTATGACCGCTTCAAGAGTTACTCTTCTTGCAATCGCAGTTATTGCCGCAATCCTTGCTCTTGATGAAAAGAGCGTTATTTTCCAGATCGTTTCCTTTGCATGGGCAGGCTTTGGCGCAACCTTCGGACCTCTTATGATTTTCTCTCTCTTCTGGAAGAAAACAACAAGAGCCGGTGCAATCGCAGGTATGATCAGCGGTGCCGCAATTGTATTCATCTGGAAGCTTGGTATCAGCAAGCTCGGCGGTGTATTCGGCATTTATGAGCTTCTTCCCGCTTTCATCATTTCCTCAATCGTTATCGTTGTTGTTTCACTTGTTACTCCCAAGCCCTCAAAGGAAATTGAGGAGGACTTTGAATCAATCCTTGTTGAAAGCAAGTAAAATTTGTGAATTAAGGTGCTGTTGCATTAAGTGCAACAGCACCTTTTTACTGTCCCTAAAAACTCCCTGTAAAAAGTTGAAAAAGTGATCGGTTTGTTATATAATAGGCTCATCAAATCAAAGGAGTCGGCTATGCTTAATTTTATCATCGGTGTAAAGGGTAGCGGTAAAACCGCAAAGGCACACGAAATACTCGGAAAGAGTGTGAAAAACGGGGAAAAGGCAATGCTCATTGTCCCTAAGCAGTTTACTTTTCAGAGTGACAAAAGAATACTTGAGCTTTCAGGTCCGCGGCTTGCCTGTGAGGTGGAGGTGCTTTCCTTTTCACGCCTTGCTTCCGTTGTCCTTCAGACCTATGGCGGAATAACCGCGCCTATAGCAAAGCAGGGTGCAAGGAGCATTCTTATGTCTCTTGCCGTTGAAAGCCTTACGGAAAAGCTGAATGTTTTTTCGCGACATAAAAATGAAATTGCTCTTGTCAGCAAAATGCTTGACACCCTTGATGAAATGAAAAAAGAGGGGATTACCCTTGAAGAATTTGAAAAAAGCATACAGAATATTGACGACAACCTTTTAAAAGCAAAGGCACGTGAAACTGCCCTGATTCTCCGTGCTTACGATGCTGTAGTAACACAGAATTATTTTGATGACGCCGATCTTCTTTCCTTTGTTGCCGAAAGCCTTAAGGGTAAGGATTTCTTTAAGGATAAGACCGTTGTTTTTGACGGCTTTGCTTACTTCACAAAGCCCGAGATTGATATAATTCTTACAGCTATGAAAACCGCAAAGGAGGTTTATATCACCCTTTGCAGTGACAGTATAGATACGCACGACAACCTTTCTCCCTTCGCTCTTTGCAACGCTGCCGCCCGTAAGCTTCGGCTCTGTGCAGGCAACAACGGTGTAGCAACGGGAGAAATCATCCGCTGCGAAAGAAAAGAGATCGGCTTTTCACCTGCTCTTTATGCTTTTGAAAAAGAGCTTTATAAGCCTGTGCCTCAAAGCTTTACTCATTATACCGAGGATATAACGGTTACCTGCTCGGCAAGTATATTGCACGAGTGTGATTTTGTTGCACGTAAAATCAAAAGAATACTCCGAAGTGAAAAATACCGTTGTCGTGATATTGCTGTCTGCTTCCGTAACGGTGATACCTATGAAAAGCATCTGCGTCATGCGCTTAAAAAATACGGCGTACCATTGTTTGAGGATAAAAGGCAGGCGGTTGAAAATCAGCCCCTGGTGTCCTTTGTTGCTTCTCTTCTTCTCATCTGTGCAAAGGGCCTTTCTACTGACTATATATTCCGTCTTTGTAAAACAGGACTTATGAATCTTACTGCTGAGGAAATCTCCGAAGCGGAAAATTACTGCTTTATGTGGGATATCTCAGGTAAAAAGTGGCTGTTACCCTTTACTGAAAATCCCGACGGCTTAGGTGAAAAAATGACCGAGGAGAGAACTGATGTTCTCGACGGAATAAACCGTACAAGAGAAAAAATTATTATTCCCATAGTTGATTTCAAGGAAAAGATCACCGGTCTGTCAGGTAAGGAAGCTGTCGCTGTGATTTATTCCTTCCTTCGTGAAAACGGTGTTGATGAAAGACTGAAGGAATATGCCATAAGCCTCGAACAGTCGGGTCTTACCGAGCTTGCTCTTGAGCAGGAAAAGGTGTGGGATATTCTTATGGAAGCCTTTGATGAAATTGCCTGTACCCTTGGCGACAGCGTTGTTTCCGTTGAACGACTTTATGAAATTTTCACTCTTGTCATACGTACAAAGTCTCTCGGTAAGCTTCCGGACGGATTTGATGAGGTTCTTATCTGCTCTGCGGACAGAATGCTGACCAATAATTCTCCTGTTGTTTTTGTTATGGGACTTAACAGCGGTGTTTTTCCTGCTGTGGCAGGGGAGAGAGGTATTTTCTCCCGTAAGGAAAAGGATAAGTTCAAGAACGTCGGCCTTGAAATCGGCGAGGAGCTTGAGCAGACCGTTACAAGAGAGCGCTTCCTGCTTTATAACGCACTTTCAGCGGCAACGAGAGAGCTTCACATTACCTATTGTGTGAGCGGTGCTGACGGTGAAAAGCTAAACAAAAGTGAAGGCGTTGAACAGGCTCTTGCAATTTTTCCTTCTGTTAAAATAGCCTTTGAGAGTGACGAAAGTGAAATTGAGCTTGTCGAAAGCGAGGAGGCTGCCTTTGAACTTTTATCCAAAAAGTGGAGCGATAATTCTGCTTTTGTTTCATCGCTCAAAAGCTATTTTGCAGATAAAGAGGAATACCGTTCTCGGTTGGATGCGATTAAAAGAGCAGTAAATAACGATGATTTAGCTTTTGAAAATAAAGAAAATGCCATTGAGCTTTTCGGCGAAAATATGAGCTTTTCCGCTTCGAAGCTTGAGGATTACGGAAAATGTCCCTTCCTTTTCTTCTGCCGTTACGGACTTAAGGCCAAGCCGAGAATAAAGGCAAGGTTGGATGCTTCGCAAAGCGGTACGGTAATTCATCACGTGCTTGAAATTCTCCTTGGCAAATACAAGGGTGAGGAGTTTCTGAAGCTTACCGACGAAAAGCTTCATCTTGAAATAGGAACTATCCTTAAAGAATATATGGATGAAAATATGGGTAGCGACGAAAGTAAAACGGAACGCTTCAACTACCTTTACTACCGTACGGGCAAAATACTTGAATTTATTATGCTGCGTCTTAAGGCTGAATTTGAAGAAAGTGATTTCGTGCCTTGTGATTTTGAGCTTCGTATAGGCAGAAATGCCGATGTTGAACCTATGATATATAATCTTGAAAGGGGCAGCGCTTCCCTTCACGGTTTCATTGACCGTGTGGACAGCCTTGACCTTGACGGTAAAAGATATATACGAATCGTTGACTATAAATCGGGAGAGAAAAAGTTCAAGCTCGGAGATGTGCTTGCCGGTATGAATATGCAGATGCTTCTTTACCTTGTCAGCATATGGCGAAACGGCAAGGGCTATTACGAAAATATTACTCCGTCAGGTGTGCTTTATTTTCCTGCGAGGATTACACCTCTTGCATCTGAACGTGATGCTGACCGCGAGCAAAGGCTTACTAACCGTCTTAAAACCGCGCAGATGAGCGGTATGCTTGTTGATGACGGCGACGTTATAGCTCATATGGAAAAAAACTTGCGCGGAATGTTTATTCCTGCAAAATTTGATGAGAAAAAGCAGGTGCTTAAGGGCGATTTTATAACTCTTAAACAGCTTGAAGCACTTGCAGTTAAAATGGATGAAATAATCTGTGATATGGGTAACAATATTCATAACGGAATTGTTCCGGCTACACCTGTCTGTGGCTCGGCATACACCGATGTATGCTCCTGGTGTGATTACGGAGACGTATGTATGAAGGAAAATCCGCGTTACAGATACATTAAAAAGCAAAGCCACGATGAGGCTGTAAGAACGCTGATGGGAGGTGACGACAATGAGCAGAAACTGGACTGAGGCGCAAAAGGACGCTATAAGTGCCAAGGGTGGTAACGTGCTTGTATCAGCAGCGGCCGGCTCGGGTAAAACCGCTGTTCTTGTTGAGCGCGTAACTCAGAGAATACTTGATAAGGAAAATCCCGTCAGAGCTGACCGTTTTCTAATTGTTACATTCACAAGAGCGGCAGCAGGGGAGATGCGTGAGAGAATTGACGCGGCTATAAATTCCCTTATCGCTGAAAATCCGAATGACTCCTGGCTTATCAATCAGAAAATTCTTCTTTCAGCGGCAAAAATCTGTACTATTGACAGCTTTTGTTCCTCGCTTGTCAGAGAGAACTTTAATCTTCTTGACCTCGCACCTGATTTCAAAACCGCCGACGAGGGAGAGCTCTCTGTCATTTCCGCAGAAGCATGTGAGGCTACAATGGAGGAGCTTTACCGTAAGGGAGATAAAAGCTTCCGTGATCTTGTGGAGCTTCTTTTCGCCGGCAGAGATGATAAGGGCCTTGCTGAGAGTATAGTTGCGCTCTACAAAAGCTCACGATCCTTTCCTTTCCCGGAAAGCTGGCTTGACAGCCTGGCTGAAGAATTTGAAAACTGCAGTTCACTTGCTGAAAGCCGTCACGGAGAAATGCTTTTTGATTATGCCGCAACTCTCTGTAAATACAGCCTTTCAATTACCGAGGACAGCCTTCGGGAAATTGCAGGCGATCCCGATCTTGAAAAAATGCTTTACGATGCGCTGTCAACTGACAAGGCTCAGTATGAGTATATACTTCAAAGCATTGTTAGCAAAAAATGGGATGAGGCAAAAAGAGCCGCCGAAAGCTTCAAGGTGGCAAGGCGCGGTAATACTCCCAAGCATCTTAAGGAAGATGCCTTTACTCTTACCCTTGTAGAAAAGCGTAAGGTTGCAACGGAAAACATAAAGGAGCTTGCAAAAATTTTCTGTTGTGCGGAAGCCGATTTTTACAGTGATTGTGAATTTTTTGCTCCGCTTGTGAAAAGTCTTGTCGAAGCAACCAAGCTTTACGGCAGGCACTTGTATAATCTGAAAAAAGAAAAGAAAATTGCAGATTTTGACGATATTACACATACCGCCTTAAGGCTTCTTGTTAAGGAAACTCCCGACGGATGGGAGCGGACAAAGGAAGCCGAGAGTCTTTGTGAATTTTATGAGGAAATTCTCATTGACGAATATCAGGATACAAACAAGGCTCAGGATATGCTGTTTACTGCAATTTCCAAAAACAACCTTTTCCGTGTAGGTGATGTCAAGCAGAGCATTTACTCCTTCCGTCAGGCTATGCCGGGCATTTTCATTGCGCTGAAAAATGCATATAAGCATTACGACAGAAGTAAAGAGGAATTTCCTGCAAAAATACTTTTAGGCAACAACTTCCGTAGCCGTAAGGGCGTTACGGATATAATAAACTTTGTTTTTTCACAGCTTATGAGTGCCCAAAGCGGTGACATCGAATACGGCTCTGAGGAGGAGCTTGTACCTCTTGCAGCATACAGCGTTAAGGATGAAGCAGCAACAGAGCTTCATCTGCTTGATACGACAAATCTTTCCGGAGAAACAGATAACGATACCCTCCAGGCAGAATATGTTGCCGACAGAATTAACGAAATGCTCAAAAGCGGCTACACAGTTAAAGAGGGTGATGCAGAGCGCAAGGCTACCTACGGTGATTTTGCCGTGCTTCTTCGCTCCGTGAGTAAAAAGGCACAGATATATGCCGATGTTTTCCGTAAAAAAGGTATACCCTGCTTTACTGAAACGGGCGGAAGCTTCCTCGGTTCAAAGGAAATCAGCCTTGCACTCAACTTCCTTCGCATAATCGATAACCCCAAGCAGGATGTACCTCTTTTAAGTGTTATGCTTTCACCGGTTTTCGGCTTTACTCTTGACGATGTAAGCCGTATCCGTCTTGCAGGTAGGGGTGACATTTACTCCTGTCTGCTTTGTGAGAGTGAGAAAAATAATCCTAAGGTTAAAGATTTCCTTGACCGTGTTTCAAGGTGGAGAAATCTTTCTGTATGCCTCCCGGCAAGTGAGCTTATAACCGAGCTTTATAACGAAACGGGTCTGACTTCAATTTTTGATGCAATGGATAAATCGGGTATGAAAAGGGCTAATCTTATGCTCCTTTTTGACTATGCCTGTGTTTATGAAAAATCAGGCTATACGGGACTTTCGTCCTTTATCCGCTTTGTTGACCGTCTGAAAAGCGAAAAGCAGGATCTTACAGGTGCTCTCGGTGAGGTGCAGAGTGCAAATGTTGTTAAGATTATGACCATTCATAAGTCTAAAGGCCTTGAATTTCCTGTCTGTATCCTTTCCGATTGCTCAAAAAAATTCAACCGTATGGACGAGGTTAAAAATCTCATCATCAATCTGAAGCACGGCCTCGGAATCGTCCGCCGTGACCTTGATACCTTTGAGCAGTACAGAACAATCTGCCACAGTGCCGTCAGACTTTCAATGCATCATGACAGCATCAGTGAGGAGCTGAGAGTTCTTTATGTTGCAATGACCAGAGCCAAGGAAAAACTAATTATGGTTGCGACCCACAACAAAATGACTGATTTTGTCCGCAAGTGCGCAATTGATGTAAACGGGGGAAAAACAAAAATAACACCCTATGCCGTTACTAAGGCGGGAAGCTATGGCAACTGGCTTGTTACCTGCCTGCTGAGACATCCCGACAGTCTTGCTTTAAGGCAGGCAGCAGATATTCCCTCATCTGTTGTGCTTGACTGTCCTTCTCCGCTTAAGGTGGTGTATAAAGAGTGTACCGATGAGGTAGCCGCCGACGAGGCTGTTGCATTTGAAGAAGCTGAAGCCGACGAGAGCCTTTTCAAAGAGATTGCACAAAAGCTTTCATACAAGTACAGGTATGAGGCGTTGTCGGGCGTTATCACAAAAAGGGCAGCGTCCGAGGTTGACCGCAATTATATTGACCGTGACTATTTTGCCTCTGCCGTACCCTCATTTTTGAGCGAGGGAGGTCTGACCGGTGCACAGAGAGGTATTGCCACTCACACATTCATTCAGTTTGCAGATTATGAAAAAGCTAAGGCAGACCTTGAAGGTGAAATTAACCGCCTTGTTTCAAAAGGCTTACTCAGCACGCAGCAGGCAAAGGGTATCAACCGAAAGGCTCTCAAGGGCTTTTTTGAAAGCAGACTTTTTGAGCGTATCGTTGAAAGTCCGCTTGTAATGAGGGAAAAGAAATTTACCCTTGAGGTGCCCGTGAATGAGGTTTACGAGGAGCTTTCCGACTTTTCCGGGGAAAAGATGATGATTCAGGGTATTGCCGACTGCGCTTTTCTTGAAAACGGTGAGCTGGTTGTTGTTGACTACAAAACAGACAGCCTGAAAAACGAAACCGATTTTATTGTAAAGTACGCTTCACAGGTGCTTTTATACAAAAAGGCGTTGAGTGAGTGCACAGGCTACAATGTGAAAAGTGCGGTGCTTTATTCCTTCCATTTAGGTAAGGAGATTGAAGTAGAGTGATGAAAATACCCCGGCTACTTGTTGCTCATCGCTTGCTTAAAAATATTTCCCAAAATCCCGATATTTTTTCAAAAAAATATTGATTTTTCGTTTTACTTATGTTATACTATCTCCCGTTAATGTAATAACTATGCCCGAAAGAGGTGACAAATAATGAAAAACGGTATTCATCCCAACTACGAGGAGACACAGGTTAAGTGTGCTTGCGGTGCTGTAATCACAACAGGTTCAACTAAGAAGGATCTTCACGTTGATATCTGCTCAAACTGCCATCCCTACTTCACAGGTAAGCAGAAGCTTGTTGATACAGGCGGACGTGTTGACAGATTCAATAAGCGTTTCAACCTCGCAAAGAACAAATAATCAACTTCAAAGAAACAGACGGTACAATTATTTGTTCCGTCTTTTTTCCTTTATTAGGGAAGTTGACTTCAGCCGAATTAAACATCTGGCTGCTAACTTCATATAAGATATGTTAAAGGTTAAAATATAAACACATTCTGCATTCTATGAATTCAGAATTGTTTATCATTAAATCTTAAAGGTGGTGGCATTGTGGCATCCTACAAAACAGTAAAAAACGCAAATCAGGACGAGTTCATCGTCAAGAAATCTCGCTTTATCGGTTATGTAAAGCCGGTTAAAACTCAGCAGGAGGCTATGGACTTTATTGCCGAAATAAAAACAAAGCATTGGGATGCAACCCACAATGTTTATGCCTATGTTCTTCGTGACGGTATGACAAGGCGCTTCAGCGACGACGGAGAGCCTCAGGGAACGGCAGGCATCCCTTGCCTTGATGTGCTTTTGAAAGAGGATGTCACCGACGTATGCGTTGTTGTAACCCGTTACTTCGGCGGAATAATGCTCGGTGCCGGCGGACTTGTCAGAGCCTATTCTCACGGCGCAAAAATCGCCCTTGACAGCGGTAATATCATCACAATGTCCCTTTGCAAAATTGCGAAGGTGAAAAGTGACTATAATTTTTACGGCAGACTTGTGCCTCTCATCTGTGAGGAGGGCGGCATAATCGAGGATACCCAATTCACCGATCTTGTTGAGGTAACCTTCCGTATTCCCGAAGAAAAGCTTCCGTTTTTCGACGCAAAGCTTGTTGATATTTCCTGCGGAAAGTTCAGAAGTGAAGTAATTGATGAAAAATATTCAGAAATTTAAACTTTTCAGGGGGAAAAGGTGACTTTTATCGTATAAAATTATAAAGGCGGTGATTTTATGCAGACAATAAGAGAAAGAACTCTTGAAGCGGAGAAAAAATTTATTTCACCCTACGGAATGCTTTGCGAAAACACAAGGGGCAGAGAACGCCCTGAGGATGAGTGTCCTGTAAGAACGGCATATCAGCGTGACAGGGACAGAATCGTCCATTGCACAGCCTTCCGACGTCTTAAGCATAAAACCCAGGTGTTCCTTTCACCTGACTCTGACCATTACAGAACCCGCCTTACCCATACACTTGAGGTTTCACAGATTGCCAGAACTATTGCAATGGCTCTTTCTCTTAATGAAACCCTTACAGAAGCTATAGCTCTCGGTCACGATCTTGGACATACACCCTTCGGCCATGCAGGGGAGAGAGCTCTTAATGAGGTGTTTCCCGAAGGCTTCAAGCACTATGAGCAGAGCCGTCGTGTAGTTGACAAGATCGAGAAAAAGGGCGAGGGTCTTAACCTTACCTATGAGGTGAGAAACGGAATTCTTTGCCATACAAGAGGCGAGGAGGCCTGTACCCTTGAAGGCAGAATAGTCAAGCTTGCCGACAGGATAGCCTATATTAACCACGATATCGACGATGCTGTCAGAGGCGGAGTCATCACCGAGGGGAACATTCCGCTTGAGGTGAGAAAAATTCTCGGCGAAACTAAAACTGAAAGAATTAATACTCTTGTAATGTCTGCAATTAACAACACAAGGGATACCATTTGTCTGGACAGAGATATACAAGGTGCGTTTGACACATTGCACGAGTTTATGTTTGACAGGGTTTACACTAATCCTGTATGTAAAAGTGAGGAAAGCAAGGCCATAGCAATGATTCAGCAGCTTTACTCCTTTTTCAGCACACATCCTGACGAGCTGCCCAATGAATATATTGAAATTGCTTGGTGGGACGGAGCCGAAAGAGCTGCCTGCGATTATATTGCAGGTATGACCGACAGCTATGCACTCAAAGTTTTTGCTCATTTTTTCATTCCGATGGGATGGTCGGAAAAGTAGCAGGGTCGTGTATTGCACGTCCGTAAAAAGAAACCAAGAACGGGGAAGGAGGAAAAAATATGGCAAGGTTCACAGACGACTTTTTGAATGAATTACGTATGCGCTGCGACATTGAACAGGTCATTTCCTCCTATGTTCAGCTTAAACGAAGAGGCAAAAACCTTGTCGGACTTTGTCCCTTCCACAATGAAAAAACTCCCTCCTTTACCGTATATCCCGAAAGTCAGAGCTATTACTGCTTCGGCTGCGGCGCAGGCGGCGAGGTTATAAATTTTATCCGCCGTGCTGAAAATCTTGACTTTACGGAGGCTGTCAGCTTTCTTTGTCAGAAGGCTTCTATGGCAATGCCCACCGACGGATATGACGATTCTCTTGCCAGAAAGCGTAAGAGGACTTATGAAATAAACAAAGAAGCTGCACGTTTTTTTAACTCCTGTCTTTATAGCGAAGAAGGCAAAGCGGGTCTGGAATATTTTAAAATGCGTGGCTATAAAAAAAGCACAATCACAAAATTCGGTTTGGGATATGCTCCTAACAAATGGGACGGTTTGCTCCGTCATATGAGAGAAAAGGGCTATTCCTATGAGGAGCTTTTTGAAGCAAACCTGGCAAACCGCAGTGATAAGGACGGTAAGGTCAGATTTTATGATTCATTCCGCAACAGGGTGATGGTGCCTATTATAGATGCAAGGGGTAACGTTGTTGCCTTTGGCGGACGTGTTCTTGACGACAGTAAGCCAAAATACATTAACTCCTCAGATACCCTTGTTTATAAAAAGAGCTTAGGTGTTTTCGGACTTAATTTTGCGAAAAACTCTAAGGAAAATTCACTTATTATTGTTGAAGGCTATATGGATGCAATCTCGCTCCATCAGGCAGGCTTTGACAATGTAATCGCCTGTCTCGGTACAGCTCTCACGAGTGAAATGGCTCATCTGCTTTCGCGTTATTGCGATGAGGTCATTCTTTCCTATGACGCCGACGAAGCAGGTCAGAAGGCAACTGCCCGTGCAATAGGAATTTTCAATTCCATCGGCATGAAGCTTAAGGTCGTACATTTAAGCGGTGGCAAGGACCCTGATGAAATATTGCGCAATTACGGTCCCGAGCGTTACCGTAGCCTGATTGAGGGAGCGGCAAATGATATTGAGTTTGCTTTGGTAAGGCTCAAAAGCGAGTATGATATTGCAACCTCTGACGGGAAGATGAAATTTCTCGAAAAAGCGGCAGAGGTGCTGGCTTCCACAAGAAGTCAGATTGCCTGTGATATCTACGCTTCAAGACTCAGCGAAGAACTGGGAGTTGCCAAGCAGTCAATTCTTATCAGAATCGAGCAGCTTTCGCGACGGAATGTACGGCAGAATGAAAAAAAACAGTTCCGTGATATTCAGCACAACTCAATGAGTGCCAACACAAAGGCGGCGCTTGCTAACGATACGGATATTAAAAGCATAAAGGCGGAGCAGATGCTCATTGCCGCGCTTATGCGAAGCCCCGAGCTTTACAGAAAAATGGAAAATGACCTTACGGAGGAGGATTTTTCTGTTGCGGTTTACCGTAAGATATTTTCAGTAATACGGGACAAAATAAATGAAAGCAGAAGCCTTGATCTAACATTCTTTTCTCAGGAGCTTACGGCCGAAGAAATGAGTGAGCTTGTGGGCATTGTAAAAAAGCATGAAAGCTTAAGCGTTTCTATCAAAGCCTGTGCAGATTGCTTACGGGCTATGCGTGAAAGCAAAGAGAAAAAATCGCAGAAGCTCGCATTCTCCGATATGAGCGATGAGGATTTTCTCAATCTGTTTAAAAAGTAAATTATTAATTTTAACATATAAGCAAAGAAAGGCAAGGAAGTAACATTATGGAAAGATCAGATAAAAACAGTATGCTCAAAGCACTTATTGATAAAGGTAGTGCTGCAGGTAAGCTTACAACAACAGAAATTGATACCGTTGTTATTGAAGCTGATATTGATATGGAGGAAATGGAAAAAATTTACTCCAAGCTTGAATCACTCGGCGTTGAGATTATTGATGACCTTACCGATGAAAGCATTGAGGAAATCTCCGTTGACATTGACGTTCCTAAGGAATATGATATAATGCTCGGCGACCCCAAGAGCGTAATAGAAGATCCCGTAAAGGTTTACCTCAAGGATATCGGTACAGCAAAGCTTCTTTCATCAGAGGAGGAAATTGAGCTTGCTATCCGTATTTCCAACGGTGACAAGGAAGCAAAGGACATTCTTACAAATTCAAACCTCCGTCTTGTTGTTTCCATTGCAAAAAGATATGTGGGCAGAGGCATGATGTTCCTTGACCTTATTCAGGAGGGTAACCTCGGTCTTATTAAGGCTGTTGATAAGTTTGACTATACAAAGGGCTTTAAATTCTCAACCTACGCAACCTGGTGGATCAGACAGGCTATTACAAGAGCTATTGCCGACCAGGGCAGAACAATCAGAATTCCCGTGCATATGGTCGAAACAATCAACAAGGTTAAAAAGACAAGCAATATGCTTCTTCATACAAAGGGTAAGGATCCTTCTCCTGAGGATATTGCACAGGAGCTTAAGATGCCTATTGAAAAGGTACGTGAAATCCTTCGTATTTCTCAGGAGCCCGTTTCTCTTGAAACACCCATCGGTGAAGAGGAAGACAGCCATCTTGGCGATTTCATCCCCGACGAGGATGCACTTTCTCCTGCAGACGCAGCAGCTATGACCTTCCTTCGTACAAAGGTCAACGAGGTTCTTGAAACTCTCACCGCCAGAGAAGCTGAGGTTCTCCGTCTTCGCTTCGGTCTTCGTGACGGCACACCTCACACCCTTGAGGATGTTGGTAAGGAGTTCAACGTTACAAGAGAGCGTATCAGACAGATTGAAGCAAAGGCTTTGAGAAAGTTAAGACACCCCAGCAGAAGTAAACACTTAAAGGATTTATAATTATGAAAAAAATAAAACAACTTACGGCTGCATTGCTTTGTGCGCTGCTGCTGTTCTCAATGCTGTCCGTTTCAGCTTATGCAGCGGTTAAGCCCGGAAAGGCTTCTGGACTTACGGCAGGCAGCATAACCGCAAACTCAGTAACGCTTTCGTGGAAAGCGGGCAGCAATGTATCCGGTTACAGAATTTACTATAAATCGGGCGGTGGTTGGAACGTTTTTAAGGATGTTAATGTAACCAGCTATACCGTAACGGGGCTTTATGCGTCAAATACTTATACCTTTGCCGTAAGAAGCTACCGTATAGAGTCAGGCAAAATGATTTACAGTGACGGATATCCTGTTGTAAGTGCGAGAACAAAGGGACTTGTAGCGACTAAGCTTACCTCAAAGGCTTCTGTTAACAGTGTAAATCTTTACTGGGATTCGGTTCCCGGTGCTGTAGGATATGTTGTTTATCAGCATAAAAACGGAAAATGGCAGTCAATTGGTACACCGGCTGCTACCAGAACCAGCGGAACGGTGAGCAATCTCAGTCACAATACGTCTTACCTTTTTGCAATCCGCCCTTATACAAAGGTTGCAGGTAAGGTGGTGTACGGTGCTATATCCAATCTGCTTAGTGTAAAGACACTTGACGGTAATAAAATCAATGCTGAAATCACAGGAGTAAATGCTTCGGCGGTAGGTCTCAAATGGTCAAAAGCTGTTGACGCTTCAGGGTATGCAGTATGTGTGAATTCTAACGGAAGCTGGAAGCTTGTAAAAACCGTATATTCACGCGATACCCTTAACTGCATCATCTCCAATCTTTCAAGTGATACAAGCTACCAGTTCCGTATCCGTCCTTTTAAAAAGGCAGGAGCGGCGTTAAAGTGGTACGAGTGGAGTAATATCTGTTCAGTAATTACCAATCCGTCCGCAAAGGATCTTAACGTGTACAGAACTGCAAACCTTAAAAATATTTTTGAAGCTCAAAGCTTTACGTTTATTTACAGAGTTACCGATAAAAAATACGGTAATGTTCCTGTAACGCTTTCAAAATACGGGGACTCCTACTTGCTTACATCAAAGGTGAATGAATTAGAGTATTCGTTGCTTAACAATGAAGACGGTACCTATATTATTCTTAAAGAAAAAGCTGTGTATATAAAGGTGCCGAAGCTTTTCAGTGCTCCGTTTGATGTCAGCTCTGCGGTAGCAGATCTCCTTCCCGGTGAAAATTGGAGCGGCAAAGCGACGATTGAAAGCTTCGGCGGAAAGACAGTTGTATGTGAGAGCTTCACCAACCCGATGCGAACAGCTACTCTGAAATATTACTACAAGGCAGGGGAGCTTCTCGGTATTAACGAATACGGTATCAACGGTGCTTTTAAAGAAAGCGCAACGGTAACATATCTTAAAAACGGTGCAAATGCATATAATTTCATCGTACCTTACGGATATACAGATGTTCTCTATCCGGAAACATCTCCTGAATCAGAATCCACAGCAGACGAATTTATTTAAAAATAACTCCCCGGCAAAGTCTTTGACGATTTTGTCGGGGATTGTTATATGTGTAAGGTTGTCAGATTATATAAAAACAGGGGTGTAAAAAATACACCCCTGTTTTGGTGCCGGTGGCGGGGGTCGAACCCGCACGGTATCGCTACCAACGGATTTTGAGTCCGCCTCGTCTGCCAATTCCAACACACCGGCTCGCTTATCAGTTTAGAGAATTATATAATATATCTACTTACTTGTCAAGAGAAAAGCTGGTGAACTCATCATAAAAATTTTATTTGAATATTTATGCAATAAATCTTTACATTTAAAGGGTTAAAGTGTATAATATTCGAAAACTCGTCCTTTTTACGGACAGAAAGAAGGAAATACAGATGAAACATTTACTTAAGCTTCTGGACTGGACGCCGGAAGAAATTGCAGATACACTCGACCTTGCTGATAAGCTTAAGGCTGAGAAAAAGGCAGGCATCAAGCATCACATACTTGAAGGCAAAACTCTCGGTATGATTTTTCAGAAATCATCAACAAGAACAAGGGTTTCTTTTGAGGTTGGTATGCACGATCTCGGCGGTAAGCCTTTATTCCTTTCTTCAAAGGATTTACAGATAGGCAGAGGTGAACCTGTTCAGGATACCGCAAGAGTTCTTTCACGCTTCCTTGACGGTATAATGATAAGAACCTTCGAACAGCAGGAGGTTGAGGATCTTGCTAAATACGGTTCAATTCCCATAATCAACGGACTTACAGATTTCTGTCATCCTTGTCAGGTGCTTGCCGATCTTCAGACAATCCGTGAGTATAAGGGTAAGGATATCAAGGGTCTTAAGCTTTGCTATATCGGTGACGGTAACAATATGGCAAACAGCCTTATTGTAGGCTGTATCAAGATGGGTATGAAGGTTGCAATTGCTTGTCCTAAGGGTTATGAGCCTGATGAGACAGTTGTTGCCTGGGCGAAGGAAAACGGTGAACTTCTTATTACAGAGGACATTATTGAAGCTTGCAAGGGCTCAGATGTGCTTTATACTGACGTGTGGGCATCCATGGGTCAGGAGGGAGAAGCTGAGGAAAGAAAGAAGATTTTCAAGGATTATCAGATTAATGATGCTGCAGTTGAAGCCTCAAATAAGGGCGTAATGGTGCTTCATTGCCTTCCCGCTCACAGAGGAGAGGAGATTACTGAAGAGGTACTTGAAGCACACGCAGCGGAAATCTTTGACGAGGCTGAAAACAGACTTCACGCACAAAAAGCAGTTCTTGTCAAGTGCTTTACCGAGTAAGGTTTCGTTTGATGCTATGATAACTATTCTTATTGTAATTTACGTTGTATTTATTTCATTGGGTCTTCCCGATTCTTTGCTCGGTGTTGCCTGGCCTGTGCTTCACGGCGAAATGAATGTTCCTGAAAGCTTTGCTTCGGTAATGAGCATTATCATCGGAGTATGCACGGGAGGAGTGAGCTTTGTATCCGGTACGCTGATAAGAAAATTCGGCACGGCAAGAGTTACACTTGTTTCAATTCTTGTTACTGCGTTTGGTCTTGTAGGTATCAGTTTTTCGCCTAATATAGTTCTGATGCTTATTTTCAGTATAATTTTAGGTTACGGTGCAGGTGCCATTGATACAGGCGTCAATAACTTTGTTTCCCTACATTACAATGCATCACATATGAATTTTCTTCATTGCTTCTGGGGCGTTGGTGTAACAGTAAGCCCGATGATTATGTCTCTTTTTCTTAACGGTGAAACAGGTTCCTGGCGAAACGGATACCGTGTTGTTGCGCTGTTGCAGGTAATTATAGCTCTTTCAGTTGTTGCTGTAATGCGCAAGTGGATAAATGCAGAAAAAAACACTGTTGTAAATTCTGATGACGGTGAAGTAAAGGAAGATAAAGGCTTTTTCGAAATAATAAAAATGAAGGGTGTGCCTGTCAGTATTCTTTCGCTCGGTCTTTACTGCAGTATGGAATTTATCTGCGGAACATGGGGTGCAACCTATGTTGTTAATGTGTTCGCCCTGGATCCGGCTGTTGCGGCTAAATGGGTTTCTCTTTATTACGCAGGTATAATGCTGGGCAGACTTGTCTCAGGTATAGTGGCTACAAAATTGGGCGATAATAAACTGATAAAGCTTGGCATTGCTTTTTCTGTTGTCGGTGTCGGAGTTCTTCTTTTGCCGATAGGTAAGATTTCTCTTGTGGGCTTCCTTCTTATGGGCTTCGGCTTCGGGCCTGTTTTCCCGAGTGTTCTTCATAATATTCCCGAACGTTTCGGTGCAAGGTATTCTGCGGATATTACGGGCTTTCATATGGGCGGTGCCTATGCTATAGGCTTCAGCTCTCAGCTTATATACGGTTTTGTTGCAACTGCGACTACCTTTAAAATTACAGGCTTTGTGCTGCTGGCATTTTGCGCAGGACTTTTCCTTGCCAATATGACCGCGTTAAAGCAGATTGAACAGAAGAAAAAGTAAAGTTCTCTGATTTTTTCTTTCAAGAAAGAATTCTGACCTGCGAGGTCATAATAAGATAAAACACAGTCAATTCTTGGCTGTGTTTTTTGCTGAAACAAATTATAGTGAACTGTTTAATCGAAAATTGTTTCTGATATAATTTTTAAAAAATCTTGAAATAATAATTTTTGTATGGTAGAATTTACAAAAAGAAAAAAGGAGTAGTAAAAATGAAGAAAATGCTTAAAATTCTTTCTCTTTGCCTGGCACTTGTTATGGCTTTTTCTGTTGTGCCCGTTTCATATGCGGCAAATAGCGAAGCCTGTCCTTTAGTTTACGTTCCCGGTATTTCATCCAGCAACCTTTATCACGATATTAATGACCCGTCAACAGAATATGCTTTTCCGAGTGTTGATGAAGTAAAGAGAATGGTAACTGATGAAATAGCTCCCGCTCTCATAGTTTATGCTGCAGATAAGGATGCAGATAAGCTCTCAAAGGTCATCAGCGACCAGTTCAATATTATTTTTGCGGACTATTTCTACAATGCTGACGGCTCAGCAAAGGAAAATTCCGGTGCAATTCTCAAGTTTCCTTCAACTGTAAGCAAAAACTCAAGACTTCGCCTTGACTGGGACTGGAGATGCGATCCTTTTGATGCAGCTGCAGATCTTGATAAGCTTGTAAATTATGCAATTGAAAAGTCCGGCTGTCAGAAGGTTGCTCTTGCTTCTCATTCACTTGGTTCAGTTGTTATTCTTACCTATCTCAGCGTTTACGGTGATGATAAAATTTCAGGTATTGTTTATGATACTCCCGTTGTTGACGGTGTAAACTATCTCGGTGAATTCCTTGTCGGTAACTTTGAAACCGACGGTGAAGCTCTTATGAGCACCGTTAAGGGTATCCTCGGTGCATCAGAGGACAGAGCGTTTGTTGAGAGCATTATGGATGTATTTTCACTTGCGGGCATTCCTGCAGGTCTTTCCGAGGTTCTCAATTCAGCTCTTGATGCGGTTGCTCCCGGAATTTTCAGGGATACACTTGTTCCTCTTTTTGCCCGTTGGCCTTCAATCTGGGCAATGGTTCCCGAATCAGATTATGAAGCAGCACGCGACTATATTTTTACAAATTACCTCACCGATGCTGATTCAATGAAGCTTAAGGAAAAAATTGAAAAGTATTCAGATGTCAGAAGCGCAAGGCACGATACTTTACTTGATTTTGATAAGGAAGGCAGATTTGCCGTTATTTCAAGATACGGTTTTTCGTCTCTTCCTCTTATGGACAGATGGGAAGAAACCGGTGATACCGTTGTTCATACCAAGAGCAGCTCTTTCGGTGCAACAACTGCACCTTACGGTACAACCTTAAGTGAAAGCTACCTTAAGGATAAGGATGCGAAATATATTTCACCTGATAAGACAGTTGACGCTTCAACCTGTCTCTTTGCTGAAAAGACCTGGTTCATCAAAGGTATTCAGCACGGTCAGACCGGTGCTACGGGTGTTCTTTATACCTCTCTTCTCTTCGGTGCCGAGGAAGCAACCTGTGACAATTACAGTCTTGCCCGTTTTACTGCTTACGATGCAGAATCAGACAGCATTATCGAGGATGACAGTGAGCCTGAAAAGGGTGGCAAAAAATCTCCCTTTGAAGTGCTTTTCAACTTTGTAAGAGAATTTATTAAGAAGCTTCTTGCATTCTTTAAAATCAGATAATTATTAAAGCATAAACAGCAACGGAATTGATTTCCGTTGCTGCTTTATCATTTAAAAGCACTTGAAAAATCAATATATTTACTGTATAATATTTTATTGGATTTTGATTATCGGGAGAATGATAAATGAGTAAAAAAATTATTGTTGTAGGTGCAGGTGCCGCAGGTCTTATGGCTTCGGGTATTGCAGGAGAGAACGGCGCTGATGTGCTTGTTGTTGAGCGTAACGACAAAGTCGGAAGAAAGGTCATGATTACAGGTAAGGGTCGCTGCAATATAACTAATAACTGTACTCTTATAAATGATCTTATTTCAGCTGTGCCTACAAACGGCAGATTTTTATACGGCGCTTTTTCACGGTTTATGCCCATTGATACAATTGAATTTTTTGAAGATATGGGTGTGCCCGTAAAGGTGGAAAGAGGAAACAGAGTTTTTCCGGAAAGCGATAAGGCTGTAGATGTTGTTGATGCTCTTAACAGCTTTAGCCGGGACAGCGGAGCAAAACGCATTAAGGGCAGAGTTACACAGCTTTTGATTGATGACGGCAAAATAAAGGGCGTCAAGCTTGAGGATGGCACAGAGCATTTGTCTGATGCGGTTATCATTGCGACGGGCGGAGCATCCTATCCTCTGACAGGTTCAACGGGCGACGGTTATACTCTTGCAAAGCAGGCAGGGCACACCGTAACGGAGCTTAAGCCTTCACTTGTACCGCTGGTGTGTCACGAGGGATTCTGTATGGACTTGCAGGGACTTTCTCTTCGTAATATAGAGATTACTGTGCTTGACAGCGAAAGCTACAAGGAGATTTACAAGGATTTTGGTGAAATGATTTTCACCCATTTCGGTGTGTCAGGCCCCGTAATTTTAAGCGCAAGTGCTCATATGAAAAATATGAAGCCCAGAAAGTATGAGATTCATATTGACCTTAAACCCGGACTTACCTATGAGCAGCTTGATAAACGTATTCAACGTGATTTCCTTGAAAATGCAAACAGGAATTTCATAAATGCCCTTGATGCTCTTCTTCCTAAAAAAATTGTTCCCGTAATCGTTAAGCTTTCCGGTATCAGACCTTCTACAAAGGTTAATCAGGTTACCAAGGAGCAAAGGGGAATGCTTGTTAACGTTCTTAAGGATTTGAAGGTTACGGTTAACGGCTTCCGTCCCATTGAAGAGGCTATTGTTACCTCCGGCGGTGTAAGCACCAAGGAGATTGATCCTAAAACAATGGAATCAAGGCTTGTAAAGGGACTCTTCTTTGCCGGTGAGGTGATTGACGTTGATGCGTATACCGGCGGATATAATTTGCAGATTGCTTTTTCGACAGGCAGACTTGCAGGGGAGTCAGCAACAGAATAAAATACAAGTAAAGTTCTTTTGATTCTTTTCTTACAAGAAAAGAATCAAAAGCAGCGAGCGAAGGCTTGTAATAAACAACGAATTATAAAATTATTGAAGGTGAATAAAATGAAGGTTATTAACGTTGCTATTGACGGTCCTGCGGGCGCAGGCAAAAGTACAATTTCACGTAAAGCGGCTGCAGAGCTCGGCTTTATATACATTGATACCGGTGCTCTTTACAGAACGGTAGGCCTCAACGCTTTAAGACTAGGTGTTGATATTCAGAACGATGAAGCTGTTATCTCAACTCTTACGGATGATCTCAAGGTTGAGCTTAAATTTACAGACGGTGAGCAGAGAATGTTCTTGAATGGCGAGGATGTTTCAAGTGATATCAGAACGCCTGAGGCTTCAATGGCGGCCTCAAGGGTTTCCGCTGTGCCGAAGGTAAGACAGTATCTTTTTGATTTGCAGAAGAACTTAGCAAAGAGCAATAACTGTATAATGGACGGCAGAGATATCGGTACAGTTGTGCTTCCTGATGCTGACGTTAAAATTTTCCTTACCGCTTCACCTGAGGCAAGGGCAGAAAGACGATATAAGGAGCTTAAGGAAAAGGGTGTGGAAGCATCTTATGAGGAAGTTCTCAATGATATGATCAAGCGTGACTACGATGATTCACACAGGGCAATTGCACCCTTGAAGCAGGCTGACGATGCAATTCTTTGTGATACAAGCGATATTGATCTTCAGCAATCAATTGAATTAATAATTAATACAATTAAGGAAAACATATAAATACAGTTTATTTTGAAGAGTTGATCTGATTGTATTTTGATTATTCCCGTTTAAAGAGGTATCACACATATTCCGCCATAAAACCAATAGTAAAGGTTCTTTCCCATATTGTATATTCAAGTGAATGCATTGGCAGGGAAAATGTACCCAGTGAGGGAAGGCTGATAATTGCCTGTAACCATATCGGAACTCCCGATCCGGCATTTATTGTTGCAAACTGTCCGAGAAGAGTGCATTTTATGGCTAAAAGTGAGATCTTCGAAAAAAGATTTTTAGCAGAATTTTTTGCTCGCATGAATGCTTTTCCCGTGGTTAGGAAATCCGCTGACAGAAAGGCGCTCAGATACGCTCTGAAGGTTCTGGAAAAAGATTGGGTGCTCGGTATTTTTCCCGAGGGCAGGAGGGTGCGTGACAGCGAAAGTGTATCGCCTGTTGACGGTCTTTCAGGTGTAGGTTACCTTGCTAGAACTTCGGGAGCAGATGTTCTTCCCTGCTGTCTGTACCGTATACCCGGTGACGGAAAATTTCGCCCGGTTGTCAAGGTGATATTCGGTAGGGTTATAAAAAACTGCGATCTTGGTTTTAAAGGGGAAAATAAATCAAAAGAAACAAAAAACGCAACCGAAATAATAATGAATGAAATCAAGGCTCTTTGGAACAGGGCCAATGAAGGTGAAAGCAATGAAACTTGAAACTGCAAAAACGGCAGGATTCTGCTTCGGCGTAAACAGAGCAGTAAAAATTCTTAATCAGAAGCTTGATGAAGGTAAAAAGGTCTGCACACTCGGACCGATAATTCATAATCCTCAGGTTATAGAGGAGCTTGAAAAAAGGGGAGCGCGGATAGTTGAAAATCCGTGCGACACGCCTGAGGGCTTTGAGGTTGTTATCCGTGCTCACGGGGTTACAAAGCAGGTTATTGAAGAGCTTGAAGAAAAAGGGATTCCATATACTGATGCTACTTGTCCCTATGTTATTAAAATTCACAAGATAATCAAAGAAAATTCCCGTGAGGATAACGTTGTTCTCATTGCCGGCGATGAAAAGCATCCTGAAGTTTGCGGCTTCAGGAGTCACTGCAAGGGTGAGTCATATGTGTTCAGAAACGAGGAAGAGCTGCTCGGAATTCTTGAGAAAAACGATGAATTTGCTTCAAAGGAAATAATCGTTGTCGCACAGACAACTTTTTCGGTAAAAGAGTGGAAAAAATGCGGAAAAATTCTTCAAAAAGTATGTACAAATCCGATTTCTTTTGATACAATATGTAAAGCTACCCAAAATCGGCAGGATGAAGCAGAGATGCTTTCGAAAAGAAACGATGTGATGCTTGTTATCGGAGGTTTGTTCAGCTCCAATACCGTTAAGCTGAAAAACGTCTGTGAGCAAAACTGCAGGACATATCTTATTGAAAGACCTGAGGAGCTTATGAACCTTGATTTTGCAGGTTGCGAAAAAATTGGTATAACAGCAGGTGCATCAACACCTGCACGTATAATAAAGGAGGTTGAAGTCATTATGACCGAAAACTTTAATGACAACAAAATTACAAAGGAGACGCAGGATCAGGAGCTGTTCTTTGCAGCCGTTGACAGCATTGACGATACAAGTGACAACCCCAACGTCGTTGGCATTGTTGTAGGCATTGCCCCCAACGAGATTCAGGTTGACATCGGAAGAAAATATGCCGGTTTTATCCCCGTTGAAGAGTACAGCAACGATCCCACAGCGGATCCCGCAAAGGAGCTTAAGATTGGTGACGAGCTCAACCTCATTATCATGAAAACTAATGACAATGAAGGCACTATGAAGCTTTCCAAGCGTCTTTACGACAGAAGAGCTTCATGGAAGAACATTGTTGCTGCAAAGGAAGCTGACGAAATCGTTGAAGCTGTTGTTGCAGAAGCAGTAAGAGGCGGCGTTATCTGCTACCCCATGGGCGCAAGAGTATTCATTCCCGCTTCACAGACAGGCCTTGCAAAGGACGAAGATCTTGCACAGCTTGTAAAGCAGACCGTTAAGTTCAGAATCATTGATCTTGACGAGCAGAAGAAGAGAGTTGTAGGTTCAATCCGTGCTGTTCTCCGTGAGGAACGCAAGGCAGCTACAGAAGCATTCTGGGCTGATATTGCTGAAGGTCAGGAGTTCACAGGTACAGTTAAGTCTCTTACAAACTATGGTGCATTTGTTGACCTTGGTGGTGTTGACGGTATGGTACATATCTCAGAGCTTTCATGGAAGAGAATCAAGCACCCCTCAGAAATTGTTAACGTTGGCGATACCGTTAAGGTATTTGTTAAGGCTCTTGACGCTGAAAAGAGAAAGATTTCTCTCGGCTATAAGAGAATCGAAGACAATCCCTGGGAAATCCTCAAGAGAGATTATCCCGTTGATTCAGTTGTAACTGCAAAGGTTGTTGGCCTTACAACGTTCGGTGCATTCGCAACCGTTATCGATGGCATCGATGGTCTTATCCACATTTCACAGATCGCTGACCGTCACATTGCTTCTCCCAAGGAAGTTCTTTCCGTTGGCGAAGAGGTTACAGTTAAGATTACTGAAATCGACTTCGATAAGAAGCGTGTAAGCCTTTCAATCCGCGCTCTTCTCGAGCCCGCAGCAGAAACTGAAGAGGCAGTTGAGGAAGCTGTTGCTGAAGAAGCAGCAGAGGAAGCAGCTGAAGAGGTTGCTGAATAATCCGTAATTTATTGTTGAGCTGTAAAAACGAAGTTTTTACAGCTCATTTTTTATTTGTTTTTAACAATTTTTATGGATAATAAATATAAATGCTGACAATGGATTTTTTATCAAACCTGTGTTAAAATTGTTTATATATAGTGTTAATTGAATTTAAAGGAGAGATTGTTTGTGAAAAGAAAAATTCTTTCAATTATTGCTGTAGTGCTTTGTTTTTGTATGCTTATGCCGAATTTTGTCTATGCTGCTAATGAGACAAACGACTACGCAACTGTTGCTGAATATGTTGAGGAGAACAGCAACGCTGATTCACAGAAGAGTCTTGCAAAATTTGTAAATTACTTGAGTAACTTTTTTCTCAACGACGTTCTTGGTAAGGTTCTTGCAATGTTTATGCCTGATTCAGCTGCAGTAGGTGATTATGAGGATTTTGACATCAATACCTACGGCAATTTCTACAAGGGTATGGATACCTTTATTGACAGTCCTCAGGGCGAGAAGGTTTGGAGTCTCGGCTACGGCAAGGCTTCGGTGCTTCCTGACGATTTCGGAAGCAAGAGATACGCCAAGGGTGCCTATGTGCCTTATATTTACGGCGACGGAATGTACAAGGATGATGACGGTAACGAAGAAGATCTTATGGCACGTGCCATTGTTATGAACGATGGCTCGGGCAGAGGTAATGTTGTATTTATTTCTATTGATGCGATGGGACTTGCAAACGCCGACGTAAGACTTATCCGCGAGGGTATGAAGGATCTTGCTGATAAATACAATATTGTCAGCATCAATGTAACCTGCACTCACATTCATACGGGCATTGATTCTCAGGGGGTGTGGACGGATCCTGTGGGCGTTATGTTCAACAATTTCTCTTCAAAAAAGGTCAGATACGGTGTTGAACGTTCCTTTATTAATTCACTTGTCAGAGGCTCAAGAAAGGCTGTTGAAACAGCTCTTTCCGATATGACAAAGGGAGAGCTTTATTATTCAGAGCTTGAGCTTGAGGGTTACCTCTCTGACAGAACTGCTCCTATTGCTCTTGATAAGAACCTTTACAAGCTTGAATTCCTTCCCTTTGCGGACGGAGCTACACCTACAATTATTGCGACTGCCGGCGTACATCCCGAGGCCGCAAGCTATGACTGGGCTAAAACCGGCGGCAGCACTCTTGTTTCCTTTGATAAAAAATTCAGCGCTGATTTTATCTGGTATACGGAAAAGCTTCTTAACCAGGCAGGCTATAACTTCATTTTTATCCAGGGTAATGTTTCAACTGTTACATCAGCAAGAGCCAAGACCAGGGACTGCTTTAATGATTTAAGTGCTCACGATGAGATTATCCGTTACGGCTATGAAATAGGTTATATTCTTCTCGGTATGAGTATGAACGAAAAAGAGAGAATTGTGCTTAATGCTCAGCTCGGAGATAAGCTTGGTGTTGAGCAGTACAGCTCAGAAAAGAACTATTCAATATGGTATAAGGGACTTAAAACCGCATCCGAGGAAAAGGTTGATCCCGTGCTTAACATACAGCTTAAGCAGTTTACGGTTAGAATAGAAAACAATGTTATCGGACTTCTTGCAAAAGCTTCTATTCCTGACAATCTTATTCTTAAGGATAACTCAGGTAAATATTACACCGTTACAGAGGTAGGCTACCTTGAAATCGGTGACAGCATGAAGGTTTATATGAGTCCCGGTGAGACCTTCGGTGAGCTTCTCATCGGCGGTGACGGTGCAGATGGCTTTGCACTTGCTCCAATCAGAGAGTATACCGGTGAAGATATTATCATTATGGATCTTATGAATGATGCCGCAGGTTATGTTGCTAACCCCGCAAATTATGTGCTTGCAGGTTATCAGTACAACAAGCATACAGGTGCTCTTGATAGCGATACATGGTGTCTTATTTCCTACGGACAGAACGCCGCAACAGCATTTATCGGCAACTTCTATGAGATTT
Organism: Clostridia bacterium; assembly: GCA_017473435.1. Taxonomy (GTDB): domain Bacteria; phylum Bacillota; class Clostridia; order Oscillospirales; family Acutalibacteraceae; genus UBA6857. The sequence goes on along the minus strand of JAFULG010000034.1, from coordinate 18,674 downwards.
ATGACAGCGTGAATTAAAAAAAGTGCAGACCGCATAAAACAAGATAAATAAAGGGTTTCTTGAAGATTTAAAGCTTCAAGAAACCCTTTGAACATATATAAGCTTAAAATATGACAAAAACTGTGTTTATGTGTTTTGTGCTATAAACAAACTTCGCCTTTTTGCTGATTTTATATGAAGGTATGTTTATTGCTTTGCTGTCTCACACAGCTCCTGTGTCTTAAAAACCTTGGTAAAATTAACGGTAAACAGAAAAATCTCTATAAGTGCAATAGGTATCATTTCCATAAGAGCACTCTTGCCGACGAAAACAAAAATTACAACAAAGCTCATAAGAACCAGCACGGTGCAAACAGCAAAAATCGGGAAATTTTTGTTTTCTTTTCTGTGCTGAATAAAGGGAAGCAGAAGAGGAACTACCGTGAAGGCAATGAAAAGTCCCGTTGCAACCCAATGGGCAATTCTTTTGGGATTCCAATCCTCGATGCTGTGGCCGAGAGTCAGAGCAACAACACAAACGCCGATGAAGGAAAGAAGACAGAAGAAGTTTGAAACCTTACTTCTGATATTGTATCTTGAATAAAGAAGCTGAGTGTTTGCAATGATGCTTCCCGAGGTAAGAATACCCCAGAGCCAGAAGTAAATCTTTTTGTCGGGAGACTCACAAAGAAGTGAGAGGGTGCCGAGCTCAGAAGCTGGGTTGTTGCCCCAGAAAAAGGGGAGTGCAAGCCCATAGATAAAAGCAGGAATAAGTATTGCAAGGCAAAATTCCTTTGATTTAAAAATCTTCTTTTTCATCATAACTGCCTCCTTATTCAGCCTTTGCTTCTTCTTTTGCTTTTCGGATTACACCGAGAACTTCCTTTTCGTTATAGAAGGCAAACACAGCTACTGCGGCAAGGCAGATAATACCGCCGACAATGGCTGAAAGCATAAGACCTTTTCTGCCTACGTTTTCTCCGCTTAAAGCACCTACGGCTACAAGTGAGGGAACGATCATGGTTGCTATTGAAGTACCCATTTTAGTGATGAAGCTTCTTGCGGCACCGAAGATACCTTCCTGATTAACACCGCTTTTAATTGTATCGTACTGGATAACATCGCTCATCATTGAACCGGGAAGCACGTTAAGAACAGCGAAGGGGAAGGAAACAACAAGTGCAAAGGCGATAGCGATTGTCATGCTGTTGCCGGGAATCTTGTCACAAAGGCATATTACAAATTCGCTGAGTGCAAAAACAGCACATCCGGCAATCATGGGTATCTTTTTGCCCTTGTTCTTTGCCCATTTGCCGATAAAGGGATAAAGAGCAAGTGAGCCTACAATAGAGGTAGCCATAATGATAATGGACTGCTCCTCGGGAATATTCATAAGGCTTGTTATGTAGTACATAATGCAGGCCTGGAAGAAGGACATACCCGTTCCTTCAAGAAGCTGACCGATTGTGAGAATGATGAAGTGCTTGTTTTTGAAAGCGTGCTTAAGGGATTGTGAAAGTGAAATCTGAGGGATAACGGAGTTTACATAATCCTTTTCCTTTATAGTGAAGCAAGGAACGTAAAGAAGTATAACGCCTACTAAGGTGAAAATCGCAAAGGTTACTCTCCAAGCCATAAGAGGAGTGAGAGAAAGAGCGTTCTTCATAAGTGAAACGAGAGCAGGTGTTGCATAGCCGAGCATACTGCCGGTTACAAAGAACATAGAGTGCATTGTGTAAGCACTTACTCTTTTTTCAGGCTCACTTATCATTTCAGGTAAAAGGGCGTTGTGAGGAATCATATAGAGTGTATAGAAAACATAGTAAAGCCAGATGAAAACGCCTACCCAGATATTGTTGAGCATACCGGGAGTGTCGGAAGGTGTCCAGAAAATAAGAAGTGAAGAAAGAGCAAAGGGAAGTGCATAAATCTTCATAAAAGGAATTCGTCTGCAGTTTTTGTTTTTACTTCTGTCGGTAAGATTTGCAACGAGAGGATCGGTTACGGCGTCAATGACGTGGCCTACTGCCTTGATAAATCCGATAACGGTGAGAACACCGAGGAAAACCGTACCCTGGGTAATAAGGGTGGGAAGTCCTGAGCTTTCCGTGGGTTGGTAGAAGTAGATGAGGTAGTTATTCAGCATTGTCGTAAAAAGACCTACCGCAAACTGAGGCAGACAAAACTGAATGATGGTTTTTGTTGTAACTTTTTTCATTTTGTACTCTCCTTGTGTTTTTTTGTACATTATACTCTCTGGTGTAAGAAATTACAATAAGATAAAAGAAAAAATAAACGGTATAGCCGATTGTATTTAAAAAAATTATTTGAGTAATTGTAATTGAAAAGACTTAAACGATATGATATAATTTACTAAATATGAAGAAAAGGATGTGCTGATGATGGTACTTATTACGCAGATTAAAGTTATTTCCTCACTTGAAAAATTGTACGATTCCGATAAAATTCCCGAAAGAGAGCTTAAGAATTTTTCTGTTCTGAAAAATGAAAAGAAATCCTTCCAGGTAGCCTTAGAGGCTTGTGAAGAAGCTGAGGCAGAAATTAAAGTTGTCAGTGATTTTAAAAAGGTTAACTCCTACTCTGTAGAGGGTGTAAAATCCAACCTTCCTATGTGGGATAAGGGTGCTGATAATTATTATCGCTTCAGTAAAAGCGGATACTATCCCGATTTACTTCTGCCCGTCAAGGATAAGGTAAGCCTTAAAAAAGGCGTAAATGTATTCTGGTTTGAGGTTGACGGTGCGGATTGCGAAGCGGGTAAGCATAAGCTTGAAGTCAGCATAGGTGAAAAGACGGTTAGCGTTGACTGTGAAATTATTGACGCTGAGCTTGATTTTTCTGATTTTGTTTATACTAATTGGTTCCATAGCGACTGTCTTATGTCTCACTACGGCTTTGAGGCTTTCTCTGATGAGTATTGGAGAGTGGTGGAGAATTTCCTTAAAACTGCCCGTGAGTACGGTATGAACTGCGTTCTTACACCGATTTTTACTCCTCCTCTTGACACGGAAAAGGGCGGTGAAAGACCTACAGTTCAGCTTGTTGATGTTACACTTGAAAAGGGTAAGTACAGCTTTAAGTTTGACAAGCTTACACGTTGGATTGAAATGGCAGAGCGTTGTAATATTGATTGCTTTGAGCTTTCACATTTTTATACCCAATGGGGTGCAAAGAACGCTCCTAAGATTATGGCGACGGTTGACGGCGACTATAAGCGTATTTTCGGTTGGGATACCAATGCTAACAGCCGAGAGTATAAGGAGTTTCTCGAAGCTTTTTCTGTTGAACTGAAAAAATATCTCGAAGGCAAAAATCTCAAGGACCGTGTACTTATACACGTAAGCGATGAGCCTAATCTCTTTATGCTTCCGCAGTACAGAAAGGCTTCGAAATACATACATAAGCTTTTTGAAGGTTATAAAATTGTTGACGCACTTTCCGAATATCTCTTCTATAAGCTTAAGGTGGTTTCAAATCCCATTCCTGCGACCGACCATGCAGATAAATTCCTCGGAAACGTGAACAATCTCTGGGTATATTACTGCAGTGCTCAGAAAAATCATTTTGTTTCTAACAGATTTTTCTGCAATGATTCAATAAGAACGAGAGTTATCGGATATCAGTTATATAAATATGACATCAAGGGATTTTTACATTGGGGCTACAACTTCTATTATAAGCGCCTTTCAAAGGGTGTTGTTGATCCCTTTACAGATTCCGATGCAGGTAAGGCTTTCCCTTCGGGTGACAGCTATATTGTTTATCCTGCAAAGGATGGTACACCTTACCATTCCTTACGATTAAAGGTGTTCTATGACGCCCTTCAGGATATGGCAGCGCTTAAGACACTTGAAAAGCTTTCGGATAAAAAGACCTGTCTTGATATAATTGAGCAGAAGGGTAAGATCAACCTCACCTTCAGGGAATATCCCCACGAGGATGCATGGCTCCTTGATACAAGAGAAGAGGTTAACCGCAAAATCAAAGACCTTATCGGGTGATAGCTATGGAAAAATTCAGATGGGCTTACATAGGACCCGGACACATTGCCGCTTCAACGGCAAGAAGTATTCTTAAAGGAAACCACGAAATTACTGCTGTTTACGGCAGAACCTACAGCAGGGCTAAGGCTTTTGCCGAAAAATTCGGCGGAAGGGCTTATGAAAGCTTCGATGAGCTTATTGCAAGCAAAAGCTTTGATGCTGTTTATATTGCAACACCTCATACAGCTCACGTTGAATATGCCGTTAGAGCACTTGAAGCGAAAATCCCTGTGCTTTGTGAAAAGCCCGTGGGCGTTTCAGCAGCGGATGTTGAGCTGCTTATAAAAACGGCAAAAGAAAACGATACTTATTTTGCCGAGGCAATGTGGACTTGGTTTTCCGACACAGCTCTCGGTGTAAAAAAATGGGTGCACAACGGGGATGTCGGAAAGGCTGAAAGGGTAGAAATCCATTATGCTTTTCACGGACTTGCCAAAAGTAAGGATTCCCGTGTCCGCAATCCTATGACGGCCGGCGGAGCTTTGCTTGATATCGGTATCTATCCTATAACCTATTGCTATAACCTTTTCGGATATCCCGATAAAATTACCTGTGAGGGCGAAATCCGTGACGGCATTGATGTCAATGAAAAAATCCTGCTGACTTACGGCGATACGGTTTGTGAGCTTTATATATCCTTTGAATATCTTAAGGAAATTTTTACCTTAAAGGGCACAAAAAGTAAAATATTAATACCTGCCTTCCATGTCTCTTCTTACGCTCTTATGCTCGGCAAGAAGGGGATAAGACTAACCTTCGGAAAAACAACCTATCTTAACGAGTTTGACCGTTGTGCCGCTGAAATACGTGCAGGTAAAAAGGAATCGGCATACATTCCCTTTGAAGCAACGCTCAGCTGTATGAAAATTATGGATGAATGTCGCAGGCAGATGGGGCTTAAATATCCCTTCGAATAAAATATAGAGGAGAGTTATTATATGATAGTTGACTCATTAAAAAACTGTGAAAAATATGTTGCATGCCATGAGGGCTTTGACAAGGCCTTTGCTTTTCTCAGAAGGGCGGCACAGGAGAATCTTCCTGTCGGCAGATATGAGATTGATGATGACAGAGTTTTCGCTTTTATTCAGGAATACACCTCCAAAACAGAGTCCTCTTTTGAGGCTCACAAGAAATATATTGATATTCAGTTTATTCTTTCGGGTACAGAGGTTATGAAAGTATGTGATATTTCACAGGTCAAGCTTTCGATTCCGTATACTGAAGACGTTATGTTTTTTGAGGATAACGAAAGAGCCTCTGCGGTAGTTGTTGAAGCAGGGGAGTACGGAATTTTCTTCCCTTGGGATGCACATAAACCCGGATTGTGCTATGACAGTCCGTCAGAAGTAAAAAAGGTTGTCGTAAAAGTAAAAATGTGATGTCGGGTGGATAAAATATGACAGAAAACCAGGTTGCCAGCCAAAACAAATACGGCACACTTATAAAAGCGTTACAGATTGCCTCTTTTGTATTTATGCCCGTGATGCTGGTGCTTTGTGTTGTGTTTATGAAAAAGAACAATATTTCCGTAAAGAATGTTGATGCCCTCACTCAGTATCTTACGGGAAGTACACTCACGGTAGCTCTTATTATTACCGCCTTCAGTGTGGTTAAGTCTTTCGCTCTTATCTTTCCTCCGGCTGTGCTTTTTGTAATATCCGGTATTGTTTTTGACAATATGCTCACAGCTGTGCTTGTAAACTTTATTGCAACGGCGGCAAGTCTTATTCTGCCTTATTTTCTGGGCAGATTTACCGGTCTTGATATGGTAAATACTCTGAAAAAACGCTTTAAGGCTATTAAGAAGCTCGACGACTTTACCGATGAAAATTCCTTTGCTGTGGTATTTGTTTTCAAGGCAGGCGGCTTTATGCCTTCGGATTTAAGCAGCCTTATTTTCGGCGCTTTGGGAATACCCTTCGGTAAATATTTCCTTGCATCAAACCTCGGTATGCTTGTTCTTAATGTTCTTTGGAGCCTTGTAGGTGCAAAGGGCGATTTGTCAAATCCGCTTTCTTTTTTGTATGCACTTCCTGCATTGCTTTTTGCAATCGGTGCATCAGTATTTATGAGTATAAGAAAAAAGAAAAAATCACAAATAGAAATTAAGGAGGAAAAATGATGAAAAATTACGACGTAATTATCATCGGTGCAGGTAACGGTGGCCTTGCTGCTGCAGCAACCTGCGCAAAAGCAGGTCTTTCAACACTTCTGCTTGAAAGACACAATATTCCCGGCGGCTCCGCATCCTCGTTCGTGCGCGGAAGGTTTGAGTTTGAGCCTTCACTTCATGAGCTTTGCGGTGTAAGTGCATCGGAGAAAAGAGGAGATGTAGAGGATTTGTTTTTCCGCTTCGGCGGAGATGTTGACTGGTTCACCCACGATTCAACCTTCCGTCTTGTTGTTCCTGCAAAGGAAGGGGATAAGGATGCCTTTGTTAACGAAAATGGTGTTATGGTGACTGTTGACGCGCGTATGCCTGTCGGCTTTGAGGCTTTTGCAAGAAAGCTTGATGAGCTTGTTCCCGGGTCTTACGAAAGCTGTATAAAGGCCTTTGAATATTCGGCAAAACTTTTCAAGGCATTTGACGCTCTTGATAATCCTAAAAAGCTTGTAGGTTCAATAAAGGATTTCCCTGATATTATGCGTATGGTATCACATACAATGAAGGAGGCTCTTGACGCGCTCGGTATGCCCAAAAAGGCACAGGATATTTTCAATACCTATTGGTGTTATATGGGCTCTCCTGCCTCAAAGTTTGATTTTCTTTACTATCTTACCGTTCTTCACTGTTATGTTGAAAACGGTACGGGTGTGCCCAAGCTCCGCAGCCACGAAATGAGCCTTGCTCTTGATAAGGTTATCCGTGATGCGGGCGGTGAAATCTGGTATAATTCAGAGGTTACAAAGGTTATTATGAAGGAAGGTAAGCCTGCCGGCGTTGTTATCAACGGCGACAAAGAGGTTTATGGCAAATACTTCATCTGCAACTCCTCACCCAACAGAGTCTGGAGCGACCTTTTTGAGCTTAAGGATGTACCTGAAAAGCAGCTCAAAATGCTTGATACAAGAAAGATTGCTTGCGCACTTACAACGGTTTACCTCGGTATGAATAAAACCAAGGAAGAGCTCGGTATTACTGACTATTCCGTATTTATTGCCCCCGATTCGGATTCCGACAAGCAGTATGATGCAGCTCAGGGTTATTTCAGCGGTTATTGTATTATCAACTGCCTTAACGAAATTATTCCCGACTGTACTCCCGAGGGCACAAGTCAGCTCTTCCTTACTACAATGACCTTCGGTGATGTTATGAAGGATATTGAGCCTAAGGACTATAAGAAATTCAAGAACAAGGTTGCAAGAGATATGATTGAAACCTGTGAAAAGGCTCTCAACATTTCAATTATGCCTTACATTGAGGAAATTGAAGTTGCACTTCCTCCGACCTTTGCCCGTTATCTCAATACACCTCAGGGTACGCCCTACGGTTATATGCTTGAGAAATGGGATAGTATGATTCCGAGAACCGTTCAGTATCTTAATGATCAGCCCTTTGATAATTTCTTCTTCTGCGGTGCAAGCCAGGAAAGAGGCGACGGTTACGGCTGTGCATATTATACAGGTGAAAAAGCAGGCGGATTAGTCGTAAAAGCATTAAATAAGGAGGGTAAATAATTATGGCAGATATAAAATCCCTTAAAGCTAAAAAGTTTTTGTCTATGCTTTCCGACAGACAGAAAAGATTTGAAAGCGGTAAAGCAGTGCTTCCCGAAATATCAGATCAGGCTACGGTAATTGCAAAGGCTCTTCATCCCAAACGGCAGTATCTAAGAATTGCTGAAATTATTGACAGAGCGGAGGATTGCAAAAGCTATGTGCTCGTTCCCGATGAAGAAAAGGGCACTAAGGCTCTTGCGTGGTTCGGTGCCGGTAAATATCTTACAGTTTTTGAAAATATTGAAGGTATGCCAATAACAAGAGCTTATTCAATTTCATCCTCACCCAAGGATTCACTTGAGGGTAAATATGTCCTTACAATCAAGCTTGTAGAGGGCGGTCTTATGTCACAGTTTATCTTTGACACATGGGCTGTAGGAAAATCTGTAGAGGTTTCAGCTCCTTCCGGTAACTTTGAATATCAGGAGCTTCGTGATGCCAAAAAGGTGATTTGTCTTGCAGGCGGTAGCGGCATTACACCTTTTGTTTCTATGGCAAATGCTATCGCTGACGGTGATGAGGATTTTGAAATGACTCTGATTTACGGCAGCCGTAATGCGGACAGCATTCTCTTTAAGGATGAACTCGAAGAGCTTGCTGCAAGGTGTGATAAAATCAAGGTGGTTCACGTTTTAAGTGACGAGGATGCCAAGGCTGGCGAAGGCTTTGAAAAGGGCTTTATAACTTCTGAGCTTATTAAAAAGTACGCTCCCGAAAATGAAAAGTATTCAATTTTCCTTTGCGGACCTCAGCAGATGTATGCTTTTGTTGACAAGGAGCTTGAAAAGCTCGGCCTTGAAAAGAAATATATCCGTCACGAGATGTTCGGTGAATTCCATAATCCCGGGTCTCAGGCTGATTATCCCGAGGGTGTACCCGAGAAGGTTAAGATCAGGGTTACAATTCAGGATAACACCTACGAGATTGAAGGCTCATCTAACGATTCCGTAATGCAGATTCTTGAAAAGAACGGTATTTCTGCACCTGCACGTTGCAGAAGCGGTGAATGCGGCTTCTGTCATTCTCATCTTATTTCCGGTAAGGTTTATGTGCCTAAGGCTCTCGAATACCGCCGTCTTGCCGATTACAAGTTCGGTTGTATCCATCCTTGCTGCTCATTCCCGCTTACAGATCTTGAAATAAACGTACCTGCATCAAAATAAAAAATTAATTATCGGCGGTGTTTTTAATTAAAAGCTCCTTTAAACCAAGGAGAAGTAAAGCACCGCCGAAAAGCTTTTTCAGTATTTCCGAGGGTATTACAGGTAAAAGTAAAAAGCCCGTGATAAGACCGATAACCGAGACTGGCAGGTAGGTTCTGAGTACGCTTTTGTCAATAAGCTTCTTTTTTGTATTGCTTATTAAAGCAAAAAAAGCTGTTGCAACAAAAAATACAAGATTGATGCCCTGAGCTTCCTTTTGAGGTATGTCCGTGGCGGAGGTAAGATAAATTATGAGCACCGAGCCTCCGCCAAAGCCCATGGCTCCGAGAAGCGCTGATAGAAATGAAAAGAAGGCAACGGATAAATTCATAAAGCACCTCTCATATCAGAATAACATTCGCACTCCTGCCCATATAATGAACAGGGAAAAAACTTTTCGTAATATTTTGTCAGGAGCTTTTTTCAACAGAAAACTTCCGAGAAGTGCTCCGGGAATACCGAAGGGTATATAGATAAGTGCATCATGAATATTTAAAAAGCCTTTGTAATAATAGTATAAAAGGCTGATAAGGGACAGTAAAAAGGTCACACAAAGAGCTGTTGCCTGGGCGTTTTTTTGCTTTAATCCTTTTTTCTTAAAGCAGGCGACCGCAGGGATGCCACCGCCCGAAGCAAATAAGCCGTTTAAAAGGCCTGACAGTAAAGCGACTAAAAAGTATGTCAGTTTTTGCATTTTTTATCTCTTCTTTCCTTTGAGTAATTAAAAATATGTATATTCCTTTAATTTTTTGCATAAATATTTTAGTTTAGCTATTGTAAATGTTGAATTTAAGTGCTATAATCAATACATAAAATTTAGGAGGATATGTTATGATTTGTAAATTTTGTGGCAATGTAATTGAAGATAATTCAGATTTTTGCTTTATTTGCGGACAGAAAGTAGTTGCTGAGACTCCTGCTTACGCAGCTCAGGTTTACTCTCAGAAATCAGAGGGTGCTCCTGCTGAGGTTGCTCCTGCAGCAGTTCCTGCAGAACCTGCTCCTGTTTATGCAGCTCCCGTAGTACCCGATATGTGCAAAAACTGTAAGAAGGCAAAGAAAAAGGCAAAGCATCCCGTCGATCCTTCAGTTCTTTCAAAGAGAGATAAGGTTCTTGTAGGTCTCTTTGCAGCTCTCTTCCTTGCAGTTGCAGGTATTATGTGTGATAAGATTATTGTTGTTGCTATCTGTCTTGTTCTCACTGCTGTTGTAGCTTTTGTATATTACAAGAACTACAAAAAGGCTATCGAAGCAGGCTATGAAGAAAAAGCTCTTGATATACTCAATATCGGTATGATCGGTCTTTGTGTCGGTATGGGTATTGTTGTTCTCGGTATGATAATCAAATTTGTTATCGGCTGATTTTAAATTTAAAATTCAGAAATCAATCCTTCACCTTTTTGGTGGAGGATTTTTTTGACCTCTTTTTTCCGTTTATATTTTTTCACCTTAAGCAAAAATTATTATTGCGACTTTTTAATTGTCGCGGGGAGGTGGAAAATGAAAAAAATAATAAAATGCTTATGTCTTTGTTTTATTGCGGTTGCTGTAAGTGTAATGTCAGCGGTGGTTTATGGCTTTTACAGTCTGCCTGATGAATTGTATTCCTTCAGCGATAAAGAGCTTGATATGGGATTTTATACCTGCTCTGTGCAAGATAATGAGGCCAGAGTTTCAAAGACGTTGACGGTAGAGGGAGAGTACAGGGTAAACATCAGCCTTTTTAACGCCGTTCCTGTAAAAAGCTCTAGTCTTACGGTAAGTAACAGAAAGTATGTTGTTCCTTCAGGTGAAATTGTAGGACTTCGCCTTTTTACTGACGGTGTTATGGTTGTCGGTGTTGATGATGTTGACAGCGATAAAGGTAAGGTTAATCCTGCTTCAGGGGCTGATATTAAAAAAGGTGACGTCATAACCGTAATTGACGGAGTTGAGGTGAAAAACTCAGGACAGGTTGAGAGTATTATATCCTCTTGTCAGGGCAGAGAGCTTGAAGTGGAGTACGTTCGTAACGGCACAAGGCATAAAAGCAAAATAAGCCCCGTATATTCCGTTTCGGCAGGTAGGTACAAGACGGGATTGTGGATAAGAGACAGTGCGGCAGGTATAGGCACAATGACATTTTATGAAAAGGAAACCGGATTTTTTGCTTGTCTCGGTCATGCGGTATGTGATATTGATACAGGCGAAATACTTCCTCTTTCAGGCGGTGATATAGTGGATGCCGGTATAACCGGTTGCATAAAAGGCAGAGCCGGTTGTGCCGGAGAGCTGTGCGGAAGCTTTGAAAACACGCGTGAAGGCGTTTTGTATCTGAACGATTCAACGGGTGTATTCGGTTATCTTGATAGCACTCCGTGGGGAGAAGTGGCGCTGCCGATTGCGCTGAAGGGAGAAGTTGAAACGGGAAAAGCACAGATTATTTCAACGGTTGAGGGAACGAGCAAGTCTTATTATGATATCGAAATCGAAAAGCTGAACCCTGAAGATAAGGAAGACAAAAATATGATAATAAAAATTACGGATTATGAACTGATTAATAAAACAGGGGGTATTGTTCAGGGAATGAGCGGAAGTCCGATTATACAGAACGGAAGACTTGTGGGAGCTGTTACCCACGTTTTTTTGAATGATCCGACAAAAGGCTACGGCATTTTTGCCGAAACGATGATTAAAAAGGAAAACACAATACCGGCAGGGTGACGGTAAGCTAATGTAAAACACGGTTGATGTATGCTTTAAAGCTCATCCGACTGTGTTTTACTTCATTTTCCCAAGTGTTTTTTAATATGCTTATAATAAAATGAAAGCTTTAACAAACACTAAGCATATAAATTTATAATTGACTTTTTATATATGTCATAATATAATTTTTTTTGTAAGGAGTCTTACGATGCCTTGTCTGAATTTTAACTGTGCTGTGATTAATACAGAGATTTTAAAGGAGTTTCTGACAACCTTTAACGATTATTTTTATACCTATATCCTGATAGTTCTGCTGCTTTTTTTCGGCTTATACTTTTCATTCAAGACCGACTTTGTACAGTTTCGTCTTTTTAAAGATCAGATAAGATCCGTTACGGAAAAGCCTGACGATAAAAGCAGTATTTCGTCCTTTCAGGCGTTAATGCTTTCAACAGCATCAAGAGTCGGAACGGGTAATATTATCGGCGTTTCTACTGCTTTGTGTCTGGGTGGCTTCGGCTCGGTTTTCTGGATGTGGGTTGTTGCGATTGTAGGAAGTGCTCTTGCGTTTGTTGAAAGCACTCTTGCACAGATTTTTAAGAAAAAAGGCTCTGACGGAAGCTACGGTGGTCCCGCTTATTATATAGAAGCGGCACTTAAAAGCAGAAAAGCTGCCATAATTTTTTCTGTTTTGCTCATACTTACCTATGGCTTGGGCTTTAATATGCTTACCTCATATAATCTTCAATCTACATTTTCGCAGTACAGCTTTTATGACGACAGAATCTCACCTGTTTTAATCGGTTTTGTAACAGCGGTACTTGTCGGATTCTGTCTTCTGGGCGGAGGAAAAAGCATTGTGCGCATTACTTCGGTGCTTGTACCCGTAATGGGAATTGTGTACATTCTTACTGCGTTTGCGGTAGTCGTGCTTAATTTTGATATTCTTCCTTCGATATTTAAAGCTATATTCAGTGAAGCCTTTGATATAAAGGCTATTTTTGGCGGCTTTTCAGGCTCTTGCGTTATGTACGGTATAAAAAGGGGGCTTTTAAGTAATGAGGCAGGAGTGGGTTCTGCTCCTAATGCTTCGGCGGTTGCTAAGGTAACTCATCCCGTAAAGCAAGGTCTTGTTCAGGTTCTGTCAGTTTCTATAGATACGCTTCTTATTTGTACTGCAACGGCATTTATGTGTATGTGCTCGGGAGTTGAGCCGACTGCGGAAATTTCCGGCGCAAAATATGTCCAGCTCTCCGTTGAGAGTACGCTCGGAAGTATCGGGCCCGTGATTATAACGGTTGCAATGGTGCTGTTTGCTTTTACTACTCTAATAGGCAATATGTATTATGTTGATTTATGCGTAGTGTATATTATTAACCGCGAAATGAGCAAAAGACTTTCTGTTGTAATGCGCGTGCTTCAGGCTACGCTTACATTTGTCGGTGCGGTGCTGAGCGCTGATCTGCTATGGAATATAGCGGACATTACTATGGGTCTTATGATTGTTATAAATGTTCCTGTTACAGCATTTTTGAGTAAATATTCCTTCAGGGCATTGAAAGATTACGAGAAACAGAAAGCAAGAGGTGTAAACCCTGTTTTTAAAGCAAAAAATATAAATCTTCCTTATAAGGTGGATTATTGGGATTAAAAAATTAAATCTAAGGTGATAAAATGAACGACAATAAAGAATTTCTTGCAAAAGAGCCGATTGGGAAGCTTCTTCTGAAGCTTGCCATTCCTACGGTAATAGCTCAGCTTGTAAATATGCTGTATAACATAGTTGACCGTATTTATATAGGTCATATATCCGGAGAGGGGAGTCTTGCTCTCACGGGTGTAGGGGTATGTATGCCCATCATTATGATTGTATCTGCCTTTGCGGCTCTTATAGGTACGGGCGGTGCACCGAGAAGCTCGATTTTTATGGGCAAGGGTGACAAAAACAGCGCCGAAAAGATTCTGGGCGGATGCTTTACTCTTCAGCTTTTTATTTCTGCAATTCTTACTCTTGTGCTTCTTTTGTGGGGCGAGGAGCTGCTTCTTGCTTTTGGTGCAAGCGACAACACTATTTCCTACGCAACGGATTATCTGAACATTTATGCCGTCGGTACGGTTTTTGTTCAGCTTACTCTTGGTATGGGTGCATTTATTACTGCACAAGGCTTTGCAAAGCAGGGTATGGTTACGGTGCTCCTCGGTGCGTTTTGCAACATAATACTTGACCCTGTTTTTATTTTTGGGTTTAATATGGGTGTAAAGGGTGCCGCTGCAGCAACGGTTATTTCTCAGGCAGCATCGTGCACCTGGGTGCTTCTGTTTTTAACGAGCAAAAAAACAATGCTGAAAATCAAAAGTAAAAATATGATGATTGATTTTAAACTTGTACTTCCGTGTGTTGCGTTAGGACTTGCCAGCTTTGTTATGCAGAGCAGTGAAAGTGTAATTTCTGTCTGCTTCAACTCATCTTTGCTTGAATACGGTGGAGATATAGCTGTCGGTGCAATGACAATTCTTACAAGTGTAATGCAGTTTGCAATGCTTCCGATGATGGGTATTGCCCAGGGTGCACAGCCAATAACCGGATACAACTTTGGCGCAGGTCATACCGAAAGAGTAAAAAATACCGTCAGTCTTCTTTTAAAGGTGTGTCTTACATATTCCTTTATACTCTGGATGGTTATAATGCTTTTCCCGTCCGGATTTGCCGGTATATTTTCATCTGACACTACGCTTATTGAGTTTACTGCTCCAGCACTAAGAATTTACTGTGCTGTACTGTGCATCTTCGGTATACAGACGGCCTGTCAGATGACCTTTGTTTCAATAGGCAACGCGGTAAGCTCCATAACGGTTGCGGTCGTGCGTAAATTTGTGCTTCTTTTACCGCTTATCTATATTGTTCCGCATTTTGTAGCGGACAAAACAATGGGTGTTTACCTTGCTGAACCTATTGCTGATGTGCTTGCAGTTTCCTTTACATCAGTTCTCTTTTCAGTTCAGTTTAAAAAGGCATTGAACAGACTTTCGGACGCTAACGGAGGAAAATTAAAATGACAGATATGGCAAAAAAATATAGGCTGACACGTTCAGCTTGTTATTCCGCTGGATTTTCGATGTCGGCGGCAACAAACTTATCGGCTCTTCTTTTTGTGCCTTTTCACGAGCTTTACGGGATTTCATTTTCGCGGCTCGGCTTCCTTGTGCTTGTCAATTTCTGCACTCAACTGATGATTGATCTTGTGTTTACATTTTTCTCAAAAAAATTCAATCTTACAAAAACCATCAAATCAATTCCTGCCGTGGTGCTTGTCGGTTTTATGATTTATACCCTTGTGCCTATGGCTTTTCCCGGGTATACTTATGTGGCGCTTGTTGCCGGTACTTTCGTGTTCTCTCTCGGAGCGGGTCTCGGAGAGGTGCTTACAAGCCCTGTTATTGCAGCAATTCCTGCTGAAAATCCGGAAAGAGAAATGAGTAAGCTTCATTCAGCTTATGCATGGGGAACGGTAGCTGTGGTTATAGTAAGTACACTTTTCCTTAAGATTACCGGAAATCATAACTGGATGTATCTTGTCTTGCTATGGAGTATTGTACCCGTTGTTTCTCTTGTGCTTTTCCTAAAGGCTGAAATACCTGATATAAATCTTGGCGGTGAAGAGGGCGGATTAAAGAAAAGCAACCGTTTTGGAATTATGCTTTGTACCCTGTGTATTTTCTTCGGTGGTGCAGCAGAAATGACAATGACTCAGTGGATATCCGGCTTTGCTGAAAAAGCGCTCGGCATTTCCAAGGTTTACGGTGACGTTTTCGGTATGGCTCTTTTTGCCTTTGCTCTCGGCTTCGGAAGAACAATTTATTCTATGAAGGGCAAAAGCATTTATCCTATACTGCTTGGAGGTATGGGGCTTTCCGCTATCTGCTATGTTGCGGCGGCGCTTACGGGCAACAGCGTAATAGGTCTTATTGTCTGTGTTCTCACGGGATTTTTTACAGCAATGCTCTGGCCGGGCACAATTGTTTATGTAAATGAAAAATATATTTCCTGCGGTGTGGGAGTTTATGCCTTACTTGCAGCGGGTGGTGACCTGGGTGCTTCGCTTTCGCCTCAGCTAATGGGAATCATTACCGATAAGGTTGCTGTAAGCAGCCTTTGGCTGGAAAAAGCTGCATCAATGGGTATAAGCGGTGAGCAGATGGGTATGAAGGTAGGTATGCTTGTTGCTGCAACCTTCCCGCTTTTAGGATTTTTGCTCCTTCTTTATATGAAAAAATACTTTTCAAAGCAAAAGAATACATAAAAATCGGCACAGGTTTTTGTAACCTGTGCCGTTGATATTTGTATTTTACCATTCGAATTTTTCATCTGTAAATACATTGCCGTTATTATCGATAGCGTAAATTTTAAAGCTATTCTCGTTTAATGTCAGCAGGTTGGCAACGTAAGCCTCGCCGACCTTACCGCCGTCAACATAGCCGATAATATCCGGGTATTTCTCTTTAAGCTCTTTTTCCTTTCCTTCTCTGTCACCGATGAAACGGCATTGATGCTCATGGCCTGAAAGAAAAGCTCTCGTTCCGAGCCTTTCAAGCTCTGCCCAGCCTGAAAGGGAAAGCTCTTCTTCAACCTCGCTTATTTCCCATGAATGAGAAAGAGCAATCACCTTGTCATTTTTCACTTCGGTTCCCTTGAGCCAATCAATCATATCAGCTCTGTAGGTGTTGTAGTCGGTCATACCGCCGTATTCAATGTGAGAGTCATCCTTGTCCTCTCCGCTGTCAAGCACAATAAAGGAGTAGGGGCCTATATCGGCTGTGTAATAAAACTGCTCAATGCCGAGAGCGACAGGCAGATCCTTGGCATAAGCACCTCTTGTTTCGTGGTTGCCTCTTACATAAAGCACAGGTCTTGTGCCTGCGGAAATTCTTCCGCCGAACTGAACGGTGTTGGTGATAACCTGTTGTTCAAAATCAACACCGGGGGAGGCATCGCCGAGAAGAATAACGCCGTCGTAATCACTTGCAAGGTTATTTACAGCCTTAGAGGCTTTATCAACCTGCGTGTGCCAGTCGGAGATAACGAGCCACCTTTGGTCTTTGCTGTCATTATATTTAAAATCATATTCAAGGGATGTAACGGTCTTACCGGTTCTGCTTCCGTAGCTGAATTCTTCAATAACTCTTGTTGAGCCAACCTTATAAGAGTTATTTCTCAGATGGTCGTAGGGTACGGAAATACTGTGAATATTACTGTCACCTTTTTTTCTGCCTCCGGTATGATCATAAACCTTGTAGTCCTTGCCGTTGTAAGTGTATTCGGCCCAGGCTGTGCCCTGATCGCTTGTCGAAAAAACAATGCTGTATTCCTTACCGTTGTCAATAACCATAGGTGTTGAAGTGATTTTATATGATGAAAGGGGATAAAACTCATTGAAGCCGAAAAGAATAACCGCAGCAACAGAAATAACTGCAACCGTCTTTTTAGCTTTGAGGGAAAGCAGGGGATAAAACAATGTAAAAAAAGCAACGGTTACAAGCAGAGCACCTTCGGCAAGTGTTTGTTTAAGGTGAAGGACAAATACCTCGCCGCTTTCGCTTACGGCAAGACCGATTGCATAAATGAATGAGAAGAGAATAAGAATGACGGAAAATACGGTTGTAATAACAAATACAGCTCTGCATATTTTTTTCTGACAAAAGGCGTTATCCGTAAGCTTAAGCCTGAGATAAATACCGAGCAAAGTCGCACAAACAGCTGTTAAGCCCAGAAGTGTTACCGGCAGAGCGTTAAAGCCTACGGCTGTGCCGATAAATACCCAGTTAGATCTTGACGCTCTGAATAAGATTGCTACGATTACCGTGAGGATAAGTAAAACTGACGGGACAATATTTGATTTAAAAAGCTTTTCTTTTTTTGCCATAATGTTTTCTCCTTTACATTTTATACGTTAATAATATAATATTGACCTACTCTTGTCAATCGGGTAAACAGACAAAAAATAATCCTGCATCGGTTTTTCCGATACAGGAGCTTTTATATTTTATGATGGCTTTTGATTCTGTCGAGTGCGCCCTTTTCAAGGCGTGAAACCTGAGCCTGAGAAATGCCTATTTCCTTTGCAACCTCTGTCTGAGTCATACCTCTCATAAACCGTAGAGAAAGGATGTTTTTTTCTCTTTCAGGAAGCTCGCGCAGAGATTTTTTCAGGAGTATTTCATCAATCCAGTTGATGTCGCTGTTATTGTCTCCGATCTGATCCATTACATAAATCTCAACACCTGCGTCATAATATACCGGCTCGTAAAGAGAAACCGGTTCAACAATCGCTTCAAGCGCAAGCACTACGTTTTCTCTTTTTACGCCCATTTCTTTTGCTATTTCCTCAGCTGTCGGCTCACGCTGTGTTTCTTTGATTATTCTTTCCTTGATTTGCATAGCTTTGTATGCGGTGTCGCGGATAGAACGGCTGACTCTTACGGGATTATAGTCGCGAAGATACCGTCGTATTTCACCTATTATCATCGGCACGGCGTAGGTGGAAAAGCGGACATTCTGATTTATGTCAAAGTTGTCTATTGCCTTTATGAGTCCTATACAGCCTACCTGAAAAAGGTCATCGCTGTTTTCTCCGCGGGATGAAAAACGCTGTATTACCGAAAGCACAAGACGAAGGTTTCCGTTGATAAGCTCTTCGCGGGCGTTTTTGTCGCCGTTTCTTGTCTTTTTTAACAGTTCAATCTTTTCTTTTTCTTTCATAATTTTAAGCTTTGTTGTGTCAATGCCGCAAATTTCAACCTTGTTATAGTACAAGTGATAACCCCCACAAAAATATCTTTGCGTAAAAAGTATTGGCATTTTATTTGTTTTTTAGTAATTGAAATAACTGTAATAATATGGTACAATTAACCAAAGCACGGGCTTCTTCCGATAATTCAGGGGTTGGATTAAACCCGTCACCATAGGAGGTTTAATATGAAGTACAGCATTAAAAAACTCAATATCAATAATATTTATGTTTAT
>JAFULG010000033.1 GCA_017473435.1 Clostridia bacterium | reverse complement strand
TTCTGTGTAGCCGTTTGCACCGTTGATTGTAATGAAGTCAACGGGAACGCCGTCCTTAACATCCTTAACGAAGAATCTGTAGTCCTTACCGAGAAGGAGCCATTCAACAACGCCGCTTGCATAAGTTGTAAGTACGTTTGCAAGCTCTGCTGCAAATGCGTCAACAGTTGTAATGCCTTCGGGAGCCTTGTATGCCTTAAGCTCTGCAACCTTAACATCAAGGAGAAGGCCGGCTGCTTTAAGGAGACCGTCGTCAATACCTGCAAGGAGATTTGTGATGAGGTCTACAACTGCCTGAAGGTTAGCTGTTGTGAATACGTTAACCTTATCATTGAGAAGAGCACTGAATGAATCATAGTTAGCGTCGATAATACCTGCGATAAGTGCTTCAATTTACTTATCCTTAAGGAGTTCAGCTACAGCTGTTGCTGTATCCTTATTCCAGTTGTTGGGATAAGTGAGCATATAGTCGCCGCCATTATCCTTTTCGATGTAATCCCAGTTGATGGATTTATATTCGATTTCAACTGAGTTGAATACGTCTTCGATAGCTGTGATGATGTCTGTATCAAGCATTTCTGCAAGCTTTTCAGCGTTGCCTTCAGTTTCAAATACTGCGAGAAGAACTGAAGTAAGAAGAACAGTCACCATGTGATGCTTATCGAATTCGTCTGAGTAGCTCATCTTGTAAGCCTTGCTTGAGCTTACTGAATCATACTCTGCAACTTCACCGAGAGCGAAGTCTGCAAGAACAGCTTCAAGAACTGTGAGGTCAAGACCTGTCATAAGTGAAACTGCCTTGAGGATAGCCTTAAGTGTAAGGTTGTCGAGGCTGATTACATCGTCACCTTCAGCATACTTATCAGCGATACCCATAAGTTCGGGAATGTTAATAAGTGAGTTGATATCAAGGTTGATACCGAATACTGTAAGCTCGTTAAGAAGAGCTGAGAGAGCTGCTGTGAGGTTATCAACTACTGCTGCAACACCGTTAGCGTTGAGGAAGTAGAGAAGGTTGGGAAGAAGATCGATAACTTCCTTTACAGGGTTAGCGAAGATCTCTGTGATACGAGCTGCAAGTGACTTAAGAACACCGTTTACAACTTCTGTTGTATCAAGATTTTCGAGAGTCTTGCCTTCTGCATCATAAACTGCGGGAAGGTTCTTACAGCCGAGTGCTTCAAGGAGAAGAGCAAGGCCTTCTGCATAACCGTGAGCACCGTTGATTGTGATAACGTCTTCGCCTGCATCGTATGCTCCGTCCTTATCAGCATCATTTACGAAGAAGGTGTAGGATTCGCCGAGAAGGAGCCATTCAACAACGCCGCCTGCATATGTTGTGAGAACATTTGCAAGTTCAGCTGCAAACTCTTCTACTGTATCAACATCCTTGGGAGCAACATATGTTGCAAGGCTATCTTCACCTACGAGCTTAACATCAAGAAGGATGCCAGCTGCTTCGATAAGACCTGCATCAATGCCGCTAAGGAGCTTGTTGATTTCCTTAACAAGGCTGTTAAGAGTATCAGCGTTGAATACGTTTACGTTGTCTGTGAGAATCTGTGAAAGTGATGCTTCATCATTCTTTGTTACCATCTTAACAACGGTATCAACAAGAGTGGGAAGGTTGTCAGTGAGATACTCAACAGCTTCCTTATTCCAATCGTTGGGATATGTAAGAGCGCTTTCAATTACGGGAATTGTTTCGCCTGTAGCCTGGCCGTTTTCATCCCAGCAGTATTCCCAATCGGGAGTTGAGTAAGAGATTTCAGCACCGGAGATAAGCTTAAGAATTGTGTCATAGATATCAGCATTTTCGCCAAGGAGAGCCTTAATAGCAGCTTCGTTGCCTTCTGCTGTTGCTACGTTGAGAATTGCTGTAACGAGTACAGTAATCATGTCGTACTTAGCAAACTCATCGTTGTAACCCATCTTGAATGTAAGATCTGTACGGCTTACTGATTCGTAAGCTGCAACTTCGCCAAGAGCAAAGCCGTTAAGTGTACCTTCAAGAACTGTAAGGTCGAAACCAAACATGAGTGAAACTGCCTGAAGGATATCCTTCATTGCAAGGTTGTCAAGGCTGATTGTAGCGCCCTTACCCTCAATTTTCATAAGCTTCTGAATGTTGATGAGAGCGTTGAGGTCAAGGTTGAGACCGAAGCCTGCAAGCTTAACTGCAAGAGCGTTGAATGCGCCGAGAAGGTTATCTACTGCTACTGCAACACCGTTAGTGTTGAGGAAGTAAATAAGGTTGGGAAGAAGATCGATTGCTTCGTTGACAGGATCAGCGAGAACAGCGTCGATGCGGTCTGTAAGTGATGTAAGAACAGCCTTAACTGTAGCTTCTGTATCGATTGTTTCCTTATCGTATACTGTGGGAAGGTTCTGACAGCCAAGTGCTTCGAGAACAAGTGCAAGACCTTCAGCGTAGCCGTGACCACCGTTGAGAGTGATGATGTCTTCGCCTGCATCATATGCACCGTTGTTGTTCTTATCGTCAACGAAGAGCTTGTAGTCTTCGCCGAGAAGGAGCCAGTCAACAAGACCTTCAACTTCCATAAGCATACCGGTAAGAGCTGCTACGAAGGAAGCCTTATCGTTTACGCCCTCTACATTATATGTAAGAAGACCGTTTACGTCAGCACCGAGAAGCTCATCTGCTGTGCCGAGACCAACATTTACAAGAGCCTTGAGATCAGCATCAAGACCACCGATGAGATCACCGAGAGCCTTCTGAATCATTTTGAGAAGGTCAGGTGTGTAGATGTTTACATTTGCATCAATAAGATCTGCAAGTGTAGCATACTTAGTACCGTTAATATCTATCATTGCAACAACTGTGTCAACGATTGCGGGAAGCTTAGCAGCAAGGTACTTAGCCTTTTCTTCTGACCAGTCGTTGGGATATGTGAGAGCGCTTTCGATAACACCGATTGTGCCTTCTACATAGTCAACGTCTGTCTCATCCCAGCAGTAATCCCAGTTGGGAGTACCGTACTGAACGGGAGTTGATTCGAATACTGTCTTGATTGAGGAAATGATTTCCTGACCAAGAAGCTCGTCGAGCTTTGCTGCGAAGTCTTCGTCAGAAACAAGCATAAGAGCTGTTGTAAGGATTACAGTGATTGTATCCTTTCTGTCAGCTGTCATCTTGTAGCCGTATTCAACCTGATCAATCTTGCCGATGCAAAGATTTACAAGGATTTCTTCAGCTGCGCTGAGATCAAGACCTGTCTTATCCTTAACGAGAGCAAGGATATCAGCAAGTGAGAGATACTTAAGGTCAAAGCCGAGAAGCTCTGCAAGGTCGATTTCCTTTTCAAGAAGACCAAGACCGTTGATCTTATCAAGGAGTGCATATACAGGAGCAAGAAGGTTATTAACTGCTACTGATGCACCGTCTGCATTGAGGAAGTAAACGAGGTTGGGAAGAAGATCGATTACTTCTTCTACAGGCTTAGCAAGGATTTCTGTTACGCGAGCTGCAAGAGCTGCAAGAACATTAGCTGTTGTTGCTTCGTCTGCTGCAGGAGCGTCACAGCCGAGAGCTTCGAGGATGAGTGCAAGACCCTTTTCGTAGCCGAGACCGCCGTTGATAACGATTGTGTCTGTCTTATCTGACTTCTTAGCGATTCTGAAATCGTCACCGAAGAAGAGAAGATCTACAAGACCCTTTGCATAGGTATCAAGTACATATGCAAGTTCCGCAAAGAATGCATCGATTGTTGTAATGTCCTTTGTGCAAGTGTAGTTCTTAAGACCTACAACGTCTACGTCAAGGATGTAGCCTGCGCCAAGGAGTGCATCGTCAACGTTAGCGAGGATGCCCTTGAGGAGACCGAGAAGTGCGTTGATTGTTTCGTCTGAGAAGAGGTAGTTGATTACAACTGCTTCTGTGCCATTTTCTGCATCTGCTTCCTGAACAGTGATGTTCATATCACCGTAGATAAGGCCGTTGAGAAGAGCTGAAAGTGTCTTGGGAGCGTCTTCACCCTTATCCTTATTGATAAGAGCGATTACCATATCAACGAGTTCGGGAAGCTCGTCAGCGATGTACTGAGCTGTTTCTTCGTTCCAATCGTTGGGATAGGTAAGAGCTGCAAGAGTGTTGGGAAGGTCTGTATTGCCTGCGATGTATTCGTTGAATGCTGCTTTGTCAGCGAACCAGTAGTACCATGTAGGTGTGCCGTATTCGATTTTAACGTCAGCAAATACCTTACCGATGTTTTCGATAAGACCGTCTGTGCCGAGAAGTTCGTCAAGAGCCTTTGCGTTGTCTTTGATGGTTGCCCATTCAAGAACGAATGAAAGAACTACTGTGAGAAGGTCAGCACCGTCGAAGTTAGCATTAAGTGCACCCCTCTTAGCCTTACCGTTTGCAGTGGTGTTTGCAAGTGCTGTCTTTGATGTGTATTCTACGCCAACATTGTTGCAGATATCATAGATTACGTTTACAAGACCTGAAAGGTTAAGACCGGGAACAAGTGCGGGAAGAAGACCAAAGATAAAGCCAAGATCAAGACGTTCAAGATTGATGGGACCACCAAGAAGTTCGCTGATCTTCTGCTTTGCACCTTCTTCGCCAACTTCGAGATTATTGATGATAGCCATTACGTCAACGATGGGACGAATTGTATCAAGGATTACCACTACGGGCTGGAGAAGGTTGAGAACGGTTGTTGAAAGACCGTTACTTGTAATGAAGTAGAATACGCCGGGAAGAAGGTTAACGATATTCTGGATAACGTTACCTGTTGTAAGAGTGTTGATTCTTGCTACGAGTGCATTTACTACATATTCAAGAATCTGTGCGCCTGTCTTACCTTCTGTAGCTGCTACAGCGTCAATGCCGAGAGCTTCAAGAAGAGGAATAAGACCGTTGTTGTAACCTTCTGCACCGAGAAGAGTTACAGTTTCACCGTTGATTGTAATTGTAAGATTTTTTCCTGCAAGGATGAAGTCAAGAACCTTACCGAGAGGTGCAATAAGCTTTGCAAGCTCTGCTGCAAATGTTGATGTACCTTCAGCAACACCGAAGTTGTGTACATATTCCTTGTCAGCTTCAAGCTTTCCTGCAACTGTTGCGTAAATGCTGTTTTCAGCAGTAAATACTGAAAGGTCAATGTCGAGGAACTGTTTAATAAGAGCGTTTACATCAATAGACTTCGCTGCTTCTTCAGGAGTCTTATCCTTGTTAATAAGTGCATTGAGGTCAAGACCAGCAAGAGCACCTGCAAGAGCTGTGAGTGTCTTATCGGAAAGGAGACCGCCGATTGCGCCACCGATTACTTCGCCGAGTGAACCGTCAACATCTTCTGTTGTCTTATCAAGGTCAACCTTTGCAAGAGTAAGAATCTGAGCTACAATAGCGTCAAGATTATTGTAAAGGTAATTTGCCTTATCCTTTGTCCAGTCATTACCGGGGTTGAGATAGATTTCGTAAGCGGAATTGCCTACTACTGATTTACCGTCGATTGAACCGTTGAACCATTCGTATTCCTTTGCAGGATATGCCTGCTGGTTGAGAAGCTCAACGATAGCTGCAACTGCGTCACCGGGATTTTTCTCAAGGTTATCGAAGATTGTTGCAATAAGTTCTGAGGGTTCAGCTACAAGACCGCCAAGAAGACCGCTTTCAAGTACCCACTTAACGAGATACTGGAGAACGTCCGCACGGTTAGCGGTGATGTAAGCAGCTTTGCCTTCACCACCATAGGTGTAGGGCTTCTTTGATCTTACTGTATCAATTGTACCAAGAGTACCAAGTGATGCAATATAAGAAGCATCAGGAGCGGGAACATTTGCAAGCATGGGAACAAGACCTGAAATAAGGCTCCAGATGCCTGCAAAGCTTGAAAGATCAGCACCTCCGAGGAGCTCCTCGATATTAAGGAATCCATCCGGACCGGAAATCACAACAGGAAGTGAATCTGACATAACATCGTTAGCCGGAATATCCTTAAGCACACCGCTTTCGCAAGTAAGTCCGGTTAAATCTGAAATCATACCGGAAAGGATACCAACCAATGAAGAAATTGAGATACTAGCCGTAGTGGTACACCTGTTCAAGTCAGCGTTAATAATTGCACTTGCCGAATAATCAATATTTATTGAAAGATAATCAAGCTTTGAAAGCAGAAGATCTGCTTCAATTGCATAGAAAAGATTCGGAATAACATCAAGAATAACCTCAAGTGGGTTAGCTTCAAGGTCATCAATAAAATCATCAAGAGGATTAAGAAGACCTTCTTCGAGGAACTGTTTACTTGAAGTGAAATTATTAGCGTCAGGAGCTTTCTCTCCCGTAAGAATTTCAAAGAGAGGAGCTATTACGTTGTTATAACCGTCGTTTGCAGACGCATTAAGAGCAAGATTAACAGTATGAACATCAAGAGGAGCATAAGTAATAGTAAGATCACCAACAAGGGGTACATCTTCAAGGAAGTAACCGCCCATACGACCTTCACCGGTACCGATTGAAGGATTCTTAAGCTGCATCGGCTTATTGCAAAGAAGAGCAAGAAGAAGGGGTTCTACACCTGAAAGAGCTGCCTGAGCGGCATTAAGGAAACGTTCACGTTTTGCTTCACCTGTAAGTTTATCAATACCCCAATCAAGGTTGAGGACCATTGTTGTTTCGCCAGTTTCTTCATTTACAACGGGTTTACCGTCTTTATCAAGCTTTGCTGTGTAAAGAACTGAATCGTTCCAGGGTGACTTACGTGTTGACTCAACAGGGTTGCCATTTGTCATAACAACATAAGCCTTTGTTGTTACATCATCAAGTACATCTGCAACAGTATTAAATGTTGGATATTCGCTTCTGATTTTTGCTGCAAGCTCCTTAGGGAAGAGAGGAAGTCCGAGACCGTTTGTTGCTTCTTCAACTGTTTTAAGGTAAAGGTCTACATAAACGTTAAGCTTCTGACCCATAACCTCCATTTCGTTATCAGATATAACGGGTTCAATACCAGACCAAACATTTGTGAAAATGTTTGCAACTGCAGGATAAAGGAAACCAACGATTGTGTTGATAAGAGCATCGCTATAAACATTTTCCTCTATAAGTTTTTCAAGCATACCTGCAAGGTCAAAGGCTTCACCTGTGGGGTTGCCAGCTTCATCCTTATTGATAAGGCTACCAAGAAGGCCTGCAACTGTGGGATCATTAAGTGCTGCCTCAAGAATATCAATAATAGCAGTTACATTTGCATCAGTTACTTCGTATTCACCAACACCATCCTTGTCGAGGTCTGCGTTTTCGCGGAATATTTCAGAACTGTCATCTTCACGTCTGATAAGAACATCTTCAGGTGAATAGTTGTTGAAACCACGGTCAACCTTAAATGCATCGAAAGCAGGGAAAACCTGAACCTTAAGAGCATCATAAATAGCTCTTGTTTCCTGTGTGATAAGAGATGACTTTCCAGCACCGTCGATAAAAGTCATAATGCTCTCTTCTATTGCGGAAAGATAAACATTAAGCCTTGAAAAATCACCAAGTGAAAGTGATGTAGGTCTACCGGCAGCTGTATAAGCCTCATCTGCAACGTTAACCTGAGTTGTAAATCTCTCAGCTAAAAGCGAATACAGATAAGAAATAAACTCATCAGCATTTTCAAAGGCACTGTCAAGAAGAGCTGTGTTATCAGCATAGTCAATGCTGTTTTTAAGATTATTAAGAGCTACCAACTGAGCCTTTGCCGTGCCGATTTCGGTTATTACCGCATCAGTTGCAACGTTTGAATAATCCTTACCAACATGCTCTGCGAAATAAAGAACACATTCTGCCACCTGACATTCAAGCTTTTCCTGAAGGTCAAGATACTGATTGAGTGATTCAGGGAAGATAGCATTCTGAACCTGAGCAGTATAGCTTCTTACATTATTAATGTAACCTGAAAGCTCTGAATAAGCTGACTGCTTTTCGTTGAGAGGAATTTCCTCGCCGCCTTCCATGGGGAAGGAAAGAGCATACTTATTATAAAGAGGAAGAATTTTATCTTCCTTGAGATCTTCAAGGTCGTAAGCGATTGCATTATCCTTGAAATCATCAATATATTTTTTGCTGATTGAGCCTTGCTTTACAAAGTATTCATAAAGAGTTGCGTCATTGATAATTGAGCCGTATTTACCCATGAATTCAGCATAATCAGCCTTGATTGTTGCTTCGTCAAATTTACCCCAACTAAACACACCATAATTGGGGTTGTTAGTCTGATAAGCTGTGATTTCAGCAACAGTTTCTGTGTAAGCGGCGATCTCTTTAGCTTTTTCAGCTGTCTCGATGAAAGTCGTGATCTTTGAAGCATAACCAGGGAAAAGCTTATTATACATTTCGTCCTGCTTACCTTCACCGGCATCGGCGATGTAAGCTTTTATTGTAGCTGTTTTATCATCAAGCTCCTCGAGAATATCTTCAATATTCTTAAGAGTCTTACCTGCTAACACATCAAAAGAGTTATCTTTAATAAGATCATCAACATATTTTGCATAGGCTGCAAGAGTAGTCTTTGCATCGCTGTTGTTTACATTAGCAGCAGGGGGATTGTCTTTGGGATCCCAATATGCTTTCCAAACAAAGTGATGATAATAATTGGTACCACCACATGAACCACCATCGTTCCAATTCAGATTAGTGTTGCCATGCTTACCAGTCATCTTAAGAGAATAGGTGTAACCCATATCAAAAGACGAGGCTACTGTGTTGTAATCACCGGATACAGTCTCAAGATAACCCTTATAGTCTTTTGTGTAAACACTAAGAGTATTTGTTACCGTTCCGTTTACCTTGTTTTTTGATTTATCACTATGCTTAACAGCGTGGCTATCTGCTAATATGTAGTTAATAAATTCCTGACCTTCGGCAGAAATATCAGTATTAGCATTCTTTCTTTTAAGAGAATTTAAAAGTTCAGTTTTAATGCCCGTGAATGTTACACATTGACCGGACGCGTTATCTGAAGTATTACCGATATTTGCACTGTAATTTGTAGTTTCGAGAATTGCTTTATGGAGATAGATAATTGTGTCTCTTACCTCTACATACTCATCGTATGTAGCAAGTTCTACATAAGTAGTATAGTATCTTGTATCTCCTGATGTTGAACTTCCACCTGTGGATTTACCGTCAGCAGAAGTACCTTTACCGATAGCGTTATTATCAGCTACCTTTTTAATGGTCTCTCCTTCAAGTGCAGCAGCAAGATAAGTAAGTGCATCTTCACTATAAGTCGGGAAAAATTCGCCAAACCTATAATCGTTAGCATCTGCCGCAAAAACACTGAAGCATACGCTCATGCTTGACATCATCATTATGACAGCAAGAAGTACACTAAGGAGTTTTTTTGAAGCTTGCTTAGCTTCGCGTTTTGTCACTAGCATGTTTTTTTCCTCCATTTAAAATTTTCTTTTGGGGCACTGCCCCGCTTGTTTTAGCCAAGTCCCTTGGCCATTGAGACTTGACAGCTTAAGCTTATCATACCTCCCTTAAAGCCAATTTTTATATTTAAAGTTTTAATATAAAACTATAAATAACTTGATTATTTTTTCTTTTTGTGATGAACAATATTTTTATCGTTTCTGTGTTTAAATCTTTCTACTTTATCTATAAATGGTTTAGTCTTCGCATTTGCAAAGCTATTACACTTTACTTCTAACTTTTCAAGCTTTTTACTTTTTAAAAGAAGTATCCAACCAGCAGAAGCAATAATTACAACAATGCACCAGAACTGCCAAAAGGTCATTCCTAAAACCAAACGACGCATCTCTTCATGTTTGTAATATCTCATAAATTCCCAACAGAAGCGTGTTACTGAATAAACAGCTGCAGTTACAGGATAAACCGAGCCGGGTCGAGCCTTTTTATATTTAAAGCCATACCAGAAACAGAAAGCAACTACAAAGCACATTGTTATGCTTTCAAAAAGCTGTGAAGGGAAAACGGTCAATTCAAGTTTAGGATTGTATACACCGAAGCTACACTCTCTTCCCGGGCAGCAACCCGCCATAAAGCAACCGAACTTTGCACAAGTTAAAATTATAAATATGCCTGGAGCCAGCATATCCATAACCTTACGCCAAGACTTTCCGAAGAGCAACGCGGTAATTATCATAAATACAGGAGTAAATACCACCGCCCCGAAAATCGCAACTGATGAACTGCCTGCATCAAATCTTTCAATCAAGGCTGTGTATGCACTTCCCATAATCATTGCACCAGTTACACCTGCAACATAAGTTATAAGCGTGAAGATAACCGCTGTCTTTTTGGTAAACTCATACTTCTTATGCGTTTTAAGATTAACAAGCATCATTATTGCAAAGCCGATAAGGTACATTCCGTAGTAAGCGTATTCGCTGCCTTCAAACATACACTCACCTCCCGTAACCAATTTGTATATCATATTTTCGGGCATAATTCGCCCTATAATATATCCGTGTATATGATACCATATGTAAAGTCAAAAATCAATAGGAAAATAAACTAAACAATAACTTTAATAAATTTTATTAATCGTTTGTTTATCTTTAGTTTATCTTAGTGCATAATTTTGACACATTCATTAATTCAGAGTTGATATTGATGCATTTTTGTATACTATTATATATATGCGTTGTTGTGCCGCCCATCAGACCCCTCCGTCAGACCTTCGGTCTGCCACCTCCCCTTTCAGAGGAGGAAAAAATTAGCTCCCCTGAAAGGGGAGCTGTCGCAGCCTCAGGCTGTGACTGAGGGGTTTTGCAGAAGACAGAGAACCGTCCCCTTGTCTTCCGGGGACAAAAAAACACAACCCATCCGTACGGACAGGTTGTGCCTTTAAACAATTGTTTAATAAATTAAGTAAGAAAATTATGCTTCCTTCTTGTAGGGATCGTCAAGAGTGATACCGAAAACCTCAAGAATGTCATAAATGAGAGCCCAGAGTCTCTTATACATAGCTTCAAATGTTTCAAACTTATCCATTGTTATATCCTCCTATTACAAATTATTTTAGTTAAATTAAAAGTTAAACAACTTATGCTACTTCCTTGGGGATGATACCGAAAGTCTCGAATACGTCCTTGAAGTAAGCAACGATGAGTTTAAGAACTTCCTTAATCTTGCTCCAATCCATTATGTGCACCTCCTTTTACAAATATTAGTTAAACATATTAACTTGTATATATTATATATTGCCGTAAAATAAATGTCAATAGTTTATTCAAAGTTTTTTAATAATTCCGGGCTTTTTCAATGCGTTTTACATTTGCAACAAAAAAACCATTTTAAAAAGAAAAACTTTATTAAAATTTACTTAACCTATTGATAAAATAATTTTAAAGTTGTAAAATAAAATCACAAATTCAAAAAGGAGTAATATTTATGAAGAAAATTAAAAAATCCCTTTGTCTCATTCTCTCCCTTGTTATGGTGATGAGCTCCTGCGTGCTCTTCTCCTCGGCAAGCGAAGAGACAACTGCTTACGTTGCTGACTACGACACGGAAACTCCCGTTATCCTCGTTCACGGCATGAGCCAGAACAATACCTATGTTCTCGACGAAAACGGAGAGCGTATCCCCAAGGGCGAAACCTTTGAAATGGGCTGGCCCTTGCAGATTGATATAGGCGGCCTTCTCAAAGCCGCGCTTCCCAGCCTTCTCAAGGCAATTTTCACCCGTCAGGACAGCGGTCTTGCAGATGCAATGTATCAGGCCGCTCACGACGCCCTCCCAAACATCCATAAGGATAACGAGGGTAACTACCTTAAAAATATCGAGGTTCCCTGCTACGAGGTTCCCATGAGTGAGCTTCCTGCAGAGGTCAAGGAAGAATACTACAAATTCCTCCCTGTTCAGGAGCTTGGTGAAATCGTCGGAGAGGATAACGTATACTACTTCGGCTACGACTCACTCGGTGACGTACATAAGGAAACTGAAAAGCTCCACCACTATATCCACGATGTAGTTATCCCCCAGACAGGTGCAAAGCAGATTAAGCTCTGCCACATCAGCCTTGGCGGTACAATCGCTATCAACTACCTTGACAGGTACAAGGAAGACTACAGCCTTATCAAGAAGATTGTTTTTGTTGAGCCTGCACTCGACGGCTCGGACATCATCGGCGATATTCTCACAGGCAATATCAGCGTTTTATATGACAACGAGGACCTTTACAGCAACCTGCTTGTAACCCTTCTCGGAGAAACTCCCCTTGCATACCTTCTCAACATCGTGCTTCGCATTCTTCCCGAAACTGTGCTTAAAGGCGCTCTTGAAAGCATGGTAAAGGGCGTTGCTGACGTTGCTATCCTTCCTACAACAATCATCTGGGCTCTCTGTCCCGACGATTACTACGAGGAAGCAAGAAAGCTCTGGCTTGAAGGTAACGGGGACTACGCTAAAATCATGACAGAGGTTGACGAGTTTATGGAAGCCCGCTCACACTTTGAGGAAAATCTCTTTGCCCTTCGCGATACAGGCTGTCAGCTCTACGACGTTGTTTGCTACGATGTTCCCCTCTTCCCCATCTGCAAGGATTACAAAACAACCAACGCTGACCGCGTTATCCACGCCGCATCAACCTCAATCGGTGCAACCTTTGCAGACCTCGGTACAACCCTCGGTGAAGGCTACGAGGCAGCAGGCACTTACTGTGACGATCCCACTCATAACCACCTTTCACCCGACGGCGTTGTTGATGCAACCACAGGCTTACTCCCCTGCACAACATGGTACTTCAAGGGTCAGGCTCACGAGCTTCTCCCCTACAATGACGTTGCTCTTAAGCTTTCCATCCGCCTTATGACGGATAACAACATGGTTGACGTTTACAGCAACCCCACAGCATATCCTCAATTCAACAGCTACAGACTCAACCGTGAAATCAACCTCTACCGTGAAGCTTGGAATGAATTTGATAAATCAGCTCTCACCGAAGAGGAGATTTCAAACGTTGAAGCTGCACTTGCTAAGATTGCCGCCCTTGAAAATGAAACTGTAATCGATAACAAAGCCTGGACAGATGCACAAAGCGAGCTTGAAGCCGCACTTGTTCTTATCAATGTAATTGAAGATCCCAATCCTTCCTGCATTGAGACTATACTTGCAAAGCTTCTTAAAGGCGCTAATGTGACAATTAACAAGGGCTATGAGATAATGAGCAAGTAAAAATAAGAAAAGTTCTTTGATTCTTTCTTACAAGAAAGAATGCCCCGCGGCGAGCGATAAAGCAAATTACCAAATAATAAAGCAGGTGTTAAAAATGACACCTGCTTTTGTTTTTTATTGTGCAATTTATTTTTTTATTGTGCAATCTAATTGTTTTAACCAAGGGGCTTTGCCCCTTGACCCCACAAGCTTTTGAAAAAGCTTGACCAAAACTTTACTTGTTTATCATTTCCAGCATTGCATCAAGCTTCGATTCAAACAGCTCCCTATCAACCTTGTAGGACTGTGCATGATCGGCGCCCTCAACAATAAGCAAATCCTTAACCTTACTGCCACAAGCCCCGTAAAGCTCCTTAACCATAAAGCAAGGCACAAGTTTATCCTCTGCACCGTGAACAAACAACATTGGTACTCTTGATTTTTTTACGGCTTCAACAGGCTGAAGGTCATCAAAGCTGAACCCTTGCCTCTTTTTATGCACAGAATCAACGCTTTTAATCAGCTTTCCTGCAGGTAAGCCTAAATCCTTAAGCTTATACTCAAACAGCGCCTTAGCCGTTGTAAAGCCACAATCTGCAACAATCATTTTAACGTTACTGGGCAAGTCATCTCTGCCGGCCATCATAGTAACGGTAGCACATCCCATAGAAACACCGTGAAGAATAATATCAATATCCTCTCCGAAATTAGATCTCATATAGGAAAGCCACTTCATACAGTCCCTCACCTCGTGATAACCGAAGGTGCAATAGGTACCTTCACTCTCGCCCGAGGCAACGTGGTCAGGAATAAACACATTAATACCCTTTTTAATGTAATACTGTGCAACACCGCAGAATTCCTTTTTACCGTAGCTTCTGTAGCCGTGAGCACCGAAAAGATAAGTCTTACTCTCCCCTTCAGCCTTAAGCAGATAGCCTGTAAGCTTGTATCCGCTGTCAGATATCATATAATGTTTTTCGTAGCCGTAATCCTCAAGCCATTTAAGGTTGTTCTGCAAAAAATCACCGAGGTGACTGTCATCGCAGCCTGAAATTTTTCGTCCGACGCTTTCCGGCGGCACCATATTACGGTTAAAGAGAAGATCATCAATCAAGGCGCAGAGACCGTAAACGGCTGTGTAAGCCGCTGCGCCCGCAACGGAAAGGCCAAGTGTAGCTTTAAGTGTGGTTTTCATTTCATATATCTCCTTTTCGGCAAGGTTTCTTTTATATATTATATATCAGACACAGACAGATGTAAAGGAAATTTTCCCATATGATTATACTGACTGTTTCGAATATAATTCAACCGTAACACAGACAGCATATAATTTGCCGTGAGGTATTTAGCTTCCGCCTTGCTGCCTAATTGTTCTAATTACACTTGATGATACCCAACAGCTTTCGCAATGGATAAAAAAATCCGACAAGTCTAAACTTATCGGTTTTTCAGAGCTTGATTTGGCAACGACTCTTCAGATTGGAAGTTACCGTTATAAATCAATATTGATTTCGTATTTATCTTCAATAAATATGTAGTTCAGATTATACGTTTGTGCAAGGGTCAGCATTTCCGCGTTATCTTCCATTACTCTCTCCATTGTACACCATTCATCATCCAAACGGTTTTCAATGGCGTTTGCATATTTCTTTATGTCATCAAAGTGGTACCTGATATATTTCTCACTCATTACAAGACAATAAAACTTGATATCTTCGAGATATTCGCTGCCAAAGTCCTTTTTCCAATCAAACGGAATATGGCAACCTTCGACAACTAAGTTCTGCTTATTCTCAATAGCAGTTTTTATCATCTCACGAACAACAGGCCATAAGTAAGCGGTTAAATCCTTGTCATCGCTCATAGGGGTCAGCTTAGTGTTTCCGCTACGGATTAATCCCATCTTCAAGTGGTCAATGGATAAATATGGATATTTGTATTTTTCAAGCAGTTTTTGTGCAAGAACGGTTTTGCCGGTATGCGATGCTCCGGTAATTAAAACAATCATCTAAATCCCCCTGCAAATTCAAGTTTGCGAGGTGATTATATCACACATAATTTAAAATTACAATCAGGTGCGGGTGTCTCGCCAACAATTATTCATTATTAATTATTCATCAGCGAAGCGACTTCATTATTCATTAAGAAAAGTCGCACAATGCTAATGAATAATGAAAAATAAATATTGAATAATGAATAATACAAAAAAAGAAAAGCCACACTATCGTGCGACTTTTCTTTTTTGGCTGCGGAACTAGGATTCGAACCCAGACAAACAGAGTCAGAGTCTGCTGTGCTACCCTTACACAATTCCGCAACGAACAAGTGATATTATACACATATACTATGCCGTTGTCAATACTTTTTTGAAAGTTTTTTCATCTTTTTTTAAAAAAAATCCCGACCTGACCTTTTAAGTCAAATCGGGAAAATATCACTTTTTTGATGCGAGATAATCCTCTAAAATCATCACCGCGGAAACAGCATCAACAATATCCTTGCGCTTCTTTCCTGTTACGTTTGTAACGTTAAGCGCCCTGTGTGCCGAAACCGTTGTAAGGCGCTCGTCCCACATAACGGTTTCAATGCCCGTTGCTTCCTGCAGCCTTTCGGCAAAAGCCTTACACTTCTGCGCTCTCTCGCCTTCGCTGCCGTCCATATTTTTAGGAAGTCCGACAACGATTCTTTCAGCACCATGCTTTTTTGCAAGACCGTCAATCTGTGCAATAACCTTCGGCTCGTAGCTCTGATTTATTACCGTAACAGGCGAAGCAAGCATCTGCATTCTGTCACAGACCGCAATGCCCGTCCTCACATCACCGTAGTCAACAGAAAGAATAACCATAGTCTTATTCATCCTTGAGAGATTCCATATAAATCTCTACTTCTTCCTTAACATCGGAGAATTCTCTGCTTTCGAGATCCTCGTGGATTTCATCAAAAACTGTTGAGAAAATTGTCTTCGCTCTGGCGATACTTGTATCTGCATTATAGTCAAAGCCGAACCAGATTGCTGTTACATAGTGGGGTGTACCGCCACAGTACCACTTATCGTAGTCATCAGAGGTTGTACCTGTTTTAGAGAAGGTGTCAAAGCCGCTGACCTTTGTACCGTAACCGGTACCGTAGGATGCTGTGGTAACATTAAGAAGAACATCCAGCATCTTATCTGCTGCTTCCTCGTTCAAAGCCTGCTCGGGCTTGTTCTTTGTATTGTCAAGAATAACATTGCCGTTTCTGTCTGTTACCTTGTAGTAGCTGTATGGCTCAAAATAGCGTCCGCCGTTGCCGAAAACAGCATAAGCTGCTGCCATTTCAAGAGTTGTTACACCTGAAAAAGTACCGCCGCAGGCCATACCGCTAAGGGTAGCATCTTCTTCTACAAGATTAAGATGGAACTTATCGTTAGCGTAGTTGTAACAGGTGGTAAGGCCAAGCATTTCATCTATCATTCTTGCAGGAACAGTATTGAGAGATTCACCGACTGCCTGATAAACAGAAATGTTCTTGCCTGAACCGTGGTCACCCTCATAGTTCTGAGGCCACTTTTCACCGTTAACTGTAAGAGCCTCGTCAAGAATTGTTGTATTACCGTCCTGAATATAACCAAGATCCATTGCAGGACCGTAAACAGTAAGGGGCTTGATTGATGAACCGGGCTGTCTCTTAGCCATAACGTCAGTAGCTCTGTTGAAGGCGCGGTTTGTTGTCTTTTCATCGCAACCGCCTACAAGAGCTACAATTCTGCCCTGATAGTCCATAATTGTCATTGAGGACTGTGCCTCATTGCCGTACTGGTCATAGCCTACGTCAGGGAAATCAACACGGTTTCTGTAAACATATTCAAGATATTCCTGAACGTCTGTATCAACA
Source organism: Clostridia bacterium (assembly GCA_017473435.1). Taxonomy (GTDB): domain Bacteria; phylum Bacillota; class Clostridia; order Oscillospirales; family Acutalibacteraceae; genus UBA6857. Next base: position 4,453 of record JAFULG010000033.1, on the reverse strand, counting down.
GCAGAATAGATGTTAAGACCGCCGTAGTAAACCTTACGCCAGGCTTCATTATACTCATAGCCGTACTGCTTCTGAAGATCCTCGATGACCTCATCGATAACATACTCCTCGTACCAGCCCATGATTTCTTCTTCTGTCTCTTCCTCATCGTCGTCGCTCTCGTAATATTCCTCGACAACGATTTTTTCTTTAAGAGCGGCATCGTATTCCTCGTCGGTAATCTTGCCCTGCTCATGCATATAGAAAAGACAGTCGTCACGTCTTTCCATACAAGCCTCATAGTCTACATAAGGATTAAGAGAATAGGGAGCCTTTGTAATACCGGCAATAGTAGCACACTCAGAAATTGTAAGCTCGGAAAGCTCCTTTCCGAAATAGGTTTCAGCTGCGGTTTTGACACCGTAACATCCTGCGCCGAGAGAAGCAGTATTGAGATAGGCTTCAAGTATATCCTTTTTAGAGAAGTTCTTTTCAAAATTAAGAGCCTTGAGAATCTCGTTGAACTTTCTCTTATAGGTGTTTTCGTTCTGATCAGTAAGGTTTTTGATAAGCTGCTGTGTGATTGTTGAAGCACCCTGTCCCTCATAGGCAGGATTAATGAAAACACCGATTGTACGGATAAAGTCTACGCCGGGATGCTCATAAAAACGCTTGTCCTCAAGACAGATGAATGCCCACTGAAGTCTTTCGGGAATTTCCTGATAGTCAACCCATACTCGGTTTTCTTCACCGTGGAGTCTGTAAAGCTCAACGGGTTCATTGTGACCGTCGTAAGCGTAGATAAACGAGGTCTGACTCTGTGAGCTTTTATAAGTATCAAGGTCAATAGCCATAGGTCCGTTTATAACGCTGTCAAAGTGAGCAAGTAATGTGCCGCCGACAAAAATACCTGTCAGCATACCTGAAGCGAAAAGGCAGAAAAAGAACAGCACTATCGTGAAAAGTACAGGGTGCTTTTTTCTGTTCTTTCTTTTCCTTCTTTTTCTTTCTCTCCTTGTTTCCTTAACGGCTCCGATGCCTTCGGGAGAGTTCATATTTTTCTTTAACTTACGTGCCATAACTGTACACTCCTTAATCTGAACACATTTATAATAACTCTATTTTACATAAAAACCCATACTATAGATTATTATAATAAATTTGTTAGATTAAATCAACATAAAAGTGAAGTTTTTTATAATTATTTTCAAAAAAACTACCCGAACAGACACCTGAACGAGTAGCTTATCAATTCATTGCAAAACGGAGCTCACCTTGCAAAGCCGTAGTAGATGCTTTCACTGTAAACATTATTCTCCTCGGGGCTGTGATGGGAATACCACACCTGAGCGAAGAAGGGGTTATGCTTTGCAATTTCGTCATAATTCCAGGGCATCGGCAGACACTCGGGACACCAATGTCCGCCCTTTAAAACGAGGTTGGGACTCATTTCAAACTCGTGACCGTGGGCGCATCTCCATTTAATCGGCGTATACATATCCTTGCCGAGCCTTCGTGAAAGACACGCTCCCCCGCGGAACTCTGCCGCCTTTTTCATATCGGAAATTTTAAGTGAATGAAAATCCTTAGCTTCGTCGTAGCCGTGGTCAAGATAGCTCATTTCTGTTTTATCGGGAATAATCACCTCGAACTCATCCCACGAGCCGATTGCATCGTACCTTTCATATGAGCCGTAGTAGGCGGTAATTCTGTCCTTTATGCCGTTATCAATCCACGCCTTTGTGCCGTAAAGGGGCGTTTTTGCAATATCGCGCATCATAGTTTTTTTAAGTATCTCATAAGGCGCGGCACCGGAAAGCTTATACACCGCAGGAGCACTTTTTGAAAGACGTCTGAAATATTCCTTTACGGGTACATTATGTCTGAAACGAAGGATTTCTTCAAGCTCATCGGCATCGGTGTACCACTGACCGTGGAAGTTCTGCAGAATGAACCAGTTCGGCTCAAAGAGCTTTTTCGGGATATCCTCTCCCCTCATACCGATACTGTTTAAAAGCAGCTGCTCAAACTCATAATTTGTCAGACGGTAATCCGCGCCCGAGCTGATATTGTAGAATCTTCTCCAGAAGCCTTCGGGAACACGGGCGTTACACACCTTGGCACAAAGCCTTCCGCTGTCCTCAAGAGTTACCCACTCAAGCACGCCGTTAATCGGCACGTGATACATAATCGGGTCCATATTCTTGAGGATATCGGGATAGAGAATACCCGTCTGACGAAGGGACACCCAGTATTTAAGACCCGAGTCAGCAAGAAGCTGCTCGGCAACGGTTTTACTGATTGCGTAATGGTCATAGACGCTTATCTGTATCGGGTCACCCGTTCTGCCCCAATGAGTCGGATAGTTTCTGTCGCCCGTCTGTGCAACGGTACCTATATAAACCACCTTAACCTTATCGGGGTCGGGCTGAGCCTTTACGGCTTTTACAATATTTTCCATTGCCGTTATATTTGTAAAAAGCGTTTTTTCGGGATAATAGTCCGCCGTAGGTGAAACAAGTCCGCCTACGTGAAGCACATAATCTGCTCCGTTGACGCAGGAAAGCACATCCTCATAATTTGTAAGGTCTCCCCACACACATTTTACGGCAGGGTCGGACATATAAGGCGTAAACTTTATCCTTGCATCCTTTGAATCGAGATTGAGAAGAACAATGTCGTACATATCCTTCCTTTTATAAAGCTCCTTGAAGCCGGCAAAGCCCATATTGCCTGAGCCGCCTGTAAGAAATACTGTCTTTTTCATATAAGCACCTCCTTTTATATTTCTTTAAATATAGTTTACAACATATTTCAGCAACATTTGTTAACACCTCGTTAATAAAATTAACACAAAACTTTATAATTTGTTTCAAAAAAACACGCTGCAGGACAATACGTAGCTACAGCGTGTTTACTAAATCTTACTTACCGTAAATATTCAAAATCGACTGAGCCTTTTCGGTTATATCCCTCTTAAGGCTTTCGGGGCTTATTACCTCAACCTTGCTTCCGAACTGCATAAGCCAGGAAACAAGACCCTCACTGCAGACACAGCTTGTATCAAGCATAAAGGTGTCGCTAAGCTCACCTGCCACCTTGCTTATCTCACAGTCATCGCCAAAACGGTCGATCATTTCCTCGAGGATGCTGTCGTTACACCTGAGCTTAAGCTTCTGATTGTCGCCGCTGAACATATTGAAAAGCTTACCTGAATAGTCAGCCGAGTCAAAAAAGCTTCTGTATGGCGAAACCTCTGCAAAATCACGTGATGACTCTTCTGTTATTTCAACCTTTTTCATACGGTCAATTCTTGTATGCATCAGGTTATCGTACTTTGAATTATTGGAAACAAGGTAATAGTGATCATTGCTCCAAATAAGCGCGTACGGACTGACGGTAAGATGCTTTTCCTCACGTATTATTTCCTTTTTGCTATCGTCGATTTTGCGCTTGGTATAGATAAAGGAAATTTTCTTTTTTTGTACTATTGCCTTATTAACAAGGTCAATGTTATAGTATATCTCCTCGTTGGTACACTTGTTACGGTTATCTATATAAACCTGCTTTTCAAGTATCTTCGCCTGATTCTCACTACACAAGCCGCCTATTTTGGAAATCAGCTCCTTACTCTTTTTAGCGCTTATGAAGTTTGCCGCCTGGACTGCATCCATAAGAAGTCGCAGCTCGGGAAGCTCAAAGTCACGGCCGAGGACACGGTAGCCTCTTTTTTCCGTTGATATATCAACGCCGTAGCCTTTAAGAGCGCTTATATCGGCATAGATTGACTTTCTCTCGCAGGTTATCCCCTTCTCGGCAAGCATTTCAATAAGCTCATCTGCTTTTACCAGGTTATCATCATCACTGTACTTTTCAAGATAATGCTTTATGTAAAGAAGCTTCAATTTGGTGTAGCCTTTTTCTGCCATAATATCACCTCAGGTAAATAGTGTTAATTTGATTATAGCATATAAAAATCGGCAATTCAAGAGAAAATGTGTTTTTGAGTACATATAATTGGACTCAAACGCTTGAGGCTTACCGCTTTATACCGCACTTTCTACTTTTTCACCCAACCGTGGATATTTCTTTTAAGTTCTACTGCCCTGTGCGGGCGGCACTTACTTTTGTCGGTTGCGACAAAAGTAAGCAAAAGCGCGCTTTTGTTCCAGTTTCGTGCTACGAACGAGTCCGCAGTGGCGGTGAAATTTTCCGCACCTGCCGTAGATTTGATTTTTAAAATTCATCATCTCATCAAACCTCTTTAATATAATTTAACTGTTACTGACGGAAAACTTTCACATTACTACTCGTCTTCCCTATTGGAACAGCTCACGAACCGCTTTGATAAAAACAACCTTTCAACGTTATTAGACCGCTACCGTCCGTGGTGTACCCAGAACTCCGTAATGGTCTAATTTTCTCGTCAGCCTTTTAACTGCCGTATATTCCGACATTCGATAGCCGCTAGGTG
>JAFULG010000032.1 GCA_017473435.1 Clostridia bacterium | reverse complement strand
GGACTATATTTTCCTCTTTAACAGGATTTTCAATAACCCCGATAAAGCGATAATGAATAATGATTTTCTGTGTTTTGTTCTTGCCTTTGCCTTCTATTGAATGGACTTCGATTTTCTCAATTAGCTCATTCAAGAGTGCAGGTGTAAGTGTTTCCATCTGCATAAACTTACGGATCGCAAAAGTAAACTGCTCTTTGCTTGTACGAAGATTTTCGATTTCTGAAAGTTCCTCTTGGTACTGCCTAATTTTCAGCTTCAGCTCGTCACGCTCAGTTTCGTACTTCTGTGAAAGCTGCATAAAGCTTTCTTCATTAACAATACCGTTAATGTGCTTTTCAAAGAGTTTTTCATACATCAGGGCAACCTCTTTGGTTCTTGCAACAGATTTATCAATACTGCTTTCAAGAAACTTTTGCTGACTGAGCATGTTCTTGTTTGTCTTCGCTTCAAGAATATCTGCAAAGGCTTGCTCATCTTCGGCAAGAAAGTTTGCTAAGTTGCGAAGTTCAAGCATCACTATCTGCTCCATTGAATCTGCCCTGACATAGTGTGTACCCTCACAGGTTCCTCTTCTTCCTTTGTAATTTGAACACATAAAATACTTGATGTCTGTATTGGGATGATTGACATTGAACCATAACGGACTGCCGCAATCAGCACAGTATAACAATCCACAAAACATATTCTTTTCAGCGTGCTTGGGATTCGGTGCTCTGCGTTTTGCTTTGGCTTTCATCTTCTGTACAGTTTCAAAGGTATCCCTGTCAATAATAGGCTCATGTACGCCCTTAAAAACCTTCCAATTCTCTTCGGGATTAAGAATCCTTTTCTTGTTCTTGAAGCTCTTGGAATAGGTCTTAAAGTTAATAACATCACCGCAGTATTCCTGCTGAGCAAGAATTTTCTGCACTGTTGTCTTACACCATTTATACGGGTCTGGCTGTGTTTTCTTACCGCCCTTGTTAAGACCTTTACTCTGCCAATATGCCATCGGTATCATCACTTTGTTTTTCTGTAAGATACGGGCAATGGTTTCATTACCTTTACCCTCAATACACATCATAAAGATACTCTTGACTACCTCTGCCGCTTCGGTATCAATTATCCATTTCTTTATGTTTTCTGGACTCTTCATATAACCGTAGGGCGGTTGAGATAAAGGCTCACCCATATTACCTCTGATGCGATGCGATGAGCGTACCTTGCGACTTATGTCACGGGCATACATTTCATTCATAATATTTTTGAATGGTGCAATTTCATTCTCGCCGTCATTACTGTCAACCATATCGTTGACGGCGATGAAGCGTATGCTATGTTCAGGAAAGAAGTTGTCTGTGTAATGACCGACAGAAACATAATCTCTGCCGAGACGGGACAAGTCTTTTACCATTACTGTTGTTACATATCCCATTTCAATATCTTCAAGCATCGCCTGAAAACCGGGACGATTGAAATTCGTTCCCGTGTAACCATCATCAACATAGAACTTTGTGTTGGTGAGCTTTAACTCCTTTGCTTTTTGCGAGAGCAATCTTTTTTGATTACCAATTGAGTTACTCTCGCTGTCTGTTCCGTCATCACGGGACAGACGACAATAGATTGCTGTTATGCCTAAATTATCCGACTGCATTTATCCTCCTTTCTCCGGTACTTGTATTCACACATTCTGCAATCATTGTATCATTACTTTCCGCAACAGACAAATGTGCGAAATCACTTCCGATAAATTTTTCTAATCTTTCCTTCATTGTTATCTTCGTTTCTTCAAAGCGTGATGAAACAATATACCGTACTCCGTTTATCACATACTCATTACATTCCGCACGAATGTCGCTTAATATTTTTAACAAACAGATTTTCAAATACATAAATACTTTCATTCAATCACCTCGCTTCTCTCTGCCGCATTAAGTACCGATGATAATGCTCAACGGCTTTGATTACAAACTCTTGCTTTTGTTTTTCAGTGAACCTTGACTTGAAATATTTGTTTATGTTCTCCGTTGGTATCTTCAGAAAATCTTTCTGATTTGCTTTAGCCTCTGCCATAATCTCAGCTATTCTGTCTGATGTGAGCTGACCTTCCGTATGAAGCTTTTTCATTCGTACCGTCTGTGAGTATGAGGGCGTAACCTCTTCGTTTTCATAAAACCCGTAAACCTCATTCTGCTCCTCTGATGGTAGAAATGACAGTTCAACAGCTGGAGTAAAAGCTATTCGCCCTTCATCAACGAGCTTTAATATTTCGGGTATGAGATAAGTTAAGCGAATGTATCGCCTGACAGTTTCACGACTTTCGTTGTTTTCTTTGCCGACCTCTTCTGCTGTACGGAACTTCGACACAGACTGTGTAGAAGTTAAATCCGTCCTTGCGCCCTGATTTTTAAGTGCATCCATTTTCATTTTGTAAGCGTGTGCTTTCTCACTGGGTAAGACTTCATTTCTTTGTAAGTTCAGGTCAACAAGTATAACTGTCGCTTCATCTTTGGTAAGCTCCTTAACAATG
>JAFULG010000031.1 GCA_017473435.1 Clostridia bacterium | reverse complement strand
TAGCCGTTGTTATGGGTCACTGTTGGGCAATAAATAAGCCTATGCGAAATTTCATGTACAGCTTTCATCTGCCGTTATTCTTCTGTATATCGGGCTATCTTTTCAGCGTGAAGGCACCCTTTAAAAAATTCGTCATCTCAAAAGCAAAAGGTATACTTAAGCCCTACGTCTTCTATTATGTATGCTCATATCTTCTGACGTTAACCGTTTTCAGAACCCCCCTTTCATTATGGCAAGCCATAAAAGGATTCCTTTTAAGCGGATCCTACTGTATGGACGTTAACAACTCAGCGCTTTGGTATCTGCCTCTTTTCTTTGTTTCTGTCTGTGTTTTCTATTGGATACTGAAAATCAAATCCGTGCCCCTGCAGTACGTGATAGTTATATCAGGAGCTTTACTGGCGCCTCAATTAAACAAGCTTCTTTTATACCTCTTCCCCGACAAGCTTACGCCTATAAATATCCAGGCTCTTCTCCCCTCTCTGTTTTTTATGTTTGTCGGCCATGAAATAAGAAAAATAGACTTTGGTCTTGTCAAAAGCTTAATCGGCAATTACGGCTTATACTTCATCGCAATCCTGATGTTCGGAGCAGGCGCTTTTATCGGCAAAACCAACTTCGATCAGATAATATCTCTTTATATGACCTATGAGTTTTATTTTTACCCCTTGCTTATACTCCCCCTTATCGTGCTGATTTCCTGCGAGACAAGAAACAGACAAATCGAACACATAGGAAGTATTTCTCTTACGGTTCTCGGTATGCACCGCCCGATTATGCACATCTTCTCCGATATTCTCCATCTTGACACCATATTCCGTCAGGTGAACTCAAACAGCTTCTTATCCGTAGTCTTTTTCAGCGCCTTATCAATAATTATAATCTGTATCGGTAAAATCACTTACGGACATATAAAGACAAGGCTTACAGAGGCAACAAAAGAATATTTCAAAAAAGAACGACAGGCAGCTTAACACCAACATTCCGCAGGCGGAACACATATTTGTTTTACGCTAAAGGAGAAATGAAAATGAAAAAAATATTATCTTTGGTCCTGAGTCTGATTATGCTTACAGGCTGTTTTTCTTTATCAGCCTTTGCCGAAAACAACGGAGGTGAAAAAGCTTTGAAATTCAACGGAAACGGAAAATTCACTATTCTTAATATCAGCGACATTCAGGACAAATATCCTATGGAGAACCTTGCAAAGGATTACATCACAGCAACCGTTGACAAGGTAAAGCCAGACCTTATTATTCTCACCGGTGACAATATTGCCGGATACGATGTCAAGGCGAAAAAGGATGCTGAGCTTGCAATCAGAGAGTTTATGGATATTTTCGAAGAGAGAGAAATAAAGGTTGCCGCAGTATTCGGAAACCACGACGACGAAGGAACAGAGCTGACCAAGGAAGAGCAGATTGCTATTTACGAGAGCTATGACTGCTATGTCGGTGAAAAGGGCTTTTGTGTAAAGGACAGAGTCGGCAACTATAATCTCCCGATTATGAAAAGTGACGGAAGCGGCTACGGCTTCAACCTCTGGCTTACAGACTCAGGCACATACAACACCGAAAACGACTACGGCGGATATGCCTGCGTATACACCGAGCAGATTGAATGGTACAAGAAAACAGCCGCAGAGCTTAAAGAAAAGAACGGCGGAAAGTCAGTTCCCTCAATAAACTTCCAGCACATTATCGTGCCCGAAATTTTCGACGCATTAAAGGAAACAAAGCTGTTATGGTTCGGCCGTGTTATAAGACGTGAAAATCCCCTTAATGACAAAACAAGATATTACGCTCTCCCCGACGGAGCAAAGGGTCAGCTCAGAGAATATCCCTGCCCCCCTTATTACAACAACGGTCAGTTTGACGCAATGCTTGAAACGGGAGATATACTTGCAACGGTAAGCGGTCACGATCACGAAAACACCTTTGAAATTGACTACAAGGGCATTAAAATCATCAACACACCGACAATAGGCTTTCATTCCTACAATGATATAAATATCGGATCAAGAGTTTTTGTTATTGACGAAAACGAGCCCGAAAGCTTTGAAACCTACTGCCTTACTTATTCGGACGTATATCCCGAGCTTGACAACGATCCCCTTTACAAGGCAAGGATACTTTATGACATTGATACAACAGGCTGGTTTACTAAGCTTGTAAGCCTTATAAGAATCGCCGGAGCTGACGGAATGAGCTTTAAAGAATTCGGTGTAAACGTGATAAATATTTTCAAGAATATACAGTTATTTTAAAAGCACAGAGCCTTAGGTTTAATTGACCTAAGGCTCTGATTTATATAACTTAAATCAGCAACAGCTTTGCTATAACGAAATATCACTGTACAATCTACGGGATTATAATTTTTTTCACTAATGCAGAAAGTAAAACAAAATTCACCAATATAATTAGCTAAGATATTTCACTCTCCTAAAAACGAATTCAAATGAAAAGGGACTGTAAAAACTTTCGTTCTGCACAGCCCCATTACGGCAGTTTACACCAAAGTTAACTGCTCTTTATTTATGTTTATATTTCCCACTCGGCAAGCCACTGGGCAAATTCTCTGTAAATTGCTGTCATTTCCTTGTCAAATTCATCAGCATTATTCATCTTATACTGACTTCTGCCGTCATTAAACGAACTGCCGTATTCAGCGGTTATTGTATATTCCTCCGCCTTGAGGTCAGCATATGCACGCTCTGCAAGAGACTTAGCCTTTTTAATATTTTCAACGAGGGTCGAAAAATCACTTGTGCTGACTTCTTCAATAGTTTTAATCATTGAATCAAAGTACCCCTCCTTGTAGCCGTAATTGTACTGTGCACCTTCTGTTTCAATGAAACGCAAAGCATCGGACGGGTACAGATAATCCTTACCGCTCTCAAACTCGACTGTATATGTAGGCCAGAAGCAAAGGAAGTTGACATATTCATACATATTGTAAACATCGCTGATTACATCCGTAGAAGCAAGCTGCTGCCAGAGCTTCATTTTATCGGACATTTCGCTTGTGTCAACTTCAGTATAGGTCGCATCAGTAATTCTGTAGCCGTATTCATAGCCGTACTCGTCAGTATAGTTACCGAACTCAAGAGTACCCGTAACCTTGATAGCTCTGTCGGTGAACTCAAAGGAATCTCCGTTTTTAGCATAAACCGCCATTGTATTTGAAAGCTGTGTTGTATTAGGTACGCAGAAGGGACAGCTCTGATAAGGAAGATTCATCAGATACATAAAGCTTCCGTTGATTGGTGAAAGGGTTGACATATAACCAATAATATTTACCTGCTGACCATCAAGCTTTTTCATTTGTTCAATACTGTTTGCCTGTGAGAAACTTAAGGTATTGCCGACAATTTCATCGCCACTGTTATTGTTGCCGCAAGAAGCAAAAGCAAACAAAATCAGGCAGGAAACGAGAATTAATGAGATTGTCTTTTTCATTGTGAAATACCGTCCTTTTTAGACATATTTACCGTACAGATAACGGTGGGAAGTACGCTGATGACAAAGACTACTGCCATTATTATCAGCTCAACAGGATATATTTTTGCTGTATCAAGCACAATACCCATCGAAGCTACATAACCACCCATAAGCACAAGGCAAAGCCTCGAAAAGGCAAAGGCTAGCACGGTTGAGATTAGACCGATGATACCATTCTGAATAATATAGACAAGGTTAATCTTATTCATACCAATACCAATAAGCCGCATAAGTGCGATTTCTTTTTTCGAGTCGTACATATTAAGAAGCGTGATAACTGAAATAATAAAGATGTTCATTATAAGGATAATGATGCACAGTATGTAAACAATAGTTGTGCTCATATCAACATTTTCAAGCACCTCTCTGAGAACTTCCGATGGATTTATAACAAGAAGCTTTGAGTTTTCACCGTACTCTGCCGAAAGCTGACTGTAGGCGTTGAAGCTTTTGCTCTTGACAAGAATCGCACATACATCACCGTGATGTTCGTGGTTTTCTTCCTCGTGTCCGTCGAGATCTTCTTCTCCGTGGTCATGAGTTGCCCATACTGTTTCAAGTGGTGTGAAAATAACATTGTCATAGGCTGTTTTGGTTTCTTTCAGTATACCAACAACAGTAAGAGGGTTACTTTCGTGAGCGTGTCCTTCACCTGTAAGTCCGTGTGAAGTAATAAGCTCAGAGCCTATTGAAAGTGCGTACTTTTCTGCAACAGCAGCACCAACAACACATTGGAATTTTTGGGCGAACATCTCACCTTCATCTACTGTTTTACCATCAAGGAAATCGGGAGTTGTACCGACAATTTTAGCCGCATTGTATGAATCACCCATAGTGAAAGGTACAACCTTGTTTACACGCATATCTTTTTGGAGCTTTTCAACGTATTCATAGGAAATTGTGCCGAGAGGCTTTTCCGTAAAGAACATAGTGTTCATTGCAAGCTGAGTTGACGAACCCGACGGGCCTATAATCATATCATAGTAGCCTGCCGTTGTCTTGAAACCGCTGTCAACCTGCTGAGCTACGTTGTAAGCAAGCAAGCCCACACAGGCAGAAATAACAATAGATATAACAACAAGAACTATCTTGGCTTTTTTGATAGCCATATTTTTAAATGCAAACTTAAACATCTCTTCTGCCTCCTGTCATCTTATTCATATCAACAGTGCAGTCGAAATATTTGCCCAATCTTTCATCGTGTGTTACAGCAATAAGAGTCTTACCCTTTGAAATCTCAACAAGCTGTTTGATAACAGCCTCACCGATAGAAAAATTAAGGTTACCCGTAGGCTCGTCGGCAAGGATGATTTCAGGCTTTTTGACAATGGCTCTTGCAATAGCCACCCTTTGCTTTTCACCGCCTGAAAGATGCTTTACCTTCTTGTTTTTCTTATCAAGTATTTCAAGAGAATCAAGCACATTATCAATATCTGATATATCCACTTTTTCAAGTCGGAGTATACCGATGTTATCCATTACGGTCATTTCATCAATGAGCTTGAAATCCTGAAAAATATAGCCGATTTTTTCAATTCTGAATTTATCCTTCTGCTTCTGACTTTTCTTAGTCATATCCTCACCGGCAATTTCGACAGTACCTTTTTCGGGAGAAAGGATACCTGCAATCATATTGAGAAGTGTTGACTTGCCGCAGCCGGAAGCACCTAAAAGCATATAGCTTTTGCCTTTTTCAAAAGTAATATCGTTATAGTCAATAGCTGTTTCATTCGGAAACTGCTTTGACACATCTGTAATTTTAATCATTCTTATCCACCTTTTTTTATTTTTTCGGGTATGAAAAACAAGCCTGTCAATGCAGACATAAAGCGTAAGAAAACATGCCTTAAAAGACACATATAAATATGTGCCGATACACTAACAAAGCCTGTAAAAGGTAGATATTAAGCTGTAAGTTTTATTTTATCAGCAACAAGGTTGAGTTTTCTCTTTTCCGTGTTGACAAATAAAGACATAATTACTGCATTGTGCGAAACGATAACAATGGCACTGCCACACAATAAACATAAAAGTATAGATTTCAACAGTTCTCTTTGCAGTGCAATATCACGGCAAATCTGACAGTTTTCGCCTATACAGTTATGCTCGGTATTATGTTCAATAAGACAAACTGAAAGAAGGATACTTGTACAAAGCATAAAACAAATAATAAGCTTAAGCTGCTTTTTCATACTTTTTCCTCCTTAATAAACTCTGATACGATAATTGTATCACAAGGTAAAACTAAATTCAATACGTTACAATAAAAAGAAGTAGTATCAGTTCAATCAATCCTTCTTTACCCTAAGACAGCTTCGCTCTTTTATCTCCGCAAGCAGAATACCCTATACGCTCGTAACGAAGTTATGTTCTGCGGACACAGACACAAAAATCAAACCACCCTTATATAACAGCAACCGCCGAGGAGAAAATCCCCAGCGGTTAATTTTGATTCCGATTTAACGTTAATACTTTTTGCTTTATACCGAAGCCGTAAGCTCTGCAACAGTTTCCTTAGCGTCACCGAGCATCATAATTGTGCTTTCGCTCTCATAAAGAGGATTGGGAACACCTGCATAACCGGGCTTTGTATCAAAGTTACAAATGATTACATTCTTGGCATCCGCTACATTAAGTACGGGCATGCCG
>JAFULG010000030.1 GCA_017473435.1 Clostridia bacterium | reverse complement strand
TTGCATATATTATCACTATTTTCCGTCTTTGTCAACAGTTTTCACCAAACTTTTTTGTGCTTTTTCACTAATCGACCCTTCTTTTGTATACGTATCCGGGTGTGTTTGTGTGCATCAGCTAAAAAGACACTATATGTTGGGGTAGAATTGCTTTTTGTGCAGTTTTGTCTAGATGTGGCGGGATAAGATAAACGAGGCGTTCGATACGACCGCCCCGTCACATTTCTTTTTTTACAGTTTCATTCCGAGAATATTTACCAGATAATACCGTGCTTTATCGTCACCGCTTCTCGCCAAACCTATACAACGGTTCAGTAGCTTCTCTCCCGTTTTTATTATTTTCTCTTCGCCAACCGAATAAAAAAGTCTTTTCACCGCCCCGTTTTCTGCAATGTTACTCTGAAACATACACACCGCCAACTCGCACATACTTGTCACTTCTCTTTTAATTGCATAATTGCAAAGTATAAAGTAACCGAGCTGTACAAGCTCATCCAGCCACTCCTGATTGTTTTTAAGCTGTTCGCTCACTATCTCATACAGAACACCTGTCTTCATTCTCAAGCTTGTAAGTGCAATTGCAAGACCCACTCCGGGTTCATCGGTCATGGTACTGAAATCGAAACCGCTGCTACGAGCTTTCGCCACAGCCAGCACAAATACTGCGGCTTTTTCACCACCCTCATAGGACACCAAATCAATGGCCCTTGAATACCATAGCTCTGCGGTTTTCATGCTTTTACTACACCCTATACCATGCTCGTGAAGTATTCCCAACAAAAACGCCGCCGCACCGCTGCCTTTTTCACAGGCAAGCTCCAGCAAGGTTGACGCATAAATTTTTCCCTTTTTATACACCTTGGGTATAGTTTCATATTTATCCACTTTAAAGCAACTATCCGCAGCCTGTGCACTTTCATATATATATATTTCACCCATAAATATCTGCGGCGACAAAATTTTAACCGCATAATTAAAAAGCTCCCCGCCTTCTCTTTCTTCAAAATAATCCGTCAACGGTTTTACATCAATTGCTTTTTCTTTCCTGAAAAATCCCATTTCAAATTCTCCTTGCTTTTATAATATAATGAAAAGAAGGTATTTTATGGTGCTCATAAAATACCCGCTTTGCTTATTTTATTCCGAGCTTTCGCTTCACCGTATCGGAAGGCATCCAGTCGCTGTCCCCGATTTTGACACTTTTGCCGTCACCGGAAACGGTGATATCGCTTCTGCCGAATCTTTGAGCGAGCTCTCTTTCAAGTGATTGTCTTTGCGCTTCTTGCTGATGATAATTATTCACCAATGAATCAGCAAGTTTACTGCCAACCTCATCGGACTGCTTTCCGACTTGCTGATAAAACTCCTTTTCCTTTCTGTCATCTTCATCGACCGTAACCATAAAGCATGTCATCCAACCACAAAAAGGAATATAGGAAGCAATTTTAAAACTGCTGTTCCACCACCATCTGATGAGTGCGCTTTTATGTGCAAGCTTTCTTAAACCAAACCAGGCAACAACCGCACCGACAACAAGCACAATCGCTACAACACCCATAATTGCATCTTCCATATCTACACCCCCTTCATTTGCTTATATTTTATAACATTTTGTTATATTTGTCAATATAACATTTTGTTTTACTTATACTTTTTTATAGGAACTAAAAGGTGGTGTATATTATGTATCGTCGCATCCGTGATTTGCGTGAGGACCGAGACTTGAAGCAAAAGGATTTGGCTGATTTTCTACAATGCACACAGGTTTGCTATTCCTACTACGAAAATGGTCAGCGTGATATCCCTACCGATGTTCTAATCAAGCTTTCGGAATTTTACAACACCAGCATTGATTTTCTGCTCGGACAGACCGACAACCCCGACAGATACAAATAAAAGACCTTACAGTTTTTTCGCTGTAAGGTCTTTCTATACTATTATATATGCTGTTTGATTTTTATGCGTAAGGGGTTTCACCCCTTACAATCCCTGACAAGCTTTTGTAAAAGCTTGACCAAAACTTTTCGCTTTAGTTTATTGTTTCAAGAATTATTTTCCTGATGCCCTCAAGTCTCTCTTCAGCAAGAACCTTTGAATCCTGTCTTACAGAATAGTAAACCTTGATCTTGGGCTCTGTACCTGAAGGTCTTACAGCCATCCATGTGCCGTCTGTGAAGAGGAACTTAAGCACGTTTTCCTTGGGAAGGTCGTTCACGCCAACGCTGTAGTCAACAACCTCTTTAACACCGTCGAACATCTCTGCGCCCTTTTCACGGAAAAGAACCATAAGCTCAGCAATTCTCTCTGCGCCGTCCTTACCCTTAAGAGTGAAGGAATCGAGCTTGTCGAGGTAATAGCCGTACTTATCATAAATCTCGTTAAGGCCGTCTACAAGGGTCATTCCCTTGTTCTTGTACCATGCAGCCATCTGACAGATAAGCATTGAAGAAACAACTGCGTCCTTATCTCTTGCATGTGTACCTACAAGATAACCGTAGGACTCCTCATAGCCGATAACGAACTCTCTCTCACCGCTTGCCTCATACTTGTTGATTTTGTCGCCGATATACTTGAAGCCGGTAAGTGTGTCCTCGGTGTGGAGACCGAAGCTTCTGCCGATTTCGGCACCGAGCTCACTTGTAACGATTGTTTTGATAAGGGTTGACTTTGAGCTGAGAGAAGCCTTTTTCATTGTAAGGATGAAATTGACAAGAAGTGCACCTGTCTGGTTGCCGGTAAAGAGCACATACTCATCACCGTGCTTGACAGCAATACCAACTCTGTCGCAGTCGGGATCGGTACCAAGCACAAGATCGCCGCCGATTTCCTTCGCTTTTTCAATAGCTATTGTAAGAGCATCCTTTTCTTCGGGATTAGGACTTCTTACGGTGGAGAAGTTACCGTCAGGAAGCTCCTGCTCCTTAACCACGGTAACATTCATACCGTCAATCATTCTTCTTACGGGAATATTACCTGTACCGTGGAGAGGTGTGTAAACGATTTTAAGATCGCTTGCTTGCTCATAAACGGACTGCTCCTTAACCTTTTTGAGATATTCGGAAAGCACATTCTCACCGATAAGGGTGATATTTTCATCCTTATCCCTTCCGAAGGGAATAGCAAGGTAATCTTCGATTTCATTTATGAAGCCGATTGCCGCATTAGCATCCTCTGTGCAAAGCTGACAGCCCTTTTCGTCATAAACCTTATAGCCGTTATATTCCTTAGGGTTGTGAGAGGCGGTAATCATAACACCTGCATCACAGCCGAGGAAGGCAGTTGTAAATGAAAGCACGGGAACAGGAACAAGGGTTTCATAGAGGAAAACCTTGAAGCCGCACTTCGCAAAAATTCCTGCTGCAACAGAAGCAAAATAAGCTGAATTATTTCTTGAATCGTAAGCAAGAGCAACCTTAATTTCACCGTCCTTACGGCTCTTGAGGTAATTTGCAATACCGTAAGTTGCCTTACCTATTGTATATTTGTTCATACGGTTTGAGCCTGCACCCATAATTCCTCTGAGGCCGCCCGTACCGAAGGCTATATCCTTATAAAATCTGTCTTCAATTTCCTTTTCGTCGGTGATTGAGGAAAGCTCCTTTGCAGTTTCCTCATCAAAGCCGAGCCATTTCTCATATTTCTCACGGTATGTCATTTTATCATATCCTTTCGGAAAAATTTATACAAATATATTATATCAGTTAGTTTTGGAAGATACAAGAGAAAAAGGTAAAAAATATAAAAGCGAAAGTTCTTTGGGTTACCTTTCTTTCAAGAAAGGTAACGCCCTGCGGCGAGCAATAAACAATTTATAAAGCAAAAAGCAGATGTCAATATTTAAGACACCTGCCATATAATCAATACTTATAAAAATGAGGGGGCTCTGCCCCCTCACCCCTGCAAGCTTTTGTAAAAGCTTGAGCAAAACTTTTCTTTTTTTATCTTTCTTCTCTGAAATAGGGTAAGCCTAAGCTCTGAGGAGGCTGATTCTCCTTCTTGTCACGGATACTTGTAAACACAAGAACAATAATCGTAACAACATAAGGAAGCATCTTGAAAATCTCCTTGCTTGCAAAGCTTACTCCCGTAATGTAACTGCTTGCAATGTAAAGTGCACCGAAAATAATCGAACCTATAATTGCAAGGCCGGGCTTCCACACGGTGAAAATAACAAGCGCAATAGCAAGCCAGCCGATAGCGTCAATACAATACTCCCAGTTACCGTTGAGGTAATCCATTATAAACGATAAACCGCCAAGACCCGCAATCGCACAGCCGATACAGGTTGAAGCGTATCTGTAACGGGAAACATTGATACCGGCCGCATCCGCCGTTGCAGGGTTTTCACCAACAGCTCTGAGATTAAGACCGATCCTTGTTTTTGAAAGCACAAAGGCAGTTGCAAGAGCAATGATAATAGCAAGGTAAATAAGTATACCATGAGAGAAAAGGATTTCACCCACTACGCCGAGATCATCAGCAAAGGGAAGTGAGGTTGTAAAGAAACGGCTGCCCTTACTGTAAATTGATCCGGTTTCAGCAATCATATAGTCAGACACGCCAACACCGAAGGTTGTAAGAGCAAGGCCCGTAACGTTCTGATTAGCGCGGAGAGTAACTGTAAGGAAGCTGAAAATAAATCCCATAACGGCACCGCCGAAAAGTGTTGCAACAATAGGAATGAAAACTGCAAGGAAATAATTAGCATTAACCCCTGCCTTTGAAAGATAAAGATATTCGGCAAAGCATCCGCAGGAAGCACCTACACACATAACGCCGGGAATACCGAGATTAAGGTGACCCGACTTTTCGGTTATTGTCTCACCGACCGAGCCGAAAAGGAAAGCCATACCGAGTCTGATTGAGCTTACAAGAAAGGCTAACATCAGTCATTCTCCTTTCTGTTTTTTGTTGAAAGAATCTTATACTGCAGGAAAAATTCGCAGCCGATAATAAAGAACAGGATGATACCCGTAACAATATCGGAAATTGCGCTCGGCAGACGAAAATCCGTTGAAACCTGACCTGCACCCTTCTGAAGAAAAACGATAAGGAAGGATGTCATTACCATATAGATGGGATTGAATTTAGCAAGCCATGAAACCATAATAGCAGTAAAGCCTCTGCCGTCAACAGTAGTTGTACTGATTGTATGGTTAGTACCGCCTACAAGCAAAAGACCTGCGATACCGCAAAGTGCACCTGAAACAACGAGTGTGCGGATAACAACCTTAGGCACGTTGATACCGATATACTTTGCCGTATTTTCACTTTCACCGACAACTGAAATTTCGTAGCCGTGCTTGGTCTTTTTAAGATAGACATAAACAAGCACTGTGAAAACTGCAACAATTATAATATTGAGCAGATAGGACTGACCGAAAAGCACGGGAAGTCCGTGTTCAGGCATAGGAGTAAGGATACCCGAACCGCTTTTTACAAAATACTTGAGGAAGAACGCCACAAGCTGAATTGCAACGTAGTTCATCATAAGAGTGAAAAGGGTTTCGTTTGTGTTCCACTTAGCCTTGAAGATTGCGGGAATAACTGCCCAGATGATACCCGCAAGCACAGAAGCGGCAAGCATAACTATAATAAGCACGGGATAAGGAAGAGCATCCCCAAGGAACATCATAACCGCTGTGGTAGCAAGACCGCTTACAAGCACCTGTCCCTCACCGCCGCAGTTCCAGAATTTCATCTTGAAGGCAGGAGTAAGCGCAAGGGCTATACACAAGAGGATTGCAACATTCTGAAAAAGACTCCAGATACGCAGCGATGAGCCGAAGGCTCCTGAAATCATTGAAGAATAAATCTGAATAGGGTTTTTACTCGTGAGCATCATAATTACAACAGCGGAAACAAGCAACGATGCAATAATTGCAATCGCACGGACAAGCACAGCCTTGTACCATACCATAGGCTCACGCTTTACGATATGAAAATTCATCTTTTTCACTTTGCCTGTCCTCCTTTACTGTCAGCGCTCTTTGTCATAAGAAGACCGATTTCTTCCTTGGTGGCTGTTCTTGCATCAACCTCACCGGTGATGCTTCCCGAGCCGATTACTATAATTCTGTCGCAAAGCTCTATAAGCACGTCAAGGTCCTCTCCTACAAAAACAACGGCAACGCCCTTTTCCTTCTGCTTGTTGAGAAGGTTATATATAGTATAGGAAGCACCGATATCAAGACCTCTTACGGGATAAGCCGCCATAAGCACCGTAGGTGACGCGGCAATTTCACGGCCGACAAGAATCTTCTGAATATTACCGCCCGAAAGTCTTCTGACGGGAGTTTTTGCGTCGGGAGTTACAACCTCAAGATCCTTTATAATTTTTTCTGCAAGATCTCTCGGTCCCTTTCTCTCAAGGAAAAGTGACTTACCCTTCTTGTAGGAGCGGAGCATCATATTGTCAATGATGTCCATATTGCCGACAAGACCCATACCGAGTCTGTCCTCGGGAACAAAGGACAGTCTTACACCAAGATCCCTTATCTGCATCGGTGTCTTGTCGCGGAGATTATCACAGGCACCTGTTTTGGGATTATTGTAAAGTATCTCACCCTCGTTGACCTTCTGCAGACCTGCAATAGCCTCAAGCAGCTCGCGCTGACCCGAGCCTGCAATACCTGCAATACCGAGAATTTCACCTGAATGAGCAGTGAAGGAAACATTGTTGAGAATTTTCACACCCTCACGGTC
Organism: Clostridia bacterium; assembly: GCA_017473435.1. Classification (GTDB taxonomy): domain Bacteria; phylum Bacillota; class Clostridia; order Oscillospirales; family Acutalibacteraceae; genus UBA6857. The sequence goes on along the minus strand of JAFULG010000030.1, from coordinate 29,529 downwards.
AACACAGTTGAGGTTTCTGACCACAAGTCTTTCCTCGCAGTTTTTCGGTTCGCTTCTGTCAATGTTGAGACTTACCTTTTTACCAACCATCATTTCTGTAAGCTGACCTTCATCTGTTTCAGATGTTTTCACAGTGCCGATATATTCGCCCTTGCGAAGAACAGCAACCTTATCGGAAAGTGAAAGCACCTCGTGAAGCTTATGGGTGATGATGACAATTGACTTTCCGTCCTCTCTCATCTTGCGAAGAACACTGAAAAGCTTCCGGGTTTCCTGGGGAGTAAGCACAGCCGTAGGCTCGTCAAGGATAAGAATATCCGCGCCCCTGTAAAGCACCTTGATAATTTCAACAGTCTGCTTTTCAGAAACAGACATCTCGTGAATTTTCTTCATCGGGTCAATTTCAAAGCCGTAACGGTCGCTGATTTCCTTAACCCTCTGTGCCGCCTCCTTTAAATCAAAGCGGCCCTTTTCACTGAGTCCGAGAATAATATTTTCTGTAGCAGAAAAGACATCAACAAGCTTGAAGTGCTGATGTATCATACCGATTTTATACCTGAAGGCATCCTTGGGAGAATGAATAACAGCCTCCTTGCCGTCAATGAAAATCTGTCCCTCATCGGGAAAGTAGATTCCTGCAATCATATTCATCAGCGTAGTTTTACCGCTTCCGTTTTCACCGAGGATTGAGAGAATCTCACCGCGGTTGATTGTCAGGTTAACATTTTTATTTGCGGCATTACCGCCGAAATATTTACTTATATTTTTTAGTTCAATAGCTGCGTTTGCTGACAATTTTTGGACCTCCTTTGCTTTGAACACTTAAAAAGCAACCTCTGCCGAGGCTGTTTTTTAAGAATTAAAAGAAGCTTTAAAAAACAAGAGTAAGCGGGACAGAGCTGTCCCGCTTATTCAATTAACTGTTACTGAATCAAATCAGAACTTTTCGTTAAGAAGGTTGATGCCGTCGATACGAAGATCGAAGCAAGGAGCTGAACGGAATTCTGACTCGTGGAAATAACCGTCAGCGATAACCTCTGTATCAGCTGTGTAAGCAGCATCGGTATCTACGTCAGCCTTGTAGCTGTTGAGAGTCTCGCCGCCAACAGTGAAGTTAGCTGTGTCGAAAATGTTGAGCTTGCCGGCCTTGATATCTTCAACAAGAGCCTGGATCTTTTCGAAGGTGCCTTCAGCAGCAACATCCTGATTGATACCGGTGAGAACTACTGAACCTTCAGCAATACCGCCGCACCAGTCAGCAGCGATTTCTTCGCCCTTAACGGTCTGACCGATGATGTAGTTGTAGTAGGGAGCCCAGTTGATAGCTGATGAAATGATGAAGGTTTCATAGCATGATTCATATGTTGAGCCGTTGTAGGAAACGTTGGGGATACCCTTTGCTTCACAAGCACCGGGAGCACCCATTGAGTCAGCGTGCTGGCTGATAAGCTTACAGCCGCCTGCGATGAGAGCTTCTGCTGCATTCTTTTCTTCTGTTGCGTCATACCATGAGCCTGTGAACTGAACGTCCATTGTAACTGAGGGACATACGCTCTTTGCACCAAGATAGAATGAGGTGTAACCTGAAATAACTTCAGCATATGTATAAGCACCAACATAACCCATCTTAGCTTCTTCAGCTGTGAACTTGCCGGCTTCGATCATTTCGTTAAGCTTAAGACCTGCAGCAACACCTGCAAGGAAACGGCCTTCATAGATTGAAGCGAAAGCGTTATGATAGTTCTTGAGACCTTCTGTGTGAGCCTTTGTACCTGTTGCGTGACAGAATTCAACCTCGGGGAATTCCTTAGCAGCCTGGATCATGAAATCCTCATGACCGAAGGAGTTAGCGAAAACAACCTTACAGCCTTCTGTAACAAGGTCCTTAGCAGCAACATAGCATTCGTTACCTTCGGGAACGTTTACCTTAACGATAACCTGATCTTCCTTAAGTCCAAGCTTTTCCTGAATCTTGTCAACAGCTCTGAGGAAGTTGAGGTCGTAGGTTGAGTTTTCATCGTGAAGACAGATGAAACCGATCTTGAAGTCTTCGGGAACTTCGTAGTCAACGTTGAGTGCAACTTCTGAGATGGGCGATTCGCTCATACCCTTGAGATCTGCATTACCGTTGGTTGCGTTGCCGTCAGTTGCATTGTTTCCGCCGCAAGCAGCGAAAGCGAAAAGCATAAGGGCAGCAAGCATGATTGCGAGAATTTTTTTCATGGTTTTTTCCTCCGTTTTGCTTTATTTTGATTTTTATATCAACCGGTTTTCTCCGGTTTAATACCTTGATAGTTACTGAGCCTTAAAAGAAACGGCATCGTCACTCATTGATTCAACAATCGCAAGAGATTCAACGCGTACACCCTCGGCTTCAACTCTTTTTCTTCCGTCCTGGAAGCCCTTTTCAACAGCAATGGCACAACCGACAACCTCGGCACCTGCCTGCCTGCAAAGATCAATGAGACCTAAAAGTGCATTACCTTCAGCGAGAAAGTCGTCAATGATAAGCACCCTGTCGCCTTCAACTATAAAGTCCTTTGAAACAATTACGTCATATTCCGTGCCGTGGGTAAAGGATTTCACCTTGGTTTTGTAAACCGTGGCGGCGATATTCTTTGTCTTTGTCTTTTTTGCAAACAGCACAGGACATGAGAAGAACTGCGCCGTTATACATGCTATACCAATACCAGAGGCTTCTATGGTAAGAATTTTATTAACACCGCAGCCGTCAAATATACGCCTGATCTCCTTACCCATTTCACCTATAAGCTCAACGTCTAACTGATGGTTGAGGAAGGAGTCAACCTTTAAAATGTTTCCGGGGAACACCTGTCCGTCCTTAAGGATTCTTTCTTCAAGAAGCTTCATTATATTAAACCGCCTTTTTTCTCTTTGTCCAAAACCGTACAGGACTGTCTTTCGTCCCATAAACACATACACATTTTAACAAATACTGACAACTTTTGCAATATTTATACAAGGAAAAATTGACAGAATTTGATTGTTTATCTTTGGATATTTTCACTAAAGACAGCTTTTCAAAATATAATGCTCTTTCTATTGACAATTAAATACAGTTGTGATATCATTTTAAAGAATAAAATACCAACGGAGGTAAAAACCATGAGCAGAATCAAGACTATCGAAACAAAGGATATCAAGAACACTGTTAAGGCAGGCGGCTGCGGCGAATGCCAGACATCATGTCAGTCAGCATGCAAGACATCTTGCGGCGTTGCTAATCAGCAGTGTGAAAATTCCAAATAAGTTTTAGCAACCGAAAAGACGCTGCCGAGGCAGCGTCTTTGTTTTGAAAGGACACATCAGAATGGTACATCAGTATAAATTAAACGGCTATAATATTGTTCTTGACACCTGCAGCGGCTCTGTGCACACCGTTGACGAGGTAGCCTACGATATCATTGCAATGTATAAAAACAGCACCGAGGAAGAAATTGTCAGTCAGATCAGCGAAAAATACGCTCACCTTCCCGATGTTACAAAAGACGAAATCCTCGAATGTATAGCCGACGTAAAGGCGCTTGAAGAGGCAGGCAAGCTTTTCTCGGTTGACGAGTTTGAAAATCTCGCCTTTGACTATAAGAACAACAGCAAGGTAATAAAGGCACTCTGTCTCCACGTTGCTCACACCTGCAACCTCAACTGCTCCTACTGCTTTGCAAGTCAGGGTAAATATCAGGGCGACAGAGCTCTTATGAGCTTTGAAACAGGTAAGCGCGCCTTCGATTTTCTTATAGAAAATTCAGGCACAAGACGCAACCTCGAGGTTGACTTCTTCGGTGGCGAGCCTCTTATGAACTGGGATGTTGTAAAGCAGCTTGTAGCATACGCAAGAAGCATTGAAAAAGAAAAAGGCAAAAACTTCCGATTTACCCTTACAACAAACGGCGTACTTATCGACGACGAGGTAATTGAATTTGCCAACAAAGAAATGAGCAATGTTGTATTAAGTCTCGACGGCAGAAAGGAAATCCACGACCGCTTCCGTGTTGACTATGCAGGAAACGGCAGCTACGACAAGATTCTTCCCAAGTTCAAAAAGCTCGTTGATTCACGCGATGGCAAAAACTATTATATGCGCGGCACCTTCACTCACAACAACATTGACTTCACAAATGACATTTTCCATATGGCAGACCTTGGCTTTACAGAGCTGAGTATGGAGCCCGTTGTTTCAAAAGAAGACGATCCCTGCGCACTTACCAAGGAGGATATGCCCGTACTCTTTGAGCAGTACGAAATTCTCGCGAAGGAAATGCTCAAGCGCAAAAAAGAAGGCAGACCCTTCACCTTCTACCACTATATGCTTGACCTTAAAAACGGCCCCTGTATTTATAAAAGAATCACCGGCTGCGGCTCAGGCACGGAATATATGGCTGTTACCCCCTGGGGTGACCTGTATCCCTGCCATCAGTTTGTAGGCGACGAGGAATACTGTCTCGGCAACATCTACGACGGTGTTACAAATACCGCTTGTCAGGATAAGTTCCGTAAGTGCAACGCCTATGCAAGAGAGGGCTGTCGCGACTGTTGGGCTAAGCTTTACTGCTCAGGCGGCTGTGCCGCTAACGCCTACCACGCTACCGGTAGCATTGAGGGCGTTTATGAGCAGGGCTGTGAGCTGTTCAAGAAGCGTATTGAATGTGCTGTTATGATGCAGGTAGCAGAAGCTGAAGAAAAATGAAAACTCCGATTTTCGACTTTGTAAAAGACTACGCAGAAAGTAACGCTTCAAGGCTTCATATGCCGGGACACAAGGGAAAAAGCTTTCTCGGCTGCGAAAAATATGATATCACCGAAATTGACGGTGCCGACGTGCTTTACAACGCAAGCGGCATCATAAAAGAAAGCGAAGAAAATGCTGCCTCACTTTTCGGCACATCAGCAACCTATTACAGCACCGAAGGCTCAACCCTCTGCATAAAGGCAATGCTTTCCCTTGTGTGTGCCGGCAAAAGCGAAAGACCGCTTATACTTGCGGCAAGAAATGTGCACAAGGCTTTTATTTACGCAGGTGCACTTCTTGACTTTGAGGTTAAATGGATATATGCCAAAAGCAGCTCTCACCTTTGCTCCTGTCCCCTTACGGCAGACGAGGTTGAAAAGCAAATCCTCGGATGTAACAGAACTCCCGATGCAGTTTACATCACCTCCCCCGACTATCTTGGGAATACAGCCGATATTAAAGGCATTGCAACGGTATGTGAACGGCACAGCATCCCTCTGCTTGTTGATAACGCTCACGGTGCATATCTCGGCTTTCTTGAAAAGAGCCTTCACCCCATACACCTCGGAGCAACGATGTGCTGCGACTCGGCGCACAAGACCCTCCCCGTGCTGACGGGCGGTGCTTATCTGCACATAAGTGAAAAGGGCAAGGAGTTCATCCCCCACGCTGAGGATTGTCTGTCACTTCACGCTTCAACAAGTCCGTCTTATCTTATTATGCAAAGCCTTGACCTTTGCAACGCTTACCTTGCCGAAGGCTACAGAGAAAAGCTTAAAGCAACGGCAAAAAAGGTGGCGGAATTGAAAAATTCACTCGGCGAGCTTTCCTTTGAGGCTTCCGTTTCCGAGCCGCTTAAGCTTACACTTTCACCTCTTTCCTACGGCTATACGGGCAATGCAACCGCGGATTACCTTTTCAAAAATGGTATTTCCTGCGAGTTTGCCGACATAGATTTTGTCGTGCTGATGTTCACGCCGGAAAATACCGACGATGATTTTGCAAGGGTGCTCGAGGCACTTTCGGGAATAGAGAAAAAGGAAAGCATCCGCTTTTCGCCACTCTCTTTACCTCGTGAAGACGAAGGAAGGCTCACCTTAAGGCAAGCCGTTTTTGCGGAAAGTGAATGGATTGCTACAGAGCGTGCCGAGGGAAGAATCTGTGCTTCGCCCACAGTTTCCTGTCCGCCTGCGGTACCTGTTACAGTCAGCGGCGAGGTCATTACAAAAGAGGCGGTTGAAATTTTTAAGGCATACAACATTGATAAGATTAAAGTAGTGAAATAAAAGAGAAAAGTTTTGATCAAACTTTTACAAAAGTTTGTCAGGGATCGTAAGGGGTGAAACCCCTTACACTTAAAGAAATAAAGCAAAGCAGGTGCAACAAAAAGCACCTGCTTTTATCATTTTAACTTTTCTTCCGCTCGCCGCGGAGGCGTCGTCGCCGAAGCGCCGCCTGTGGACGATGAAGCGATTATTCGGGGCCCCCGAAAAGTCCGATGACTTTTTGGAGAAGAGGAGGCACAACGAAGCGGTGAGCTTTTCCGCAAGGAAAACGATAAGCAGAGTTTGTGCTGTCGAGGCACAGCGGTCAAAATTCATAGGTGCTCCAAGCCGTAATGAATTTTGGGAACCGCAAGAGGACTTTTCCTGTAAGAAAGAATCAAAGAACTTTACTCTCTTAATCCGTAATCTTCAGCCAGTAGTATTTAACCATCGCCTTAATTCTGTCACCGATTGAATATTTTTCATAATCACTATTGAACACATACTGATTATAAAGCTTCTCATCGGAAAGGTCATAATAATCCCTGAAGAAAATCACATCAGTTTCATAATCGGAAAGATCGCTTTCATCAAGAGTGATAACTCTGGCGCCTCTGTTATCATCACCGTAAGAACCGAAGGATGCGGTAGGTGTCTGCACAATGTCGAGACCCTTGTAAGGAATAACAAAGCTGTTTTTGTGGTCGTGACCTACAGCAATACCAAGCACCTTACCGTAGTCGATCATAGCCGCCGCCTGACCGTTTGTGTATTCGGGTGAACAGCAGGTTTCGCTAAGGAAGGTATCCTCATCTATAAATTCCATCGGAATTGCATAGGTTGCATTGTTCTTCATAAAGGTGTGATTTTTGTCGTATTCACCCTCGACCTCAAGCTCGGTAACTGCGCCTGTTTCGGGGTCAGTTTCACTCACCTTGTAAAGCATTTCGTAAACCTCGGGAACGATTATGTGCTGGAATGCAAAGGAAGGAATAAGCTTTCCGCCGTTTTCAGCGGCAAGTGCCTTTTCCGTTTTAATGTACCATTCAACCTGATCCTTTGCAACACAGCCGTAGCCGCCAAGGTCGTTTTCGTCATTGTACATCTGTGAATCAAAGAACCACAGCGTAAACTTCTGTTCATTACCCTCTTTATCCATAACGGGAAGATAATATGTACCGTAACCGGTAAGCTCCTCGCTGTCACCTACGCCTACAAAACAGTCATATTTTTCGTAAACCTCCCACTGTTCCTCCTTGGTCATACAGTTTCTGTCGGCATCGTGATTACCATAAACGATTGCAACGGGCACCTTTTTCTCCTCGAAGATTTTCATAAAGTTGTCAATGTTCTTTTCGATATACCAATCCAGTTTCGGACAACCGGGAGCAATATTGTCGCCCGTAAGCACAACAAGGTCCGGATTTTCCTTTTCAAGCAAATCCTCTATAAACATTTTTGTAAGCGGTCTGAAAATAATTCTGTCCTGGATATCTGAAATCTGCAGGATTTTGAATTTTCCGTCATCGCCGAATTTAAGCGGCTCCTTTTCCTGAGCTTCTGCCTGAGCTGAAACACCCATTGCGGTGATGCCGACAAGGGAAACAAGAGCAAGGATAATTGCAAGTATTTTCTTCATTTTGTATTTCTCCTTTTTTTATTGATTTTATTATATCAACATAAAATAGTATTCGTCAACAAAAATATTAAAGTTTTGGTTGAGTTTTTACAAAAGCTCATAGGGGTCCAAGGGGACAACGTCCCCTTGATTAAAACAAACAAAGCAGGTGTTGCGATTACACCTGCTTTTTACTGTTTTTATTACGTAAGGGGTTTCACCCCTTACAATCCCTGACAAGCTTTTAAAAAAGCTTGACCAAAACTTTACTTTTTTCTGCGTTTTGCTTACTTCTGCTTTGAATACTTAAGTCTGTAAACAACATTCATAACTACGCAGTCAAGCTTGCTGATAGGCTTAACCTTACCGAAAAGCTCTGAAGAAATAACTGACTTGCAGTTCTTCTCCATTACCATTTCAGCAGCGGATGCCTCATCCTTGTTGCTGCCGCAGCATACTGCACCGTTGTCCTTAAGAAGAAGTGCGTTTGTGCCCTTCTTTGCAATCTTCTTTGCAACCTTCTTTGATGATTTATATGTATTGTTGGGATCAAATTCTGCACACTTAACAGTTACACCGACAATCTGTGCAAAGTCATCAAGGAAGGGCTTGAGAGTCTTGCCGATTTTTGAAGCGGCAACAATTGCATCCTCCTGTGAGTGAATAATAGCACCTACTTCTTCACGCTTCTGATAAATCGCTCTGTGAAGGTCAGCCTCTGAAGGATACTTCTCTCCTGTGATGAGCTCGTCCTTCTTACCGAAAAGACCTACCGTAGCAACAGTGTTGCCTTCCTTGTCGGAAAGAACAACCGCGTCGTCAATTCTGATACTGTCATAAGCGTTGAGCTTTGCTGCAGGAGCATCAGCTCTCTTCTTAAGCTCAACAACATAATCGTAAACGCCCTTGAAGGTGTCTGTTGCCTTACCGGTAAATTCTGTATACTTGTTGTAAATGAATTCAGCGCAAACCTTTTCAACCTCGTTAGCTACCTTGAAAGCATCATCGTAGTCAGCACCGAGACATACAGCACCGTGGCTCTTCATAATAACAGCCTTTGAGTCGGAACGCTTGAGAGCGCCCACAACGCCGTCACGAAGCTTGCCTGTACCGGGAAGACCGTAGGTAGCAACAGGAATGTTGTCACCGATAATGTCCTTGCTGTAGCCGGTAATGCTGTTAACATCACAGCCGATAGCAGAAACGATGGAAGCATTTGCCTGATGAGTATGAATTACAAAGTTGCAGTCATCACGAAGGATGTAGCACTGTGCATGAAGACCCTTTTCACTGGAAGGCTTGATATCGCCCTCATAAGAAAGGTCGGCAAGGTTTACAACAACGATATCATCGGGAGTAAGGCTGAGATAATCTCTGCCTGAGGGAGTGATTACAAACTGTGTATCACTTACACGGCAGCTTACGTTACCCCATGTTCTTGCAATAAGACCTGTTGCAACAAGCTGTTTACCTGCTTCAACAACAATTTCTTTAGCTTGTAAAAGTTCCATTGAATTTTACCTGCCTTTCATAATTCTGTCAAAATAAGGCAGGTGAGTGAAACCTGCCTTATATGTAGTTTTTAATTATTCAACAACGGAGATGTTTGAGAATACCTTGTCAAAGCGTGCAAGAGCATCGTCAATCATAGCCTCGTCGTATGCTGCTGATGTGTAAAGTCTTGAGCCTGCAAGAGTTACAAGACCTTCTGCCATGTAAGCAGCACCCATGTGAGTCATTTCCTTCTTACGCTTATCAGTTTCCTTGATTACGCCGGGAATTGTCCAAGGCTTGCTCCAATCGATGGAGAAATGCATTGTAGCAACAGTTTCCATATGACAAACTGAACCCTGGTTGAATGCTACGAAGGGAAGGTTGTACTTATCGATAATCTGGTTAAGACCTGCTGTAAGTCTGTCACCCATAAGACCTGCCTTCTGGCAAGCGTTCTGCTTATCGATTTCTTCAAGAGTATAGTAACCGGCTACGCAGGAAATGGGAGTAGCAGCCATTGTACCGCCGCAGAATGCCTTCTTGATCTTCATACCGCTTGCATCAAGACCTGCGCCCATATACTTCATGTATTCTCTCTTACCGCCGATACCGCCTGCACCGGGATAACCGCCGGCGATAACCTTACCGAAGATTGTGAGGTCGGGTTCTACACCGTAGTAGCCCTGAGCGCCTGCCATACCGATACGGAAGCCTGTAACAACCTCATCGAAGATAAGGAGTGCGCCATACTTACGGCAAAGTCTTTCAACGCCCTTGTTGAAGTCCTTATCAAGAGGACGTGTACCGCTTTCAGGACCGATGGGCTCGATGAATACAGCAGCTGTACCGCCGTTGAGCTGATTTCTTCTGAGCTTCTTTTCAAGATCGTTAAGATCGTTGGGGAAGAATTCCTGTGTGTCTCTCATAAGACGGATGGGAACACCGTTTGCCTGAGTGAACTTTGAGCCGGGAACACGGATACCGTAACCGAGCTGATCTGACCAACCGTGGTAAGCACCGCCCATCTTGAGGATGTGCTTTTTCTTTGTAGCAAGTCTTGCAACACGGCAAGCTACCATACAAGCCTCTGTACCTGAACCGAGCATACGGAACATATCAACGGTAGGAACAGAGTCAGAAATTTTCTTTGCAAGCTTGTATTCAAACTCGTGGAAAAGACCTGTTGAAGGACCGCAGGTATTGAGAAGATCGATAACCTGATCACGTACGATTTTGGGGTTTGAGCCGAGAACTGTGGGACCGCCTGCCTGAAGGAAGTCATAGTACTCGTTGCCATCGATATCGTAAAGCTTTGCGCCCTCAGCCTTTGTGAAAACAAGAGGGAACGGATAGTTGAAAGCAAGGTTATGCTGAACACCGCCGGGGATAATCTGCTTTGCTTCGTCGATCATAGCCTTTGACTTCTGGCACTTTGCCTCGAAGTATTCTTCTTCATACTTCTTAAGTACATCAGGGTTGATTGAGTGCATGGGCTGCTGAATAAGATAGTCAAGCTTCTTGGTAACGGCAGCAGCATCGGGATACTGAGAAATTGCGAATCTTGTGTCCATATTTACATCTCCTGAAAAATTATTTTTGGGTGAGTTGTCACTCACCGATATTTCCCTATAATTATACAATATTTAAACAATACTTGTCAACTGTTAACCGCTTACAAAATGTGTAAACTTTTTTAGTCATTATACATAAACTTCGCAAAAGCAGAAAACAAATAAAAAGTTTATACTTTTGGTAAAAGTGTAAAGTCTTTATTAAAACTATTGTCAAGAGCTTGTCCTTGTGTTATCATTAAAAAAAATTAAGCTACGAAAGTGAGCAGACAAAATGGGAAAGCTTTTTGATATTTACATAAAATCCTGCAGCCTTACAAAAGAAAATGCTACCGAGTTTTTCGACTGTATAGGCGACCTTTATTTCAGCGACGAGGTGCAGGGCTTGAAGAAATTTCCTCAGCACAGCACGATTGACAGACTTGATCACATAACAAGCGTTTCGTATATGAGCTTTGTTTACGCTAAAGAGCATAATATGGATTTCAGAAGAATTGCCCGCGCTGCCATTCTGCACGACCTTTACTATTATGACTGGCACGACAAGGCATGGTGGCACCGTCCGCACGGCTACAAGCATCCCAGATTTGCCTTAAACAACGCAAGAAAGCTCTATCCCGAAATCAGCAAGTTTGAAGAAAACATAATTCTCAGGCATATGTGGCCTCTGACCGTAATTCCACCTGCAACAAAGGCAGGATACATTGTTTCTTTAGCTGATAAATACTGCGCAACAAGAGAACTTTTAAGAGCTGACTTTAAACACTTCAGCAAAAAATTTGATGAAAATATTAAATCTTTTAAGGAGAAAGAAAAATGCTGATAAGCGTCTTAAATTATGTGCTGATGTTTTTTGTGTTCAGCGCAATAGGCTGGACTATTGAAACTATATACTGTTCCCTCGGCAACAAAAAATTTATAAACCGCGGATTCCTGTACGGCCCCGTATGTCCCATATACGGTGCGGGAGCGCTCATTTTCGAGGTACTTGTCGCCCCCTTGGGTGACCCTATCGGAAAACGCTGGTGGCTTGTGGTAATAACAGGTATGATTCTTGCCGATATACTCGAATACCTCACAAGCTACATTATGGAAAAGCTTTTCAATGCACGCTGGTGGGATTATTCGGATAATTTTCTCAACCTCCACGGAAGAATCTGCTTCAAGCATACCTGCTACTGGGGCTTGTTCAGCTTTATTTTTGTTTATATCGTAAGTCCCATATATAATTCTGTTGTGGGCTTTGTTCCGCAGAACATAAGAAATATTGCTGTCGGCGTAATTTTTGTGATATTCCTTGTTGACCTTGTTTTCACAGTAAAAGCAACATTGGATATACACAAGCTTATGAAGAAAATCGATTCGTTCAAGACTTCGCTCAACGAATACGGCGATATTCTCAAGCTCGCAGCCGAAAGTATAAAGGATGCCACGGAAATCACATATAGCGACAAAAAAACTGAGCTTGCTAATCAGTTCAAGGACATAAAGCAAAGCATCGACGCACTTAATGAAAAAAGCTCTCAGATATATTCAAGCACCACAAAAAGACTTTACTCCTCCTATGCAAATCTCAAAGGTATAACAGAAAAGAAAATCCGTGAAATTGAAAGTCTTGCAGAAGAAATAAAATCAAAGTTTAACCATTAAAAAAACTAAAAAACATTAATTTTATGTGTTCAACCACATTTGCCTGTCATTATTGTCCTTATATAAGTACAGTAGCATCCTCCCTTATTGACATTGTTCTTTTCTTTCTCTAAAATTATAAGTGTGGACCGCAAACCACATGCAAAACAAAATACAAACATAAGCTGCTTTGTAATCGTCACACAAGGCAGCTTATTTTTGTCGAAAGGAAGAGAACACATTGTCAGAATATACAACAAGATTAACCGCCCCGTCAAAGGACAACAAAAATTATATCCACACCTCGGCAGGAGGCTTCAACCGCTGCATTGAAATCGGAAACGGCTACTGTCTCCCCAACTGCGTAGGCTATGTCTGGGGCAGATGGAGAGAGCTTCTCGGCAAAGACCCGAAGCTTTCACGCAGGAACGCCGAGGACTGGTACGGCTATACCGAGGACGGCTACAAAAGAAGTCAGACCCCGAAGCTTTTTGCCGTTGCCTGCTGGAAAAAAGGCAAGCTTTGGAATGAAAATGACGGTGCAGGTCACGTTGCCGTCGTGGAACAGATCAAAGCAAACGGTGACATCGTAACAAGTGAAAGCGTTTACGGCGGCGAGCGCTTCCGCACAAGAACCTACACAAAGAAATCAGCTTACTACCTTGCAAAGGGCTACGAGTTTCAGGGCTTTATTCTTTTCCCCGTCGAGGTGAAGCTGACGGAGAAAAAGACTTACACCAAGGGCGACTACCGTGTTACGGATGCCTCATTGCTCCACGTAAGAACAGGTCCCGGCACGGACTACCGCAAGAAGAAGCACGGAGAATTCACAAAAAACGCCCGCTCACAGATTTACGGACTTGTACGCTACAAGGCTGACGGCTATGTGATGAATGTTGAATTCACGGTATACGAGGTAAAAAACAACTGGGGACGCACTCCCTCCGGCTGGGTCTGCCTTGACTACTGCACTAAAATATGAGGTAAGCCATGACAGAAACAGTTATCATTGCACTTGTCAGCCTTTTAGGCTCCCTTGCAGGCACCTTCGGAGGTATTATCACCGGCAGTAAGCTTACAAATTATCGCATTGAACAGCTTGAAAAAAAGGTTGAGGAGCACAACAAGGTTGTTGAACGCACCTACAAGCTTGAAAAAGAACAGGAGGTCGAGGACGAAAAAATCAGAGTGATAAATCACCGCATTGCCGACCTCGAAAAATATCACAGATAAAGGAGAATTATATTATGACTAACATTGATTATACAGCTCTCATACAGGCAATTATCACCCTGGTCTCACTCATCATCACGGGCTTTCTTATTCCCCTTCTCCGAAAGAAGCTTTCCAACGAAAAGCTCGACGAGCTGAAAAAGTGGGTAAGAATTGCCGTCAGCGCAGCAGAGCAGCTTTACGGCAGTAAAACAGGTCAGCAGAAAAAGGAATTTGTTGTCGCTTTTTTGCTTTCAAAGGGCATCGTTTTTGATGTTGACGAGGTCAATGCCCTTATTGAAAGTGAGGTTTATAAGCTTACAAGCACCGACTTTACATAAGCCTCTCATTTATGATATACTCAAAGCACCACTCTTTGAAAGAGGTGCTTTTATGGGAGAAAACATCAGACTTTTAAACGACAGATTAGAGGCGTTTCCCTTAAGCTGTGTCACACTACTTGACCCTTACGAGAAAAACGCCTTTGAGCTTGAAATAAAATATTTAAAAAGCCTTGACCCCGACAGACTTCTCAGAGGTTTTTATGACATTGCAGGAAAGAAGGGCAAGGCAGAGCTTTACGGCGGCTGGGAAACATCAAGCATTCAGGGCCACACAATGGGGCATTACCTTACAGCTCTTGCTCAGGCCTTTGCCGCCTGCGGCGACAGGGAGCTTAAGACTACCATTGACTATATCATCGACTCCCTTTGTGAATGTCAGGCGGAAAACGGTTACCTTGCCGCCATCCCCGAGGAGCATTACACAAGGCTTGAAACGGGCAACACCGAGGGTACATGGGTGCCCTGGTACTCTATGCACAAGATTTTATCGGGACTTGTTGCCGTTTATAAATTCACGGGCAGACAGAAGGCTCTTGACATTGCGTCAAGGCTCGGCGACTGGGTTTTCGACAAAACAATTTACTGGGATGCCGAAATGCAGAAAACCGTGCTTAATATTGAATACGGTGGAATGAACGACTGCCTTTATGACCTTTATTCTCTTACGTTAAAAAAAGAGCACCTTGTTGCGGCACACTGCTTTGACGAGCTTCCTCTTTTTACGGCACTTTATAAGGGCGAGGATATCCTTGACGGAAAGCACGCAAATACCACTATTCCCAAATTCCTCGGTGCGGCTAACCGCTACTTTGTTCTGGGTGAGGGTGAGGAATTTTACCTCCTTGCGGCAGAAAAATTCTGGGACACCGTTATAAATAACCACAGCTACATCACCGGCGGCAACAGCGAATGGGAGCACTTCGGTACACCGCAGATACTTGACGCCGAGCGAACGGAATGCAACTGCGAAACCTGCAACACCTATAATATGCTGAAGCTTACCCGCAAGTTGTTTATGCTTACAGGCGACAGAAAATACAGAGATTTTTACGAACGCACATTTATAAACGCTATCCTTTCCTCGCAGAATCCCGAAACAGGTATGACAACCTATTTTCAGCCTATGGCAACAGGCTTTTTCAAGGTTTACAGCTCTCCCTTTGACCACTTCTGGTGCTGCACAGGCTCGGGCATGGAAAATTTTTCAAAGCTCGGTGACAGCATTTATTTTAAAGACAACAACAGCATTTTTATAAATCGTTTCACCTCATCAACTGTTAAATGGGCTGAAAAAGGCATCACTCTCACTCAAGGTGCAGAGCTTCCCAAGGTCTGCTTCACGGTAGAGGGCAACGCTGATTTTTCACTTGTTATCCCCCTGCCCTCATGGTGCAAGGATGCACCGACCGTTAAAATTAACAAAGAGGCTGTCAAAGTAACAGAAGCCAACGGCTTTATCACCCTTGACCGCCATTGGCAAAATGGCGACGAGGTTGAATGCATCCTCCCGATGAACCTTGATCTTCACCGTCTGCCCGACAACAAGAATGCAATCTGCTTCACCTGCGGACCTTACGTTTTAAGTGCTGACCTCGGCAAGGATAACATGGCAACCTCGGTGACGGGAGTAAATGTTACAATCCCCCTCGCAGACAAAAGCGAAAGCGGAAAAATCAATGTGAAGGGCGATGCTGAAGAATGGCTTGCACACATTGAGGATAACTTCGAGCCGACGGGAGAGAAATATAGCTTCAGGCTGAAAAATGCTGACAGAGAGCTGATATTTGCTCCGCATTATAAAAAATATGACACACGCTACGGAATTTATTTTGTGGTGGAGTGAAATGAGTAACCCCCGACTTGCCGTCGGGGGTTGTGTTTATTTATTTTTAAGCAATGAAAAAACAGAAAGCTTAGGATTATACTCCGAAAGAATTTCACAAATATCCTTTTCGTAAACATTACTGCCCAGAATATCACCGTTTGCACTGAAGCATATCGCTTTTATGTCTCTCGGGTCTTCATCATAAGGATTTTTCTGCTTCTTCCTCGTATCAAAATATTCACCGAGATATTTGAGTGCATTGCCACTCGGGAAAATAATATTTCCCTCGCTGATTTCTACTCCATCAAATTCAGCAAGAAGCTCCCTTGTTTTATTGTTGTATACATTATCCGCATCAGGCGACTGAAGCCAGGCGGGATGAAGCTTTAAGGTAACACCTTTTTCTCTTACTGCCGAGGCAAAGGCTTTAACAAATTCAAGGGGAATGGTTTCCTGATGAAAAGCATCAACAGAAAGCAGAAGCTCATTTACACCGCTTTCATAAAGCTTTTCGGCAACACACCTGATTTTATCATAATCCTTGCTGAAATATCCGTTGGTTATAAGTTGTCTTTTAGGGATGTTCATTTCAGTTGCCGCTTTGTGTATTTCGCAAACGGTGTCGGGAAAAAGCAAGGGTTCCCCGCCAAATGTCATAACAGATTCTATGTTATATTCAGCCGCAATTTTTTTAACCGCATCTGCTGCTACTCTTTTTTTAATGCTTTCCGAGCCCTTGTGTTCACCCTGTGAGCAGTGCTTACACTTACCCGTACAAGCCATTGTTACAACAAACTCTATGCGATTGAGATTTTTAATATACTTATTCATTTTCTCTTCCCCCGAACTCATCATTCAAACCAACAAACACCACTGCCGAAAACAGAGGTGCTTATTATCTTATGCTAAAAATTCTATTACAGCCTCAAGCTCATTTTCATCAAATCCCTTGATGCCGTTTTCGAGAAGTTTAAGCATTTCCTCGCCCTTCTCCTCTTCCTTGAGCTTGCCCTTCATCATTCTGAGCATCATACCCATCATCATTTTGTACATACCAGTAAGCTTGTTGATATCAAAATCGCCCGTGAGAAAAAAGTAAGGCTCAGTAATACCGTTTTTCTCCTTGGTTTCCTCGGCGGCCTTTTCGCTTTTCATCATGCCTACACCGCAGACAGCCTTGATGCTTGCAAAATCCTCACGGATTTCCTTAAGCCCCTGCAGAACTCCTGCCATTATCCAGCCGATGAAAATAATCTCCTCATCAGCGCTGACAGTTGATCTCTTTTTGATATCAACACATGGTAAGCCTGTTTTTTCGCTTAAAAGCTCTGCGTATTTTTTAGCCGAGCCTGAATTTGTGCAGTAGATTATTGTTGCCATTCTCTTCACCTCACGCTACGGGAAGGTTAAAGCAATGCATCTGCAATGCGGAAAGCATACGAAGAGGCTCTGCCGCCTTAAAGTCAGTACCTTCAGCAAAAAGCTTATCCTGAAGCATAATTGCAGCAAGGAGTGCAGGCTCTGCCTGAGAAACGTGACACTTGATGCTTTCCATTTTAAGCTCCTGGAAATCGGTAATATCGATAAGTGTGTTAGGCTTGTCGGTATAGTAGAAGCCGATACCCTTTACGCGGTGAGTGTCCTCACGGAACTTACCGTCAACAAAATCGGGATAGAAGTTGCAAAGAGCATCCATTGCCGCATATTTTACCGCATTGCCGACCTTGATGTGGTCGCTGTGACACTCCGTTGCAAGGTTGGGATCAGCGGTAATAACATAGTCAGGCTTTATTCTTCTGATAACCTCAACAATTTTGAGAGAGATTTCTCTTTCCGTAGCGTCGTTCTTGTCAGCAAAGCCGAGCATACCTGCATTTCTCATACCGAGTGTTTTTTCAGCATTAAGAATCTCCTTCTGTCTGATAGTCTGAACGTCGTTTTCTCTGCCGATATAATCCGGCGCTGCATAACGGTCATCGGTTACCGTAAGCTCGTAGCATTCTATACCGAGAGAACGAAGATAAGCAATTGTACCGCCACAACCTATCTGATTATCATCGGGATGAGGCTGAACAAAAAGCACCTTTTTTGCCTTTGTGATATCAGGGGGAGCGCAGAGAGCGTCCGCCGCAGCTGTTGCGGCAGTCAGCACGCTTTTTGTGAGCTGAAATTTAATTGAGCCGTTACGCTTACGCAGAATGTTTTTGATTTTTTTCATATTTTCACCTTCCTGAAATTTTCTCATCAAGGTTATTGTATATCAGATTGCGTCCTGAGTCAACTCATAGTCACAAAAAACCGTTTCAACTTTTTTATTACAGCACTCAGGAGAATATACCCAGCGGTCAATGAAGGAGCTGTTGTTGTAATAGGCTACAGGCTCATTAGGATATTCCGCATCAAAGGAGTCAACAATAATCAGCTTTATTTTCATCCTTTCGGGAATCAGATTTTTAATATAAACGCTCGCGTGCTGTCCGGGTACAACTCCGGGAACATACTCGGCAAGACCGGCAAGGTTGGGCTTGAGCTCTACAAAAATTCCGTAACGTTCAACAGAGCGTACAATACCGGGTACGGTTTCCCCGGCCTTGAAAAGGGCAGCATTCTCCTCCCAGGTTCCGAGAAGCTCCTTGTACGAAAGGGTTATTCTTCCGTTTTCATCAACACTCTTAACAACTGCTTTGATTTTTTCTCCTGCCGTAAATCTTGCCGAAGGATGCGGAATACGTGAAACCGAAATACTGTCAATAGGCATAAGAGCACAGATACCTGCGCCGATATCGGCAAACACTCCGAAGGATTCCATATGAGTCACAACTGCCTCTATAACCTGACCGGGCACAAGAGAGGACACATATTCACGCATACAGTCAAGCTGAACTGACTTACGGCTCAAAACAGCAACCACCTCACCTTTTTCGTCGGTGGTAAAATCTATAATCTTGCACATTACCGGCTTATTCACACGTGAAATAATCGCAATATCCCTGACCGAGCCATCCTCTATGCCTATTGCGCCCTCATTGCGGGGTATAATACCCTTCATAACGCCCAGGTCAACGTGAAGATTGTGATCTTTATCGCAAACAGTGGCTCGCACCTCAAGAATTTTTCCGCTGTAGTAAGCCTCCTTGACGGCCGCCTTTGAGGAAAGTACATTTTTGTTTTCCTGTGTGCCGATAAGATAATTTTCCGGATAATACTTTTTCATTTTAAAAACCCTTTCTGTCTTACAATATATTTTTATTTATATGCTTATTTTTTGTTTATTATCATTGATATTAACTGTTGATTTGTGATATACTATATTATTATATTATTCTGAAAGCTCGGGAGGTGCCCTTATGGATATACGCGTAGGCGATATACTCATCATGAAGAAGGCTCACCCCTGCGGAAACAAGGATTTTCTTGTCACACGCTCGGGAATGGATTTCAAGCTCGAATGCAAAAAATGCGGTCACGTTGTAATGATCCCCCGTCTTAAGGCGGAAAAGAACATTAAGAAAATTATCCGTGACGGCGAGGAAGTGTAAGTTCAGGGCCAAGGGCCAAAGAGCCGAAGGCCGAACACAGAACAGTCAGTAATCAGACTATCTCTCCGCTTCATTATAATTCAGGTAACTCTTATTGTTCGTACAGAACTATATTTCATTTCACCAAAAACAAACCTCATCTGTCCTCAGGACAGCTTAAAATCTGCAAATCAGATTCCTCATTGCACCGCAAGTGCGCATCCCGGCCCTCGGCCTATAAATTATCTTTGCCTTAAAAGGAGAAGGTTATGCTCAATAAGCTTAAAGAAGTTGAAAACCGTTTTGATGAAATTAATGCTCTGCTTTATGATCCGGCCGTTGTATGCGACACGGAAAAGTACAGCTCTCTTATGAAGGAGTTCAAAACACTCACCCCTATCGTAGAAAAGTACCGGGAGTACAAGGCTGCCGACGAAGCCTTCAATGAGGCTAAGGAGCTTTTATACGAAAGCGGCCTTGACAAGGACTTCCGCGAAATGGTACAGCTTGAATACGACGAAGGCAAAATCCGAACCGAAGCTCTTCTGGAAGAGCTGAAAATTCTCCTTCTGCCCAAGGACCCCAATGACAGCAAAAACGTTATTGTTGAAATCCGCGGCGGAGCAGGCGGTGAGGAATCAGCCCTTTTTGCAGGCGTGCTTTTCAGGATGTACAGCATGTACGCTGAAAAGAAACGTTGGAAAACGGAAATACTTTCCTCAAACCCCACAGAGCTCGGAGGCTTCAAGGAGGTTTCCTTTATGATAAGCGGTGAGGGTGCATACTCGCGCTTTAAATACGAAAGCGGTGTTCACCGTGTTCAGCGTGTTCCGGAAACGGAAACACAGGGGCGAATCCACACCTCAACGGCAACAGTTGCCGTGCTTCCCGAGGCAGAGGAGGTTGACATTGAAATCAACCCCGCCGATTTACAGATTGACACCTACCGTTCAGGCGGTGCAGGCGGTCAGCACGTTAACAAAACCGAATCCGCCATAAGAATAACCCACCTGCCTACAGGCACCGTTGTTGAGTGTCAGGACGAAAGAAGCCAGCACAAGAACAAGGACAAGGCGATGAAAATTCTCCGTTCGAGAATCCTTGAGGCGGAAAGAGAAAAGCAGAATTCATCAATCGCCGCCGAAAGAAGCGCCCAGGTAGGCACAGGCGACAGAAGTGAGCGAATCCGCACCTACAACTACCCTCAGGGCAGACTTTCCGATCACAGAATAGGCCTTACCCTTTACAAGCTTGAGCAGATTGTATCCGGTGACCTTGATGAGGTTATTGACAGTCTTATTACATTCTTTACGGCTGAAAAGCTGAAAAATCAAAATACTTAAAAGTGATAATTTATGGAAACTAAAATTTTTAAAATCAACTCCCCTGAAGATGAAAATATAAAAGCTGTCGGTGAAATACTCCGCGAAGGCGGACTGGCCGCTATCCCCACGGAAACGGTTTACGGTCTTGCAGGCAATGCCCTCGACGGCAAGTGTGCCGAAAAGATTTTTGCCGCGAAGGGCAGACCCTCGGACAATCCGCTGATCGTTCATATAAGCAGTTTTTCACAGTGGGCACCTCTTGTAAAGGAAATCCCCGAAAGTGCAAAGGCACTTGCCGATGCCTTCTGGCCGGGTCCGCTTACAATCATTCTTCCTAAAAGTGAGCTTATCCCCAAGGAGGTTTCCGGCGGACTTGATACCGTTGCAGTCCGTATGCCGGAAAATGAAATTGCAAGGGCAATAATTGAAAGTGCAGGTGTACCCCTTGCCGCCCCCTCGGCAAACCTTTCCGGCAAGCCAAGTCCCACAACAGCCTCGCACGTTATCGACGATATGACGGGCAGGATTGATGCAATAGTTGATTCAGGCGACTGCAATGTCGGTGTAGAATCCACGGTGCTTTCCCTCGCCGTTTATCCTCCGAGGCTTCTGCGTCCCGGTCAGGTTACACCCGTAATGCTTACGGAAATTCTCGGCGAAATCGAAATTGACGATGCTGTTTTTGATAAACTTCTTGACGGTCAGGAAGCGGCTTCACCGGGCATGAAATATAAGCACTACTCCCCCGACGCAAGCGTTGTTCTTGTAAAGGGCAGCTTTGAAAAGTTTGCAAAGCATGTAAACTCAAATGCTGTTGACGGCACTGTTGCCCTTTGCTTTGAAGGTGAAGAGGCTTCTCTTTCCGTCCCTGCAGTCACCTACGGCAGAAGAAATGATCCCGCCTCTCAGGCAAAACATATTTTCGATGCTCTGCGTACCGTTGACAAAATAGGAGCAAAACAGGTTTTTGCCCGTTTTCCCGAAAACGAAGGTATGGGACTTGCGGTTTTCAACCGTCTTTTACGCGCCGCCGCCTTCAACATCATTGAGCTTTGAGGTGAAATTATGCTTGTAATAGGTCTTACGGGCAAAACCGGTGCAGGAAAAAGCACTGTTGCCTCTTACTTAAAGGAAAAAGGTTGCTTCGTCATTGACGGCGACCTTGTTGCAAGGGAAATTGTTATGCCCTCATCTCCTGCTTTAAAGGAGCTTGCCGAAGCCTTCGGCAAAGATATTATCCTTGAAGACGGAAGCCTTGACAGAAAAGCTCTTGCTCAAAAAGCTTTTTCCTCAGCTGAAGGCACAGCCCTTCTCAACAGAATCACCCATCCTCATATAAAGGCACGCTTTGAAGAGCTTCTCGCAAAGGCAAGCAAAGAAGGCTTTGCCGTAGCGGTTATTGATGCTGCCGCTCTGCTTGAAAGCGACTGCAAGGACCTGTGCGAAAAAATAATCGTTGTCCACGCTGACGAGCAAATCCGCCTTGAAAGAATTCTGTCCCGTGACAGAATAACCTATGAGCAGGCGATGACCAGAATAAACGGTCAGAAGGACGACAACTATTATCTCAGACAGGCCGACATCATTATTTTTAACAACGCCGACAACGAGGCTTTATTCAATGAGTTTAACAAATTAAAGGAGCTAACCCGATGACAAAAAGCCCCAGGGCAAAAAAGCTTACAGATACTCTTTTGCTTTTATTTCTGGTATTTTCACTGCTTACGTTAATTTATTTCGGCAGTGTGTCAATACTTAAAACATTATATCCCCGCCGTTACAGCGAATTTGTCGAAATATACGCTTCAGAAAATAACTTAAACGAAGATTTTGTTTTTGCAGTTATAGAATGTGAAAGCGGCTTTGATAAAAATGCCGTATCCTATCTTGATGCAAAGGGTCTTATGCAGATTATGCCTGAAACCTTTTTGTGGCTTCAGGAAAAGCGCGGAGAGCATCTCCCCGAGGAAAGTATCTTTGAAGCTGAAACCGCCATTGATTACGGCTGTTACTTTTACGGAATGCTGATGAATCAGTTCGGTGATGAGGCCACCGCTGTCGCCGCCTATCACGCAGGTGCGTCAAGAGTTGAAGATTGGCTGGAAAATCCCGAATATTCCGACGACGGCAAAACTCTTAAGGATATTCCTTATCCCTCAACAAAAAAATATGTTGAACGGGTAATGAAAACAAAAAACATATATCATAATCTATATAAATAAGAAAGGAAGATTATAATGGAAAACGAAAAAACTCAGGCAGAGATTCTCAAGGAAAAGCTTTGTTTTGAAAAAGAACATTTTTCAGTTGCAATGACAGAGGAAGAATGCAAGAAGGCTGACGAATTCTGCGAAGGCTACAAAAATTTCCTTGATGTAGCAAGAACAGAAAGAGAATGCGTGGACTATGTGCTTGAAAGAGCAGAAAAGAACGGCTTTGTTCCCTTTGATGTAAACAAAACCTACAAGGCAGGCGACAAGGTTTATCTCAACAACAGAGGTAAGGCCATCATACTTGCGATTATGGGTAAAAAGGGTGTAAGCGAAGGTGCAAAAATCGTAGCTTCACACATCGACTCTCCCCGTCTCGACCTTAAGCCTACACCCCTGTATGAGGACGGAGAAATGGCTTTCTTCAAAACTCATTACTACGGCGGCATCAGAAAGTATCAGTGGGTTGCAATTCCTCTTTCACTTCACGGTGTTATGCTCAAATCTGACGGAGAAAGCGTAAAAATCAACATCGGTGAAAAAGAAGGCGAGCCCAAGTTCGTTATCACCGACCTTCTCCCCCACCTTGGCAAGGAGCAGGCAAAGCGTCCCCTTTCAGAGGGTATCAAAGGCGAAGAGCTCAATATTCTCATCGGCTCACGTCCCTTCAAGTCTGATGCGGGCAGCGAGCTTGTAAAGCTCAACATTCTCAACATTCTCAATGAAAAATACGGAGTAACAGAGAAAGACTTCATCTCCGCAGAGCTTGAGCTTGTTCCCGCTCTTCCCGTTTCCGATATCGGCTTTGACAGAAGCATGATCGGTGCTTACGGTCACGACGACAGAGTTTGTGCATATCCTGCACTTGAGGCTGTTTTCAACTGCACCGAGCCTGAAAAGACAATCATCACCGTTCTTGCTGACAAGGAAGAAATCGGCAGTGACGGCAACACAGGTCTTAACTCCGCCTATATGAAATACTTCATCGAGGACCTTGCTGAAATGGAAGGCCTTAAGGGCAGACACGTGCTTTCAAAATCAGAGTGTCTTTCCGCTGACGTTAACGCCTGCTTTGATCCCACCTTCCCCTCCGTTCACGATAAGTACAACTGCTGCACCCTCAACCACGGTGCCGTAATCACAAAGTACACCGGCTCACGCGGCAAGTCAGGCACATCAGATGCTTCCGCAGAGTTCGTAAGCAAAGTAAGAAGAATCCTTGATAACGCTAATGTTTCCTGGCAGATAGGCGAGCTCGGCAAGGTTGACGAGGGCGGCGGAGGAACCGTTGCAATGTACATTGCAAACCACAACATTGATGTTGTTGACCTCGGTGTTCCCGTGCTTTCAATGCACGCTCCCTATGAGGTTGTTTCAAAGTTTGATGTTTACAGCACCTACAGAGCCTGCTATGAGTTCTACGCAGCCGAAAACTGATAACCATATATATAATGTAATAATATAATCTGCCACCGGGTAGAAGATGCATTTATAATTAAAGCATCCGTTATGTATCGTTAGGTCTTTGAAGATACATATACGGATGCTTTTTTGGAGGAACATCAATGAACAAACTTAAAAGTGCTGTTACATATTTTTCTAAAGCTGAGCTGTTTTTGTGGCTTTTCTCTCTTTCGGCAATTCTTTTGTCGTTTTTCATCTTCGGACAAACAGATTATCTTAATCTCATTGCCTCGCTCATCGGTGTCACCTCACTGATTTTCTGTGCAAAAGGTAATCCCGTCGGGCAGGTGCTTATGATTATTTTCAGCCTACTTTACGGATACATATCCTACAGCGTAAGCTATTACGGTGAGATGGTTACCTATCTGGGCATGACCTTACCCATGTCTGTTTTTTCTCTTGTTTCCTGGTTTAAAAATCCC
The DNA here is from genome assembly GCA_017473435.1 of Clostridia bacterium. Lineage (GTDB taxonomy): Bacteria > Bacillota > Clostridia > Oscillospirales > Acutalibacteraceae > UBA6857. Next base: position 4,882 of record JAFULG010000030.1, on the reverse strand, counting down.
TTTGTCAAGGGCAAATCAGAAGTAAGGGTAAACAAAATAAGTAAAAAGGAATTTCCCTTATCACTTATTCTCACATCTGCTGTTACCCTGTTTTTTTATTTCATACTTAAATTTTTATCCACAGCCAACATTATTCCGGGCACCCTCTCTGTTGCTACAAGCTTCCTTGCTGCTTATCTCACCTTCAGAAGAAGTCCCTACTTTGCTTTAGCCTATGCCGTTAACGATATTGTGCTTATTATACTGTGGATTCTTGCCAGTCTCAGGGATACAGGTTATGTTTCCGTTATAGTTTGCTTTGTTATTTTTCTCATCAATGACCTTTACGGATTTTATAACTGGAAAAAAATGGAGAAAAAGCAGCACAAAGAGAAAAATATTCAAATCCGATGAATATTTCTTTGAAAATATTCACAAAATCCCTTGACTTTTGCATAAAAATGCGTATAATCATATGCATACGAAATTTTACGGGGCTCTTATCCCCTTTAAGAAAGGAGTCGGCAAAGGATAAAATCACCTTGCCGGAAAGAAAAAATGGCTATTAAAAAAGATAAAAAGGACATCAAAAAAATTGTACTTGCATACTCAGGCGGTCTTGATACATCAATCATCATCCCCTGGCTCAAGGAAAACTACAACAACGCTGAAGTAATCGCAGTTTCAGGTGACGTTGGACAGGGCACAGAGCTTGACGGTCTTGAGGAAAAGGCACTTGCAACAGGCGCTTCAAAGCTTTACATCGAAGACCTTAACAAGGAATTTGTTGAAGATTATATTTACCCCACACTTAAGGCAGGCGCAGTTTATGAGGGTATGTACCTTCTCGGCACATCCTTCGCACGTCCCATCATCGCAAAGAGAATTGTTGAAATCGCTCTTGCAGAGGGTGCAGACGCTATCTGCCACGGCTGTACAGGTAAAGGTAACGACCAGGTACGTTTTGAGCTTGCTATCAAGGCTTTCGCACCCGATATGGAAATCATTGCTCCCTGGAGAACATGGGAATTCAAGAGCCGTGAGGAAGAAATCGAATATGCTATCGCTCACAACATTCCCCTTAAGATTACAAGAGAAACAAACTACTCAAAGGATAAGAACCTCTGGCACCTTTCACACGAGGGTCTCGACCTTGAGGATCCCGCAAACGAGCCCAAGTACGAGGAAATCCTTGAAATGGGCGTAACTCCCGAAAGCGCTCCCGACGCTCCCACCTACATCACCATCGGCTTTGAAAAGGGTGTTCCCACAACACTCAACGGCGAAAAGCTCGACGGTCCTGCAATGGTTAAGGCACTTAACGAAATCGGCGGTGCAAACGGTATCGGTATTTCAGATATGGTTGAAAACCGTCTTGTTGGTATGAAGAGCCGTGGCGTTTACGAAACACCGGGCGGAACAATCCTCTACAAGGCTCACGAAATGCTCGAGCAGCTCTGCCTTGACAGAGATACCGCACACCTTAAGAGCCAGCTTGCAGTTAAGTATGCCGAGCTTGTTTACTACGGTCAGTGGTTCACAACCTGCCGTGAGGCTCTTGCAGCATTTGTTGACAAGACCCAGGAAACCGTTACAGGTGAGGTTAAGCTCAAGCTCTATAAGGGCAACATCATCGGCGCAGGTATGACATCACCCTACTCACTTTACAGCGAGGAAATGGCAACCTTTGATGCTGACAACGTTTACGATCAGTACGATGCAGAGGGCTTCATCAACCTCTTCGGTCTTCCCCTCAAGGTTAAGGCAATGCTTTCAAAGGATTGGGATATTAAATAAGATATTTTCAAGGGTCTGTTCAGCAGACCCTTGTTATTTTAGATTCAGCAGGGATACGGCTTGCCGTGTCCACAAAACCATTAAAAATATATCCCTCTTATTGAAACTTATTTTGCTTTATGATATAATTCTATAAATATTTTAAAAAATCAGTTGCGGACACGGCAAGCCGTGTCCCTACTGTAACCTTGGCTGTATGAGGTGCTTTTATGAAAGGTAAGATAACCCGAAAAAGCTTACGCTTACCTGATTTTGATTATTCATTAAACGGAATGTATTTTATAACAATATGCACTTATGGCAAACGCAATATCTTCGGTTCAATAAATGATGAAAAAATGAACCTATCAATTATCGGAAAAATAGCTAATGAAGAGATTGCAAATGCAAATCGCAAACGTGAAGCTCATTTTATTGAGATTACTAAATATGTTATTATGCCAAATCATATACATATGATTATACAAATTTTCAATCCCGACTTATTCCACGACTATCAAAAAGAAGCATTTGCAGCACCGACATCTAAATCAATTTCTTCGACTGTGAGGTCATTCAAGGCGGCTGTAACTAAAAGAACTCACGACATTTACAAAACAGAAGAAACATACAAAATCTGGCAACCGCGATATTATGACAACATAATACGGAATGAAAAAGCCTATCAGGAAATATGGAACTATATAGATTCCAATGTTTCACGCTGGGAAGAAGATAAATTTCACATGATATGATACTGTAGGGACACGGCTTGCCGTGTCCGCAAAACAACACACCCACAAGGAGGAAACCATTATGCCACTCTGGACAGGACGCTTTAAAAAGTCCCTTGACAAAAAAACTAACGATTTCAACTCATCAATTCCCTTCGACTGCCGTATGGCTGAGCAGGACATCCGAGGCTCAGTTGCTCACGCAACAATGCTCGGCAAGCAGGGAATTATAGAAAAAAGCGAGAGCGACAAGATTGTTGCATCTCTCAAGGAAATTGCCGCTGACCTTGAAATCGGCGCACTCGGAATTGATATGACCGCCGAGGACATCCACACCTTCGTTGAGGGTGAGCTTACAAAGCGCATCGGTGACAGCGGTAAACGACTTCACACCGCAAGAAGCCGTAACGACCAGGTTGCTCTCGATTTAAGGCTCTACCTCCTTGACCGCTGTGATGAGCTTGAAGCCTCACTCAAGGCACTTATTGAGGTAATTGCTGACAAGGCAGAGGAAAACTACGATGCCGTTATGCCCGGCTACACCCACCTTCAGCGTGCTCAGCCCGTAACCTTAGGTCATCACCTTTTAGCTTATGCAGAGATGCTTCTTCGTGACCTTGACCGACTTTACGACTGCAAAAAGAGAATGGCGATTTCTCCCCTCGGCTCGGGCGCCCTTGCAGGTACAACCTATCCTCTTGACAGAGAATATGTTGCAGAGCTTCTGGGTCTTAACGGCGTAAGCAACAACAGCCTTGACGGCGTAAGTGATAGAGATTATGCTCTTGAATTGCTTTCTGTACTTTCAATTATAATGGTGCACCTTTCACGCTTCTCCGAGGAGATTATTGCATGGTGCTCATGGGAGTTCAAGTTCATTGAGCTTGACGATGCCTTCTCAACGGGCTCAAGCATTATGCCTCAGAAGAAGAACCCCGACATTGCAGAGCTTGTACGCGGCAAGTCAGGCAGAGTATTCGGTGATTTGCAGACTCTGCTGACTGTTATGAAGGGTATTCCCCTTGCATATAACAAGGATATGCAGGAGGACAAGGAGGCTGTATTTGATGCTCTTGACACCGTTATTATGTGCCTTGACACCTTTGCACCTATGCTCTCCACTGCAACGGTGCTTCGTGAGAATATGAGAAATGCAGCAGCAAGGGGCTTCATCAATGCCACCGACGCAGCTGACTACCTTGTTTACAAGGGACTCCCCTTCCGTGATGCCTACAAGGCAACGGGTATGCTTGTTGCCACCTGCATTGACAAGGGACTGACCCTTGAAAACCTTCCTATTGAGGAATTCAAGGCTGTATGCGACCTTTTTGATGAGGATGTTTACACTGCTATTGACCTTGACGAGTGTGTGAGAAAGAGGACCGTCAAGGGAGGACCTTCACCTGAATGTGTGATGAATGAGGTTAAGGCACTGAAAAAGAAAATTGAAGCGTGGGCATAAACAAGTAAAGTTTTGGTCAAGCTTTTACAAAAGCTTGTGGGGTGTGGGGCAAATCCCCACAATGCTCAACTAATACGAAAAAACAACCGTTGATTTTTAAAGTCAACGGTTGTAATTTTTTTTATTCACTTGCCCTCGCCGGGCAGGCATTCTTTTTGCTGGCGCGCAAAAAGAATCAAAAACGCGCACTCTTTTAATCCTTTATCTTACTCAAAAATGCCTTCAATCTTTCCGTCTGCGGATTGGTAATAAGCTGCTGTGCCTCACCCTCCTCCGCAATTACACCGTTATCCATAAACACAATGTAATCGGATACCTCTTTTGCAAAATTCATCTCGTGAGTAACAATAACCATCGTCATCTTCTTCTCCGCAAGCTCACGGATAACCTTAAGAATCTCACCCGTAAGCTCCGGGTCAAGAGCACTCGTCGGCTCGTCAAAGAAAAGTATTTTCGGCTCAAGTGCCATCGCTCTTGCAATGGAAACTCGCTGCTGCTGACCGCCGGAAAGCTCACAGGGATAATGGTCAATCTTGTCGGAAAGACCCATATCGTTAAGGAGCTTCAACGCCTTTTCGTCAATCTCCTTTAAAATCTGCTTCTTGTTCTGCTTGTAGTCGGGTCTCTCCTTTGCCTTAAGCTTAACGGCAAGGGTCACATTGTCAAGCACATTGTACTGCGGAAAAAGGTTGAACTGCTGAAAAACAAGGCCGATTTTAAGCTGCTTTTCTCTTATCTCCTTTGCCTTGCGGACCGTTTTGTCCTCGCCGTCAAAAATCGCGTCACCATCAACCATAATCTTACCGCTGTCGGCTGTTTCAAGGAAGTTGATACACCTGAGAAGCGTTGTTTTACCGCTTCCCGAGGATCCGATAACGGACATAACCTTTCCTTCCTAAAGGGAAAGAGAAATTCCCTTGAGAAACTAATT
>JAFULG010000029.1 GCA_017473435.1 Clostridia bacterium | reverse complement strand
TTGACAGAATATCTTGAAACCAACAAAGCTGAAAGAACATCCTTCCTTAAATACAAGGCTCTCATTGAAAAGGCAGAGGGTAAGCGCCGTTGGTATGAGCCTACCTTTGATGAACGCTTCAAGAAATTCTTTGAAGGACAGAATTGGGATGAGGTTAGCTCTAACCTTGAAAAGCTACCGTATTTTGCAAGAGAACTGAAAAAGAATACACCGAGGGCAAAAATTCATCAGGCTGATGCAAGTGAGCTTTTCACCTTTGCAAAGAATCCCGGTTGGGAAAAGAAGCTTGACCCGAAGATACTTGACTATGTTAGCAGAGTAATAGCAGATTATGAAACCTGCCTCAAGAGAATCCGTGCAAGACGAAAAGCCGCAAGCAACATAAAAGCTAAGCATAACGACATCAACCGCATTCTGTATATGCAGAACAAGGAAAATGATTATGAAGCTGATGAGCTTTCTGCAGTATTCATCAACTTACCTGAAGAACGAGTAAATGAGATATATTTTGCGGTAAGAAACGAGAATTGGCACTTTATGAAAGAGGATGAAAGATATGCCTTTCTCATAAAGCATCTACCTGAAACAGAGTACAGAGAGTATTATGACATCTTTGCAGATTTCCGTTTCGGCGGGTACAAACTGTTACCAGATATTATTACTGAAACACGAAACTACAATATCTCTGCAAGTGCTTCTGCTATGCAATATCCCAACGATTCCGAGGAGCTTACCTTAATGGTAAAAGCCTACCTCAGAAATCCCGTAGGCAACTACCGTGAAACTGTTTCAAAAGAAGCGGCAAGGATAATCGAAACTCATGTTATCTCTTTCAACGCTTCCGTAAAATACATTGTAGCTCTCGGTAAGCGTGATTTCCTTTACGATGCTTATTACAGGCACATCAACAGATTTGCAAGGAAGGGAGAATAAGTTTATGACTAATGAATGGCTTGAATACAAAGCATATACCGACACTCCCGTTTTCCTTGCGGAGAGTAAGCAATCAACTGCTTTTATGGGCAGATTTTCAACAACTATTATCAAAAAGAACAAGGGCTTCAACCGTATATTTACCATTCTTGCAAGAGGTTATCTTTTTCATAATGCTGACGGTACTCTTCGTACCGATGATCCTTATGAGAGAACAGAAGAAGCAAGACGTTTCTTATGTGCTTGGTGCAGTCTACCTTATGAAACCGTATCAAACAAGGCGTTAACTTTTCACACCTCTTTTCCTGAGCTTCACAGTGAGTTCCCGAACATCGTTGATGAAAACGGTGCCGGATGGTATTACAGATACCTCCATTCTCTTTCCACTTACATCAGGAAGAACAAAGAGGATGTTACAAAGAAGCTCCACTGCTTTGCCGAAAAGAAGACCTTGAAAGCCATTGAAGATACATGGAGCAGAAAGCTGATACAGTTTCAATATTCAGTTTACAATGACAGGTCTTCTGCAGATTTTCCGTTGCTATTTGATACAGCTATTGCAGATGCACTTGTTCTCGGACCGTTGCGTACTGAAGCGGTGGTTTTATCCGATGAAATACTTGATAAAATCAGGTCATACAATGCAGATGCGAAAACCGAAAGGCTTATGATTACTCTTGCTGAATACTACATCGCAAACAAAGAGCCTGATTGTGAGTGGGTTATTATGCCGAGGACTAACATCTCTGCTTATCTCGGTTCTGCATCATATATGGAAATGTATGAAAGCAGAATACCCGAAGGGTTTATGGAGAAAAAGCCTGAAATGGGCGGTGTGTCTGCGGTAAAGATTAATATATAACGAAAAAACCTCCTTGAATCGGTGTGAGCCGAAGCAAGGAGGTTTGTTATCATTTTCAAAATGCAAGATTAAGCGTAACAAAACAAAATCTTAACCAAATCATACAAAGGCTTCTGAGTCTTTAATCCTAAAGAATATGCAAATGAAACTGTATCTCTTGTTCCTTTCGGATTCCATATTTTCTTTTCGGATATGTCGGCAAATTCACATCTCTCAGAATCCGCAAGGTATTTAAGCTGTTCATTTAACTTTGTAATAACAGCATCACTTTCATAATTTTTTAGTGACACAATTGCTATGCGGCACTTTTTATTGCTACTTCTGATTTCTTCTATAAGCTCACGGTAGAGATTGATAAATTTGTTGCTGTCCTCCTGAAACATAGTTAAATCGTTTTCACCGATGTGGAGAAAAACCGTGTCAGGTACAAGCTCAGATATGTAGTTCTTATAAAGCTCCTTGGCATTAGTGACGCTGAGCTTCTCAAAGCTTCTGTTGTAAAAATCAGAGCTGAGGTCAAAGGATTGCTTTAATTCACAAAGAGGTATAGAAGTATCTTCCTTGCCTCCGAAAATAACTGTACCGCCTTTTTCAGCAAGAGAGTTAAGCATAGTATAATTTTTTGTCTGAACCATTAATTCTTCCTCCTTATACGCTCTTTTTGTCAAGAGAAGAATTCCTGAAGTAAACCGCAAGATTCATAAGAACAATAGCAAGATTAATTATGTACGCTACAAGAACATAGTTAATATGACCGCCTACAATCTTTGCTGTAATACCTGCAATATATCCTGTAATAATAAGCAGAATGAAAGGCAGACTTGTACCCTTTGCAGTTTTTGCATTGTATGCCTTGATAAGATTCATCGGCCATGAAAAGCCGAAGCATACAAGCATAATTGTTTCGAATATTGCCCCCATAATATCGCTCCTTTGTTTTTTTGTTGAGCACATATTAGCACTGATATTTCCGATGAACAATTATTCGAAAGATTAAAAAGAGTTTTTCTGTTTTTTCTCATTTATTTTACTTTCAAAACCTTTTCAAAAGGTAAGATATCTATTATCATATAAGCATAAGCCAAAAGAAAGAAGTCCTTCATCATGTCAGATAAAAAAGCAAAAACTCAAAAAGATAAGATAAAAAAAGCAAATACTCTTGCCGGTATTCAGAAGATGTCCTTCAGGTTTCAGGCAATTCTAATTACTACACTCGCACTGTTTCTTGGTTTTTCAGGGACCTTTATAAATCTTCAGTTTGAAACAAACCGCCGTGACCGCAATTTGCAGAATGTTGCAGAAGCCATTGCAAAAACTCCGTTTCTTACGGGAAAGGATTATTCTGATGATGTTTATTATACTGTGTTTTCCGAATACCTTGATTCATTAAAGGATACCCTTGAGGATATTGATGTTATCTCTGTAATCGGCATAGACGGTAAAAGACTCTATCATTCAAGCCATGAACTGATAGGCACTGTTTATGACGGTACAACTCCTGATTTTGTTACTAATTCAGAAGGATATTACACAACGACAGATAATGGTCCCTCAGGCACTCAGAGAAGAGCTTATGCTGCAATTTATGATGAAAACGGTGATTACATCGGCTTTGTAATGGCGATTATGCTTATGAAAAATGTAAAGGCTGAGGTCTTTCAGATTTTTCTTACCTTTACCCTTATTACGATAGTTGCAATTCTTATGGAGCTTCTTATTTCTGCAGAGCTTTCAGGCAAGATAAAGGAAAGTCTCTTAGGCTATGAGCCTGATGTTTTTACTTCTATGTTCCGTATGCGTGATAATATCCTGGAATCTCTTGATGAAGGCATTGTAGCGGTAAATAATAACGGAGAGGTTCAGTTTGCAAATAAATCTGCTGTAAAAATTCTTACAAGCGATGGCAGAGAGGATGAGCTTATCGGTAAAAATATAAGTGATTTAACCGAAGACGTTCCTGCTCTTAATTTGCTTTGCAGTCCTGATACAAAGGTTTCCGTCAGTTCTGGTGACGATAACATTCTCATTGACACTATACCTGTAAAAGAGGATGATGACGTTGTGGGAGCTATCGGTATTCTTCACGACAGAAAGGAATACACCAAGCTTATGGAGGACCTTACAGGCACAAGATATCTTGTGGATTCTATGAGAGCCAACAATCACGATTTTACAAACAAGCTTCATGTTATTCTCGGACTCATTCAGATGGAAATGTACGGCGAGGCCACCTCGTATATACAGAATATAACTATGGTACAAAGAGAAACCATAAGCAAGGTTATGAATTGTATAAATGAGCCTGCTGTGGCTGCTCTTCTCATTGGTAAGATTGCAAGAGCATCGGAGCTTAATGTCAGATTCATTTTAAGAGAAGGTTGTTATTATTCTCCGGCAGATATTCATCTTCCCTCGGAGCTCCTTGTTACGGTTATTGGTAATCTTATTGACAACGCCTTTGAAGCAATGAATAGTATGAGCTATGACGGTCAAAAGGAATTACTGTTCGGTATGTTCTCCAAGCCGGGAGCACTTCTTATTACTACTGATGACACAGGTACAGGTATTGCCGAAGAATACATTGAGCATATATTTGAAAACGGATTTTCAACAAAAGGAGCAGGCAGAGGAACAGGTCTTTATCAGGTAAAAACTATCACGGAAAATGCAGGTGGCAGCATAAATGTGGAATCACAGGAAGGTGTCGGAACCTCTTTTACTGTCAGCTTTAAGAAATAAGCGAAAGGAGCAGAAAAATGTATAAGGTTTTAATCGTTGAAGATGACCCTATGGTTGCTATGATAAATGAACAGTATGTTCTGAAAAACAAAAGCTTTTCTGTCTGCGGTAAATGCAAAGACGGTATATCTGCTCTTGAATTTTTGGAAAACGAAAGCGTTGATCTTATAATTATGGATGTTTATATGCCTAAGCTTGACGGCTTTGAAACCTTAAGGCAGATAAGAAAAAAGCAGATATCCGCAGATGTTATTATGGTAACAGCCGCAAATGACCGTGAATCCCTTGAAGAAGCTTTGCATCTTGGTATAGTTGATTATCTTGTTAAGCCCTTTACCTTTGACAGATTTCAGATGGCTCTTCAGAAATTTACGGCACAAAACAAGGCTCTGAGTGAGCTCGATACATTAAATCAGAAAAGCATAGATTTCATAATGGATTCATTCCGTAAGAAAGGTGAGGATATGCACCCGAAGGGAATACAGGAAAAAACTCTTGAAACCATTCTTACAGAACTCAGGTCTAATAAAAGCAAATGGTTAACAGGTGATGAAATCGCTGAAAGGACAGGTCTTACAGCAGTAACAATAAGAAGATATATGAACTATCTTGTCGAGTTGGGTAAGGTTCAGGGCGAAATTAATTACGAAACAGGTGGCAGACCCTGTATGCTTTACAGAGTGGATGAATAAATTCTTTGCAATCTATTGAAAAATTAAATAACAAATGCTATAATAAACAAAATTAAATACTGATATAAGAAGATACGGTTTTGAAAAGTTGTAAGCTGAGTAGATGTAAATAGGGAATCAGGTTCGAATCCTGAACAACCGCCATTACTGTATTTGACAAGAGAGAGCATTATAACCATTGGATTTTTTCTGAGAAGGAGTGCTCTCATAAGCAGTTTTATCTGCTGCATCATAAGTCAGGATACCTGCCGTGTCTTTTTAGGTTCAACACAACTTTGGTGAGAAGAGTGCAACCGATTTATCGCCGTATTGCGGCTTTGGGTTTGCATTCTTTTTTGTTTTGTTTAAACTCAGAGTCTGTTTAACCGTGCTTTGAATCTGTTGTACTCTTTTGACCTGTTTGGTTGAAAGAGTATTTTTTTATCGTTATGTAAAGGAGGGTTGATAAGTGACATCAGATGATAAAAAGTCCTGGGCGGAAGAACTTTTAAGACAAAAGGCCGAAGAACTCGGAAGGCTTCCGAAAAAGGATGATTTTGATGAACCGACAAGGTCACGAATCAAAGCCTTCCTCGGTCCTTGGCCAAGGGCGTTGGAATCTGCAGGGTTAAAGGAAGCAAAGTCCGTTCCTGAAAAATCCAAAAAGAAAAAACGGGCAGCATGCAAATCTAAAAATCAGACTATTTCAGCACGTCAGAAATTAGAAAGACGCAGAGAAAACGCCAACAAGCAGAAAGCTTCCAATGAAAACAAAAACGAATAAAGGAGTGTTTACATGATGAAAAAGAAAGTATTAAGCCTGTTTCTTGCAATTGTGATGATAATCAGTGCTATACCGTTAACATCAATTGCAGTGGAAAAAGAATACGTATATCTTTCTATCAGCTTTGACGGAAGATATATCAATGACAAAAACAATAATCCTATAGTTTATCTTCCCATAGAGCTTGACAAGATAGAAAAAGTTGACCTGACAGAATACGGTCTTGATAATATGCTGTATGATGCCGACGGTGACGGTGAATATGAAACAACAGCCTTACAGCTTCTTATTTACGCTCACGAAGAGCTTTACGGCGGTGATTGGGGTGACGTTAATTTCGATGCACTTCCCGGTTCTTCATATTTCAAGGGTGGTATCTTCGGCTTTACAGAAAATCTTATGTATTTCCACAACGGTGATTTTCCTGTTGACGAGTCACAGTCAAGCGATTATATGACAGTCGGTGCAACATCTGACAGAATCGTGCTTGAAGCAGGAGATTTCCTTGATGTTGCAAGCTTTGAGTGCTTCAGCTTCCTTTGGGATTCTCTTGGTGGCTTCCATTTCTTCGCAGATGAAAAGGGCAATCTGGTGCATGATTTTGAAGTACAGGCAGGTAAAACAAAATCTGTTAAGCTTATGCACTCATTCTGTGACCTGATGTTTGGTGAAGCTTATATCTACGGTGCCGCAGATTATGAAGTATATTACGGCAAAACCTACGGAAAAGCAGAGGGTACTCTAACTACTGATGGTGACGGTAATGTTGATATTACTATCAGTAAGCCCGGCACATATTATCTTTGGTGCTACGGTGCAAACGGCTCTGATGACGGCACGCATTCTTCCTGTGACTATCTCCTTGAAACCGGAGCACCCTGTATTGTATCAGCTCCCGCTTATGCAAAAATTACAGTGGGCGGTGAAGATGAGCCTTCCTCTTCACGTCAGCCTCAGGATGTAAGTGCCGTGCTCAACGCTACTATGGCACAACTTGCAAATACTGTAAAGGCTCCCGCTTTCGGTACAAATGCAGGTGAATGGACAGTATTCTCCCTTGCACGTGGTGAATATTTCGATAAGAGTAATGCATATTTTACCGATTACTATAACCGCATTGTTGAAACTGTGAATACTACCGCATCAAGCATCAATCTGAACGGTGCTCTTGATAAAAACAAATCTACAGAAAACTCTCGTCTGATTGTTGCTCTTTCTGCTATCGGCAAGGATGCAACAAGCGTAGGCAATTGGAACCTTGTTGATGCTTACAGTAAAAACGGCATAAATTGGATTAAAAAGCAGGGTCTTAACGGTACAATATGGACTCTTATTGCCCTTGATTCAAACAATTATTCTACCTCTGATTCCACAATCCGTCAGCAGTGTGTAGATTCAATTCTTGATGCAAGACATGATGACGGCGGTTGGTCTTTGGTAACTTCAAAGACTCAGCCCTCTAATGTTGATATTACCTGTATGACACTTACAGCTCTTTATCCTTATCGCAATCAGCCTGAGGTTGCTGCTGCTTGTGCAGAAGCAATAGAATGGCTCTCCGATTCACAGCTTGCAACAGGCGGCTTCCCTTACGGAAGCGGAGAAACATCAGAAAGCTGTGCGTGGGCTATTGTTGCTCTTACCACATGGGGAATCAATCCCGATACAGATGCAAGATTTATCAAAAACGGCAAATCTGCTGTAGATAATCTTCTTACATACTATGTTGAAAAAGACAGAATGTTTGCTCATCAGGGCACAGAATCAAATGCTATGGCAACAGACCAGGCTTGTTACGCTCTTGTATCATACAACCGTTTTGTGAACGGTAAAACAGCACTCTTTGATTACAGTGATGTATCCTTCGGTGAAAAGGAAGAGATTGTTATCGGTAAACCCAAGGCAAGCCTTGGTATGCCCTCTGAAATTACAGATGATAGCGGTGCGACCTTTAATGCTACTGTAAGCATTGACCAGTGGGATAATGCGGCAGGCTATAAGCTTATTGACCTTATTGTTAATATTCCTGACGGTTTAAGTGTAGCATCGGTTACAGCATCAGACAGACTTAAGAGCGGCTCTGTAAGCTATAACCTTGAAGCAGAAACAGGAAAGCTTCGTATCGTTTATTTCGATGCAAATAATCATAACAATATAACTGTCAGCGGAAATTCCTTCCCTGCCGAACTTTTCACAATTACCTTAAAGGCTGACAGCGCGAAAGAAAATGACAGACTTTCAGTAAATATCGGCGGCATGTCAATCAAGCTTACATCTGACTCTTCTGATGATAACTCAATGATTGTTGTTGATACCTCAAAGGCCGGTGGTACAGTAAATGTAGTCAAGGGAATCTCCTACAGTGCAGTATGCCTTTATACAGGTGATGGCGTTGATCTTATTCCTTCAGAGAAAAAGGCTGTTGCAGTGGCTGTTGCAGGTGTTGATAATGTGAACAAGCTTACATATTCAGACGGAGCATTTACATATGAGTTCAGATACAGCAAGGAAATCTCTGCCAAAACAGGTGTTTCTACCTATGTTGCCTTGGTCAATTCTTCTATTGATATGACAAAGTTTGTGGATAAAAAGAACTTTACATTCACACAGGAAAAAGCTGCTGAAATCACCTTCGGTGACACAAACGGTGACGGTGTAATCAACGCTCAGGATGCACTTTCAGCAGTTGATACATGGCTTCGCAAAACCGATGCACCTGAGGATGATGAGATACTTTCTCTTAACGTAAACGGTGACAGCAGAATCAATACATTTGATGCTTTGGGTATTGTTGAAAAGTTTGTTGACGGCAGTGAATATATTGTTGTTACAAAGGCGGCAACCCTTAACACAAGCAAATAAACAATTCAATCATGGGGGTGGGAACATTCTCATCCCCATGATTTAAACAAGGAGAACAATTATGAGCAAAGTAATAATAAGTCCTGAAAACAAAAAGAAAATTATCATCGGAACAGGTATAGGTGTTTTGGTTATTGCTTTGCTGATAACTGTTTTTCTTTTAGTCGGCAAAGACAAGTTAATGGGAACACCTGTTCTGACTATTGAAACACCGCAGAAAATAAGCGTGTCCGAAACGGATGAATTCACTCTTGATGTAACGATTTCTTCACTCGGTGAAGTGATTTATCCTGCGGCAAGCATGAGTATTTCCTTCGACTCATCAAGACTCGAATTTCTCGGTGTGGAAGAGGGAAATGTGTTTATCCGCAGTGATGAAAATGAAGTTCAGCAGACTCTTCCCGAATGGAGTGTAAATCCCGACCAATGTAATAAAACAGGTAAAATCAACATTATGTACCTTGATACAACGGGTGGTAAAAATGCTTTCAGCAAGGAGCTTCTCGCTGAAGATGATAATGTGGTTCTCCGACTTAAATTCCGCCTGAGAGGAAGTATGAGAAGCGGTGATGTCTGTGACCTGATTTTTGAAGATGCTGTTTTTGCTTCTTCTGATGAAACACAAAGTCTTGCTATGACAACAGGTACATTAAAGGTTAAAAACGGAAAAATAGTGGCAGGTGAATAAAATGAAAAGAATAATAAGCTTAAGTCTTGTTTTTATAATGATTATATGCCTTTGCGGCTGTAGCGGTAATTTTTCGCAGGTGAATCTTAATGAGCCGATAGCAATACCTGAAAACGGTGTTATTGAAAAAGCTGTGATTGAAAAGATAAAAAATGAAAATGCGATCGCTGTTTTTGAGGGTAATTCTGACGGAATAAAATATGAATGGACTGTTTTCGGCAGTGATATAACAGAAGCCAAGGATATAAATTTAGCTGTAGCTTTAAGCAAAACAGCCGACGGTCTGAATGTGAAATTAACCGAAAAAGAAGGTTTCGGATTCCCTGTGCTTTTATCAATTCATTTAAACGAGAAATGGAGTTCGCAGGGTGCAACTGCATATAAAGACGGCTTGGCAGTTTATTCGGTTTCTTTAACAGGAAGCAAAACAAGCATACTGAATATTTCTGTAAATAAAATAGTGCCTGATTTTTTTATTCTTCCTGATGATGCAGAGATTACAGAATCTGCTACAACAACACAGCAGGAAACAAACAGTACCACACAGAACAATTCATCTCCCGTACAGGGCGACGATTACCTTTCCGGAACAAAGGAGGAAGATAACCGTGTTTATTCTGACGGCAAAAGCACAATGAAGGATAAATACGATACTGACCCTGTTCCCGAGGGTAAGCCTATGCCTGTTGAGCCTGAAAATCAAGAAGTTAATACTAAAAAAGCATACACCTGCACTTTCTCTATTGAATGCTCAACAATTCTCAATAATCTTCCCGATTTAGACCCGGATAAGCGTGAGCTTGTTCCTTCAGACGGTGTGATTCTTGCACCGACAACTGTTACCTTCTATGAGGGTGAATCTGTTTATGATGTACTTCAGCGAGTGTGCAGGGAAAAAGGTATTCATATGGAGGCATCATGGACACCTGTTTATAACAGTGCTTATGTTGAGGGTATTCATAATCTTTATGAATTCGATTGCGGTGCTCTTTCAGGATGGATGTATGCCGTTGACGGTTGGTATCCTAATTACGGCTGCTCACGTTATCAGCTTAAGGATGGCGAAAAGGTTGAATGGAGATATACCTGTGACCTTGGCAGAGATGTAGGCTGTGATTGGTTAGCGGGTGCTCAATAATGATATTTGGACGGAATTATTATGCGTGATAGCTTTTCGGATTATCATCCTTTTATAAATTTACTTTATTTTTCATTGGTAATAGGCTTTTCGCTTGTGCTGACTCATCCTTTGGCACAGGTGATTTCCCTTTGCTGTGCGATTATCTATGCGGTAAGCATCAACGGAAAAAAGAGTGTTTTATTTCTTCTGAAATATTGTCTGCCGATGGTGATTATTACAGCCTTTGTAAATCCTGCCTTTAACCACGAAGGCAAAACAATTCTGCTTTATTTTTCAAACGGCAATCCTCTTACCCTTGAAAGCATTCTTTATGGTTTATCGGCAGGAGCAATGATAATTACACTGATTATGTGGTTTTCATCCTTCAGCCGTGTTATGACTACCGATAAATTCATTTATCTTTTCGGCAAGATTATACCTGCATTATCTCTTGTTTTAAGTATGTCACTTCGTTTTGTGCCAAAATTCAAGTCGCAGATGATGACTGTTGCCGATGCACAGAGAAGTATCGGAAGAGATGTTTCAAACGGCAGTATTTTTGAGAGAACTAAAACTGCAATACATATTTTTTCTATTATGATAACCTGGTCACTTGAAAATGCCATTGAAACTGCTGACAGTATGAAAAGCCGTGGCTACGGATTAAAAGGAAGAACTGCTTTTTCTATTTACAACTTTCAGAAAAGAGATAAATATGCTCTTATATGGTTTTCGTTTTGCGACTTATTTCTCGTAGCGGGAACAATGCTTGACTCTTTCGGCTTCAGATATTTTCCCGATATACGATATGCAGCCTTTGATATGACAACAATACCCTTTTACTGTGTGTTTACTGCACTCTCAATAACACCCGTTATTTTAAATTATAAGGAGGAGAAAAAATGGGAAGCTTTAGTTTCAGAAATTTAAGCTTTGCTTATCCGGAAATAGAAAACAATGCCCTTTCTAATATCTCCTTCGATATTTCGCAGGGTGAATTTCTTGTTCTCTGCGGTCCTTCGGGTTGCGGTAAATCAACACTGCTGAGACATCTCAAAACCTGCCTTACTCCTCACGGAAGAAGAACAGGAGAAATCTGTTATAATGACAAGCTTCTTTCAGATAATGATGAACGTATTCAGTCGCAGGAAATAGGCTTTGTTCAGCAGTCACCCGACAATCAGGTTGTAACAGACAAGGTATGGCATGAGCTTGCCTTCGGTCTTGAAAGCCTTGGTCTTGATACTCCGACAATCCGCCGAAGAGTTGCAGAGGTTGCCGCTTTTTTCGGTATAGAAAACTGGTTTTATAAAAATGTAACAGAGCTTTCGGGCGGTCAGAAGCAGCTTTTAAGTCTTGCATCTGTTATGTGTATGAATCCCGAAGTGCTTATTCTCGACGAGCCGACGGCACAGCTTGACCCTATTGCAGCATCGGACTTCCTTGCTCTTTTGGGTAAGATTAACCGTGAACTCGGCATAACTGTCATTCTCACCGAACACCGACTTGAAGAAGCTTTTCCCTTTGCTACAAGGGCGATTGTAATGGAAAAGGGCAAAATCATCTGTGATGATGCACCTCAAAGGGTCGGACTTCATCTGCGTGACAGAGACAGCGGTATGTTTCTTGCAATGCCTACTGCTATGAGAGTGTGGGCAGGAACAAAAACAGATTTACCTTGTCCGCTGACAGTCCGTGAGGGCAGCGATTTTCTGTCGGAATTCAACAAGCAAAAGAAGCTTTTACCACTCGAAGAACAGGCACAGCACACATGCAGTGATGAAATCACTTTACATTGTGACGAACTATGGTTCAGATATGAAAAAGACCTACCTGATGTAGTGAAGGGCTTTTCACTTACTTTACATAAGGGAGAATTTTATGCTATTCTCGGCGGCAACGGTGCAGGTAAAACAACTACGCTCAAGGTAATATCGGGACTTCGTAAGGCTTACAGAGGTAGTGTTACCCTTGGCGGTAAGGTTGCGTTTCTTCCGCAGAATCCTCAGGCTCTTTTCGTGAAAAAGACCGTCAGAGAGGATTTGTTTGAAGCTTTAAGCACAGTTAAAATATCAAAAAAAGAAAAGGAAGAACAGGTTGCACGGGTGGTTTCACTTTGCGAGCTTACGGAGCTTTTAGACCGTCACCCTTATGATGTATCAGGCGGTGAACAGCAAAGAACTGCTCTTGCAAAGGTGTTGCTTACTGCTCCTGATATACTTCTTCTTGACGAGCCGACAAAGGGACTTGATGCCGAATTCAAGGTAAGCTTTGCAAGAATTATAAACAAGCTGACTTCACAGGGTGTCACGGTACTTATGGTCAGCCATGATGTGGCTTTCTGTGCAGAATATGCTCACAAATGCGGTATGTTTTTTGACGGCAATCTTGTAGCGGAAGGTACTCCACGTGAATTCTTTTCAGGTAATAGCTTTTATACGACCTCTGCCAACCGAATGGCAAGGCATCTTATTCCCGATGCTGTTACGGTAAATGACGTTATTATTTCCTGTGGCGGAGAAATCAGCAGAACAGAAGATGAAAACGAAATTTCACCCTTGCCGAAGCCGACAGCAAGAAGCACAAATTTCAAGCCTGAACCTCTTAAATTATGGAGAAAGATACTTGCAGCGGCTTCTGGGCTTACTGCTCTCGGTGTATTCTTATATGCAACAGGAATATCTGATTTATCCGCCCTTATAAATGCATCTGGAATCAGCGTCGAGGGTAAACAGCAATTATCCTTGTATGGTGTATTATTCGTTGCCTTGTCTTGCTTTCTGTTTGCCATAGGCAGACGAAGTGAACCGCCCATAGCAATACAGACACCGAAAGAAAAACGAAACCTGAGCAAAAGAACAATTGTTGCTTCTGTTGCTATATTGCTTTTTATACCTCTGACAATTTTTTCAGGGATATTCTACCTTGATGACCGTCAGTATAATATTGTCGCTTTACTTGTGCTTCTTGAATGTATGCTGCCTTTTCTGCTTATCTTTGAGGGCAGAAAGCCAAAAGCAAGAGAGCTTGTAACAATAGCAGTTCTTTGTGCAATAGGAATTGCAGGCAGAAGTCTTTTCTTTATGCTTCCGCAGTTCAAGCCGGTTCTTGCATTAACCATTATTGCAGGTGTTGCCTTTGGTGGTGAAGCAGGCTTTCTTGTAGGCGCAGTAACAATGCTTCTGTCAAACATGCTCTTTTCACAAGGACCGTGGACACCGTGGCAGATGTTTGCAATGGGAATAATAGGTTTTCTTGCGGGTGTGCTTTTCAAAAAGGGATTGCTTCGTAGAAGCAGACTTTCACTTGCAATTTTCGGTGCCTTTACGGCAGTTATAATTTACGGTGGTATAATGAACCCCGCCGCCGCATTTATGGTATCATCTCAGACCGTTACATTTAAAATGCTTATGGCTTATTACATAAGCGGTCTGCCGATGGATTTAGTTCACGGTTTCGGCACAGCACTTTTCATAATGCTTGCGGCAGAGCCTATGCTTGAGAAAATGGACAGAATCAAGGTTAAGTATGGGCTGGTGGAGTGAGAACTTAACAGTATAAATCAAAGCACGACCTACATTTTATTGTAAGTCGTGCTTTTCTCGATTAATTAGTTTTGACTATATATCAGTTCATTACAAACAATCTCACTTGCCCGTTGCTGAATGTTTTCCATTCTCTGTATCCACTCAAGTTGGTTGTCTTCTTTCAGTTTTTCAGTAACGCCTTCGGCTTTTTTCATCTGCTCTACAAGAGTATCAAACATATTCCTCGCCTGATTCTCTATTTCTGCACAGTGTTGATAAAGTTTGCCTTCCGCAAGGAGGGTAGAAAATACCACTTTCTTTTTCTTGTTAAGATAGTCCTTGTAAAGCATACCCCACTTACCTAGAGTAACTTTTATCTCTTCGGGTGGCAGTTTGAGATTAGGTATTAAATAATCACCAACCTGACGGTATGTAATCTTTGACATAAGAATCATCCTTTCGTTTTAGTTATAAAAGTATCATATGTAAATCTTGCACCGAGCCGAAAACCGGAAATAAAGCTGTCAGAATTGCTGATACTTGAAAACTCATTATAAGTAAGCACATAATTTGTGAACAGCTCCTTTTCCTTTTCAGGTAGCATTGCCGTCAATTCTTCTTCTTTCTTAACGAGAGCATTCAGCTTCTTTTTCAGTTTAGATGTGAGTTCTGTAGAAAGTGCCTGCGGTTCAATGTTGCCGTAATAAAATTCTTCTATAATACTCGACATTAAAAATCACTCCTTACTTTTCATAAATATCAATGAGTTTTAAAAGTAATTCGTCAACATCCTCTGTAGGCAAGTCCTCTGCCAAAAGCATATTGCGAAACTCATTCATACCGTTGATTAAAAGATTGCACTCAAAATCCGTAAACTTGACTTTGATTTTTCTTCTCATAATAAAACCTCCTGTTATTTGGTAGCTTCATTTTACCGCATAATAGGAGGTTGGTCGAATGTACGGGAAAGTAAGACAAAATAACTACAAAAATATTGTTATATGTCCCTCGATATGTCCCCCGAAGCCTCTGAAACCGCATCAAATAAGGAAAGAATACTATCCTCCAAAACCGCGTGCCGAGGGTTCGAGCCCTTCTGCCCCTGCCAAAGGAAAAAGTCTGAAAAGCCTTGATTTTACAAGGGTTTCGGGCTTTTTTCTTTTTGTGTTTTCAAAAGGCAAGGTGACATAAAAGTACATAAAACGCCCTATAAATCCGTAAATGTGGGGGTCAAAATGGGGGTCAAAAAAGCACCGATTACTCGGTGCCTGTCTGCAGATATTCATTAAGCTTGGATATATTCTTCTTTTTGTGTTGACCGTCAAGGTGAGTATAAATTGCTAAAGTAGTTTTTACATCACTATGACCCATCTGCTCCTTGGCCGTTAGAACATCTATTCCCGCTTCATACATTATTGTGCAGAAAGTGTGACGTAAGCAGTGCGGGGTGAAGGGTTCTATTGTTAACATGTTGCCTCGGGGATCATATTTGTTACGTTTTTCAATTGATGTACCGTATTTCAAATTAAGGTCACAAATGTAACTGTTCCACAAGCTGTGCCAGGCATCGTTCGTCATCATCTTTCCCGTGGCGGTGGTGAGAACATATAAGCTCTTTTTATCAAGTGAGGAAAGATATGCGATGAGCCTTGCGGGAACGGAAACAATTCTTGTGCCTGCTTTTGTTTTAGGCTTTTTGATACAGTTGTTCTTAAAATCATAAGATTTGTTGACGGTAATGGTGTGGTTTTCAAAATCCACGTCAGACCAGAGCAGAGCCGTGGCTTCGCCGCGACGTAGACCCGAGTACATCATGAGCATTGCTGCAGGTTGTGCCCGGTGCGGTGTTTCCTCTACCCATTTACGTTCAGCAGGGGAGAGAGCCCGACGTTCTTCAACAACTGCCTGTTTAGGTACCTTAAGGTATTGGCAGGGATTAAACTCGGTTGCTCGGTTTTCTATGGCGTATTCAAAGACGGCTGATGCGGATGCAATGTATCTTTGCAGGGTACGTTTTGATGAGGGTTTGCCTGTTGCGGGGTTTTCGTTCCACAGCTCATTGACAAAAGGTTGAAGGAGCTGCTGATTGATGCTCTTCAGGGGAAGGTGTCCCACGTGCCCGGCGAAGAAATCCGCACGGTAACAGAAGGTACTGTATTCACTTTCGGTAAGCTCGGTTTCACGAACCTTTTTAAGGCGGGTGAGCCATTGAGTGAAGGTATCATCAGCAGAGGAAACATCAATCCCTTTATCAAGCTGAGCCCTGAGCTCCGCTTCCTTTTTCTTGAGCTCCTGCACCGTTGTGGCGTAAATATACTTGTACTTGCCTTTTTCTGCATCGTAGACCTTGGTACGGTACCTTCCGTCGCTTCTTTTTTTGTACATATTCTGTCAACTCCTTGATTTTTATAGTAATTTGTGGTAAAATGACAGAGTAATCCTCAGGTAGGGTGCAGTACTACCTTTCGGTCGGATTACTTCTTCTCATCACTTTGGTCGGTTGGTGAGATCTTCGCTCCCTGAAAGGGGAGCTTTTTTGTTTTATGTTGAATGCCATTTAAACGCTCTTCTGAATCCTGCGTCCTCGGCTTCTTTTACGGTCATTGCATAAAACTCACCGGGGGCATCAATTTTTGTTACATCATACTGTTGGTCAAAAGGAAGGTGATATATTTTTGTTGAACCGAATTCATCGTGACCGATATTGCATTTAATACAAGGAAAATCGTGTTTTTTAAAGTTTTCAGCATACTGTATGCCTAAATAGTCAGCCATTTTTTTAGCTGTATCAGACAGAGTAATATTAGTGATTAAAACGCCTTTTACATTTTTAAGAGGTAAATTGTGTTCAAAGCAGTAACACACGGTTGTTCCGTAAAGTTGTGTTATATGTTTTTCGTGAATGAGCTTTGATGAAGACCAGTATTTACATTGAATTATTAATATCGTTCCGTCTTTTTTCGCAATCAAATCTCTGCCCAGGTCTTCTAACTTCATATACGAGCCGGTATAGTCAATCGTGTATCCTTTTAAGGAATACTTATATCCGACATATAATTCATAGTCTCTGCCGATTTGCCACTTTGATTTATTCTTTGAATTTTTATATCTGTCGAGGGCAAGTTGATTCCTTTCTACAGTAGAAAGAGCTTGATATTCTTCTTTAGAGAGAAAATCTCTGGTCTTATCATAGTCGGAAATTTGTGTAAAATCAGTTATGGGAAGCTGATTGAATTCGCAATCTATAACATCCTGCAGAG
Source organism: Clostridia bacterium (assembly GCA_017473435.1). Lineage (GTDB taxonomy): Bacteria > Bacillota > Clostridia > Oscillospirales > Acutalibacteraceae > UBA6857. Next base: position 35,852 of record JAFULG010000029.1, on the reverse strand, counting down.
CGGGATAAAGTTCAAGTAAATAAGCGAGCTGATATTCGGATGATTTATACTTTTCAAGCATCTCTTTGGTTTCTTTTCTCAAAGTGATTAATGATTTTACTTTCTTCATTCTAACTTGTGAATGACCCCAATCCAATTGTTGTCTCAATTCCTCAATACCATATGTCTCATAGTCAGCCATAATTCGAGCCATATAAGGAATAGCTGTTAAATTAGATTTAGATGCTTCTAAAAAATCTACTCGGTTTTTTAGTTGAACTACATTGGGATATTTTCGCAGATAATTTACGATCTGTTTTATTTCGGTCATATCTAAACTTTCTTTTGGCTTTATGTTTTTATTGACTCTATTATTTGAAAAAATAGTGAGAAGTTCAGGATATAAATATGTCAAAAAATCAAATTTATATTGACTATTGATAGCTTTATACAATCTATATCGCAATTCTTCTTTTTCGTTTTCGGCTAAATAAAGCGAAGAATATACAGATTTTGAAAGAGCGCTGGATGCGGTTTTTAAATGGTGACAAAGAATTATGTCAGTAAGTTCAGGTATTATAATGTTAGAATCAATATCGTCTGCATTATTCAATCTTTCAATTAACTTGCAGTGGGTTTCTTCTTCAATTTTTTTGTACTCTGCAAGTTTTTCTTCCAACTCTTTAATTTTATTTTGTGGCGTATCCCATATTTTCTTTTTTATTTTTGCTATTAAATCAAAAATAATAATAAACGCTACAAAAGCAATAAAAAGAAATGTTACAACATTTCCCAAGTCTATACTTTTTAAAAATTGAAAGCAATTTGAAATAACTTCCAATACTTTATCTATCATTTTATATCTTCTTCCCACCGCCTGAGGGCGGATTTTTTAATAATAGTAATAGTAAAATAAATATACTATTCCGTATATATAGTGTCGAAAAAACAAGAAAGTAACACAAAATTTTAAAAAATTTTTTTCTGCCGCCCGAGGGCGGCTATTTTTTTACTTCAAGATAGATTATGTTACCTTTCCTATGCCAGCTTCGAGTTGCTTTTATCTGAATATTTATCAGCTCGCAACATTTGTTTCATCATACCGCGAATTTCAGCACGGTCAATCGGATCGAGCTGGGTAAGAAGTTCGTAATACTCTAAAAAATCTTTAGAGTATGCTTCAGTTTCATTGTTATATATTCCGTACATATCGTTTACGGAAATATTGAAGATAGTGCAAGCTTTAAAAAGTGTTTCTATATCTATTGAGTTTACACCTTTTTCCCAATTTGAAACAGCGGAGTTTTTTACTCCAAGTAGATTGGCAAGTTCTTTTTGTGTCATACCACTCCTCTTTCTGAAAAAGAGGAGATTTTTTGATATTTCATCTCTGATGTTACCCATGTTAACGCCTCCTTTTACCACATAATAACACGCTAATTCTTGAAAATCAATAGAAAAATACAGAAAATCTGAAATAATTTATCGAAAAACTATTGACAGTACAGGGAAACTGTAATATAATGCAGGTGAATTACAGAGAAACTGTAATCGAGGAGGTGATATAAATGTTAGGTGCAGAAATTAGAAATTATATTTCAGAGTCGGGTTTAAAAATGTCCGCTGTTGCGGAAAAGGCGAATATCCCTGCAAATACTTTCTCGGCAATGATGAACGATAAAAGAAAAATAACCGTCGAGGAGTATTTTGCAATATGTAAAGCGTTGAATGTGGGCCTTGATAAATTCGCAAGTTGACATCAACACCCAACCGACCAAAGGAGGATAAAAAATGCGACAAAGATATACCTACATAAGGAACTGGGAACAGATGCCTGTTACCCTTTCTCCCGATGAAGTGGCCCTTCTGATGAACAAGACGGTCCGTACCGTCCGCAAGTGGGCGAGGGAGGGCACGATACCCGCACTTAAGGTGGGGAACAGCTGGGTTTTCAGTAAAAATGAAATCAGAAAACTTGTTGAAGGGGGAGTAACCGATGAAAAATCCGCTTAAGAAGAAAAGCACAGAAAAAGCAAGGCCCTTTACAGATGAGCTTACTACAGAGCTTGCAAGGCTCAGGGAGGAAAACAAAAACCTCCGTGTGGAAAACCAAAGCCTTCAGCTTGAGGTTGCAAAGCAGAAGGGACTTGTTGCGGGCTATTACGAGGCAGGGTGCCTTATAGCCAAGCAGGTCAAGAAGCTCCGTGAGGAGAATATAGCGCTGAAGCTCAGAAGCGGCGCCGTTCAGTGCGGGAGGTGATGAGGATGAAAAGTAAGCTCAGGGTAATGGTGGTTGAGCCTGATAAGGAGCATTACGAGAAATTCCTCAAGGACAGCCTTGAGGCAATGTATGAGATTGTGGGCAAGCCCATTGAGGTGACAAGGGACATTCTCCTTCCGGGGATGCTGCTTGTTGTCAATGAGGAGCACAAGCTCAGAGGTTTACCTATTAACAGATGCACGGGGGATGATATCATCTGCGGCACGTTCTTTGTATGTAAGAACGGCAAGGACGATTTCAGAAGCCTCACCGATGCGGATGTTGAGGAAATAAAAACAGTGTACGGGTTGCCGAAGGGCACCTGCGACAAAGAGGACAAGGAGGTGAACAGCAGTGGAACAGATAGCAGTATGTGAGTATTGCGGTCAGACCTTTATAAGCGACCTGCCTACAGAGGCGGAGAGAAAAAAAGAAGCAATCAAGAAGTGCTCCTGCCCGGGTGCTAATTCGGCGCGCAGGCGTTTGCAGAAGATTGATGAGGCAAAAATTGAGCTTATCGGTGTTATGGAATATAACCCGTTCAGCGGGTCTGAGGACGGTATTGTTGACGAAGAAAAGGTAGACAACATCCGCAAGGGACTTGAGGCTTTCATTGAGAATCTTGCTGACGGTGACGTGAGAAGCCTCACGGTGCAGATACCGGGCATCGGCAAGGTGACAATGACAAGCTCAGATAAGAGCATAAAAATCAGTAAACGCATCACAACGGGCGTTGAGAGAAAAATTGAGTCTTAAATAATGAAAAGAAGGTACAACAATGGGTATATTTTTTGATATCGAAGAGAAAAAAAGAGAATCCGAGGTGCAGGATGCGGCAATTGATATGATGCTCGACATACTGGCGTCAAAAAGTCCGAGAATGGCGGTTGAAGTTAAGCTTGTCAAATTGTCGAAGAAATTTGCACACAGGTTAACCGAAATCGCAACAAGTACAGTTATGAACAAAAATTTTACCGACGAACAGCTTGAGAGTATGACCAACTACTTTGCAATGTCAATAGCAGGGCTTGAAACCTTCATTGAGCAGTTTGAAAGCACCGTAGAAAAAGAAAACCCCCACAGCAGCGGCAACTGATGTGAGGAAGCCCGAAGGCGGTAAGGTAAATAACCTACATATATTATAGCACTTTCCGTGGCACAAAGTCAACTGCGGCTTGAGTGAGGGAGCCCACACGGGGGGCTCCCCTACGCGGAAGGTATTTAAATTTACAAATAAGCATTAAAAAATGAAGAGGTGAAAGTCCTCTTGAAACGGCTCTTAACAATATTAAGTTTAGAACATATTCACGGTGAGGAGGTAAGGTGTGGCGTACGTTGAAATGACGGTTGTTGCAGGTGCGACGATCGAGAAGAAATACTACCATTGCTACAAGGCTCGGGACAAGAGCGTGGAGAGAGCCCCGCGTGCTCCCAAGTCAAAGGAAACCTCCTGGCAGATGGAAGAGGTCAACCGCAGGAATGCGGAGGACAAGCTTCGTTGGATCCTCAACACCAACTTCAGGGAGGGTGACTATCATCTTGTACTCAACTACAAGAGAAAGCCCGGTGACCCGTACCGCACTCCCGAGCAGATGAAGCACGATAAGGATGTCTTCCTTCGCAGGATGAGGGCGGTGTTCAGTAGAGCTAAGCTTGAATTCAAGTATGTGTATGTGTTTGAAATCGGTGAGAGGGGGTCAAGACATGTTCATATTGTTATGAACGAGATAAGCCTTGCAGAGTGCCGCAGGTGTTGGGAGCACGGCCGTGTAACCTGCACTCCGCTTGATGAGCACGGTGACTACAGATTGCTTGCAAGCTATCTTATGAAGTACTCGGATAAGACCTTCAGAACAGTCGGCAGGCTTATGGGCAAGAGGTACAGCTGTTCAAGAAATATGATTGAGCCGAGGATAACAAGGAAAATTGTCAAGAGGGCAAACACCTACAGACGGTGGGTGAAGCCATTGCCCGGTTACATTGTTGACGTTGACACAATACGGGAGGGAGTGGATGCCTTCGGGTACTGCTTCTTCAAATATTCGATGATAAGGCTGGAATAGATATGACAAAAGAATACGAAGAAATAGTTGCAAGGTTTGAGCGTATAAGAGATGCCGCACGTCATAATGAACCTTTGCCGGAGGATTTGATTTACAGATGTGATGTGAATTGCTATGAGGATTTGAAAAGGTTGTTTGTCGGGCATAAGATTTTAAAAAATGTTACGAAAGATGATCTTTTTGAAAAAGGCAGTGAATACAAAAACGCTTATTTAACTGAGTACAGAGGTACCGTTCTTCAGGCGAGAATATATCAGGAGGACCATAAAAGACGGATGAGGGCAAGTCAGGCAGAGGCAAAGCTGAATACTCAGGAGCTTACCCTCAAGGAAATTTACAAAACACTTTTCTTTGAGCTGCTTCCGCGGGTTATTCCTCCGCAGTCGGCAGAGAAGATGTTCAAAAATATCGGTGTGAAGATGTGGTCTTGCGGTAGCCTGGAAAACACTCCCGAAAATATTGAAATTATCAGAAAAATAATTATGGAGGTTTAAATATGCTTTTGATGAAAACAAGCGAAAGCGAAGAAGAAATTCGCAAGGAAATTGAACAATATTATGACCAAAGCACAGCAAGAGGCATGATGCTTGCAGTAAAAAGAAACGGTATGAGTGCCTGGGGGGCTCTTATGGTCCGCAAGTCAGGAGATACGCTTTTGCTTATGCGAGTTCCCGGAATACAGCTTCCCGAAAGGAAGGATCAGGAAAAATGCTGAACAGTGCAACGATAATAGGAAGGCTTACGGCTGACCCCGAGCTGAGAGTTGCCACATCAGGCAAGGAGATATGCCGCTTTCGTATGGCGGTTGAGCGTAACGGCGGCGACCGTGTGGCAGATTTTATCCCGGTTATCTGCTTCGGCGGTGCGGCAAATTTTGTGGAGAAGTATTTTCGCAAGGGCTCGATGATTGCGGTGCAGGGCAGGATTCAGACAGGCTCTTATACGGACGGCAAAGGAGTAAAGAGAAACACCTTTGAGATTGTTGCGGTTGAGGTGAGCTTTTGTGAGGGGAAGAAGATAGAAGGTCAGCCCTCTCCGTCACCTCGTGACACCTCTCCCGAAAGGCGAGGCAAGGAAGCGGATACAGGTTATTACTCAACGGCCGTGCCCGGTGATTTTGATGAGATTGTGGGGGATGAGGACTATGAGTAAGGTCTACTGCAACAAGTCAGACTGCCCCGAGCTGATGTGCAGTTATCACGTAAGCCATATGAGAAATCCTACCGTTAAAGACATAACAGAATCTCTCGAAGGGACGATACTATGTCCGAAGGCTCTCAACAAGAGCAAGAGTGAAAAGGAGCTACCCGTTCCTACGGAGTCGGAGGAGCAGCAGGCTCTCTTTGAGTGGGCGGACAGGCTCTGCTTCAGGTATCCCGAGCTGACTCTTCTTTATCACATACCCAATGAGGGCAAGCGCAGTAAGGCGACGGGTCGCAAAATGAAAAAGGAAGGAATGAAAAGAGGCATTCCTGACATACATTTGCCTGTGGCAAGAGGTAAGTATCACTCCCTTTATATTGAGCTTAAGAGAAGGAAGGACAGCACTACCTCACAGGCACAGAAAACGTGGTTACAGCTTCTCGGGAAGTACGGGAACAAGGCTGTAAGGTGCTACGGCTGGGAAGAGGCGGCAAAGGTTATTGAAAATTATCTTGAGGAAAAGGAGTAAAAATAATGGCAGGATATATAAACGAGCCAAATTACTGCGGCGACTGTGCACTTTTTGAAAGTGAGCTTGCCTGCTTTGGCTCCTGCAGTAAAGAAAGGCAGGAAACTTGGCACGGTGAAATTGCTTGCGAGGATTTCCCAAAGAAGGAGGATGAGGGCGATGAGTGAAAGTATTGACCTCAAGCGTTGTCCTTGTTGCGACGGTGAGGCGGAAATGAAGCACACCAGCGTATATATATTAAAGGCAAGAGCTGTTGTGTGTAAAGAGTGCGGTCTGAGGACAAAGCTGATTTTTATAAACACCCCTTGTATGAACAGCAAGGGTAAGCCTGATGAAAGTACACGTTACACCGAAGAGCAAGCCGAGAAGATTGCCACCGAGTTGTGGAACAGGAGGCACGCCCCGGCAGAGTCTGACTGTGAAAAAACGGGAAGCTACAGTAATGAGGTGAGCGGGGATGGTTAAGACTCTTATTTTAATCGTTGTAGCTGTTGTTGCTTTCGCCGTCATGGTTGTTGCCGCTTCGGTACCCATAAGCCTAAAGGCGGTTGTTATTATGCTCCTTGCCATTGGTGTTTTCGGTTGGTCAGTGCTGCATTTGCTTGTCAGATTTTTCTGCTGGTGGTTTAAGGAGGATAAAGGAGGTGAGGAGAAGTGAGTGAAGATAGAGCCGTTTGCGATTATGAAAAGACTTTGGAGCTGATGCACGAAGAACAGCAGAAGCTCCTGCATGAGCTCGATGAGGCAAGGTTTCAGATTGTTGAGCAGTCACGGACGATTGCCTTCCTTGAGGGTCAGGTTAACGCGTTTCAGCTTTGTGTGAGTAAAGGCGGTGAGGGTAAATGACAGATAACGAGATTATAAAGGCTTTGGAGTGTTGCGGTTCTCCCTACAATAGATGTCTTGAATGTCCGTTGTGCGAAATGGAAAAAGTTAAGTGTTTTACAGAATTGACTGCAAATGCCCTCGACCTTATCAACCGCCAAAAGGCAGAGATTAATAACCTCGAAAACCTTGTTGCAATAAACAAGGGGGCGATGAGGGCGTACCGTGAAGCTTGTGAAAATGCTCACGATGAGGCTGTTGCTGATTTTTCCCACTTCCTGATTGACAAGGCAAAGGACGGTAGCATTGACATATGTGACCTGCCTGACCTTGTGGCGGAGTGGAGGAGCCCCGAAAGGAAGGATGCCGAGCTGATGAAGGACGTTAATGCGGCGTTTGATAAAGCGGCGGAAGGTCTGGAGCTTTCTTCCGAAGAAAAAAATAAAGAAAGCTGGCTCAGGACCGCAACAGGGTGGTATGACACCCGCTTCAGAAAGGTTGAGTAAGAGGTGAAAAAGGTGAGTGAAGACCAAAAAGGCGTGAAAGTAGGTGATACAAAGTGAAATGTGCGGCGGTGAATAAGGAGCTGAAAAGAAAGCGGCTCTATGATACGGGAATGACCGTTGCCCTTTCACGGCTCTCTCTTTACCTTGACTCGGTGCTCTCGGACAAGCTCAGATACAGCAACACTCGAATAAAGCAGATTCACACCTCCTTCAACAAGGTTGCCCTTGACGTTAAGGAGGGCAGGAGGAGCCTGGGCGAGGTGATGAGCTTTCTCGAGGCTGAATACGGTGTGGAGCTTGACACAGAGCACCGCAACCGTCCCGCCTGGTTCAAGAGTGACTACGTAGGCGGTGTTTATGCTGCAGAGGATGCACTGACGGTGGTGCTTATATATGTGCTTATGCATCAGTACAAGTTCAGTCAGGAAAGATGCAACCGTGTGCTTAAGGGCATCAACGAGGTTGCCGCAAGCGTGAACACGGGATACGTCAGCGAGGCCGACATAAGACAATGCCTGCAGGATGAGGAAGGCCTTGTGAGTGAGAAGCTGGAGGGGGTGAGGAAGTGAGGAAGGAGAAGCCGGTTGACCCTTCCACCGCAAGCGTTCCCTCTTCCCTTTCAGAGACGGAAGGTGACGAGCCGTTACTCTGTAAGCCCTGTGCGGAGAGCATGAAGAAGGGCTTTCGCACGGTGAAGGATGTGAACTACATAAAGCCCGGGCGTGAGAAGGGCACCTGCGAGCTGTGTCAGAGGCGGCGGTTCGGGTATTATTGTGAGGTTGAGTTCATGGAGGTTATTGAGATTTGAGGTCATATAACTTGAGGCTTTTAGATGAATACGGGATAAGTAATCACAGGTATCGTGAGCTTAAGGAGTTCTGCTTGCAGTACCGGGAGAAAAAGGAAGAGCTCGGTCAGATTTACACATCCTCGTGTGTAAGTGCTGAGGTTGCTGTTAATGGTGGCTTGCCCGGTAAGCCTACGGAGCAGAAGGCTATGAGGGCGACAAGATTAAGGGAAGAGCTGAAAATAATTGACGATACACTTAAAAATGCCTGCGGTGACGACGTGGGCGTTTTGGCGTATCTGAAAAAGAATGTCACCGAGGGCATCGGCTACAGTCAGCTGGGGATTGTGCCGTGCGGTCAAAGGATGTTTTATACTTACAGACGGAAGTTCTTCTTTTTGTTGGATAAAGTGAAAAAGGGATAAAACGGGGCAATACTTTTATGATAAAATGATATTGTAGAGAAAAGCATCTGACGGAGAGGTCGGGTGCTTTTCTTGTTATGAGCGGGATGTGCAGAAGTCTACGGCCCCGGGCATTGGGTCATCTCCTGCTTCTGCATTAAGGAGTTAATATTTACGCCCTGTCCGTTAAGCTCCTGCAGGGCAAATAGTTACGAAGGAAGGAGCTGAATCAGATGGCAGAAAGAGGCAGACCGCCTAAATTTAAGAACAAAAAACAGCTTGAAAAGCTTATAGAAGAGTATTTTGAGAGCTGTAAGGGACATATTCTGACCGATGATGAGGGCAATGTTATGACAGACAAGCACGGTAATCCCGTGTATGTTGATGCTAAGCCTTTAACCATTACAGGCCTTGCCCTGGCGTTAGGTTTCAACAGTCGTCAGACCCTTCTCAACTATCAGGAAAAAGAAGAATTTATGGACACGATAACACGCGCGAAGGCGCGCGTGGAGGCTTACACCGAGGAGAGGCTCTTTGATAAGGAGGGCGCTGCCGGTGCAAGATTCAGCCTTGCGAACAACTTCAAGGGCTGGAGTGAGAAACAGAAAATCGAAGTTGATTCGAAGCTGGAAGATTTGATATGAGCAGTGCGACAGCGGATTTTCTCATTGAAAAAAGGAGAGAAAAGTGGGAAGAGAAGCATTGTATTGACTTTGACAGGAAGTTAAGGGCTGCCATCGGTAATGAGCTGATGAAAAGCAGGGAGCTGCTTGACGAAGTAAGAGCCAATCCTGAAAAGCTGATTGAGCTTGTTTTTGTGGTTGTTGACAAAAATCAAAGGACAATGCCCTTCTTTTTCAACGATGTTCAGCGTGATTTTATAAACACCTTAAATCAAGCCAAGAAGGACTTTGAAGAGGGAAGGATAACAGATATCTCTCTGTTGGTTCTGAAAGGACGTCAGCAGGGCTTTACGACGCTTGTAACGGCATATCAGCTCTCCTGCAGCATACTCAACCGAAATTTTCAGGGGTATACACTTGCGGATAAGAGCGACAACGCCGAGGCAATATTTCAGAACAAGGCAAAATTCCCCTACGGACAGCTCCCCGAGGTACTTAAACCTACAGAGAAGTTCAACAACCGTAAGCAGCTGCTCTTTGAGAGAATCAACAGTTCCTGGGCAGTAGATACGGCAACAAAGGACGTCGGCAGATCGAGAACAGTTAACTTTTTTCACGGCTCTGAGTGTGCATTCTGGAAGGACGGTATATCGTCAATTCAGGCAGCTTTAGGAGAAGCTTTTACCCGTAACTGCATCAAGATTTACGAAAGCACGGCAAACGGTTATAACGATTATCAGAAAATGTGGGACAGCGGTGTTCACATTAACTGCTTTTACGAATGGTGGAGGACAAAGGAGTACAGAATTGAATTTTATTCTGAAGAGGAAAAGGCGGATTTTCTTGCGTTCATCACATCTAAGGACAGTTGGATAAACCGCCGCTTGAAGTGGCTTGCGGATGAAAAGAAGCTTGAACCGGAACAGCTTTACTGGTATTACAAGAAATACGAAAAATATCTCGATAAGGACCTTATAAAGCAGGAGTATCCCTGTACTCCGTCAGAGGCTTTCTTGCTTTCGGGTAAGAATATTTTTGATACGGAAACAATACTTGTAAGGCTTGAGCACGTGCCTGAGCCTATGAAAACAGGATACTTCATTTATGACTACGACGGTCTGAAAATAAGTAACATCCGATGGGTGAACGATAAAAACGGGTACATTAAGATTTTCAATGTGCCCAATCAGCCTGTGTTTACCGAGTACTGTATAGGTGGTGATACTGCGGGGGATGGAAGTGACTTTTTTACAGGTCACGTACTCGATGCAAGAAGCGGCAATCAGGTTGCGGTACTTAAACAGCAGTTTGACGCCGACCAATATACAAAACAGATGTACTGTCTGGGCAAGTACTACAAGGATGCACTTATCGGCATTGAGGCTAACTTTGACACCTTCCCCATTATGGAGCTGCAGAGGCTCGGATATCCGAAGCAGTACATAAGAGAGGTGCTTGATACTTACACGGGAAAGACGGAGAAGAGGTTCGGCTTCAAGACTACAACGCTTACAAGGCCTGCCATACTTTCTCGTTTGGTTGAGATTGTCAGAGAGCATTGCGACACTATCAATGACAGGGATACTCTCGAGGAGCTTCTGACGATTATCCGTAACGATAAGGGAAAGATTGAAGCTCCGGAAGGCGGACACGATGATCAGATGATGGGGCTTGCGATAGCTCATCAGATAAGAGAGCAGGTTATTTTCAATGAGGAGCCGATAATTGTAAGCCCTCACTTTAATTTCAGCACAGAGCCGGAAAGCGGAGCATATTACGACTACGGTGAAAAAATAGTAGTGATTTAAGGAGCAAGGTTATGGAAATTTTAATGATTTTAGCTATCGGCACACTTTGTATAGTGTGCTTTTTGGTTGGTGCAAGAGTGGGACAGAAGGTTTCAAAGGGTGAAACTGTGGAACTGCCTGTGCTTAATCCTGTGAGGGTATACAGAGAGGAAAAGAGCAGAAAAGCAGCGGAAGCTGAAAAGAAAAAGTATGACCTTATTATGGAGAATATTGACAACTATGACGGTACAGGCATAGGACAGAAGGATGTGAGCTGATGAGAACGGAAGAAATAAAAGAAACCCCGAGCTGGGGACTTTACGACAAGGGCAGAAATTACCACCGAAGGATGGGTACATATTCAGACACTGACCGCAACTACAGAATGTACAACGGCGATCAGTGGGCAGGTGCAAAGCTCGGCGGAGTGGAGCCGGTGCAGATAAACTTCATAAAGCCTATTGTAAAGTACAAGCTGTCCGTTATACACAGCAACCTTTATGCCATTGATTATTCATCGCAGAATTTCACCAACAAGGAATTTGCAAAGCGGGCAGGATCCTACTGTGCTATGCTCAACAGATATGCTCACAGAATATGGGAGCAGGATAAGATGGACGCCAAGGGCAGAGAAATCACCAAGGATGCTGCCATAAACGATGAGGGTATTCTCTATGTTAATTTTGACAGTGAAACGATGATGCCCGAAAACGTTGTTGTAAAGAAAAACGATATCTATTACGGCAACGAAAACGATGATAACATACAGACACAACCTTATATCATCATTCGTAAGAGGGTGTCGGTATCGGAGGCTGTGGAGTTTGCTCTCGAGAACGGTGTGAGTACAGAGGATACGGAGTTTATTGTCGGTGATAAGGACAACTATGAGGAAAGCGGAGAGGCGGCAAAGGAAGAAGTAAACGATATGGTTACTCTTGTCTACAAGCTGTACAGAAAAAACGGTACCGTCCATTATTCGATTTCCTCCCGTTATCTTGATATAGTCAAGGATACGGATATCGGTATAAAGCTTTATCCCGTCGCTCATTTAAACTGGGAAGGTAAGGAAGGCTCTGCAAGAGGTGAGGGTGAGGTCAGATACCTCATCCCCAATCAGATAGAAGTCAACAAAACTGAAATGAGACGAGTGCTGACGGTTAAAAACCAGGCTTATCCCTACAAGGTTGTTGATGCAAGCAAGATTGCCAATGTTAAGGAGCTTGACACTGTAGGTGCAACGATAAAGACTCAAGGACAGAACGTTGACGATGTGCGCAAGCTCATTGCCACAGTTTCTCCGGCACAGATGTCACCAGATGTTAAGCAACTGCGCGAGGACCTTATACAAACGACAAGAGAGCTGGCGGGTGCAGGTGAAACAGCAACAGGCCAGGTTAACCCTGAAACTGCATCGGGCAAAGCAATCCTTGCCGTTCAGCAGGCCTCACAGGCTCCGATGACGGAGCAGAGAGAGGCATATAAGAACTTTATAGAAGATGTAGCAAGGATTTGGCTTGAGTATCTTATCGAGTATTCGACAAACGGTATCAATCTCGAAGAAGAAGTAAGGGATGAGCTCGGCAATGAAACGGTGCAGGTTGTAAGAGTGCCGCAGTCTGTTCTGCGAGCTCTTCAGGCAACGGTTAATATCGATATAACCCCTAAGGGTGTATTTGACAAGTTTGCCCAGGAAATGACTATGGAAAACCTGCTTGTTAAGGGCTATTTCAACGTGGAAAACCTCAGTGCGCTGAAGGCCTATGCAAAAGCACTTGATGATGACAGTGTGGCTCCGAAACAAAAGATACTCGATGTTATTGAGTACATGGAAGATGAGCAGCGTAAGATTGCCCTTATTCAGGCACAGGCACAGCAACTGCAGCAGAGGGCACAGATGTTCCTTATGGGTGATGACGAACAGCAATCCTCAATGATGGCTGATGCAATGGCACAGCTTGATATGGAAAAGGATTTGGCTGAAGCAGAAGGTAAAGTTGCCGAAGCTGAAGAGGAGCTTCCGAGTGATGAAGAATTGGAGGAGTGATGAGTAAGTTATGAAATGTCCTTATGCGGTAAGCAGGAAGATAGTTACGCAAACCACTATGCAGTACGATGAAAACGGTAATCAAACAAGTTATACCGAATATCAGAATAACGCAGCAGAGTTTGTGAACTGCCTCGGAGAAGAATGCGGAGCGTATAACGCAGAGGCAAAAAAAAATGTGAATATAAATGTTAATTAAGCAACTATTCGGAAGTTCCGAGCAGTTGCTTTTTTATATTGACCAAGCATTTATGTCGTTAAACTGTATGGAATCGGTGAAGCAAAACACCACCTAAAAAATGTGAAAGGATAATCATTATGGAAATCAATGAAAACCTTGTGCCCGAAACGGGTGCTGAAAATGTGGACGCAACAACCACAGAAGAAATTGTTGAGCAGGTCACAGAGCCTGCGGCAATCTATACCGAGGAGCAGTTTCACGAGAAAGTGAACGAGGCAGCCGGTAAAAGAGCGGCCCGTAAGGAAGCAAAATTACGCAAGAAGTACGACGAAGAATACGGCGGACTTGTTGACGTTTTGAAAAAGGGTACGGGTCTTAACACAGTCGGGGAAATAACCTCCGCTCTCAAGGAGTTTTATGAGGGCAAGGGAGTTGAATTTTCTCCGAAGCCTGAGTTTTCCGAAAGGGATACGGAGATTCTGGCAAGGGCTGAAGCGGACGAGATTATAGGTGAGGGATTTGACGAGGTAATTGAGGAAGCGGAACGCCTTAAGGCAAAGGGCGCCCAGAATATGACACCAAGAGAGAAGGCCTTGTTTGTTAAGCTTGCAGAGCATATCAACAAGATCGAAACAAGCAGAGAGCTTGATAAAATCGGTGTACCCAAGGATGTGTATGAAAGTGATGATTTCAAAACCTTCAAAAGCAAATTCGAGGGTTCAAGGACGCCTATCACAGAGATATACGATATCTACACAAAAACACAACCTAAAAAAGAAATCAAACCTATGGGAAGCATTAAAAGCACGGCGATAGAAGGCGGCGTAAAGGATTATTACACCCCTGATGAAATAAGCAGGATGTCCGAGGAAGACCTTGCAAATCCCGAGGTATGGAAGGCCGTAAGACGCTCGATGACTTCCAAATAATTGCTTCCCTTTTAAAAGAAAGGATGAAGTATCATGGCAGTACCTAATACTGTAGCACATTTTCAGCGTACCGTATGGAGTGCATCTATTCTGCGCTCACTTGACACAATCACTTCCCTTCGTAATCACTGTAATTTTCAGTATCAGAAGGAATCAAAGAACGCAAAAGAGGTTAAGATCCTCTCTGTAAACCGTCCCACCATCCGTAAGTATGTGCCCGGTACACCTCTTGTAAGAGAAAGTGCCGGTGACGGCTCACTTACCTTAAGGCTTGACCAGTATCATTACTTCAATTTTGAAGTTGAGGATATTGTTACTGCTCAGAGCGTTCCCGGTCTTATGGAAGCACTCACCGACGAGGCAAGTAAGGGCCTTGCACTTGAGGGTGACAAGTACGTTGCCGAAATCATCAAGACTGCAGCTGATGATGGCAAGGTTGCCGCAAGCGCAAGCGTAATTGCACTCACCAACAAAAACGCGATGGAAAGCGTTGAGGACGGTTTTGCAACCCTTTACGGTAACAACTGTAAGGTGACAGATACCTATTACCTTGAGGTTGCCCCCAAGGTGTTCACAACCTACCGTCAGCAGCTCACAGAGCTTTCCACAAACAACCCCGAAATTCTTAAGAAGGGTGCTGTGGGTAAAATCAACAATGCATATGTGTGCATTGAAAACTGCCTTGCAGAGAGTGAGGGTGCATACTACAACATTCTCCGCACAGACAAGGCTGTTGCCTTTGCCGAGCAGATCGACAAGGTAGAAGGCTACCGTCCCGAGGATGCCTTCACAGACGCTGTCAAGGGCCTTTATGTATTCGGCGCGGAAATCGTCCGTCCCGAAGAAATCTATGTCATGAAGACAGCAAAATAAGAACGCGGGAGGGGCTGATGCCTCTCCCGTTATTTTATAAAGGAGTTTATTTATGAAAAACAACGAATTATTTACGGTCAGACCGAGCCTTAAACAGTACTACGGCAGAACCGTAACAAAGGAAATGAAATTTGATGAAAAAACAGACAACGGAGAAGTTCATCAGACACTTGAAAACTGTGTGCTGACCACGGAAATCAACAAGGAATGGACGCAGTGCGGTATCAAGAACACCCTTCACAGCGTGCAGACCGAGGAGCTCCCTGAGGGCACGGTCATACTGTGGACCGAGAAAGAGGGATATATTGTGCCTGACGTGGCGGTGTATAAGCTCAAGGATCTTGAAGAGGAAATCAACTCTGTAAAAGAGATTTACAAGGATAATACCGATATTAACCCGTAAACGGGAGAGGAAGGCTCTCCCTTCCTTTCATTAACACAGAGAAATTCTGTGCTAATGAAAAGAAAGGAGCGATGAAGATTGTTTACGATTGAAAGCGACGGTACCATAAATATTACGAGGGGCGACGTGCTTTACTTCGGTGTTTCCGCCAAGGACAGGGAAAGCGAGGAAAAGTATATTTTTCAGCCCAGTGACATTGTAAGAATAAGCGTGTACGGTAAAAAGGAATGCGAAAATGTTGTAATGCAAAAGGATTTTGCTGTTACCACACCTTCCGAGGATGTTGAAATCTACCTTGACAAGGAAGATACAAAAATCGGTGAGGTAATAAACAAGCCGACAGACTACTGGTATGAGATTGTTCTCAACCCCGACACAAAACCACAGACCATTATGGGCTATGACGAGGACGGAGCAAAGATTTTCAGGTTGTATCCTGAAGGCGGCAAGCCTGATTTAGATGAAGAGCCTGCTACTCCTGAAAACCCCCGCGAGGTTGATGAGGAGCTTGACCCGCTTTCAAAGCGCCCGATAGAAAACGGTGCAGTAGCAAGGGCTTTTCTTGCAATGCTTGACAAAATAAACGCTCTTGAAGCGGAAGTTACACAGCTTAAGGGGGAAGAGTTATGAGTATAAAGGGTAATACAGAAACAAGAGAGTCTTTGGTGGGTAATATCCATCTGCTTAAGAAGATACCCGGATATTCGGCTTATGAAATTGCAGTTAAGCACGGCTTTAAGGGAACTGAAGAGGAGTGGCTCGTTTCAATATCTGCTTACGGTATTGCAGTTAAGTTGGGCTTCGAGGGCACGGTTGAGGAATGGATTTCTTCTCTCGAGGGCAAACCCGGCGAAACGGGTTCTCTTGAATTAAGCGGAGCGCTTGATGCACTTGGCAAAAACATTTACAACTTAGCAGATCCGATAGAGAATGCGGATGCGACAAACAAAAAATATGTTGACGCTAAAGATAATGAAGCCAAGAAATATACTGACGATAAGCATGAGGAAGCTAAGAAGTATATTGACGAAAACTTTATCAAAAATGATAGTCAGTTGAATGCAAACTCCAAGCCTATTTGTAATGTCCCGGCCCCTGTGAACGCTACGGATGCTGTGAATAAGCAGTATGTGCATGACAATTTTGCTACAAGAACTATCGAGGATATATCCGAGGCCTTTATCAATCAAGTGTATGCCGGAAATACGGTGTCTAATGTATCTGTTTTTAAACAGGGTAACATTATTAGCGGCACAGTATCCATCAGAGGCGATTTAAACCAGACAGGTCTTATAAATCTCTTTCAGATCAAGAGTGCATACAAGCCTGCAGCAATATTTTTTTCTCCGAGCCTGATAACCACGTATAGCGATAGTAGCTATAGCGAGGTCGGCGATTATTATCTTGAAGAAGCACCTAAAGTATACATTGAGCCCTCGTTTGGCGTAGTAATTGCAAGCGGTCTGGATGATTTCAATGCAAGCTTTGCAAACGAGATTACATTCGGCTTTACATATTTTTCTAAATAAGGCGGTGACAGTATGACACTACTTGAAATGAAAAAGAAGGTGTTGGGGCTTATTGAAGAGCTTAACCCTGAAAGCGAGCTGCTGACTGATGATCCTGACATAGCAACGAAGATAAACGATGTTATCAATCAGATTATGTTTGAATTGGTACGCATGAAGAAACTGCCTAAGTATATTGAAATTGAAGTCAACACAGGAGAGCTGATTGACTATTCGCGAATTGAAAAGGAAAGCGGATATGAGGTTTATCAGCTTAACCTTGTTGAGGGCGTTGCCCATGAGTTCAAGGCACAAGGGACGGTTATAAAGGCTCTTGAAAGCGGAACAATGGGAATTGACTTCTTCATCTATCCCGAAAGAATCACGGAAAAGACCAATGCAAAGGGATATGAGTTTGAGCTTCCCTCTGATGTACTTGAAATTATGCCTTACGGTGTTGCAGGTGATCTTCTTAAGAGCGATGTGTCAACATCTTACGGTAAAATTTATTCCGACAGATACGAAACAATGAAACTGCAGCTTGACCCGCGATATAACATGAGCGGCATAATTGTGGAAGGCGGTGTAAGGATTTAATGGCAAGTGGAGATTTAATACCGAGAGTCTATTACGGATTCCGTGGAGTCGACTTCAGAGGTGAAGAAATCAACCTTGTGAGAAGTCCCGACAGTATAAATATGTGGAAGGATTACAAGGAAACCGAGAGCATAAGAACAAGACCTGACAAGGAACTGCTTTCAGTATTTGATGAAACTGTTTACGGCATATACTTCTACAAAGCAGGAAGCACCGAAATGATGATTGTTCACAGCGGCACGAAGCTTTACAAGGTTATCGGTGAAGAAGCAGGCAACAAAAACGAATTGCTTTATGAGGGCGTTGAGGCTGCAAAGAGCAACGCTTTCATATACAACAACATCTGGTTTTTCAAGGACGGAGCAAATTACCTTCAGTATAACGGAGTAAGTATTGGTAAGGTTGAAGGCTATGTGCCTACCACATCCATTGCGAGGAAGCCTTCAGGCGGTGGTAAGACATACGAAGATGTAAATATGCTCTCTGATTATAGAATAAACACATTCCTTGCTGACGGGAAAAGCAAGGAATTTTTTGTTGATTCTCCTACCATTGACGATGATTTTATGCCTGTAGTCACGGTGAATGATAAGGAAACAACGAATTTCACAGTTGATTACGCGAAGAGCAAGATAACCTTCACGACAGCTCCTGCGGCACCGTTAACTGACGGACAAGACAATGTGAGCATCAAGTACAAAAAGGCTATTGATAAAAGCAGGATACTGAAATGTACGATGCTGGAGCTTTTTGATAACAGAGTGTTTTTCAGCGGTAATCCCGATTATCCGAATATGATTTGGCATTGTAGTCTCAATGATCCTACATATTGCTCCGATTTGGACTATTATAACGAGGGACTGGATACGGCAAGGGTAATGGATATGGTGGCAGGTAACAACGTTCTGTGGGTGTTTAAAGAGCCGTCACAGGCTAATACCACAGTATTCTACCATACACCTACCATTGACAGCGAGTACGGAAAGATTTATCCGAACACACACTCAAGCATTTCGACAGGCTGTATCGGTAAAGCAATCAACTTTAACGATGATATTGTCTTCTTCAGTGACCGAGGCATGGAAGGTGTCAGCGGTGATATCACAACAGAGCAGGTAATCTCACACAGAAGCATCCTTGTTGACCGAAAGCTTATTGCAGAGGCTGACTACGCTGATATGATTCTCGAAGAGTGGGAAGGTTATCTGATCGTCATTATCGGCAACAAAGCTTATCTTGCCGACAGCCGAGCAGTATTCACCAACGAGAATCACTTTGAGTATGAGTGGTTTTATTGGGAATTTGACAAGAAAATCACTTGTGCAAAAGTGAACAAGGGTGTCTTGTATTTAGGCACAGAGGATGGAATCTATACGCTTACGGACACCAAGAGCAACGTTGAAAGCTATTGGGTGACACCAAAGGATAAATTTAAGCATCCTCAATATGTAAAGACCACAAACAAAAGAGGATGTGTTGTTGAGGCGACAGGTGATATTTCAGTTTATGCAAAAACCGAAAAGACGGACTTTGAGCTTATCGGCACTTATGAAAACATCAATGATTCCTTTGTAAGCAGAATCAAGTGTAAGAAATTCAAGGACATTCAGCTGAAATTCTACTCTAAGACAAGGTTCAGCCTTGAAACAGCTACACTTGAATGCTTTATCGGCGGGTATGTAAAGAGGTGATATAAATGGCTACAGGCTACGAAATAGATTACAATGACAAGCGTTTTACCGAGGTGACATCGCAGAAAAATGCGGCGGTCAAGGAATCGGACAAGACCTACGATAATATGATAAACAGCTCTGACAAGTATTTTCAGCAGCAGACCGATGCGATTAAGCAGTACGGTGACAAGCAGACACAGCTGCAACAGCAGCAGACTGATTTTGCCATTGAGAAGGTTGAACAGCAGAAAGAGCAGGCTCACAAGGATTATCTGAAGGAGCAATCGGGTGCATATGTTGATTGGCAGAAGCAGAGTAACGATTACGGCACAAATGCTGAAAAACAGGCTTCAGCAGGTCTTGCTCATAGCGGTTACAGTGAAAGCTCGCAGGTTGCCATGTACACGGCATATCAGAAACGAGTGGCAGCGGCAAGAGAGGCTTACGTCAGAGCTGTACTTAACTATGATAACGCAATAAAGGAAGCACAGCTTCAGAACAGCAGTGTGCTTGCTGAAATCGCATATAACACCCTGAAACAGTCCTTGGAGCTTTCATTGCAGGGCTTTCAGTATAAGAATCAGCTTGTACTTTCAAAAGCACAAGCAAAACGTGAGCTTGAGGACACATATTATCAGCGTTATCAGAATGTGCTTAATCAGATCAATACAGAAAATGCACTTGCAGAGCAGATAAGACAGTTCAATGAACAGCTCGAGGAAGAGAAAAGGCAGTTCAATGAATCGCTTGCAGCAAGTGGCAGTAGTGGGAGTGGTGGGGGGTATTCTTATAGCAGCGGTGGTGGCAGCTATGATTATGACGATTATTATTTGGATGAAGATGACGAGGAAACGGGTACCGTGGTTTCTTCCAAGGAAAAGCTTGCTTTAGGTAAAGGGCCGATAAGCGACAATACTGTAAAGAAGATGGTAGCTTCGGGAGAGGCAAAGGTTGATACAAGCGGTAGCAAGCCTGTTCTTGTGAAAACATATACACAGCCTACAACTTCTCAAATAATTTCAAATAATCTCAAGCTTGATACTCAAAATTCTATTATGAACAGCAGAATGAAAAACAAATAAGGACGGTGTGATATGGCTTTAACTTATGAAGAGCTGATAGGAATTCAAAATAAACGCAAGAAGCAGACGCAGCAGGAACAAAAGGTGACGGTAACAACCGGTAAGCAGTCAGGTGGTCGGCTTGTAAAGCCTGTTGATGACATAGCTCCTGTTAAAAAGTTCACACCGACAGTAACGACGAGCACGAAGGAAAAAGAAGATGATCGCACATGGTTTAAAAAGAGCAGTTACTTTGATGACGGTTATCAGTTCGGTGACATAACCAAGACCATCCTCGGTACCGGAGTTGATGTTGCAGAAAAACTTACATCAGGCTTTGCAGGAGCTCCCGAGAAGCTCATTGACAGCTTTGCCGGTGTGTCTACGCTCCTTGGCAATGCACAGATGGGACAGCTTTCAAATGATGCGATGGCGTTCGCAGCTCTTACAGGAAAGAAGGAGCAGGCGGGAAGCATTGCAAAAAGCTTCAACTCGATGCAAAAGGCCGCCACGAAGGGAACTACGGAGTTTGTAAAAAAGGATCTTTATAACGAGGATGACATTGCAAAGAAGCTCATCAGCGCGCCCGTAAAGGAAATGACAGGGCTTGATGCAGGTGCTGCATCGGTGATGGGAGACAAGCTCGGCGGTGTTATAAAATCAATCGGTAACACGGCGGCAACAAAGCTTGTGGGTACCATTTTCGGTGGAGGTATGGGCTACCTGATGACAGGTTTTACCGCAGGCGGCGGAGAGGTTGAGGAAGCGCTCAGAGAAGGAGCAAGCTTTGAAGGAGCAATGGCCAGCGGTATTATGACCGCCGCTGCTGAAATGGCAGGCGACCAGGTGTTCAATGGTGTAAAACTCGGCGGTCAGACCCTCACGGAGAATGCAGTTCAGAGTGTTGCGAGGGCTCTTTCAGGTAAGACATTGCAGACCCTTGCGAAGTGGGGTATCAACACCGTGGGTGAAGGTGCCGAGGAGGTGGTTTCCGACCTTATATCCTCAATCGGTAAAAAGCTTACATATCTCAATGAGAAGGAATTTAATGAAATATTCAGCTCACAGGATGCGTGGGAATCCTTCCTTGGCGGTATGATTACGGGCGGATTGTTTGAAGGTATGGATATTGCCGCACACAAAATTAAGGGTACGGACTATGTTACGGGACTTTCCAACAATGAGCAGAAGGTTGTTGATAAGGAAATTGAAAACCTTATTGCCGAAAAGGAAGCGGAGGGGGAAGCTCTCACTTCCAAGGAAAAAAAGAAAATCCGCGACGAGGTATACACTGCCCTTGAAAAGGGATATATCAGCACAGACACCATTGAGAGTGTTCTCGGTGGCAAGGATTATGAAAGCTATAAAAAGGCAACCGATGACACCAAGGGCAAAGAGAAAACCTTCAACGATATGATTGAAGGAATACAGAACAAAATGAACACACTTCAGCAGGAGTATGACACTCTTAACAAAATGAAGCGTGGGGATATGACAGGTGAACAGCAGGACCGTCAGGCTTCAATCAAGGATGAGCTTGCCGCTATGGAGAAGAATGTTGAAAACCTTAAGAACGGGCTTGAAAATGTGAAGGCGGAAGGCAAGACAACGGCCGAGGGACTTAAGGCGACGCTCGGTGAGAACGTGCGTAAGCTTGTTGAAGGCAGTAAGCTTGAGGAGACATACAGAGAGCTTGACAGAGCCAAGGAAAGCTTCAAGGCGGATGTAAGCAAGTTTGAAAATTCAAAGCACAGCGATGCCGCCAAGAAAACACTAGAAAATGCGGTGAAAGCCAATGCCAACAACACAAACCGTGTGCGTGACCTTGTTGAGCTTCAGGCGACCATTGCCGGTGATACGGGCACTGTTTTTGATTTCAGAAGCGGTGAACAGATTAAGGCGGAATTCATTGAGCGCCAGGGCAAAAGGATAAGTGAGCTTGAAAGCATACCCGAGGTAGAAAGAACCGAAGCACAGACAAAGCTCCTTGCTGCAATGAAGACAGCCCTTGAAAAGGTCAAAAGCGGTGAAACGGTTATCAACGGTATGATAACCGATGAGGGCGTTGTTCTCAACCTCGATTCAGATAAGCTGCTTAACAGGACAACGGGTCACGAGATAACCCACCGTCTTGAAAAGACGGGTGCTTACGTTGACCTTAAGGAAGCTCTTTTTAAATACGCCGAAAGTAAGGGTCTTGATATCAAGGGCAAGCTTGCAGAGATAGAGGCACTTTACGACGGTGTTGAAAATTCATCAAAGGCCGAGGCGGAGCTTGTTTCCGAGCTTGTGGGTGACTACCTTTTAACGGATTATGATTTCATCAAGCAGATTTCAGTTGAAAACAGGAACGTTTTTCAAAGACTGTGGGATGAAGTCAAATACCTTTGCAAGGTCGCTTCCGCAGGAAGTAAGGAAGCAAGGGAGTTTGAAAAGGTCAAGAGGAGCTTTGAGAAGGCATATAAGGAAGCTATGGCAGAAAAAAGCACCGCCGATGAGGGCGGTGTGAATGCTAAATATAGTTTGTCAGCTAATGCTGAAAGTGAATTGCACAAGGCACTTTATGATAAGAATTATCGTAACGAAGTTCTGTTGCGTGATGAAACTCCTGAAATAATGCTTTCTCAAAAAGGGGTTAAAAACCATAAAATGGTAATGAATGCTTCTCATATAAGAGAAAATGTTTTTACGGAAGCTGAAGCACAAAAACTTGGCTTAAAAGTAGACAATCACACTCATTATCACGGAATAGGTGAAGAATACTTTTTGAAGATAATTGATAGCCTTGATAATGTCAAAGAGGCATATCGAGGCACGAAGAATTCGAGTGATTCATCGAGGAGAGAAAATTACTTTTTGCTGGTAACAGAGTTTAAAGATGATAATGGAAATGTTATAAATGTGCCCGTTTTCATTGACGAAATTGCTCAATGCAACCGTGTTTTTATTCAAACAAATAAAATTGCCACCGTTTTCGGACGTGACAATTTTAGAGAATATATAAACCGACAGATAAGAGAGAAAAATCTTATTAGAGTAAATAATAAGAGCAATACATTCAGTGAAGGTGATGCACTAATCGCACCAGCTTATGAAAGTATTGCTCCTAGTGATAGTATACCCGATTCCACCGAAAATGTCAATACATCGGATAGCTTTTCTCTTTCTGCCAAAAGTAAAAACACTGGCAACATAGTCGCACCGATGCGTCACGAGATTACGGGTAAGGATTTCAGGGTAAAGGGTGCAGACGGTACAACGCAGAACACACCTATAGCCGAACAGCAGGCGCTCGTTCCTGTAGGACATGTTCCGATTGAAACGAAAAAGAAGGAAGCGGTCAAAGAAAATTTATTTCCTATGCTTGATGAGAGCGAGGTCGCGACTGATCAGAAGACAGAACAGCGACCAAGTGAAGAAATACTTGGAGAGTCACAGGTTAAAGCGGGTGACCCGAAGAAAAACAAAGACAGGATGTGGCCTTCATTTGTCAGAAACTTTGTAAGTAAGGGCTCGGTATTTGAAACCTTTGCACTTCAGACCAAAAACCGTGCGGTAGAGGATAAGTACAAAATGTGGAAGGACCGTTCCGAAGCCAAAGCTCAATACTTCATGGAAAACGGTAAGGGCAACACGAAGTCGCTTAAAGCAATCCGTGATCAGATTACAAAGTCAGGGCTTGAAAAGGAATTTGACCTTTACATGAAGCACCGCCTTAATGTTGACAGAATGAAAGAGGACAAGCCTGTTTTCGGATATGACATAACTGCAGAAGCATCATTAAAAACTGCGAATAAGCTTCAGGAACAGCATCCCGAATTTAAGGAATGGGCCAAGGATGTGTACGCTTACAATGACTATCTCAGACAGATGATGGTTGCCGGCGGTCTGCTTACGCAGGAAACTGCTGATTTGTGGGCGAAGAAATATCCTAACTATATACCGATTGAAAGACTTACAGATGAAAGCGTTAAGAGAGGCGGAAAGGGTGTAGGTATCTCGGCTCCCATCAAGAAGTCGACAGGCGGTAATTCCACCATGGAAACACTGCTTAACACTTTGGCTCACAGAACAACACAGGTGTTCAAAGCAATTGACAAAAACGCATTCGGTGTTGAGCTGAAAAACGCTCTATATACTGATGAGGTTGTTTCCAATGTGACTGCTGATGAGATTATTGACAATGTACCGCTTCTTGACGACGGAAGCCTTATTAAGCCCGGTGTTGACGGGAACGCACCCACATTCACGGTGTTTGAAAACGGAAAGAGAGTCACCTTCAATATCAAAGAGGAAATGTACGAGGCTCTTAAGCCGACACCTGAAGGTTTGTCAAAGACGTTTAAGGTGCCTCACACCGCAAGCAGCTGGCATAAAAAGTTGCTTACCGAATTAAGTCTGTTTTTCACATCACGAAATTCTTTGAGGGATGCACAGGAGGTTATATTTAACTCGCAGCATCCCACGGCTACATATTTCAATATGCCGCAGGCAGCTGGCGAATTACTTACAGGAAAGGGTAAATATGTGCAGGAATATTGGGAAAACGGCGGTAAATCCAACACCTATTTTGACAGGGAAAGTAACACCTTTGAAAAAGAAAAAGGCATCATCAGGAAAACAGTAGGTATAGTTCCTGACGGAATCAGCAGAGTTAACGACTTTGTGGAAGCCATCCCGAGGCTTGCAGAGTATATTGCAAGCAGAAAAAAAGGTGCCACGGTAGAGGCTGCCATGTTGGATGCCGCAAGGGTGACCACGGATTTCTCCGATGGCGGTGACATTACCAAGTACCTCAACCGAAACGGTGCAACTTTCCTTAATGCTTCTGTTCAAGGTGCCGCACAGCATGTGAGAAACATCAGACGGGCAAAAGCAGAGGGGTTCAAAGGGATAATGAAGCTTGTTGGCAAATACGCACTGTCGAGTTTGCCTGTGCTTTTGTTTAATGAGCTTCTTTGGAAGGACGAAGAAGAATATGAAGAACTTTCCGATTACATAAAGGATAACTATTATGTTATTGCAAAATACGGCGACGGACAGTTTGTGCGTATTCCAAAAGGCAGAACAGCGGCGGTGTTTCAGGAATTGGCTGAACAGATTTACGGGCTTTTTAATGATGACGGATTTGATTGGGATAATATCAGCGATTCAATAAAAGAGGTTTCTGAATCTGTTATTAACAACATTGCACCTAATAATCCGATTGAAAACAATGTTGCGGCTCCGCTTATTCAGGCTTATAAGGGTAAAACTTGGTACGGTGAGGACTTGATACCGACGAGGCTCCAGGATTTGCCTGCAAAAGAGCAATATGATGAGGCTATTGATTCTGTAAGTAAATGGTTGGGCGAGAATACTGGTATCAGTCCTTACAAAATCAATTATGTCCTTAATCAGTACAGCGGATTTGTGGGGGATATTATACTTCCCGCACTTACGCCCGAGGCTGAAAGGGGAGACAATTCCCTCCTCGGAAATGTAATAGCTCCGCTTATAGACCAATTTACTGCTGACAGTGTACTTAAGAATAACAATCCATCTGATTTCTTCAGCTTAAGTGATGAGCTTAAGGTTAAATCGAATTCAAAGAATGCCACGGATGAGGATAAGCTCAAGTACAAGTACATCAGCTCCGTAAGCTCTGAAATCAGCGACCTTTATAAGCAGAAAAGAGAGATACAGAACAGCGACCTTTCCGATAAGCTTAAATTCGAGCAGGTGCGTGACATTCAGAAGCAGATTAACGAAACGGCAAAGAAGGCCCTGAACGGTTACGAGGATGTAAAGATTGATAAGAGGTACGCAAAGGTCGGCGGAATACAGTACCGGTTCAATGATGAGGGCGAGTGGCAGAAGCTTACCGATGAGCAGCTCAAAAAGCAAAAAGAGGTAACAGGCATACTCGGTATCACTCCAGGTGAGTATTGGAGCAATAAGGATGTGTACGATATGAAGGCTTTGAAGCCCGAATTGTATAAGGCTCTTCAAGAAGAGGGGGTATCCGTAAAACACTATAAGGAAAATATTGAAAAGTGGATACATCTTCCGAACGATGACTACTCCTGGGCAGCTAACAATCCTGACAAGGCAACATTCTCAAAAGCTTTCTATGACAGCGTTGTGGACTACAGAAAAATGACAAGTGAGCTGTATGACATCAAAGCTGATAAGGATGAGAACGGAAACTCAATCAGCGGAAGTGCCAAGGAAAAGAAGAAGGCGTACATCTGGAGCCTTGATATTCCCGAGGGTGCAAAGCATCTGCTTTTCAGAAGTGAGTACAACTCATACGATGATTATAATGCTGAAATCATTGAATATGTAAACGGACTGAAGCTTACAACAGCCGAAAAGAAAACCGTACTTGAAAAGGCGGGATTCAAGGTCGAAGACAATGGCCGTATTACATGGGATTGAGAGGTGACGGATATGAGCAAACAGGACAGGCAGGGTGTGCGTACTCCTGCTGATATTGAACGAAAGTACAACCTTGGGCAGATGAAATCTGCTCAAGGTGATACATCGAAACAAGATATTATGATAAATAACCTCACCAAAGTGTTGAATCAGTATATGGTTGACACTGACTTGAGGATTGGCGAGATTGAAAGAGAGCAGGAAGAAGAAAAGCCTGTCATCACTCAAAGCTGCGTTTATGTAGGAGCTGAAGCACCGACAGAAAGCCACTATACATTGTGGGTCGATACTTCAACAGCTACACCTCTGCTTCGGTTTAAAAACTCTTTAGGCGGTTGGGTTGTCTTATCGGGCGGAGGCGGTGGCAGTTCAAATAATGCCGAGCTTACTGTTACCAATACAAGCGGATGGCTGTCAAAGACAGTTACCTACGGTGCTTCTTGTAAAATGTCTTTTACTTGGTCGTCAATCGAGGATGACTTAAGCACAGGTAACGGCACAATAGCAATTGCTGTGGACGGTACTGTCAAGCGTTTTTACGAAGAGCAACAGGGCGATATAGAGGTTGATGTTTCAAACTATCTTCTTCTCGGAGCAAATCAGGTTGAAATAACAATCTCTGACCTTTACGGCAACAGCAAAACATATAAGTTTACTGTCACCACAATCAAAGTCAGCGTATCCTCTTATTTTGATGCTACGCAGGCTTATACAGGCGATATCGGCTTCAGCTATATTCCTGTCGGTGCGGTTGAGAAAACCGTTCATTTCCTTATGGACGGCAATCCTATCCTTGACGAAAACGGCAAACCTATCACACAGGTAGTTACGGCAAGTAACAGAGAGCAGCCTTTTACCATTCCTACACAATCTCACGGAAACCACACCTTTGAGGTATATTTCACCTGTGAAATTGACGGAGAGCCTGTTGAAAGTAACCGACTTGTGTATGACCTTATCTGCTATGAGGAAGGCAACACAGAGCCTATTATCTCAAGTGCATTCAGCACAAAATCCGTCAAACAGTATGCAACGGTGCCTATTGAGTGGATAGCATACACACCACAGCTTCTGACTACGGAAGTAACGATAACAGATAACTTCGGCTTCAGCACTACCCGAACAGTTGACAGAACAGTACAGCTTTTATCATATAAGGCTGAAAATGTGGGAGAAACACAGATAAGTTTCTCTGTCGGTGGTGAGGTCAAGAGGGTTATATCTTTCACAAGCGTTGAAAACAAGATTGATGTAACAGCGGAAACAGGCAGCCTTGAGCTTTACCTTAACGCAAAGGGCAGAAGCAATCAGGACACAAGCATAAGTCCATCTGATTGGTCTTACGGCAACATTAAGGCTGACCTGCAAAACTTCAACTTTGTTTCTGATGGCTGGCAACCTGTAAATGGTGATACCGTTCTCCGAGTCAAAGGTAATGCGAGAGTTTATATTCCGCTTAACGTATTTGAAACCGACTTCCGTACAAGCGGAAAGACAATCGAGTTTGAGTTTGCAACAAGGGATGTACTTAATCCTAATGCAACAGTTATCTCTTGCTGGAGTGGTAACAGAGGACTCAAGATTACGGCACAAGAAGCGTTGCTTAAGTCGGAATTGAGTGAGATTTCAAGGCAGTACAAAGAAAACGAGCATATAAGAATCACCTTTACCGTGCAGAAGAAAGCCGAAAACCGACTTATTTCTCTGTACATCAACGGTATTGAGTCGGCTTGTGTTCAGTATGGTGAGGATGATGACTTCTCACAATCAGAGCCTGTAGGCATCTCCATCGGCTCTGACTTCTGTACAACGGACATCTATTGCATCAGAGTGTACAGCAACAATCTCTCAAGGTATCAATCACTCGACAATTGGATTGCAGATACGCAGGATATTGAAGAGCTTATCAGAAGAGCTGAACGCAATGACGTGTTCGATGCTTACGGCAATGTCGATATCACAAAGATACACGATAAAGGCACTCCTTATTTCGTGATTGATGCAGACAGCTATTCGGACCTTCCACAGTTCAAGGATGACAAAAAGATAGTCAGCGGTAAATACGTTGACCCCTTGCACCCGGAAAGAAGCTTCACATTCTACGGAGCAGAAATTGACGTTCAGGGTACATCTTCGCAGTTCTACTCACGAAAGAATTATAAAATCAAATTCAAAAACGGATTTACAATCAACGGTGTTTCTCGTTACACCTATCAGCTTCGTGAAAACTCTATGCCGACTGATGTATTTACCTTTAAGGCTGACGTTGCTTCTTCGGAAGGTGCAAACAACGTTGAGCTTGTAATGCTTTACGATGAAATCTGCCCGGTAAAGACTCCGCCACAGAAAACTGACAGCCGAGTAAGACAGGGCATTGAGGGCTATCCTTGCCTTATGTTCTATTATGACGGTAGCAATTATAACTTCCTTGGCAAATACAACTTCAACAATGATAAGGCGACAGCGGAAGTATTCGGCTTTTCAGAGGGTGACGAATCGTGGGAAATCCTCACCAATGAAACAGAAATGGCTGTTTTCAAGAGTGATGATTTTGAGTCAACCTATTACGATACTGTCAAAAAGAAAGAGCTTCCCTTGTGGATGCAGACCTTTGAAGCACGTTATCCCGAAGACAATACGGATACAGAGAACCTACAGAGGTTTGTTTCTTGGCTGAAATCAACGGACACAACAGCGGTTAACACAGAGGCAGAAAAACAGGCAAGGCTTGAAACGTTCAGAAGCGAGCTTGCAACTTACGCAAATGTTAATGCTCTTATATTCAACTACATTTTCACGGAAACTTTCCTTATGGTTGATAACAGAGCAAAGAACGCATTCCCGACAAGATTTGATGAGGACGGAAAGTTCCTTATTCTTCCCTATGACTATGATACTGCAATAGGCATCAACAACGAAGGTGAGCTGAAATTCGGCTATTGGCTTGAGGATACAGACCTTATAAACGGCACAAAGGTTTACAACGGTCAGGACTCGGTGCTTTATGTGAATTTAAGACTTGCCTTTGCTGATGAAATAATGCTGATGTATCAGGAGTTGAGAAAGCTTAAGGCCTTCTCTTATGAAGAGGTTGAAAAGCGTTTCAGAGAGCATCAGCAATCTTGGGGCGAGGCAATCTTCAACGAGGATGCAAAGTTCAAGTACACCGATCCTCTTGTCAATGACGGTGACAACACTTACCTTGAAATGCTACAAGGCTCAAAGGAGTCACAAAGACAATGGTGGCTGTATAACCGTTTCCGCTATCTCGACAGTAAGTATGTTGCAGCGGACAGCCTGACAGAGTATATTATGCTCCGTCCTTATGCGGTATCGGACATCACAATCACACCTTATGCCGATATTTACGCAAGTATCAAGTTTGATAACATTCTTGTTCAGAAAAGAGCTTTAAGAGGTGACGGAGAAACACCGAAATCCTATACGCTGAAAAATCCGCTTGAAAACGGCAATCACGGTGTTATTGCTATCTATTCGGCTTCACAGCTTGCAAGCGTAGGTGACTTAAGCGGTCTTAAGGTAGGTATGGCAAACTTCTCAATGGCTACAAGGCTTAC
Source organism: Clostridia bacterium (assembly GCA_017473435.1). Lineage (GTDB taxonomy): Bacteria > Bacillota > Clostridia > Oscillospirales > Acutalibacteraceae > UBA6857. The sequence continues at coordinate 5,676 of JAFULG010000029.1, read as the reverse complement.
TGAAGTGAAGCTCGGTGACGGTGCGGAAGGATACGAAAATCCGAACCTTAACACTCTGACAATCGGTAACTTAAGCCTGCTGTCAAAGCTCGATATAAGAAACTGCACAGGCTTGACATCTGTTGTTGATGTCAGCGGTTGTGCCAATATTGAAGAGGTTTACGCTGAAGGCTCGGCAATCACAGGTGTTAAAGTTCCCAATGGCGGTATTCTGAAAAAGCTGCACCTTCCCGGAGCAGTAACTTCCTTGATTATTCAGAATCAGCCGATGCTGACAGACTTCTCGATCCCTACGTTCAGCAATATTTCAACACTCCGTCTTGAAGGTGTTGACTACGGCTTGTTTGATTTTGAAGCAATTCTCAATGTTATTCAGAATAACAGCCGAGTAAGACTTCTCGGAATTGAAATGAATGTCGACACAGCAGAAGAAATCTTTACCTTGTACAATAAATTCGATACCTTCAGAGGTCTTGATGAACAGGGCAACACGCTTGATAAGGCTGTTATCGGTGGCACAATCTACTGCGGAACAATCACTTCGAATGATTACGCTGAAATGGTGAGAAGATACCCGAACATCAACATTGTATATGAGCATATCACTTCAGTTGTAAGCTTCTATATCGAGGGTGTCCTTGCTTGTACACCGATTATCGTATATGACGGTGCCGACTGTGTCGACCCGATTACAGAGAATATCATCAGCACACCGACAAAGGCTGAAAGTGACACAAGCAAGTTCATCTTCAATTCTTGGGACAATGACCTCAAGAACATTACAGCCGATACAACTGTTAATGCTGTCTTTGATGAATACAAGAAATACTTTGTTACCTTCAAGGATGACAGAGGAAGCATTGTTCCTATCAACGGCAACCTCACAAACATCTATTATGACCTTGACGGCGAAAGAGTTATTGCCGTTCCCGATGACCTTGAGAGTTATTCAAAGGTGATTGACGGTGCAACATATGATTATCACTTCGAATATTGGAGAAACGCTGAAACAGGCGAAATCGGCGTTGTAGATGTATGCGGTGACGATTACTCAATCACATACGAAGCTGTATTCAGTGAACACAGAGTCAATGTGGTTAAGTTTATGAACGATGACGAGGTTGTAAGCGAGCTTCACCTTTACGAAGGCGGTCATATTACCGTTCCTGCAAATCCGGCAAGGGTAAGCACAGCACAGTACGACTTCTCGTTCAAGGGTTGGAGTCTTGACGGCTCAAACGTGGTTAATATTCCTGCAAATGTAGGCAACGAGGATATCACTTATTATGCGGTTTATGACAACATTTTAAGAAAGTATATGATAGACTTCCTTGACTATGACGGCAAGGTTCTCCAAAGCTCACTTGTAGCTTACGGTGTAACACCTTTCTGTGGAAATCCTACAAGACCTGATACAGCTCAATATGACTATGAGTTTGACAAATGGATTCCTGAAGTTGTAGCAGTTACAGGTGATGCAGCTTACACGGCTAAATATTCAGAAACAGTAAGAAAATATACTATCACCTGGAGAAACGAAGACGGTACTGTGCTTGAAACCGATAAGGACGTTCCTTATGGTACAACACCAAGCTATAACGGAGCAACACCCATAAAGCAAGGCGATGCACAGTATTCTTACACGTTCAGTAAATGGCATATCGACATAACCGAGGTAACAGGCAATATTGATTATTTTGCTACTTATGCAGAGGCTGTCAATGAATACGAAGTTATATGGAAGAATTATAACGGCACAGTCCTTGAAACTGACGAAAAAGAGCCTTATGGTAAAATGCCCGAATACAACGGAGCAACACCTGTTAAGCCTTGGACGGATGAGTTTGAGTACAGATTCCTCGGTTGGGATGCCGATGTAACAGACAATGTGGTAAGTGGTACATCTTCTGTCAAGGGTAACGTTGTGTACACCGCAGTATTTACCGAGCATATAAGAAGCTATACGATTACATTCAAGAACTGGGATGGCACTATTCTTAATCCCGATGACGAGCCTTATGAGTATGGTTCAATGCCGTTTATACCTACTCCTACAAGAGAAGGTCACGATTTCATCGGTTGGGACAAGTCGGTTGATTTGGTTGAGGGTGATGCTATTTATACGGCACAGTACAGGATTAACTATTACACAATCACGTTTATCGGCTATAAGGATTTTGAGGGAACAGACGAACAGAAAATCGAGTATACGCTCGCCTACGGTTCTCCGTTAACACCACCTTCTGAAATTGCAAGAACAGGTTATGACTTCAAGGGTTGGGATAAACAAGTTCCTTCAACAATGCCTGCTGAAGATGTAACAATCACAGCCCAATATGAGGTGCTGAAATTTACAGTTAAGTTCATTAACTATGATGGAAGTGTTGTAAGTGAGCAAACTGTACCGTATGGTGACATTCCGAAAACACCTACTGCTAACCCTTCAAAGCCATACAATACCTTTAAAGGTTGGGATAGAGAAGTGACAGCAGTTACAAGCGATAATACTATTTATACTGCTATATATGAACCTATAGTTTACACCATTCGCATTAAACCAAACGAACACGATTGGGATTTATTGGGTTATATGACCGACCGAGAAAAGGCAATAGATGATAATATCGATACTTGTGCTTATCGAGCTGCCGAATCCGGTCACGGCTCTGAAGGTTTTTATGTTCGTGACAATGCTATACCAAGCGGTGCAGAAGTAATTAAATGGACTTCTTTTGTAAGAGCTTCATCTGAAAATAACAATGGTATATGTAAAGTGCAAAACCGTTGTTATCTTAAAGATTCTGTGCTTTCAAACGGAACCCTTTTAACGATTAATGCCGGGGAATACACAACAATAATTAACAAAGTTGCAGTTTCACCTCAATACTACTCAATAGAAGCTGACCTTAATGCATTAAAGGAGAATTGGGATAAAAAAGTTGCATCGGATAACACTTTGCCAACGACGGCAACTATTACAGATCTTATTAGAAGTGGTATACGTGTTAATGTTGAGGCAGAAGGAACAGGTAGTCTTTTTAATAAAAAATACTATAAGGTGTGCGTTTATGATGTTTATTTTGAAGTGCAATATATCGTGCCTTAAAAGCAACTTATGTTAATATCACCGTTACAGATACTGCGAGAAAAAATCAAAGACACGATAAAGTCACCCTTTCACCGGGTGGCTTTTTTCGTGAGCTTTTTTAAAAGGGGGTGATAATATGATGAATTCTCCTGTTCAGGATTTTCACGGCAAAATGTTGGCTAACGTGGGGAAGCTGTTTAATACGCTTCGGTCACCTATTGCGTGGCTTCGTGCCATATTCAGTTTTTTAAGGAAAGGATGATACAGATGGAAAACTACACACTCCGCACAACTGCTCCCGATAAGAAGAACAAAAACTACATACACACCTCAGCGAGCGGCTTGAACCGTTGCATTGAAATTGAAAACGGCTCCTGCCTGCCAAACTGTGTAGGTTATACCTGGGGAAGATGGACGGAGCTTTTAGGCTATACCCCGAAGCTTTCACGCAGAAACGCCGAGGACTGGTACGGCTATACCGAGGACGGCTACAAGAGAAGTCAGACACCGAAGCTTTTCGCCGTTGCCTGCTGGAAAAAGGGTAAGCTTTGGACCGAAAGCGACGGTGCAGGTCACGTTGCTGTTGTTGAACAGGTGAAAGCAAACGGTGACATTGTAACGAGTGAAAGTGTTTACGGTGGTGAACGCTTCCGAAGCAGAACCTACACAAAGCAGTCGGGATATGACCTCGCAAGAGGCTACGAATTCCAGGGCTTTATCCTTTTCCCTGTTGATGTTGAGGCTTTACAGAAAAAGAAGGTTTACCTCAAGGGTGACTACCGTGTTACGGATGCTTCCTTGCTTCATGTCAGAACGGGTCCCGGCACAAACAACCGCAAAAAGACATACGATGAATTTACTAAAAACGCTCGTGCTCAGATTTACGAGCTTGTCCGTTACAAGGCTGACGGATATGTAATGGGTGTTGAGTTTACTGTTTATGAGGTCAAAAGTAATTGGGGACGCACCCCCTCCGGTTGGGTCTGCCTCGACTACTGTACGAAGATATGAGGTGAGAAGATGGATGAAGCGATACTTCTCAAGGACCTGCTCCTGGTTATTGCAGAAATACTCGGGGCGGCTACTGTGGTGTTCGGCGGTATGTTTGCAGTTTACCGCTGGATACTTAAACAGAATAAGCAGGACGTTGAAATCAAGGCTCTTAAGGAAGAACAGACGGTGATTTGTTACGGTGTGCTTGCGGCACTCAAGGGACTTAAGGAGCAGGGGTGCAACGGACCGGTAACTCAAGCAATAAACGAGATGGAAAAGCATCTCAACAAAAAGGCTCATCAATAATTAAAGAAAGGTTGATAAAAATGAAAAAGTATATAGGAACAAAGGAAATCAAGGCAAAACCGATGACGAGAGGAGCGTACAACGCTTTCAAGGGTTGGGTAATGCTGTCAAACGAGGTTGCTGCCGAGGAGCGCAACTTTGTTGAGTATCCTGACGGTTACACTTCCTGGTCACCGAAGAAGGTTTTTGAGGAAGCTTACCGCGAATGTGATCACATGACCTTCGGTCTTGCAATTGAAGCTCTGAAGAAGGGTAAGAAGGTTGCAAGAAAAGGTTGGAACGGGAAGGGTATGTATCTTTGGCTCCTTCCTGAAGCAAAAATCAAAAAAGAGTGGTGCAGAGACGAAAGACTTCTTGAATGTTTCGACGACAAGGAAGAGCTTCTTTGTCTTGGCTCCATCAGAATGTATACTCACGACAGCACTGGCAGGGAAGCGGTTCTCACAGGTTGGCTTGCAAGTCAGTCTGATATGCTTTCCGAAGACTGGTACATTGTTGAATAAGGAGGAGTTAAAATGAATATCGATTACACAGAACTCCTGCAGGCGGTCATTGCGCTGCTTGCAACGCTCATCACAACCTTTGTAATCCCTCTAATCAGAAAGAAGCTCACTGCCGAAAAGACCGAGGAGCTCCGTAGATGGGTATCCGTGGCCGTTAAGGCAGCAGAACAGCTTTACGGCAGCAAGACAGGTCAGCAGAAGAAGGAGTATGTTGTATCGTTCCTTCTTGAAAAGGGCATTGTTTTTAACACTGAAGAAGTTGTTGCTATGATTGAAGCTGAGGTGTACAAGCTCACGCAGGGTATAAGTGAATAAAGAGAAGCCCCGAAGGATTTGTGTTCCTTCGGGGCTGTTTTTTTGTTACTTTTGTTGTTATTTGAGAATATATTAAAAGGGTGAAGATGTGAAAATGTTTTTTACATAGGTTGTTTCTTTATAAATATAATAATTCATAGGAGTTGACAGAATGAAAATTTATAAAAAGAAAAAGAAGTTAAAAATCCGCTTTTTGTGGCTGTGCTTGATAACGGTGTAATTGTTTTTGTTTTTGACGGTTATGCCGAAGGTAGTGACGGGAAAATTTATAAGCCTGTGGTTGAAGAAATTGACAATGAGGAAATTAAGGTTGTGGGGTGGAGGAAGGTGTAGGGGGTCAGCTCGGGGGTCAGAAGTGCTGTGAAGCCTTATAAATCTAAAGGTTATATCATTCTCCAAAACCGCGTGCCGAGGGTTCGAGCCCTTCTGCCCCTGCCAAAGGACATCGCAAAAGCGGTGTCCTTTTCTTTT
>JAFULG010000005.1 GCA_017473435.1 Clostridia bacterium | reverse complement strand
TTCTTTTGTCCCCGAAAGAACAATCCGAGATTTAAGAGAGTTTTCAAGAACCTACAAAAATGCTGTAAATGAGAAAAGCCGCTGTTTGAACAGACTGGAAAAGTTTCTTCAAACACACGGCTTTAAACTTTCAAGCGTCTTGAGCGACATCAACTCTGTCTCGGGCATAAATCTTCTCACGGGTTTAAGTCAAAAAGGCAGTTTGTCGATAGACGATGTTCAAAACGCTATCAGCCGTAACACCAAAAAGACACCCAAAGAGATACAAAATGCCATTTGCGGAAGGCTCAATAAAAATGAGTGCTTTTTGCTTGCTGACTTTCTCAATCAACTTAAACTGATACAAGAACACATTGACTTGATTTTAGATAAAATGAAGGAGATAGCCGAGCCTTATTCAAAGGCTTTGGAACAAATGGATTCCATTGTTGGCATTGATGTTACCGCTGCTTTGCTTATTTTAGCAGAAATCGGTTCAAATGTCCAACAAAATTTCAAAACAGCTGCACATTTATGCTCGTGGGCGGGTTTATCGCCAAGAAATGACCAAAGTGCAGGTAAAATCAAGTCTAAAAAAGTTATGCACGGAAATCCATATATCAAGTCTATTCTTTGTCAGGTTGCTTGGGTAGCGGCTAAAACAAGAAAAAATCCTTTCGGCAGATGGTTTTGGGCTAATCAACAGCGTTTAGGCAAGAAAAAAGCTATTGTTGCTGTTTCAAGAAAAATTCTTTCAACTATTTACTATCTTTTAACTAATGATAAATTTTACGATAACGATATTGCTATGAGCCCTTATCTTAAAGAATGAGGTTGATTTTTACATAGCAAAAGGCTGTCGCATTTCTGCAACAGCCTTGGTTTAGTGTCTTCATTTTTCAGGGGTCAACGGTGAGGTTTTCACGCTAACCGTCCCCTGTGTTTCTTGTCCCACTGTCTTCTTTATAACAATTGTAAAGAAGATATTTTCCAAAACTCATCCATATTATCAAGAATTAATCGTTCACGCGTTTTCAAATCAAGCAACCTTAATGTCGGTGGAGTATCAAAGCCTTCAAATACCACATAAAGCAAATAATTAGCATCTGAACTCAACGTTGACTTTAAAATTCTACCAGGAGATGCACAAAGAATTATATTGGTTATCGTGTGAGTATATATATTATATTTATATATCAGCTCAAAAAAACCGAAAAAACATCTACTCATAAGTACGCAATCATCACTCACTACACCTAAACAGTGTGCCTTCGTTTTGAATTGAAATTCTTCATTATCAGTTATTATATACAAATTATTGCTATCAGTGTATGCTATTAATTTTTCTTTTGCATGAACCGTTCCTGCTTTGATGTTAGCACGTGTTAATTGTTTAAAAATGTTTATTTCTTCATTTTGTAAATCAACAAAATATAAAGCATTACGATATTTTAAATAAATTGCATTATCCCATTCAATAATTTGTTCCGGTACCCAATCTATACTTATTCTGATAACATTGTTGGGTAAATGGATTGCAAGAACAAGTTCCCCGTTGAATTCTTGAATATAACAATAATTACCATTCAGAAGCTTGTATGCATAATAACAACCATAAATTGTTTCTTTTTCAAAGGAGTCAAGACTAGTACCATCAAAAGAGCAAATTTCATAGGCTATATTATCCAACGATTCATCAACATATACAGGATTTACAATTGCTTTCATAGTTATTGGAATAACATTAGATTCTACATTTTTTTCTAAAATCGAGAACGACACAAACAAAGTCGTCAAAACTAAAGAAAACACGACAATTATTATTCTTTTCATATTTTAGTCCCCCATGAAGAAATAACCTTGTATACGTTAGCTGGAATTATTAGCATTGAATATACACTTTTGTATTTTTTTGCTAAATCTGGAATACTACTAATCACTATATCCCTTACAAAAGTTGCACAGTTCGCTTTGGTAAAACTGTAGTATGAATATCTCCCCCTGATTACTCTAAACATTTTAATATTTGCATCTTTGCTTTCATTCACTTTTGAAACACAAGTAGACATAAATACCGTCAATGAAGTAATTAAAGTTATAAATTCATCATCAGTCATCCACACTCTTGTCTTTCCAGTACAAATCATTTCTTCATCCGTATGCCAATACAGAACACTGCTAGTTCTTAAGTAACCGGCCGCAGTGCCTTGTAATTTTTGTTTATATGGTGCACTATTTGAACCAAATGAGTATATTTTCCCGTTTATTGAAAAATCGATATGCCCCGTAATAGAGAATTTATATTTATATACGTCTATATAATTACGCCTGTATGTTATTTTGACTTTTATTTTACCACTAATATCGCAATTGCATACTGGCTCATTTCCACAATACGCAAACACATTATAAGACAACTGCTCGCCGGAATATCCGATAAAGCCAACATCATCCGCATTCAGGAACCTTCCTGTCTCCGGGTCATAATAGCGGCTTTGCAGATAATAGAGACCGGTTTCATTATCATAAACATATCCACGGTATTTGAGACTTATCTGATAAGCAAAGCTATCCGTTGAAAGCGCATTGCCGTTAGCATCTGTTACTGCAACCAGCTTACCCCAGGCATCGTAAACAAACTTAGCACTTACATTACCATAATCATCACGTGTTTCAATAATGTCACCACGTGTGTTTGTTATGAGATAATATTGATAATTCTTCTTTGCAACAAGGTCACGCTTTGTTGCAAGCACAGGTCTGCCGTCAGCATCGTAAGTGTAGTAAATCTCGTAGTTATCTCCGTTTCTTTCATAACGAAGCTGTCCGTCAACGTAGTAATAGTTGTGCTTTACTCCGTTGACTGTTTTGCTTGTTCAAGGGCGCGGGGTGGGTGGTGCGTGACTTTTGCCAACGCACCGCCCAAATCACCGTGGTTATTTGTTTTTGGTTAACACACAGTACCGTCCCCCCTGTGTTTTTCTTTTTAGTGGTCATCGGTGGGTGGTCACTCTGTGTTACCCCTAATTAATACACTAATCTTCTTAAAACCAATTTCTATTTCAATACCCGAAGAGGTAATAACAGAGTGCGTAAAATAATTATCTTTCAACTTGTAAAATTCATCGTATCCCCATTCAGGCAAATCTCCAATTTGTAATTCATTACAACAATTATTAAAATCAACAGAAAAACTTTTTACACCTTCATATCTTATATCTATTTTAGTTTTGTTTTTTTTCAATTCAACACACACAGATTCGGCATCAGCATATCTTATTGATAGTATTTTATAATCATGAAATCCTTTAAAGTTCAAGTACGAATTAATAAAATCATTTGAAAAAAATTTCTTGATCGAATTAAAATAATTGTAATACCTATGTGAATTTTCATTCCACAATCTCGCCTCAGTCTCTTCTGTTGAATTTTTCCATAATTCGTATTTGAAATATCGCAAAATAATTCACCTCAAACAAAAATTTAAAAATCTAAGCAAATGCTACATTTCCAGGTAAAGTCCAGCGCAAACCGGGAAGAAAAGAAGGTAATAACCTTACAATTCTATATACAGCATATATAATAATAACTACTCTTAAAGCTTTAAGTACTGGCTCCAAACCATTGTTGGTTAAAGATTCATTGTATTCTTTTGCCTTAGCATCCCAATCCCACACGCCTTTATTTTTCAACTCTTTTTTCACACTGTTCGGCGGTTCATCTGAACTTCCATCATGAGGAGAACCATCATCGTTTTGTGAATAATTATATCCATCTTTATAAATATGAATATGTCTTTTCGTCTTAGTTGATGTATTTGGTGGATCTATCCTATATTTCCATCCATTGCTTAAAGTATACACTGTCGAAAGTCCACTATAATCATATCGATCAACTGGCTGATTTCCACAGTAAGCAAACAAATTTAAGGAACACATTGTATTCAATAAGCCAATACACTCCACATCATCCGCATTCAAAAACCTACCCGTCTCCGGGTCATAATAGCGACTCTGCAGATAATACAAACTCGTCTCATTATCATACACATATCCACGGTATTTGAGACTTATCTGATAAGCAAAGCTGTCTGTTGAGAGTGCGTTACCGTTAGCATCCGTTACAGATATCAATTTACCCCAAGCATCGTAAACAAACTTTGCATTAACATTACCGTAATCATCACGTGTTTCAATAACATCACCACGGGTATTTGTTATGAGATAATACTGATAATTCTTCTTTGCAACAAGGTCACGCTTTGTTGCAAGCACGGGTCTGCCGTCAGCATCGTAAGTGTAATAGATTTCGTAGTTATCGCCGTTTCTTTCGTAACGAAGTTGTCCGTCAACGTAGTAGTAGTTATGCTTGACACCATTGACTGTTTTGCTTGTTCTTAAACCGTCAGAATCGTAAGTATATGAAACAGCCGTGTTACCTTTAACATATGATGTAAGGTATCGACCTGCCCAAGTCATATCAGCACCCATATAGCTTGTAGGATTGCCGATTTCATCATAGGTTATGCCCTGTCCGTCATAGCTTGTCAGCTTATCCTTCCATGCTGTGTCATTGTAAGCATAACTGATAGTATCAACAACAGCTCCAAGCTCACCTAATGTAAATGCATATTCAGTCTTTGATGTGATGTTTCCGTAGCCGTCGTAACTGTAAATTACAGTCTTACCCGTATCACGGTCATTTTCTCTTATGAGCTGATTTAACGCATCATATTCATAGCTCTGCTGAACCGTATCGCCAAGCTTAATTTCAGTAATGTTTGCATTATCATCATAAGTATACGAATAAACATCACTATTTGTTCCGAGAGCAATGGTATGTGTCGAAATCAGACCTTTATCATTGTAGTTAAAGCCCTCCGCAACAGGAGTACTTGTCGAAAGACTTCTGCCTGTGAGTGTACCTTCATCGTCATAGTTGTATGAAACCTGTTTTCCGCCAAAAAGTGTTATACTTGACGGTAAATTTGTTACGGAATCATAAGCATAATAAGTTGTCAATAAGCCCGACTGACTTCTCAAGGCGTTTTTGACAACATTTCCGTTGTCATCGAAATTATTTATAACCTCATAAAGCCGATTTCGATAAGTATTGTTTGTCGTTGTTGCGTTGACTCTTTCACCGTAAAGCGTTCCTTCATCATCGTAAAGGTAATAAGTTTCCTGATGACTTGGACTGTCCTCTTCGTAAACAGTTCTACCCTCACCGTCAGTGAAATAAGTATAATAATGATCCTTTGTGCTACCGTCACTGATTTTATCACTTACTGTCTTTTTACTGATACCGCCGTAATTATCGTAAGTATAAGTTACCTTGTCATCGTTGCCGTAGGTCATTGAAGCAACCTTTGACTTGTCCTGCTGATAAGTATAACCGACAAGGCTCTGGTCACCCACCTTAACGCTTGTTGTGTTGGAAAAAGCATCATATTCATAATTATATGCAAAACCGTTATGTTCGACCTTGGATATCTCTCCATTTGTACCGTAATGATAGGTTAGGGATGTGCCGTTTTCCGTGTGGGTATGCTTTGTAACATTACCGTCTGAATACTCATAGCTGTCACTTTCAATTACAACATCAACATTATCTGACGGTGATTTAACTTTGCTCACCAGTTCGTCAGTTTCAGGATTATAAGTGTAGGTCGTTTTATAACCATTGCTTGTCTCTGTTGCAATAAGCCAATTATTATTAGGTTTAATATAAGTATAACTGGATTTAACTTCATTGTCAACAACGTGGGTATCCAAATTCCCGTTTTCGTCGTAATTATACTCCTCAACAGTTGGTTCACCCTCGGAATTAGGAATAGTAACGGTCTCCTTTGTAATTTCAAGAGCACTGTTATAAGTATATTCGTAAATCGTGCCATCTGCATAGGTTTCTTTTCTTATTCGGGTTGTGTCGTAGCTTCCGTCACCGTCTGTATCATAAGTGTTGTATTCAAACCTGTCACCTTCACCGTCTGCGTTCAGAATTGAAACAACATCACCGTAGGCGTTGTATGAATAGGAATAAACCACGCTCTCTTCATCGGTATAGGTGAGAACTCTTCCATTTTCGTCGTAGGTGTATGGATCAAGCTCTGTTTCCGTATTCGTATCCGCTGCATCCCCATACATCTCATTAAGATCATACACATCAGATGATTTACTAAGCCTTATTGAATCGTAACATGCCGTATTTGCCTGATTATAATAACAACATACTACACGGATTTTATCCGGTGTATATTCAGGATGCTCAGGATGCCTTAAGCCAAAGCTACCGCTAGTAAACTGCGTTCCGTCATTGTAATAATCATACTCAGCCCAAGCAGGAACATAGCTTTCCGGAGTTCCGTCACTCTTGGTTTCCTTATAGAATACAATAACATGCAATCTGTAATACCTCGTTACCTTTTTAGGCAACGGCACAGCTTCAGCCCAACCGCCAAAGATAAATTTATCGTCATAATCCTTTTCGTTTACTTTAACCTCTTGTATCAACGCCTTTTGGTGCGTCGGACTTCCGGCAATCTGCATCTTACTGTCCACAACAACATCAGATGAGCTCATATTCCATCTGTTCCATGAGGATGCATAACCTGTAGACTCAACAAAATTAAAACCGTTATTTTCGAGCATATTATACTGACTTGCAACTTCACTCTTCTCTAGCTGCACACCGTCAAAATACCCTGTACCAATTCCGTTTCTAACAAGCACAAATGCAATCACACTTGCTGTATTTTTGGGTAATGTAAACGTAACAAAGACTCTTTCCCAACCATTATTTATATCATAATTTGTTTTTTGAACGTGCGAAGAATAAATCCGTTCAACCGTACCGTCAGTTTTTGCTATTCGCATCATCAATGCTGCACCATAGTTTTGATTTATACTTGAATTAGAATCATAAGTTATACCGTTCGTTTTAACATATGCCGAGAAAGTATATGTTTCGCCTTTTTCAACAGCCCCGTCATTCAAATCTAAATTCTGATAAAACGCTGCTGCACCGCTAGAAGCAAGATTTTCAATTTTTATTTTCAAAGAGCCTTCTCCTACATAAGCTTCCTCTGTTGTGTAATTTTTTGTATTTACACAATTCGAATCATCAAGCAGAATAGGTGACCAATATTGTGTGCTTTCAACATTATGGTTTTTAATAACATTGTCAGGTATTTTTCCTTCTGCGTGCACTTTAGAAATAGAATCAGGAATTTTACTTTGTGAACTCCGTTCCAGCCCTACTGCTCCAAGCTTTTCACTCTCAATTGTTTCGCTGCCAACTGTTTCACATTGAGTTGAAACAACCTGTACTTTGTTATTATACACATAGGTGGTTAAAAGGTCATCAGCATCGCCAAATATACCATTAGCTCCTGAAGTTCTTGTAACCGTGTTATTGCATCCTCTTTCAAAAGAAACTTCTCTGCCTAACTCGTTATTTTTACTTTCACCAACATATGCAACTCTTCTGCTCTCGTTAACATAACCGAAAGTTAATTTATAACCCGAATCATTTGTAATTGATGTAATGCGACTTAAAGCATCATAAGTGAAAACCGCCTCGACCTTATTATTGTGAACAATTTGTGTTACATTTCCATTTTCATCCTTTTGGTAAATCAATGTTTCTTCTGTTGTACTCGTGCCATTGGATTTAATATCAATCGAAGTTACAGAGTATAAGCCATCTGCAGAAGATACAAGTAACTTGTCGCCACTACCATCAACAAGATAAAAACTACTTGATCCTTCAATTTTTTCACGTGAAAGTATTACTCTTTCGTTTTTTGGCTCATCCGAACAAAGTTTTTCACCAATTGTAATTTTCTGTAACCCACTTGCATTAAACGAATACTTTTCGGTACAGTTGTTTTTACACGCATCGAAAGCAATAGGTATTTTAATTGTGGCTCCGACAATCGGAAATGTAAAGCTCCGTTTTTCAGTTGCTTCAAGACATTCCCAACCATAATCATTTTTTTCTAAAATATAGAAATCTTCTTTTAAAGTATCTTCACCTTGAACGAAAAGTTGCTGTGTTCCGTCGGGAGCTGTATAAATAAAAGATGTGCTGAAGCCTGACATATAGCTTGGAAGCCAATAAGAATAGTCTTCATCAACAACAGCCAGACTATTATAGGTCATTGAAAAATTATAAGGATATTCTTCACCTGTTGTCGAAATATCGTTATCTCTTGTCAGCACAAGGTTTCCGCTGTAGTTATTAACATATATGTAACCTGCACTGCCCATATCAAACTCTGTATAAGGCATTGATGAATCAAGTCCGCAAGTGTTCATATACTGAACAGTTAATAGCGGTTCAGTGGATGTTGTTTCAAAACGTACACTTCCCGAAGCTCCCATTTCTAGCTTAATACCTTCGTTGCTTCCGCCATTCTCCCACTTGTGATACAATCTAGTGAGATCAAAAGATAGATTGTCTGTTGTTGCATTTACACTTGAATAATCCTCAATTGTTGTGGCACATACGGGATTTGCATTCGTAATTGCACCATCATTTTTCCAATCTTCAGTAATTTCTCGTACACAAACTCTGCTTGAAGATGTTACAGAGCCGGAAACTACAGGTAAATTAAGCATTGCTGAAACAACATGGTCAACAAAGGCATTGGCTTCACTTTTTTGAATATCAAGAAGCGCATAGGAAGTGCTTCCGTAAGTTAAAGTGAAATTATTCGTACTTGTTGAAGTACCGTTTACGCATATGCCGCTAATCGAGTATTCTTTAGCATCGATTATTGAGGGATCGATTGTAACGGGATAAACTGCAGTTGAAAGCCAGTTTTCATCAGGAAGAATTTCAAAACGAAGCTTTCCGTTCTTGTTTTTTGTGATGTCAAGCTCAATTTCTGAACTTGTATTACCGTTTGCATCATACATAACAGGAGCAGATATTACATATATTACATCTTTTCCGTTGGTTAAGTGTATTTCGTTTTTTGAAATCGCCTTTGCGCTTAATTCTCCTATGTTGTAGTTTACAACAAAACTGTTTTGAGCAGTTGCATTTTTAAGTATGATATTCTCCTTAATGCCGTTTGATGAAACTAAATACTGCAAATCAACATTTTTGTATGCATCTTCATAAATGATTTCATCGGTAAGATGTGAAAGATTAAGAAATGCTTCATCACCTTGAAATTCCGTTGATTTTTCCGTAATTTCAGCTCGGCTGTTTTTCATACTCTGATAATTCAAAGAAATCGGATATTTTTCATCATCGAAAAACACAAGAGTATTTGAATTAGCTTTTTCTGCAAAAACGATATTTGTTTCTTCGCTTTTTGTTCTGATAATATTGCTCTGTCCAAAGACCTCAGCCTGAACCGTAGTGGCAGCATTCTCACAAAGTGTATTATCAATATCCGCCCATTCATTTTCATCTGTCAGGTAATGGACCGATGAATTATATTGTGCCAGAACATATGATCCGTCAGACATAAGGAACTGCTTTGTGTTCTCTGTTCTTTTGTCAATAACTTCTGAAATTATGTGTGCTTCTTTTTCTTCATCAACGATCTCCATTTCGGTATCCGCTTCGATTTCTGCTTTGTATTGTGCAAAAACAGGCATTACCAATGAAAAAGTTGTGAAAAGAGTGATAATCACCAAAAATACTGCCAAAGTTTTTTTTAAAATTCTCATTACTTTCTCCTTTTCATTTTCTTAAATTAGTTGAACTCTAATTAAATTTTTCCCTCCTTAACATTTGAGTCCTCAATTGAATAGTCATAAAAATGAGAAAAAGTAACAAAATCATCCCAGATTGTATTTTTCTACGATATTTTTAATGTTTATACATAAAATTACACAATACAAAACATCTCTTACTTTTAACTCTATACTTATCATTATCTGTACATATCCACTCTAATTCTATTCTTTAAGTTAGCCACAGCTTCCTTATGGCCTCACTCAGTCAAATAAAATCTGCTCTACGTTCATACATATCAAGTAAATTTGCCTCTGATTATCTGAGACAGATAACTAAAAGTTTCGTATTACATATCTCCCCTCCAAAAAAATCAAGGCATCTCCCAAAACATACGGAGATGCCTATAATTTATGAAAGATATAATACATCAATTACAAACTGACAACTGACTTCACTAAATGAATTCTTTTTATCATTTTATCAACTGCCTTTCATTATTTTTTTATCAGTACAGCACTGATCGTATAAAAAAAGCCGTATTTTACAGTGTTGTCAGGTGTAAATAATAGAGTCGAAAACAACTTCTTCGGCACAGTGACGGTAGTTGTTCATAAGACCCACCCATTTAATTTGGTCGGTGGCTTTCAGATTCTCGTCAGTGCCGTCTGCCTCTGCCATATGTGACACTATGCGATTGAACATTTCTTCCGCCTGGTCATTGATACCGCAAAGGTAATCGTGAAGTGTACCGTTCATAAGATATGTGTAATAGGTTGACTTACAGTGCTTTTTAAGGTGGTTGAGGTGAAGTTGTCCCCATTTGCCGATGGGACGGTTGTCTTTGATTTTAGGCAGTTTTAGGTCGGGTAAGTAGTAGTCGCCGTGAAGGGTGTAACGGATACCGGTTTGCTCGTTGGTGATGTGTTTAGGTAAATTCATAGAAAAGACCTCCTTGTATTTTGGTAAGACCATTGTATAAGGAGGATCCGTAGTTTGGTGAATGTGTAGGAAATACTTTTTCACTTAATAATATTGTTATTAAATTTTTAAAAAGTTATCTTGCATAATAAAAAACAGAATCATTAATATTGTTTTTTTGAAAATTTTGAATTGCCTCATTATATTGCATCGCTATTTCTTCTATACTTAATTTATCACAATCTATTATATCCATAAATTCGAACAAATTTATCGCTTTTAAAGTGTATTCATCATTTTGGATAGTCAATGAATTCATTTTTTTATCTCCTTAATTCGGTGCATGGTTTTTTATGAATTTAATGGATTTGTGATTTTCAATTATTTTTGCACAATTTGAGCCAGCAGCGTAAATTTGGTAGCAATGATACAAAGATAATACGCTTTCTTGCAATTCTTGATCTTCTTCCAAAGCAGTTATCTTTAACGAGGTATTCTTTTTAAGTTCATCAATTGATAATCGAGTATTGTGTTGCAAGTGAAAATTATAATTAGCTAAATATTCAACAGTTTTATCGACATCGGCAGAATCAGTGTCTTTTAACATTGTTCTTTCTAACCATTTTTTTACATTCTTTTTGGATACGGCGATAGCATTATTACATAATCCAAATAATGTAGGAGGATATTTGCTTAATGTCATTTGCCAGTAAACTACATTTTTATTAGCAGAAATATCGCTTATTGCTTGGTTGAGCAAATTTACAAACTCGTGCGCAGGCATTCCGCTTATTTGAGGATCGATTGGACCCAAATTAGAATGTTTACCCATAATAATTTCTTTAGCGGAACAAGCAATCATTGTTCCTGCCGACATTGCTGTATGCGGAACGATTACTCTCACATCTCCATTGAAATAACTAAACAAGTAGTCAACAATCGATTGTGTAGCTGCAGAATCTCCACCAGGTGTATGTAAAATTAAATCCAAACCTTTAGTTTTATCTAACCCATATAAAGCGTTCATAAAACCATTTCTATCATCGTCTTCTATACTAAATGGAGATTGAGTGCCAGGTTTTTGTTGCCAACATGAAAAATAAACAATACAATTTCGACCGGTGTGCTCAATAAGTTTTTTGAAGAAAAGTTTCTTTTGATTTTCAATTGCATTGTTTGATTGAACACTATCAAATATTTCGTTCCAACTAGGAATAAGCAACCTCCTAAATTAAATAATATATTTATATATTAACATTTTCAACACGGAAAAGCAACTTTTATGTTTTAAAAATTTTTACTGTATATTTTTATGACTACTGTATTATTATATGTCATTTTCTAATGTAGTTAAATTCGAAATCAACTACAAAACCTCCCTTTATCTAGCAAAGAACCAAGGCTATTTCTAACCTTGGTTCTTCTTTTTCTGTCAGATGTCCACTTTCACGGCGAAGCCGCCTGTGAAGAAGTAGTAGGTGTTCGTCTGACTCTTGTTTGGTGGAGATGGCGGTAATCGAAACCGCGTCCGAAAACCCATCCGCACAACCTTCTCCGGGTGCAGTCAGTCTTTTAACATTCCCTCACCCTCACGCCGGTTGACAGGCTTGAGAGCTTGGTAGCCTTTGATGCATGACGGCATACAAGGCGCTCTGCCGTTCACGTTCACTGCTGATCGACGCCTTTAGTTAAGCCGCAGTACTCTTAACCAAGACGGGCCGCATTAAGCAGCCTTTAAAACTGTATTGTTGTCGTTTATTATTTAAACGTGTGACTTTTATAGTGGTGCCACTCCACTACCCGCTTATCGTGGTTCAGAATCCCCGTCGAAATCCTTTCATCCCCGTATAGAGGCAATGCCGTCGGCATTGCATGAAATCTGACCTTCGGTCAGGTGAAATATTGCTTTCGCAATATGAAATACCGACTTTGTCGGTGTGAAATATTCGCCTTGCGGCAAATACTTCGGGTCACTTCGTGACGATTATAATTATATCCCGTTTCTTTAAAAAATCAACAGGTAAATTATGCTTAATATCTTTCCTTAAAATTACGCTCCATGTTGCGCTTTGCGTCCTTTTCTGCCGCCACCTCGCGCTTGTCATAAAGCTTTTTACCCTTGCAGAGTCCTATTTCAAGCTTCGCCCTGCCCTTGAGGAAATATACACTCAACGGCACAAGGGTCAGTCCCTGCTGCTTTGTGACACCTAAAAGTCGGTTGATTTCCCTCTTGTGCATTAAAAGTCTCCTTACACGCATCGGGTCACGGTTAAAAATATTACCCTGCTCATAGGGGCTGATGTGCATGCCCTTGACGAAAATCTCTCCTCCGTCAATACTGCACCAGGAGTCCTTAAGATTAAGCCTGCCCTTACGGATGGATTTGACCTCCGTGCCGAAAAGCTCAATGCCCGCCTCGTAGGTTTCAAGCACAAAATAGTCGTGCCTTGCTTTTTTGTTCTGCGCAACGGTTTGTTTTTCGTCGGTTTTTACTGTCGCCATAGTAAGGCACCACCTTTCTTAAATACAAAATTACTCTGTTCAGAACTGTCTTGATAAATTTAAACCTATAATTTCGTGAGCCTTGTAAACGCCGATGTAGGGCATTTCTATATAGTATTGCGAGCCCTTCTGATAAACGAAATAATGGTACTGCATATCCTCGGTGCTGACGGTCAGAGTGTAATACTCATCCTCATAGGGTCTGTCGTTCACGCTGTCCTTTGTTGTGGGGACTGAATTTCTTATGCAGGAAAGAATAGGGAGAAAATCATTCTCATCAACCTGCTTCGCTTCACCCTCGCCCTCGGCAACCGTAATTGAAACAACCTTGGTTTCATCGGGACAGACTATGGGATCGTTTCTTAAAACGTGGTCGGTAATATACAGACCGACGGTAATAATGAGAAAAGCTGAAAGAACAATAATAAAGGCTTTTTTCATTGTTTTCACCTCATTGAATAACTAATTTGTTCTTTTGCTCGCCGCGGGGCGTTACTTTTCTTGTAAGAAAAGTAACCAAAAGAACTTTACGTTTTTTTGGGTTACAGGCTTCTTCTTCCCTCAAGCGCCCTCGTCAACGTAACCTCGTCAGCATACTCCAGATCGGAGCCTACCGGTACACCGTAAGCAAGACGGCTGACGGAAACACCCATCGGCTTTAAAAGCCTTGAAATGTACATAGCAGTAGCCTCACCCTCAACGGTGGGGTTAGTCGCCATAATAACCTCTTTAACCGTGCCGTCACCCATTCTTCTCAGAAGCTCCTTGACGGTAATATCCTCGGGACCGACGCCGTTCATAGGTGAAATCACGCCGTGAAGCACGTGATAGGTACCGTCAAATTCTCTTGTGCGCTCAAAAGCCATAACATCCCTCGGATCCTCAACAACACAGATTACGCTCTGATCCCTTGAAGGACTTTTACAGATATGACACAGCTCATCCTCGCAGAGGTTGCAACAACAACTGCACTTTTTTATCTTCTCGTGGGAGTCAAGAATAGCCTTGGCAAAAGCCTCGGCCTCCTCTTTTTTTAAATTAAGCACGTGAAAGGCAAGCCTCTGTGCGCTCTTGTGCCCTATTCCCGGCATACGCTCAAACTGCTCAATAAGCCGTGAAAGGGAATTTACTCCGTAGCCCGCCATCAGAAGGGAAGGTTAAGACCTGCAAGTCCGCTCTGTGCTGCCTGCATTGCCTGATTCATAGCATCGTCAGCCTTACGCATAGCCTCGTTTGTTGCGGCAATGAGAAGGTCTGTGAGCATTTCGATATCCTCGGGATCAACAACGTCGGGCTGAAGCTTGATGTCCTTAACCTCGTGAGCGCCTGAAACAGTTACCTCAACAGCTCCGCCACCTGCTGATGCGGAAAACTCGCTTGCTTCAATTTCAGCCTGCTTCTGCTCCATCTGAGCCTGCATTTCCTGAATTTTTTTCATCATATTGGCCTGGCCGCCTGCCTGACCTCCGGGAATTCTTGCTTTCATTTTAATATCTCCTTTAGTTTTATTTATCGGATGACCCCTCCACCGCTGACGCGGTCCCCCTCCCCTTTCAGGGAAGAATATCTTTCGCTCCCCTGAAAGGGGAGCTGTCAGACCGTCAGGTCTGACTGAGGGGGTTACTGCTTAAATTATACCCTACCTCACGGCTTGATGTCAACATTTATATCCATTGACCTTGCCTGGCTGATAAGATCCTCAAGGGGGTCACGTCTCTGCTGTGCAGGTGCCGCCGCACCATCACCCTTGGGCGCATTGAGTCCGAGACGGTAATTTTTACCGGTAACGCGGAAAATTGCCTGCTTTACATCCCTCGAATTACCTGCACCTCTGATAAAGGCGTTAAGGGTAGGATTCGTGCTTGTAATAAGTACAAAGTCACCGTTTATATATGCCTCGGAATCGTGGAGTACACCCCACAAGGGCATATTGATTTTCATAAGCTCACTGAGAACCTCTGCCCAGGGAAGGCTCGCATCTGCCGAAGCGGTATCATCAGCCGCAGGAGCATCGGTATAATAGGGCTGCGATACGTATTCAGGCTCAGCAGGTGCTTCCTGTAAGAAGGGATTTTCCTGCTTTTCCTCCTCTCGGGGAGGCTCGTTTGCATTAGTGAAGGTGTTAAAAACGTTGGAAACCTGAGGCGTTGACGCTGGCTCTTCCCTTTTAACCTCCTCAGCCTTCACCGAAGGCTCCGCAGCAGAGGTAGCCGGCTCTGCCTTTTTGGCAGGTGCAACATATTCTGAAATGAGAGTCGGCTCTGCTTTTTTAGCGGCAGGAGCACTTACTGCAATTTCACCGCTTGCAAGCTTAAACTCAAGATCGGCAATGCGCCTTAAAACTGCCTCGTTATCCGTGTCAAGCTTAGGAGAAGCAAGGCGGATAAAGGTCATTTCCATTTCTATTCGGCGGTTAACGCCCTTTTTGATTGCCGCCGCAGTATCCTGCAAAAGGGCAATACATCTGAGTATGCTCTCGAGGGTGAAGCGACTGCTTTGTTCCTTATACTCCGCCATTTCGCTGTCGGTGCATACTAAAAGTCCCTCGGGATTTTTTACGGTTTTTACTATCATAAGGTTACGGAAATGGTTGACCATATCGGTGCAGAGCCTTTCCATATCAACAGAATTGCCGTGAAGGTCGCTGATTATACGAAGCGCCTCGGCAGAATTATTTTCACTTACAGCGTTGGCAAGGCTGAAAAGATGATCCTTACCTGCCATACCTGCTACGGCACAGACAATCTCCGATGTGATGTGCTTTCCGTGACCCGTACACTGATCAAGAAGCGAAAGAGCATCTCGCATACCGCCGTCGGAAATACGCGAAATCAGAGTGAGAGCCTCATTATCGGCTGTAAAGCCCTCCATTTCTGCAATGTCACTCATACGGGAAATCATAGCCTCGGGGGTGACACGTCTGAAATCAAAGCGCTGACAGCGTGAAACTATTGTAACGGGGAGCTTGTGCACCTCGGTGGTTGCAAGAATAAATTTAACGTGTGCGGGAGGCTCTTCAAGGGTTTTGAGAAGCGCATTGAAAGCACCTATAGAAAGCATATGCACCTCGTCGATGATATAAACGCGGTATTTACACGAAGCAGGAGTGAAGTTGATTTCTTCACGTATATCACGGATATTTTCAACACCGTTGTTACTTGCGGCGTCAATTTCGGCAACGTCAACTATTGTGCCGTCGTCAATTCCGCGGCAGATTTCACATTCATTACAGGGATTTCCGTCAATGGGATTAAGGCAGTTTACCGCCTTGGAAAGAATTTTTGCACAGGTGGTTTTACCCGTACCTCTTGAACCTGTAAAAAGGTAGGCATGAGAAACCTTCCCCGACTCGATTTCCTTTGAAAGCGTCGAGGTAATATGCTCCTGACCCACAACATCGCTGAAGACACGGGGTCTGTATTTTCTGTAGAGTACCTGGTACATATAATCCCACCTTTGTTGTTTTTACCCTTCCACCGCTCCGCGGTCCCCCCTCCCTTTCAGGGAGGGAAATTCTTTCCTCCCCTGAAAGGGGAGGTGTCAAAATCTACGATTTTGACGGAGGGGTTTACCCTGACTACTAACTACTTACTACTGACTACTGCTCCGCTCACTTACCTCGCACCCGAAGCACCAATCAGCAGTATATACTCAAAAAGAGTAAGACACCTTTTCTCGGTCATACAGTGCAGGCGTAGCTGTGTCGCACAGACATTCCCCTTAATGCTGCTCGGTCTCCCGCCTGACATGGTTCGGGGTGTTCTGTCGCACAGGACCCGCACTGCATGACCAAAACAATGTATCTTACTCTTAACTCGTAGTATTATAATATAAAAAGCTGAGAAAATCAAGTGTTTTTTATTTTTTTTATTACCTTATAAAATCCGCCCTGAAATTATGCATAAGCTTTGCATATTTATTATATTTATGCACAAAGTATTAATTTCGCATAAATAGCGCTTTCTTGTAAGAACCTTTCACAAAGCCGTGAAAGGTGAGCGAAAACTCACCATATTTTTGGTTATATTTACCAAAAAAAGCGAATAAACTACCTGTAAGAGAGTTTTAATCCTCTTGTCGTTTGTTGCAAATTTTATGAATAATTACCCTCAAAAAGCAAAGTTTTTAACAAATTTCACGAAATATCAAAAATTGTCGGTTTTTTATTGCAATTTACCACATCGAGGTATAAAATATTACACCATAAACATAAATCAGTTATATTTTATAAGAAGAAATTTCAGTTATATTATATACTGTATAAACTCTACACAAAAGGAATGATACCCAATGAATTACGTACAGCGCGTTATTGACGACATCGCAAAAAAACATTCAATCGAGCCTGAGTTTGTTCAGACAGTAACAGAGGTTTACACCTCCCTTGTTCCCGTTATTGAACAGCATCCCGAATACGAAAAGGCAGCTCTTCTTGAAAGAATGGCTGAACCCGAAAGACAGATAAGCTTCCGCGTTACCTGGATTGATGACAACGGCAAGGTTAATGTTAATACAGGCTACAGAGTTCAGTTCAACGGCGCAATCGGTCCCTACAAGGGCGGTCTGCGTTTCCATCCCTCTGTTTACATCGGCATTATGAAGTTCCTCGGCTTTGAGCAGACCTTCAAAAACAGTCTCACAGGTCTCCCCATCGGCGGCGCAAAGGGCGGCTCCGACTTTGACCCCAGAGGTAAGAGCGACGGAGAAATTCTCCGCTTCTGCCAGGCATTTATGACAGAGCTTTACAGACACATCGGTCCTGACGTTGACGTTCCTGCCGGCGATATCGGCGTAGGTGCAAGAGAGGTTGCCTACCTCTACGGTCAGTACAGACGCATCAAGGGCTGCTTTGAAAACGGCGTTCTCACCGGTAAGGGTCTCTCCTTCGGCGGCTCACTTATCAGACCTGAGGCAACAGGCTTCGGCGCTACATATTATGCAATCGAGGTTCTCAAGCACTTCGGCGAAGAAATCAAGGGCAAGACCGTTGCAGTTTCAGGCTTCGGAAACGTTGCCTGGGGTACTGCCAAAAAGGTAGCAGAGCTCGGCGGTAAGGTTGTTACCATCTCAGGTCCTGACGGCTATGTTTACGATCCCGACGGTATCGTAACAGAGGAAAAAATCAACTATCTTCTTGAAATGCGCGCTTCCGGCAGAGACAAGGCTCAGGATTACGCTGACAAGTTCGGCTGTGAATTCCACGCAGGTCAGAAGCCCTGGGGAGTTAAGGTTGACATTGCAATGCCCTGCGCAACCCAGAATGAAATCGGCATGAAGGAAGCAGAACAGCTTGTAGCCAACGGTGTGCCCTATTACATCGAGGTTGCAAATATGCCAACCACAAACGAGGCTCTCAGCTACCTTATGGAAAACTGTAAGGCAGTTGCTCCCTCAAAGGCAGTTAACGCAGGCGGTGTTGCAGTATCAGCTCTCGAAATGAGCCAGAACTCAATGCGCTACAGCTGGACAGCTGAAGAGGTTGACGAAAAGCTCAAGAGAATTATGAAAGATATTCACGATAACTCCGCAAAGGCTGCTGAGCAGTACGGTCTCGGCTACAACCTTGTTGCCGGCGCAAACATTGCAGGCTTCATCAAGGTTGCAGATGCAATGATGGCACAGGGAATATTTTAAGTAAAAAAAGGACACCCGCGGGGTGTCCTTTTTTAATGAATAAAGAATAATTAATAGCGTCGTTTGCGGATACCTCGGTTAAAATTCAAGCCTTATTTCCGCACAATGCTGTTTTTTAATTAATTGCAAGTGTATAGATTATAATAAATGTATACACACGTGGTTTGGCGGTATAGCTTACACGGATATTATGAGGAGCGAAGCGACCCTTAATTATTCATTATTCATCATTCATTATTAATTATTCATTAAAAAAAGCCTTCCCGACGGAAGGCTTTTTTATTACATTATTCTGTTGCTTCCGCGTCGCCGCCGAGCTTTGCTGAAAGTGACTTGACAAAATCAATCATTGCTCTTACGAAAGCTACGATATCATCATAATATGTCTGGAAAAAATTGTAGAATGCGTTATCCATTGTTATATCCTCCTTTTTGTATATTTGAACATTTCTTTTACTGTAAAATATTTTAATATAAAATGAACAAAATGTCAATATGTTAACAAGTCAATATTTCTTCTTTTGTAGTCATTTTCTTTTTTACATTGTAAATATATATAATGATTAAGGGGACATCCGCAAGCAGCCATGCCGCAGGACCTGCATAGCATACGGCATCAAAGCCGAGAGCAGGGGTGAGTATAAAAGCAACAAGCAGTCTGCCGAAAAACTCCCCTACACCTGCAACGGAGTTTGCAAAGGTAAAGCCGAGTCCCTGCAGAGTGTTACGCATAACAAAAAGCACAGCAACAAGGCTGTAGCACTGAGCTATTGCGAGGATATATCTTTTTGCCGCCGCCATAATCTCGGGGTTGAACTCCTCCATAAAGAGCATTATAACAGGCTCTGAAATAAGATAAAGGGTTATGCTCATCACTACTGAAACGGCAAGGTCAAGAATAAATATCCGCCTTACGCTTTCACGTATACGCTTATAATTGCCTGCACCGTAGTTCTGTCCTACAAAGGTCTGGGTGGCAACGCCGAGGCCCGACATCGGGATATTGGTGATGCCCTCTACCCTGCCGGCGGCAGTAAAGCCGGCAATGACATTTGTGCCGAAGGAGTTAACCACGCTCTGCAGACACATTGATCCTACCGATGTCATAGTAAACTGCAGAGAAACAGGGATACCGAGCATTATCTGCTTACGGAAAATTTTCATATCGGGGATAAGATCGTATTTTGAGATATGTATTTTTTTAAGTCTGAAAAGCACAAAGCCGCCGTTAAGCGCCGCCGCAATTATATGACATATAAGTGTTGCTAAAGCCGCACCCTCAACTCCCCACGAAAATGTCTTTACAAACAAAACATCAAGAAAAAAGTTGAGCACTACGGTGAAGGAGAAAAAGTACAGAGGCTTTTTGCTTTCTCCTACACTTCTTGAAATAGCGGTGAAGTTGTTGGAAAGCATCTGAAAAGGTATACCGTAATACAGTATATTAAGGTATGCAGAGGAAAGATCAATAATCTCCCCGGGAGTTCCTATAAGCTTAAGAAGAGGCGTTGACAAAAGATGGGCAACAACCGCTATCACGCTTCCTATAATAAAGGCAAGGCTTATACTGTTACCGGCAAAACGTCCTGCTTTTCTTCCGTCGCCTGCACCGAAGGCATGGGTAACGGGAATTGAAAAGCCGCTTGTAAGTCCCAGCGCCGCACCGATTATAAAGGAGTTGATTGATCCGACACTTCCGACGGCAGCGAGTGCTTCATTGCTTACATATCTGCCAACGATAATATTATCAACCAGTGAATAGTTGTACTGAAGCATTGAGGACGCCATAATCGGCAAAGCAAAAAGGATTATTGTTTTAATGGGGTTGCCCGTCAGCATTGAACGTTCTTTTTTCAAAGGGGCTCACAACCTTTCAGGGAGCTTTATTGATTACGCAATTGGCCAGGTCTTTATCCTGCTGCTTGCCTGTAAATTTGCTTTTACAAATTAAAAACACCCGGGGAGAAACCGAGTGCTTTTAAAAGGAGAAAATATGAAGAAAACATTATAGTGGAGAAATCTTAATTAAGTCCGAAGCTTTGCGCTTCGCTTTTGTGTTGCAACCTCTCTCGATTGCAAAGTAATAATACAACACTTTCAGAAAAAAATCAATACTTTTTCTTCAAAAAAATACGGTTCTACCTTTTGGTTAATCTGCAAGTATTTTCTTGATAAATTTTGTTTATTTTGCACAACGAAATCCGATTTTACTCATCTCTCGAACAAGTATGCTTTTTTCGCGCCATAAAAAAAGCACAAGATATTGTGGAAAAACAAGCTGTTAAAAATCCGTTCAAAAAAATAAGCAGAGCGGCCACTCTGTTTTTTAAAAATTATTCATTTGACAATATTTTATGCAGGTGTTAAAATTATGACACAAAAAAGAATCCCATTACCCGAAAGGAAAGGCCTCTATCGGCCACGGATATATTTATGGATAACAAAAAGAAGGCTTTACTCATTATAAATCCCCGCTCAGGTAAAAACAGCTCAAGAGCGAGTGCAGAAGAAATTACCGAAAGCTTTGAAGGCAGTGATTTTGAATTTTCCGTACACGAAACTACCTGCCAGGGCGACGCAACAAACATTGTTAAAAATGAGCTCGAAGACCACGAGCTTGTTGTATGCTGCGGCGGCGACGGAACTCTTAACGAAACAATCAACGGTGTAATGGATATGCCCCGCCGTGTACCCATAGGCTACATTCCTGCAGGTACAACCAACGATGTTGCAAAGTCACTCCACATCCCCACAGACAAAAAAGAGGCTGCTAATCTTATTGCAACCGCCGAGCCCAATGATTATGATATCGGTCTTTTCAACAACAGATACTACTCCTACGTTGCATCCTTCGGTGCATTTGCCGCCGCATCCTATGCAACTAATCAGAAGCTTAAAAATATGTTCGGCAGAGCAGCCTATATTGCCGCAGGTGTTGCCGACGTGAAAAACTTGCATAACATAAAAATGAGAGTGGAATATGATGGCGGTGTCATCGAGGGCAAGTTTGTTTTCGGTGCTGTTTCAAACTCCCTTTCCGTCGGCGGTATAATTACCCTGCCCAAGGATCAGGTGAAATTCAACGACGGTAAATTTGAGGTTATCCTTGTAAAGGATTTCACTCCCCTCAAGCTTCTTCCCATGATGTACAAAACAATCTATCAGAAATATGACGGCAAGGAAATCATCATGTTCAGCACCAACAAGCTTAAAATCACCGCCCTTGAAGAGGATGTACCCTGGACAATTGACGGTGAGTTTGCAGGCAAGCACCGCGAGGTAAGAATCAATGTGCTTGAGCGTGCCGTTGAGCTTTACGTGCCCGACAGCGATCACTTTCTTCCGAGACCTGTTGTTATAAATCCCACCGATGAGGATGAGCAGCAGAAGGAAAGCTGGAAAAACCGCTTCAAGAGAAAGAAATCCGAAAAGCCCGAGGAAGCCGAGGTAATTATAGAAAACCCCGACGAGATTTCAGTCTCCGAAGCCGAAATCACAGGATAACGCTCAGTTAATAATTTATTAACTGATTTGAATGTGTTAATTGTGTTTTTCAGTAAAAACCAAAAATTTTTATAGTATTATTTTTAAAAAAATGAAAATTTTTTAAACAAAATGTTGACAAATTCACACTTGTACTGTATACTTTATATGTATTAGAGTAACAGACAGGGGGAGCGACCAATGAGTTACATGGATTATATCAAAGCTTTGATTGATTTCATTATGAATCTCATTTCCTTATTTAAAAAGAACGATAATATCGAACCCGAAAACGATAATATCGAACCCGAAAAGGAATAATCCTTTTCTCATAATAAGGTTATTACACAATGAAAAAAACATTTAAGAGAGTTGGCAACAGCTCTCTTTTTTTGTTTACTTTTGGGAATTGTTTGTGGTATAATGCTGTTGTGCCCTCTCCGTCAGACCTTCGGTCTGCCACCTCTCCCGAAGGGAGAGGCAAGAGTACACTTGAAATTTGTATGCTTTCCTAATTAAAATTGTTAAAAGGAATTTATTTCATTATGCAGGTATTAAAGAATAACAGTTTACTCCAAACGGCAAAAATGTTGAGAAAAAATATGACTCCGCACGAGAGAAAACTTTGGTATATGTTTTTGCGCAAGTATCCTGTAAAAATATACAAGCAAAGAATAATAGAATCCTTCATTGTCGACTTTTACTGTGCTCCCGCCAGATTAGTTATTGAAATAGACGGCTCACAGCACTTTACAAAACAAGGTATAGAACATGACAAGGAACGAAGCGCAATAATTAAAGCCTATGACTTAAAAGTATTAAGATTTACCAATTACGAGGTAGACACAGATTTTCAGAATGTATGCGAGACAATTGATGAAGAAATAAAAGCACGGCTTAAAAGCATTACAAACTGAAAATAACAGAAAACGGTAAAAATAAGCCCTTGGCTCTCCCTTTGGGAGAGCTGTCACGAAGTGACTGAGAGGGCTATTTGCAACAATATGAAAGCGCAGAACACCCTCTCCGTCAGACCTTCGGTCTGCCACCTCTCCCGAAGGGAGAGGCAAGTTATCAAGTTAAAATTAAAGCCCTTGAACAAACGGGCAAGAAATGAGGAATTAAAATGGTCATACCCGAAAAAGGGAAACGAATCTCCAAAACAGATACATATTTAAACTGTGCCGAAACATTCGCTTACAGAAGCACCTGCTTAAAAAGAAAATACGGAGCAGTGATAATTAAAGATGATGTCGTCATTTCAACAGGCTACAACGGCTCACCGAGAGGCTTTTCCAACTGTTGCGATTTGAACACCTGTCCCCGCATCGAGCGCAATATGCATCAGGGCGAGGGCTACGGCATATGCCGTGCAATTCACGCGGAAATGAATGCCCTTTTAAACTGTTCAAGGGCACAGACGATAGGCGCAGACCTTTACCTTGCAGGTGTCAATCCCGATAACACAATACACAAAGCAAAGCCCTGCCCCGTTTGTGCAAGAAACATTATTCAGGCAGGAATCAGAAATGTAATACTCCGTACAGGTGATGGTGAAAATAATTATATTATTATTCCGGCATCCGAGCTTGAATGGTATCAGAGCCTCTGATCTTTTTATAAAGGAGAACAAAAATGAAACCCACAGTTTACTTCATCCCTAACTGCGAAAAAGAAAGTGTCCTCAGACTATACAAGGCTCTCGGAAAGGAGCTTACGGGCAAGGTTGCCGTCAAGGTACACAGCGGTGAAACAGGCAATCAGAATTTCCTTCGCCCTGACTTCTGGAAGGAGCTTATCGACCACGTCGGCGGCACAGTGACGGAAACCAACACCGCATACGAGGGCACGAGAAATACAACGGAAAAGCACCTTAAAACAATCAGAGAACACGGCTGGAGCGAGCTTTTCCCCTTTGACCTGCTTGACAGCGAAGGCGAGGATATGATACTCCCCATCCCCGAAGGCAAGAGAATCAAAAAGAACTTTTTGGGTAAAAACACCGCAAATTATGACTCCTTGCTTGTGCTTTCTCATTTCAAGGGTCATCCCATGGGTGGCTACGGCGGAGCCCTCAAGCAGCTCTCCATCGGTATGGCTTCCTCCTACGGCAAGGCATATATCCACGGTGCAGGCGAGGTTGAAAAGATATGGACGGCTGACCACGACAGCTTCCTTGAGTCCATGGCAGATGCCGCAAAAAGCGTTGTTGACTACTTTAAGGGCAACGCCGTTTATATCAACGTTATGAAAAATATGTCCGTTGACTGCGACTGCTGTGCCGTTGCCGAGGACCCCTGCATGAAGGATATCGGTATGCTTATTTCTCTTGACCCCGTTGCAATCGACAAAGCCTGTCTTGACCTTGTTTACAAAAGCGATGACCCGGGCAAGGCTCACCTTATAAAGAGAATTGAAAGCCGTAACGGTGCACACACAATCGATGCCGCTTATGACCTGGGCATCGGCAGTAAAGAATATGAGCTTATCACCCTTTAAAAAGGATTATCATAAAACCGAAGGAGAAAAATCATGAACCGGATAATATCATTCATCATCTCAATTATCCTTATGCTTGAAGCAATTCCCCTTGTATGGGTACCTACCCTTACCGTTGACGCCTCAAAGGAGCTTAACCCCGTATCAACAAGGGCGACAGGCTTCCTCTACGGTCTTTCCGAGGAGGGTGTACCCTCAGAGGCGATGACCGACAGCCTCGATATTGCCTCGGTTTCGCAAAAGGTCGTTGACGGACTTCAGCACCCTACGGGCGACATCAGCCACGTTGCTCCCCAGCTTGAGGAATGTGACTACACCGTGGTTTACCTTCAGGATTCCTACAGCACCTGGTACTACTGCCACGACGAAATTATGGAGATGCGTAAGGCAGGCACATATGATTGGGAGGCCTTCCTTTATGAAAGCTACTTCCCCCTTATAAAGGAAAAGGTTGAGCTTTTAAAAAACGCGCCCTATAAGGATAAGCTTGTTTACTGCATTTACAACGAATGTGACAATGCCGTATGGTTCGGCAATTATGTTGACGGACAGACCCTCTATGATGACATTGGCAGACAGAATTTTTACGAGGCGTGGAAGCTTACCTACGATTATGTAAAGTCCCTTGACCCCGATGCAGTTATCGGCGGTCCCGGCTTCTGCGACTACGAAACAACAAAAATTGAAGGCTTTGTAAAATACTGTGCAGAAAACGACTGTATGCCCGAAATTATGATCTACCACGAGCTTGCATGGTGGTCAATCCCCGACTGGCATATGCACGTTGAGGACTACAGACGTATAGAAGATACCTACGGCGTAGCAGAACTCCCCATCATCGTAACAGAATACGGTACAATGGAGGATTGCGGTAACCCCACAACAATGCTCCATTACATTATCGCTATGGAAAAAAGCGGAGTCTACGGTAATGTAGCCTACTGGCGCCTTGCAAACAACCTTAACGATACCGCCGCCGATGATAACTCACCCAACTCAAACTGGTGGCTTTACAGAAAATACGCCGAGCTGGACGGTAAGCTTCTTGAAGCAACAAGCAGCTCTCAGGATAAATACAACTACCGCGAAAGACTTGACGGTCTTGCAGTCCTCTCGGACGATAAAAAAGAAATCAATATGATCGTTACCGGTAGCGAAAGCAAGCGTGCAGTTAAAATCAATAATCTTAACAAAACCGAAATCGGGAAAAAGGTCAACGTTAAAGTTGAATGCGTTTACTATCAGGGACTTACAGGCATTACTTCTGCACCCATCCTTTTAAGGCAGTATAACACAGGCGTATCCTTCGGCTCAGTTAATATAAACATTCCTGCCACGGATGACAATGCGGTTTACTTTATCACAGTTTCTCCCGCCGACAAAAACGCTCCCGTAATCAAGAACGATAACATCCCCGTAAGATACGAATTCGAGGACGGTCAGCTTCTCGGCAATGCCTATACATATGACAGCGCCTATGCAACAACCGGCGAACAGAACGGAATGTGCGGCGGCTTTGAAAACGAGGGCGACGGAGTTAAAATCAACATTTTTGCAAAAGAGTCAGGCACCTACGATTTCAGAATAATTTTCGGCAAGCACAACGACAGCGGTACAAGGGACGGCAGAGATTACGGAGCTGTCAGATTCACCCTTGACGGCAAGGAGCAGACCCTTTATTTCCCCAACACAATCAAGAGCGAATACACCGATTGCTACGAAATGCAGCTTGAACTTTCCTGTGGCAAGCACGAAATTATTTTCAGCCACGGAGAGGGCACATTTGTGCTCGACAGCGCAATTCTGAGCCTTCACGAGGAAAAAGAAACAATAAGCCTTCTTCCCGACGGTGACGGAAAATATCTTGCAGTTGCACCCTATGACGGTTTTTATGCTGTTTCTGCTTCCAATAATTTCACAGGTACCGTTGACGGTGTACCCTATAACTTCAATAACGGTGAAAGCATTTATTTAAGAAGAGGTCTTAACGAAATTACCGCTGATGCAGAGTGTATAGAGCTTCAAATTTTCAAAGACGGCTCCGAGAGCTTCAGCGAAAAAATCACTGCCACACAAATGAACCTTGACGGTAAGGCAAGACTTGAAACCGACAAATACGGCATAAGCTACATTGACGGTATTTCAAGCGAAGGCGGAGATGCCACATTTACCGTAAACGCTCCCGAAAGCGGCACCTACCGTGTAACACTCAATTATGCAAATAACCTTGAGGGCGGCTACCACGCTTACAATGTTGACCTTATCGAAGCCTTGCTTACAGTAAGTGCAAACGGTCAGGCTCAGGACATTTTCTGCCGCAACACCTACAGCCTTTACAACTATAAGACCCTCACCTTCAGCCTTGAGCTTAACAAAGGTGAAAACACCGTAAGGCTTTCAAGCAGCGGAAACATCCGCTTCAACGGAAACGAAACCTTAGCACCGAGAATCGAAAGTGTGACAATAAACAAATAAAAGGGGAATTAAAAAATGGAGAAAGCAAACAGATCCGGTCTGAAAAGTAAGGCAACAAGCCTTTTTCAGACAGCTAAAAAATACTGGAATCAGCCTGCCGAGGGGCAGTACGTTTCCTATAAGGAAGTGGCTTTTTTAAGCGGTGCAGGCTTCGGCGCACATTGGCTTACCCTTCTTGCCTCAAGCATAGGCCTTAGCGCAACAAACTATATTGTCGGTCCGAGTATCGGCCTTGAGCCAATGCATCTGCAGATTATGCTCAATGTTGCAAATATTATCGGTATACCTATCGGTATTTTCCGTAGTTGGTACTACGACAACCACAATCTCAAGGGCGGAAAATTCCTGCCCTTCATACAAAAATCCGCCCTGCCTATTTTCCTTCTTTCAACTCTTTTTGTATGGCTTCCCTATGAAAGAATGGACTATATAACAAAGGCTGTTGTGGTTGAGGTAATGTACCTTGCAATAAGCATTGCAATGAGCTTTTACACCGAAAGCTACAACTACTTTCAGCAGATTATCACCCCTGACTCCCAGGAGCGCTCCAATGTAATGAGCATTTCGCAGATTGTCTATTCCCTTGCACCCACCATTACAAATGCCGCCCTGCCCGCACTTGCAGGTATGACCTGGGGACGTGACAATATATGGACCTACCGCGTCATATACCCCTGCTTTACCGTAA
The DNA here is from genome assembly GCA_017473435.1 of Clostridia bacterium. Lineage (GTDB taxonomy): Bacteria > Bacillota > Clostridia > Oscillospirales > Acutalibacteraceae > UBA6857. The sequence continues at coordinate 9,121 of JAFULG010000005.1, read as the reverse complement.
TAGGTCTTATTATGAGCCTGATCTTCTTCAGCAAATGTAAGGAAAGGCTTATTCTTCCCAGGAAAAAGCCTGAGCCCGTCAGAATGCTTGATGCCATAAGAGAGGTTGCAAAAAACAAATACTACTGGATGATTCAGGCAGCAGCATGGATTGTTTTCCTTGAATCAGGCTACGGAGTTATCCTCACATGGAGCTTCAACTACGGCTTTGACGGAAAATACGTAGGCGCACCCGAGGGTATTGCAAGCCTTGTTATAGGCAACGCCGCCCTCTGGTCAATGATGGTCTGCCCCTTTGCGATAAAAGCAATGGGCAAACGGAATGTGCTTATTCTTATAAACAGCGTAAATGTTTTTGTTATCATCGGATTTTTTTTTGTTTATCAGAATATCTGGCTTATCTGTATCCTCACTTACATAAACACCTTTATAAGCACCTTCTGGAACATCGTCCAGCACAACATCAGCGCCGATATGAGAGATTATCATCAATGGAAAACAGGTGTACGTGTTGACGGTCTGTTCGGACCTCTCGGAATGATAGGCACGGTTATCGGTCTGTTCACAGGTATGTTCTATCCCTATATTTACGAAGCTAACGGACTCAAGCGTGACTACTCCGTGCTTTACGATGACGCTATCAGAAACAACCTTTTTGAAACGCTTATCATCTGGTCGGCAATAGGTGCGGTGCTCAACCTTCTACCCTTCTTCTTCTACAACCTTACGGAAAACAAGCACAAGGGCTATGTTGAGGTGCTTAAAATCCGTGCAATGTTCATCAACCACTCCGTAAACAAGCTTGAGGACAGCGAGCTTATCGAGGCAATGAGCATCATCAAAAGGGCAAGAGAGCTTAACGGAAAAAAGCCGCTTGCACTTGATAAGGGTAAAATAAAAGAAGCCCGAAGGCTCCCGAAGAAAACTGACGAAGAAAAGGAAAAACGCCGTGCTGCAATTGCCGGATCAAAGGCAGATTTCAAGCGTGTAAAGGAAACCAACCTCGCTATTGAAAGGTCCGGAGTTATAATTGACGAGCTTAACAAATTCACCACAAAGGCAGGCTTAATCCGTATTGCCGAGGCTGAAAGGACACTTCAGAACGGTAAGCTTCACAACTACACCGATGCCGCTGAGGAAATGGCAAGAGCTAAGGCTCTTCCAAAAAAGACAGCGGAAGAAAAGGAAATCCGAAGCGACGCCATCAACCTTGCCCGTTTCAAGAAGCAAGCTTCACGTCTTATTGAAAAATACGGCATTGAAAATATTATTCTTCCTGACGAGAGCATTAAAACTGAGCTTCAGAACAGAGAGACTCCCACCTTCTCCGAAAGTATGCAGGTAAGAAAGGAGCTTCGTGCTTACGCAAAGGCCGTTTCCGTTTATGAAATGGCAACCAAACCCTACACAGAGGCAGAACTTCTGCTCAATCAGGCCAGGGATTACTCCCACCTTGAGGAGCTTGAAGCGTTGGCGGCGACAAAAGCATAAAGGTAGAAAAAGAAAAGTTCTTTTGTTTCTTTTCTTCCAAGAAAAGAAAGCCCCGCGGCGAGCGAAAAAAGTAAAGCCAACGCAGATTTCTCTGTGTTGGCTTTATTGATTATATGCTTATTGTTTTTTAATATGTAAGGGGTTTCACCCCTTACCAACCCTGACAAGCTTTTGTAAAAGCTTGACCAAAACTTTACTTTTACTTGCTTTTTACTATCGCCGCAGGCAAGATAACCGCCTTGCCCTCACCTTCTCTCTCCATTTCCTCAAGAAGCATTTTTTTAAGCTTATTTCTCACAATCCTGTAACTCGGGTCCTTAATAAGATTGTGAAGCTCCATAGGATCATCGGCAAGAGAGTAAAGATATTCCTCAACATAAACGGGACTCTTCGGCACCGTCATACCGAGTGCATAGGTCGGAGCGCTCACAGAATACTTGTACTCCCTTGTGCGGATTGCTCTGCCGCATTGGCTTTCACTTATCTGTATGTAAACGCATTCTCTCTCGTAATCGTCATCACAAATATCAAATCCGCTGAAGTAATCAGGCACTTCAATATCCGCAATTGAAAGAAGAGTCGCCGGAAGATCTATAAGGCTGACAAGTCTGTTTTCCGTTCTGCCGCCGCGGAAATCTCCGCCCCTTATCACAAGAGGAATGTGTGTGCTGCTGTCGTGACAGGAGCGCTTATACTCCATATTTCTCGTCTTGAAATGACAGCCGTGGTCACTTGTGAAAATAATCACCGTTTCCTCGTAAATGCCCTTTTCCTTAAGCTTTTCAACAAGCTTGCCAAGGTTATAATCTATACGGTTGATCGCTGAAAGATAATCAGGATATTCCTTTTCGTAGTTGCCCTTGAAGTGTCTGAGCTCCTCGGGTATGGGATGACACCTGAAATCGCTGACCGTTTCCGTAAAGCCCTCAAAGCGACCTCTGTCATTCTGATGATGAGGCTCAAGCTGCGAAATGAACATGAAAAACGGTTTCCCCTTGGGAGCATTATCAAGATATTCGAGTGCAAAATCATTTATCCTGTCGGCACGGTAGCCCGTAAAATCAATGCGGTTGCCGTTTTCGTCAAAAACATAGCCGTCATAGCCGTGAGACGTAAATTCAAGCACATCTGCACCGCGGAAATATCTGTAGCCGCCGAGCCTTTCACGGGGGATGGCGGTTTTTTCGCAGTTAAAATCTCTGTCCGAGGCAAGATGCCATTTGCCGATATATGCAGTATCATATCCCTCACGGTTAAAGTATTCCGCCAGAGGTGTAATGCTTCTCGGCAGAGAAATGTTATTTTTAAAGCACCCTACCTGTGTGGCATAAACACCTGACTGCAGGCAGGCTCTTGCAGGTCCGCATACAGGCTGACAGGTATAGCAGTCGGTATAAGTAACGCCTTCCTCGCCTAAGGCGTAAAGGTTAGGCATAATATCATTGTTCGCCGTATCATAACGCTGCTGATCGGTAAAATAAAAGATGATATTCTTTTTTCTTTCCTTGCCCGTGATTTTATCAACCACGTCAAGTGCTGCCGACTGCAGCTTGTTTTTTAACTCATGAGCCACTTGAAAATCCTCCGTCAATAACTACGCTTGCCCCCGTGATGTAATCCGCCATATGTGAGGCAAAAAAGAGAATTGAGCCTGCAACGTCGTCAGGCTTTGCAAGGCGGCGCATAGGTGTGCGCATAGTCATATATCCCATCCACTTTTCGTTTGAAAGGTTATCGGCAATCAGCGGAGTTTCAACAAAGCCGGGGCAGACGCTGTTGACGGTTATACCGAAGCGCGCCCACTCGCAGGCAAGGCTCTTTGTCATCTGCATCACACCGCCCTTACTTGCACTGTAGGCAACCGCCGAGGGGATGCCCATAATACCGCTCAAGGAGCAGGTGTTGACAATTTTGCCATTCTTCTTCGGAATAAAGAACTCATTTGCAACCGCCTGAGCCATAAAAAACTGTGCCGTAAGGTTAAGGGAAATAACCCTTTCCCAGTCCTCCTGCTTTTCGTGGATACTGTAGACGGAATGGGACATACCCGCGTTGTTGAGAAGCACGTCAACATCCCTGCCCGTCGCCTTTACGTCACTTATCAGCCTTGTCCTTGCCTCTTTATCGGTGATGTCACAGACAAAGGTAAAAATTTCACCGTCGGGGAAGTCCTTTTTAAGCTCCTCTGCCTTTTCGGTAAGTTTTTTTTCGTTGTAATCAGCCATAAAAACCGTGGCCTTATTCTGTAAAAAAGCCCTTGTTGCCTCAAGCCCGATACCGCTTGCGGCACCGGTGATAAGTATGCCCTTATTTTCAAAATCAAATGTGTAATTCATAGTTACATCTCCTTTTATGAGTTAAATATAGCACAAGGGGGAGGAAAATGCAAGGGGGTGAGGGTCGAGGGCCAAGGGACAAGGGACAAGTGTCAGGAACCAAGTGCCAAAAATCAGGAGTACAGCGTGCGGATGATATGCGCCCTACAAAATCCTTTTGTCGCAAAGCGACAATCCTGACTACTGACTACTTACTACTTTAAATCACACCTCACCTTCACTCGGCCCTTTGGCCCTTGGCCCTCACCTCACTTTTTATCCCACTTTTTTTCCTTTTTCTATTGAAAAATTCCGTATATTATAGTATACTGTCTTGGTATATATAATCGGAGCAGTATGCTTTTCCGATTTGCGTTAGGAGGATTAGATTTATTATGGCAGAAATGGAAAAAAGCAACAATTTTATCGCCATGGAGCATGAGGTTCTCAAGTTCTGGGAGGATAATAATTGCTACGAAAAGCGTAAGGAAAAAAATCAGGGCAAGGAGCGTTTCCGCTTCATTGACGGCCCTATTACAGCGAACAACCCTATGGGTATTCACCACGCATGGGGACGCACCCTCAAGGATACCTTCATCAGATACAAGTATATGAGAGGCTATGACTGCCGCTGTCAGAACGGCTTCGACAGCCAGGGCCTTTGGGTTGAGGTCGGCGTTGAAAGAGATCTCGGCTTTGAATCAAAAAAGGATATCGAGGATTACGGTATCGACAAGTTTACAAAGAAGTGCGTTGAACGTGTTAAGCAGTATTCAGGCGTTATCACCGAGCAGTCAAAGAGACTCGGTCAGTGGATGCAGTGGGACAACTCCTACTACACCAACACCGACCTTAACATCACCTCAATCTGGCACTTCCTCAAAACCTGCGACAACAACGGCTGGATCAGAAGAGAATACAAGCCTATGCCCTGGTGTCCCCGTTGCGGTACATCTCTTTCAGAGCATGAAATGACAGGCTCATACAAAATAATCACACATAACTCTGTTTTCTTCAAGCTTCCCGTTGAAGGCACAAACAGCAAAATCATCGTATGGACAACAACCCCCTGGACTCTTTCATCAAACGTTGCTCTTGCAGTTAACCCCGAAATCGACTACGTTGAAGTAAAGGTTAAGAGCGATGAAAAGACTCTCATCCTTGCAAAGAACGCTATCAAGTACCTCGGTGAGGACAAGCTTGAGGTTCTTCGTATGTTCAAGGGTGAAGAGCTTGTAGGTAAGAAATATGACACCTGCTTCCCCGAGCTCGAGGCTCAGCAGGGCTTTGAGCATAAGATCGTTGCCTGGGAAGATGTAGATGCTGAAGAAGGTACAGGCGTTGTTCACATTGCTCCCGGCTGCGGTGCAGAGGATAACGAGCTTGGCAAAAGACTCGGCCTTCCCGAAATTATGCCCGTTGACGATATGGGTATCTTCCTTAAAGGCTTCGGCTTCTTCACAGGTAAGAACTCAAAGACAATCGCTGACGAAGTATTCGAAGAGCTCAAAAAGAGAGATAAGCTTTACCTCATCAAGCCTCACGAGCACAGCTATCCCGTATGCTGGAGATGTAAGGAAGAGCTCATCTACCGTCTTGTTCCCTCATGGTTCATTGCTACTGAGGAATTAAAGCCCAGACTTATCAGAAACGCTCAGAGCGTTAAATGGGAGCCCGAATCAAACGGCAAGAGAATGCTTGACTGGCTTAACAATATGGGTAACTGGAACATTTCCCGTAAGCGTTACTACGGTATGCCCCTCCCCTTCTATGTATGTGAGGACTGCGGCAATGTTCACGTCGTAGGCTCAATAGACGAGCTTAAGAGCCTTGCAGTTGACCCTGCAAAGGTTGATGCTCTTCCCGAGCTTCACAGACCCTGGATTGACGAAGTGGAAATCAAGTGTCCCAAGTGCGGCAAAAATGTTAAGCGTATCACCGACGTTGGTGACGTTTGGCTTGACGCAGGTATTGTTCCCTTCTCAACAACAGGCTACTTTACCGATAAGGAAGAGTGGAGAAAGAACTTCCCTGCAGAATGGGTTGTTGAAATGCGCGAGCAGGTTCGTCTTTGGTTCTACTCACTTCTGTTTATGAGCACCGTTCTTGAAGACAGAGCCCCCTATGAAAGAGTTCTCTGCCACTCAAGCGTTGTTCAGGAAAGCGGCGAAAAGTTCTCCAAAACAGGCTTTATGATCCGCTTTGATGAGGCTGCTGAAAAAATCGGTGCAGACACCGTGCGTTATCTCTATGCAGGCGGTCCCGTTGCAAACGATGTACGTTTCGGCTTCAACCTCGGTGACGAAGCAAGAAGAAAGCTTCTCTCCTTCTGGAATATTTACACCTTCTTTGAAACCTATGCAAGACTTGACAAGCCCAACTTTGAAGGCTACACACCCGATAAGAGTGCAATGACCGTTACAGATAAGTGGCTTCTTGCAAGAACAAACGACTTCATCGCAAAGGCAACAGCTCAGATGGATGACTACAAGGCATACAACCTTGTTAAGGAGTTTGAAATCTTCACAGACGATATTTCTAACTGGTATATCAGAACCAACCGCCGCCGCTTCTGGAAGACAGGTGACGAAAAGGATAAGATGATTGCCTACTGGACACTCTTCAAGGCTCTTGAGGCTTGTACAAAGATTATGGCACCCATCCTTCCCTTTATGACTGAAAGCATCTGGCAGAACCTTGTACGCCGTGTACTTCCCACAGCAGAGCTTTCCGTTCATCTTGCAGACTGGCCCACAGCACTTGAGGGCTTTGACGATGACGGTATAATTGAAAAGACAGCCTTTGCAAGAGATATCATTGCAACAGCTATGAGACTTCGTAACGAGCATCAGCTCAAGGTTCGTCAGCCCCTTTCAAAGCTCTTTATATGCAGCGATGCAGACATCAAGGTATTTGAAAAGAACATCCTCGACGAGCTTAATATCAAGGCTATCGAATATATCGACGACGCAAACGCACTCAATGACAGCTACCTCACCGTTAACTTCAAGGTTGCAGGTGCAGTCCTTAAGCAGAATGTAAACAAGATGAAGCAGGCTCTTGAAGCAGCCGATGCTGATAAGATGGCTGAATACACCGCTAAGGCAAAGGCAGGCGAGGCTGTTCTTGTTGAAGGCTTTGACGAGGCTTACGATCCCGCTATCTTCAACATTATGTCAAAAACAAAGGCAGGTATCGTTTCCGCTGAGTGCGGCGAGGGCACAGTAATTGCTCTTGATGTTGTACTTAACGACGAGCTTATCAAGGAAGGTACAGTACGTGACATCATCCGTCAGTGCCAGCTTATCCGTAAGGAAGCAGGCTATGAGGTTGAGCAGAGAGTTGTTATGGCTCTTTCATCAGCTGATGAGTTCACCGTTTCCTGCATCAAGGAAAACATTGATCATATGGCAGCAGAGCTTCTTGCAGATTCAGTTCTCGTTGGTGAGGATATTGAAGCTGACCTTACAAAGACTGTAGCTATCGGTGACAAGGAAGTTGTAATTTCTGTAAAGAAAGCGTAATGCACAGGGCGGCTGATGCCGCCCGCTGCTTAATATCTCTGCGGGTACTTATCGGCCCTCGGCCCTTGGCCCTTGGCCCTTTAAAAATCGCCCTGCAGTGATTAAATTCGTATACTATTATATATATGTAATTTTCCACTCAAAAAGAAAGGAAAAAATCCTATGGCAAACGATAAAAAAATGGTTGAAGAAATCACCTCTATGGAGGTAGATTTCGCCAAGTGGTATACCGACATCTGCAAAAAGGCAGAGCTTGTTGAATACACAAGCGTAAAGGGCTGTATGGTTATCCGCCCCTACGCATACGCTATCTGGGAAAACATCCAGCGCATCCTTGACGGTATGTTCAAGGAAACCGGCCACGAAAACGTGTGTATGCCTATGTTTATCCCCGAATCACTCCTCCAGAAGGAGAAGGACCACGTTGAGGGCTTTGCTCCCGAGGTTGCCTGGGTAACCCACGGCGGCAGCGAAAAGCTTGAGGAAAGACTCTGTGTACGTCCTACATCAGAAACTCTTTTCTGTGAGCATTACGCTAACATTATCCACTCTCACCGTGACCTTCCCAAGCTTTACAATCAGTGGGTAAGCGTTGTACGTTGGGAAAAAACAACTCGTCCCTTCCTTCGTTCAAGAGAATTCCTCTGGCAGGAGGGTCATACAATCCACGCTACAGCCGAGGAAGCAATTACCGAAACAGAAAAGATGCTTAATGTTTACACAGACTTCTGTGAAAAGTATCTTGCAATCCCCATCATTCAGGGTAAAAAGACCGAAAGCGACAAGTTTGCAGGCGCTGTTTCAACCTATGCTATTGAAGCTCTTATGCACGACGGTAAGGCTCTTCAGGCAGGTACCTCACATTACTTCGGTGACGGCTTTGCAAAGGCCTTCGGTATTCAGTACCAGAGCAAGGAAAACAAGCTTGAATATCCCCATCAGACATCCTGGGGTGTTACAACAAGACTCATCGGTGCTATTATTATGACTCACGGTGACGATAACGGTCTTGTTCTTCCTCCCGCAGTTGCTCCTATTCAGGCAGTTATCATCCCCGTTGCTCAGCACAAGGAAGGCGTGCTTGAAAAGGCTAACGAGCTTATGGCTGACCTTAAGAAGGCAGGCATCCGCGTAAAGCTTGACGACAGCAACAACTCCGCCGGCTGGAAGTATGCAGAGTATGAAATGAAGGGTGTGCCCGTTCGTATCGAAGTTGGCCCCCGTGACATTGAAAAGGGCGAATGTGTGCTCGTTACACGTCACAACAGAGAAAAGACTGTTGTTTCCCTTGAAAACCTTGCGGAAAGCGTTTCTGCAAAGCTCACAGAGGTTAACGAGGGCATCTTCAATAAGGCTCTTGCAAACAGAGAAAAGAGAACCTACACCTGCACAACTCTTGATGAAATCACAAAGGCTCTTGAGGAGAACGGTGACGGCTTTGTTAAGGCTATGTGGTGCGGCGACGAGGAATGTGAGGACAAGGTTAAGGAAATCACCGGTGTCGGCTCACGCTGTATGCCTCTTAATCAGGAAAAAGTAAGCGACAAGTGCGTTTGCTGCGGTAAGGAAGCAAAGCACCTCGTATACTGGGGCAAGGCTTATTAAAATAAAAACAAGAAAAGTTTTGGTCAAGCTTTTACAAAAGCTTGCAGGGCATCCTCGCTGAAGCGCCGCCGGTGGCGGATGAAGCGAGATTTTACGGGGTCCCCAAAAAGCCCGATAGGCTTTTTGGGGAAGAGGAAGCACAACGGAGCGGTGAGCTTTTCCGTAAGGAAAACGATAAGCGGAGTTT
>JAFULG010000028.1 GCA_017473435.1 Clostridia bacterium | reverse complement strand
CGTTCTTCTTATAGAACCACCTTACCTTTCTCGTCTTTTATAATCTCCAAACCTTATTAAGGGTTCTGTTACTCTTGTCAAGAGTAACGCAAAAGCACTTTTGACTACTTGAGTATTCAAAAGATGCTATTGCGCCCTACGTGGTAGGAAAACCGCATATTTATTTTCATTAATATGCAGTTTTCCGTGTCAACCGTGACGACCGTGACGACCTCTGTGGTAGTGGCAAATAAGTTGTCACGGTTGACACACAGAATTACGCATCAGGCGGAATCGAGTTGAAGCTATTTCCCCTTCTGCTGTTACTGTTAAAGATATCAGCCGACAGGTTTGAGTTATCATCTATTACACTTTTAAGCTGTTCAAGTAATGCCTTGCACTCGTCTATTACATCTTTTAACGACTCAACTTCATTTGTATTTTCAAGTGCAAGTCTTAACTTTTTCATTTCTAAACTCAACCTGTCACTCTGATATTTGCCTACGGAGATACATATCTTTTGATGCAGCAATGATTCGATAAAATATTCTCCCTTCGGCATACCTGCGATTTTAATTCTCGCTTGAATGTGTTTGTTTTCTTCAGGTGTAACATAAAAGCTTATTGTTTTACTTCTTACCCTTTTCTCGTCTTTCCCGGCCATTTAAAATTCCTCCTGATATATTTTTTGTAGTTTATCTGAAAGTGTTCTTTGCTTATTGGGATATAGGTGAGCATAAGTGTTGAGTGTTGTTTCTACTCTTTCGTGACCTAAACGGTCTGCAACTTCCAAAGGTGTTATTCCCATCTCAAAGAGCAGAGCACAGTGAGAATGTCTTATGTCGTGAATTCTGATACGTTTAACACCGCTATTTTTAATACCTCTCTGCATTTCTTTTTCGAGAAAACTCTTTGTCATATTAAAGAGTCTGTCTGTACTTTCCAAGCAGTATATACGATTCATATAGTCCTTTATATCTGCTAGCAGGAAATCAGGAACTGTAATAACTCTGTTACTCTTAGGTGTTTTCGGTGGAGTCACTACATCTTTACCGCCTAACCTTTGATATGATTTTGAAATGTTTATTGTTCGTTCATCAAAGTTAATATCTGCAGGTGTTAAAGCAAGTAACTCCCCTACTCTCATACCTGTCCAAAACAAAGTCATAAAGGCAACATATGACTTCTGTTTATCCATTACCCCATCAATAAACACTGAGAACTCTTCCTTCGTCCAGAACTTCATTTCGTCAGCTGAATTTTTACCCATGCTTCCGGCCTTCGTGCAAGGATTACTTTTCAAATCATAATATCTAACGGCAAAGTTGAATATTGCTGTTAACTGATTATTTATTGTCCTGAGATAAGTTTGAGAATATCCTTGCGATATCAGCTCATTCTGCCATTTTCTTACATCGGCGGGTGTTATCTTATTAACACTCTTCTTGCTGAAGAACGGTAGTATTTTCAAGTCGATAATATACTTTTTTGTATTCATTGTGTTCTCACGTATTCTCGGCTTCATATCTTCATAATACAGTCTGAGAAAATCCTCAAACTTCATATTGAAATCCGCCTGTTGCGATTGCAGAAAGTTTCTTAGCCATTCTTCTGCTTCTCTCTTTGTATCAAATCCCCTTTTGGTAGATTTTCTTCTGATTCCTTGCCAATCTGTGTATCTATATTGAATGAGCCACTTTCCTGTCTTTACATCTTTTTGGGCTTTCATGTTTTTACCTCCTTACGCACTGTAACCAAACCAGCGCTTTTCAAAATAACCCTTTGGAACTTTACCGGCAATCACAATGTAGCCATCTTTTTTAAGTTCCTGATTCAGACTTCTTATAATCTTATAAGCGTGTCCGAGGGATACTCCCAGCATTTCTGCCATTTCAGGTGCTGTAATATAAATTTTCTTTTCTGTTGTCATTGGTTCACCTCCTTAATATGTTGTGTAGTCTTCTCGCTACATTTACTATTATAGCGACATCGCTACATTTTGTCAAGAGGTGATTTTATTGTTTACATTTAGTTCATATTCAACTATTTTAATCAAAAGTATAGACTTTTGACTTTCTTTGATATATAATAAGTAGTGACCTGACTACAAGGAAAGGAAGCATACTATGACAATAGGCGATAAGATTAGATATTTAAGAACACGTATGGGTATAACTCAAGGAGAGCTTGCTGACCTTAGCGGTATACACCCTGTATCAATAAGAAAGTACGAAACAAATAAAATGACACCGCAGGCTCAGCAAATTGAAAAGATTGCTGAAGCTCTCGGTGTAAGTTCTTTTGCAATATCAGGAATAGATAATAATATCCGTCTTGAAACCAAAGGCGATTTTATGGGACTGCTCCTTATGCTCATAAAAACAAATCTACTCATTATCAAAGGTGAACGAGGTGAAGATGACGGACTAATTCCCGAAACAGTTTCATTTGACATTAATCCATTTGTTTCACAATTCTTTAATGCCAAAGTGAACGGCACAGATTCAAATGCACAAAGTCTTGCTTTTATGTTAAAGTCTGATGACGTTTTCAAAGACATATTAAAGTGGGAGAAAATTACCTATGGATATGAAAAAAGTGCCGCTAAATACGGCGACACAAATGAGCAAGCTATTCTTGATGTTATGAATGAAATGAAAGATTACATTGAAGCCATTGAGATGGAACTTCAACGTTCAGGTGCAATACCTAAATAAATCAAGCACTCTCCCCTGCTTGAATTGTTATACTCAATTTTTTGAACTCAAATTGTACTCAAAAGCAAAAAAATTAACCCGAAAACCTAGATTTTACAAGGCTTTCGGGTATTTTTAATTTTATTCCCACTCAATTGTACCTGTCGGCTTCGGGGTTAAATCGAACAATACTCTGTTAATACCCTCAACCTCATTGGTAATACGTGCTGTAATTTTGTGGAGAACTGCGTAAGGAATTTCTTCAATTGTAGCAGTCATAGCATCTGTGGTGTTCACAGCTCTTATAATTGCAGGCCAACCTTCGTAACGGCTGTCATCCTTTACGCCGACACTCTTCATATCGGGCACTGCAATAAAGTACTGCCATACTTTTTCAGCAAGACCGTTAAGATCAAATTCCTCGCGAAGAATTGCATCAGCCTCTCTGAGGGCATGGAGACGGTCACGAGTAATTGCGCCAAGGCAACGAACACCGAGGCCGGGACCGGGGAACGGCTGACGGTATACCATAGCATGAGGAAGTCCGAGAGCCTCACCTACAACACGTACTTCATCCTTGAAAAGAAGTTTAATAGGCTCAACAAGCTCCATAGCCATATCTTCAGGAAGACCGCCGACATTGTGATGTGACTTAACAGCTTTCTTGCCTTCTGCCTGCTTAATGCTTTCAAGAATATCAGGATAAATTGTACCCTGTGCAAGGAAGGAAATTCCGTCAAGCTTTGCAGCCTCTTCATCAAAAACTTTAATAAATTCTGCACCGATAATTTTACGCTTGCTCTCAGGATCACTTACGCCGGCAAGAAGATCAAGGAATCGATCAGTTGCATCAACATAAACAAGATTTGCATCAAGCTGATTGCGGAAAACCTCAATAACGTTTTCACTTTCGCCCTTACGCATAAGGCCGTGATTTACATGAACACATACAAGCTGCTTGCCGATTGCCTTAATGAGAAGTGCAGCAACAACAGACGAATCAACGCCGCCTGAAAGAGCAAGAAGAACCTTCTTATCCCCTACCTGTGCACGTACAGCAGCAATCTGCTCATCGATAAATGCATCTGCGAGAGCTTTAGTTGTGATTCTTTCCATGGTTTCGGGTCTTTTGTTTGAATCCATTTTAATTCCTCCCAATGTATTTTAACTTAAATTTTAACTACCAAAGACGGCGACCGCAAAGGGTCGCCTGTTTATCAGTTTGTATAATTGTCAAAGTAACCCTGTACAAGAACAACAGGAGTACCCTTGTCACCTGAACCGCTTGTAAGGTCGCAGAGTGAACCGATAAGATCAGTGAACTGTCTGGGTGTTGTGCCCTGTGAAGCCATATTGCCGACAAGACTTTCCTCACCCTTATCTGAAATGCGCTTTGAAATTGCAGCCTTGAGCTCCTCGCCGCTGAGACCCTTGAAATCATTATCGGCAAGGTATTTAAGCTTAAGCTCGTTCGGTGTGCCCTTGAGACCTGCAGTATATCCGGGTGAAACGCAGGGGTCAGCAAGCTCCCAGATTTTACCCTGAGGATCCTTGAACGCACCGTCACCGTATACCATTACTTCAATGTTTTTACCGCTTGCTTTATCAAGAAGCTCCTTCGTTCTGTTAACGAACTCAGCACAGTCTCTGGGGAAAAGCTTTACGGTATCCTCAGTGGATTTGTTTGAACCGAGAAGACCGAAATCAGCATTGAAGCCGTTGCCGTCAATTGAAGACGTAAGAATATCGTCAAGACCGAGGACAACCTTTGCACCTGCAGCCTTGAGGAGTCTCTTTGTACGTGCCCTTGTATGAATATCACAAGTGAGAACACAATCAGTATACTCAAGAATAGTTTTTGCCTGATTAGCAAAAACAACCTCACACTCAGCACCGCAATCCTTTATAAGCTGTGAGTAATAATCAACATAGTCAACACCTGTAAACTCATGCTTGTTTTCACCGAAAAGTTCACGGTATTTTTCAAGTGACAGAACATCACTATAAGGATTCACGCCTGCTTCGTCAAGCTGATCGTAGGTAAGAAGATGATTACCCACCTCGTCGCTGGGATAGCTGAGCATAAGAACAATCTTCTTACAGCCCATTGCAATACCTCTTAAACAGATTGCAAAGCGATTTCTTGAAAGGATGGGGAAAATTACACCAACTGTTTCTCCGCCAAGCTTTTCTTTAACATCCTTTGCAATTGCATCAACAGAAGCGTAGTTACCCTGGCTTCTTGCAACAATTGATTCTGTTACAGCAACAACGTCCTTATCTCTGAGTTCAAAACCGTCACCTTTAGCGGCATCGATTACGCTGTCACATACGATCTGTGCAAGGTCATCACCTTCACGGATGATCGGACAACGGATACCTCTGGAAATTGTACCTGTCTTTCTTTCCATGTAAATCATTACCCCTTATAATTAAATTGGTAAGAATATCGGTTAAGCCGATAAAAAAATACTTTATTATTTTATCACTATAACAGTAAGAAATCAAGTATTTATTCAATGTTATTATTAACAGATTTGGAATTTTTTTACATTTTACAAAAAGAATTTTATATAAGGTTTTGTTTTTGGAAAAATTAACAAAATTATTCAGTTAAATCCGACCTCAAACCCAACAAATTGTGTTACAGTTGAAAAAATTACGCATAGATGGTATAATTGAAAAAAGGATGTGATATGCAAATGAAAGAAGAATGTTTGATTAAAAATGCCGTAAATAAAAAAACAGGATATATTGTTGATAATATTTCACCTATTGGCAACGGCGCCAGCGGATCGGTTTATCACGTATTTTTTAACAACAATAATTCAATTGCTGTAAAAATAAGCAAACATCCTGAACTCATTAAAAAGGAATTTGAAATGCTTTTATATCTTAAAGAAAAAACAGCAAGTAAAATTCCAGATGTGTATTTTTTCGACGAAGACGAAGGATACGGTATTATTGCAATGGAATACATTAACGGCATAAGCGGAACAGATAAATCTTTAAAATTCAGATTTAACAAAAAGCATCTCGCGGAAAGCATCGTCAACAATTTAATTACAATTCAACAAGCTCACAACGATAAATTCGGTCCTTTTGACAACGCCGTTTATGATACCTGGCAGGAATACTACAAGCTGTTTGCCGACGAAATTTATACTTTTTCAAAGCATATGCACACAGAAAACAAGTTGGATAATGTTGTTATGAAAGCTGTTAAACTTTCATATGAAAATTTTGATAAAATTTTTGAAGATGAAATAAAACAACCTACGCTAATACACGGTGATTACTGGATGCCGAATTTTATAATTGACAAAAAAACCACTGAACTGCTTTCGGTTGTTGATCCGTTCAATGTAATGTGGGCTGACCCTGAGTATGAGCTTTTCGCTTTAACTGTAGGTTTTGGTAAAAAGCTTCGTTTGTACGAGCTTTATAAAAGCAAAGTCAGAACTTCAAAGTATTGTGATGTCAAGCTTGAAATGTACGCTTTATATTCTGAATTGCTTTGGTATAAAAAACTTGGGTCAATTACTCATTCTTACCTGAAAATGCGTTCAAAAAAATTAATTAAGCAACTAAAGAAAAACAGCATAATATAAAATCATCAGTCCTCTGTTTTGAGGACTGATGATTTTTACAAATATCTTTTCAGATTATCAGCTTGTTTTTTGATTAGTTTTTTTATCACCGGATATCCCGAATTGTAATAATGCTCAATCTCTGTAAACAGCTCATAAAACGCCATTTTTTCAAAGCAATTTTCAGAAAGTGTTTTCTTTTTAGCATAAGTATCAAACAACTTAAGATGCTTTCCGTTTGCGTTGTTAAGTTGATATAAGTCGTATTCACTATCTGCCCACATACAGCCGCAAGGGTCAATAATTGCTGTAACATTACAGTTCTTTTTATCAATCATAACATTCCACATATTATAGTCGCCATGTATGAGGGATGCTTCGGTAATCGGCAGACAAAATATTTTATCAAATTCCTTTACCGCTTCTTTTACTACGCTTAAAACATAATCAGTAATTTGTCCGTCGCCGTTAAACTTTTCGGCCATTTTTAAAATAACATCAGCTTTTTCTCTGTAATATTCATTGAAGGTTTTATGATATTTATCTGCGTCTATTTCGCCAAAACCTTCGGGATTATGTACATTGTGAAAAGCAAGAAGATTATCAATAACCTGTTCAGCCAATTTTGCTTTTTTGGAAGGAGTAAGATAAAATGCATTTCCTCCGTTTTCACCCTGAAGAAAATTCATTACAAGCACATCTTTATCATACGTTTCATCCGCAGAATGTGACCACAAAACATCCGGCATAGTATAAAGCGCATACTGTGAAAGGAGCTTTATTTGAGTTTTCTCCTTTTCCATCATACCTTTAGACTTATAAACCTTAACAATTATCGGTGACAAATTTTTATAATCCGCCCTATAAACATCGGCATAAAATCCACTGCCTACTCGATCAAATTTTAGTGGATTTTCTTTCGTTTTCATAAACATAAACTTTTGTAATTCTTTCATTGTACCAACCTCCATAATTCTATAATCATAATATCACAGTTTTTTTATAAAATCAACAACACAAAAATACAAAAAAATCTTCTTCCCAAACCATCAATTCTGTGCTATAATATGTTAAATATATTTAAAGGAAGTATCATCTTGAAAAGTTTCACCGTAGAAAAGAATGACAGCGGTCAGCGATTGGATAAATTTCTTACAAAGTTCTGTCCCAAGTTACCGAAGGCTCTGATGTATAAATATATTCGCATCAAGCGTATTAAAATCAACGGCAAACGTGCGGAAATTTCAACCAAGCTCAATATAGGCGATGTTGTCGATATGTACATAAATGACGAGTTTTTTGAAAAAAAGGAAACAGTCTATGACTTTATGTCTGCATCAAATAAAATTGATATAGTTTACGAGGATGAAAATGTAATACTGCTTAACAAAAAAGTTGGTTTACTCTCCCACCCTGATGATAACGAATATGTTGACACGCTCATAACACGTGTTAAAAGATATCTTTTCGAAAAAAAGGAGTGGAATCCCGCTGATGAAAGCTCTTTCACTCCTGCATTAGTCAACAGAATTGACCGCAATACAAGCGGTATAGTTATCTGTGCAAAAACAGCAGAAGCTCTGAGAGTGTTGAACCAGAAAATGAAAGACAGAGAGCTTCATAAAATTTATCTTTGTATTGTTCATGGCACTCCCCCGAAAAATGAGGATATCATCGACGGCTACCTTGTGAAAAATGAAAGTAAAAATAAGGTTTTCATTTCTAAAAAGCCCTCCGAAGAGGCAAAATATATCAAGACAAAATACAAGGTGCTCGGTAGTAAAAACGGTTTAAGTCTTGTCGAGGTTGACCTGCTTACGGGCAGAACACACCAGATTAGAGCTCATATGGCGTGGCTCGGTAACCCATTGCTCGGTGACGGAAAATACGGCAAAAACGAGAACAATAAAAAAGTAGGTTACAAAAAGCAGTGTCTTTGCTCACATAAGCTTATATTTGACTTTACAACCGATGCAGGCTCACTCGAATATCTGAACGGCAAGGAATTTTCCGTTGATGATATATGGTTTGCAAAAGAATTTCACAACGGAACTTTAGGGAGATAAATAATGAACGAGTTAAAGAAAGACAGTTTGAGAATCGACGAATTACGTAAGCTTCTTGAATATCACAGTAAGCGATATTATGAACTGGATGCACCCGAAATCGAGGACTACGAATATGATATGCTGCTTCGTGAGCTGGTTAATCTTGAAGAGAAACACCCGGGATTAATCACTCCTGACTCCCCCACTCACCGTGTAGGCGGTAAGGCTGACGGTCAGTTTGAGCCTGTTGAGCACAAGGTACCTATGGAAAGTCTGCAGGATGCTTTCAACATTGACGAGGTACTTGCATTCGACAAAAGAGTTAAGGCGGTTGCGGAAAATGTACGCTATATTGTTGAACCAAAAATCGACGGCCTTTCCGTTTCGCTTGAATACGAAAACGGCCTTTTAGTAAGAGGTTCAACCCGTGGAGACGGAAAAACCGGAGAAGATGTTACAGCTAACCTTCGCACCATTAAGGCAATCCCCCTGAAAATTGATACTGATTTACCTCTGCTTGAGGTAAGAGGCGAAGTTTATATGCCAAGAGAAGTTTTTACCGCTCTTACCAAAGAACAGGAATTAAACAGTGAAAAGCCTTTTAAAAATCCGCGTAATGCTGCAGCCGGTTCTCTCCGTCAGAAAAATCCCAAAATAACCGCAAAGCGTAAACTTGATATATTTATTTTTAATATTCAGCAGATTGAGGGCAAAGCTCTGACAAGTCATAAGGAGTCTCTTGATTTCATTAAAGAACTCAAATTCAACACCGTACCTCTTTATACTGAATGCAGTTCTATAGAAGCCGCAATAGAACAAATTAATAAAATCGGTGAAATGAGAGGAGCACTCCCCTTTGATATTGACGGTGCTGTTATAAAGGTTGACTCATTTGCACAAAGAGAAGCTCTCGGTTCTACCTCTAAGTTTCCCAAATGGGCACTCGCATTCAAATATCCTCCCGAGGAAAAAGAGACGACTCTGCTCGACATAGAGGTTGCCGTCGGAAGAACGGGAGTGCTGACCCCCACGGCAATTTTTGAACCGATTTTACTTGCAGGTACAACGGTCAGCCGGGCAACGCTTCACAACCAGGATTTTATTAACGAAAAAGGCATTTCAATCGGCGACAAAATCATTGTACGAAAAGCCGGCGATATCATCCCCGAGGTGCTTTCAGTATCGTGGCATAACCAAGATAAGGAAATATACCGCTTACCTGACATCTGCCCTTCTTGTTCAGGCAAGGTCACAAGAGAAGCCGGTGAAGCTGCTGTAAGGTGCTGTAATCCCGACTGTCCTAATCAGTTGTTGCGTAATCTTATCCACTTCTGCTCGCGAGACGCTATGGATATAGAGGGACTTGGCACAGCTGTACTAGAAATTTTTGTTGAGAAAGGTATAGTTAAAACCGCAGCGGACATTTTTACGCTACCGAAGAACGAGATCGCACAGATCGACCGTATGGGTGAAAAAAGTGCTGAAAACCTCATTAAAGCCGCAGAAAAAGCTAAGTCGAATGATTTATCCAAGCTTATATTTGCTCTCGGTATAAGACATATCGGTCAGAAGGCAGCCAAGCTTTTAAGCGATAAATTCGGTTCTATGAAAAATATCATTTCAGCTACAACCGAAGAAATAGCTGAAATTGATGGCTACGGTTTGATTATGGCGCAAAGCGTTACGGAATTTTTCTCCCACCCTGAAAGCATAGAGCTTATTGAAAAGCTTGAAAGTCTCGGAGTTAATATGAAAGGCGAAGAAACCGTAAAAGAAAACCGTTTTGACGGAAAAGTATTTGTTCTGACCGGTACACTTACAGCGTTCAAACGCAGTGAAGCTTCAAAAATTATTGAATCCCTCGGCGGAAAAACCTCTTCGAGTGTTTCTAAGAAAACAGACTATGTTTTAGCCGGAGAAGATGCCGGCAGTAAGCTTCAGAAGGCAAACGAGCTCGGCGTTAACGTTATAAGCGAATCCGAATTTGCCGAAATGATTAAATAAAGCAATAACCGTACCAATCAGCAACATTGGTACGGTTATATTTTTATCTTGTTGTAACAGTTTTCACAGGTCCTGCATAGCTGTAAACTACACCGGCAGGTGTCCTTTTATAAGAATAAGCTTTAAAATAATAGGTTCTTCCGCTTACAAGTCCGTTTTTAGTATATGTAAGACCTGATGTAATAGCAAGCTTGACATAACCCGAGTTAGGACTCGAAGAGCCGTATATAACATATCCGTCAGCACCGCTGACCTTATCCCAATTAAGTCTTACCGCACCTTTAAGCGGAGTTGATTTCAAAATCGGAACTATAGGTTTTGTGCATGTTGAAATTGAAGTGTAGCTGCTGGAATGCACATTTTTAGCTCCTGTGTTTATATAAGGTCTTACAGCAAAAGTAAACGCCACACCCGGCTTAAGATTATAAATTGTATGCTTGCAACCTTTGACAGCATAACCGATTACTATCCATTTCTTTTGAACCGTATTATAATAAAAGACCTGATAATTCGTAGCGCCGGCCGAAGCGGTCCAATTAAGTTGAATTGCATTTTCATTCTGTACCGCAACTACTTTTCCAGGAGGCAAAGGTCTTGTTGCTTCCTTGTGTGTCGCAAAAGACGGAGAAAACACCGTTTTACCTCTTTCAGTTACGTAAGCCCTTACCGCAAATTCGTATAATCTGCCCGAAGGTAGCTTTGTCATTTTCAGGGTATTGGCAGTCAGGTATTTGTAAGTCTGCCACTTGCCTGATGTGTTTTTGTAAAAAACGGCATAGCCTGTAGCATCAGCCACCTTATTCCAGGATAATGTAATTGAATCATTAGAAGAGGTTGATACAATCTTACCTGTTATACCCAGAGAAAGTGTAGCTCCGGTATAGGTTTTATCCTTGCTTATTGCATCACACACATCGCAGGAAAGATAATATGTTGCCGGTACTGTATAAGAAGCCTGCGTGGCAAGATGAGCTTTATCTGATATCTTCTTTGTAAAACTGTGCTCGCTGACAGGCACCTTATTCTGCGCTGTCAGAACTTTGCCGCAAACAGAGCAATGACTCCCCTGCGTCAAACCCGTGTTAATACAATCAGACTTAACCGCTGCATCAATTACAGGTGTATGCTGCTTTAATGAAAGAATTAATTCTTCATAAAAATTACAGTTTGCACATTTAAGATAAGCCAGACCGGTATTGACACAATCCGGTTCATAAATCTTAAGATATTCAGTAAGTTCATGACCTTTAGCAACAACATAATTGCTTGTCTCTGAAAATCCGCAAACACAGTCATAGGTTGTATAACCGTCTTCCTCGCATGTTGCTTCAACAGAGGTTGCTACAGAAGCCGATCTGTGATTATGATTGAAAATCACATTGCTGTGCAACAGAGAATCATTACCAGCAAGGATACTTATTTTTTCAAAATTTCTTTCGCTGCTCTGATAATACACGGTATTCAACGATGTACATTTTTCAAAAGCATCACGACATATCTGTAAAACAGATAAGGGCAGATAAACCTTTTCCAATGATGAGCAATTTGAAAAGCAACCGGATGAAATTTCATATAAATTTCCCGGTAAAACAATACTCCTCAGCGACGAACAACCTTTAAAAGCATTTTTTCCGAACAAGGTCGTATCCTCTGAAATTTCTATTTCTTTTAAAGCTTTACACATATAAAAGGTTTCTTCAGGAACGATATTGACACTCTGTGACAGGTTAACAATTCTTAACGAAACGCAATTTGAAAAAACAGAATTTCCGAGATTTTCAACACTGTCCGGCATATCAAACATTTCAAGAGAAATACAAGATGCAAAAGCACCGTTTCCGATACTTCTCACGGTTTCAGGAAGATTAATTCCGGTCAGATAGTAACAATCAGAAAAAGCGTTATCCTTTATTCCGACAACATCTTTTCCGTTTACCGTTTCAGGAACATTAATCTGCCCCTTTGCCTCATCGTCACATTCTGTAACTATACAGCTATTACCTATAAACTCATAGCTAAGATAAGAATTATCCGCAGCAAAAGCGCTTACAGCCGACAGCACAGAAATCACAACTACCAATACCGGATAAATCAACCATTTTATCTTTTGCTGATTTTTCATATTACTCAATAACAGCTATAGCTTCAACTTCAACAAGAGCGTTTTTAGGAAGCGTTTTAACAGCAACACAGCTTCTTGCAGGTGCAGAGGTAATATACTTTGAATAGACCGCATTAAACGCTGCAAAATCAGCCATATCGGCAAGAAAACAAGTGGTTTTAACAATATTATCAAAATTAGTTCCTGCTTCTTCAAGAACAGCGCCGAGATTTTTCATAACCTGCTCTGCCTGAGCAGTAACATCTGCACCTTCCAGCTCACCGTTTTCGGGATTAATGCCAAGCTGACCTGAGGTGTAAAGCATGGAACCGGTTGAAATAGCCTGAGAATAAGGACCTATTGCTGCAGGTGCCTTAGAAGTAGAAATTTTAGTAATCATAATTAAACGTCCTTTCATTTTATGTTGTTATAAGACTTTTTATAAACTGCTCTGCCGCACGCGGAGAACGATTTCCTTTATTAAGTGCGAAGGCTTCTGCCTTTACGTCAAGTTCACCCTGCTCCATATCAATAGAATATCTCTTTGCAAGCTGATGAACTATATCAAGATATAAGATTTTGTTCGGCTTTGAGAAATAAACCGTAAGACCAAAACGCTCCGAAAGTGAAAGCAACTCCTGAACAGTATCGTTACGGTGAATGTCATCTCCGCCGGTAGCCCTGTCAGAGAAGGTTTCTTTGACTATATGGCGACGATTGCTTGTAGCATAAATCACAGCATTTCCTGCCCTGACACTCGCCGAACCTTCTAAAGCCGCCTTCAGCATCGAAAACTGATCATCATTTTTATTAAACGATAGATCATCAATAAAGATAATGAACTTTAAAGGATTATCTGCGATTTTTCCCATAATATCGCAAAGCTGTAAAAGCTGATCCTTTCTTATTTCAATAAGCCTTACACCTTTATCGAAAAACATATTCGCAACAGCCTTTACCGTAGAGGATTTACCGGTACCTGCATCACCGTAGAGAAGGACATTATTTGCAGGACTGCCTTTGACGAGCGCTGTTGTGTTGTCAATTACAGCCTGCCTTTCCTTTTCATAACCGACAAAAGCCTGAACCTCTATTTCGTCGCAGGATTTAACAGGAACAATTTCATTTCCGACAACCTTAAACATAGGATAAGAGGTGAAAATTCCGTAGCCGAAGCAAGAAACGTTTTCACATCTGTCCGAATACATACTTTTGAAATCTGTAGGTGTATTTTCAAATTCAGGAAGATAACCGTCATATCCGAGAAATGCTCTTATATCTTCACAGGTTATCTCGGTAATACGACTGAAAATTTCAAGCTCTCTTTCTGCATTTTTACGAACGCTGGAAGGAATTTCTATTCCTTTTGCAACAAGGGTTATATAAATATTCTCATCCTCGCATACAGCTTTTTTCAGAAACTCCGAAAAAGAAGCGTTGCTTAAAGCCAATGAGCTTACAAACTCACCGTACCTCAAAAGCCTGAAGCTTAAACCGTCTTCTTCGATGAATTTGAAAAAGCTATCCATCTCTTTTTTGTAAAGCAGATTTCTGAAAACAGAAAGTGTCGCCAGTTCATTTTTTAGTTGGTTTAAATCAAGATTTGACATAATATGCTCACCGTATTTTAAAACTTATTGATAATAGCACCCTTGTCGGCAGAGCTTACCATTTCTGAGTAACGCTTAAGACAACCCTTTATATCTGTTTTGACCTTAAGAGTTGTTTCTGCTTTTCTCTTTTCTATTTCATCTTCGCTGACCTTAAGCTCAATTTTATATTCAGGAATATTGATGCTTATTATATCGCCGTCTTTTACATAAGCTATTAGACCACCTCTTACAGCTTCAGGTGAAACGTGACCGATTGAAGCGCCTCTTGTAGCTCCGGAAAATCTGCCATCGGTAATAAGAGCAACATCCTTATCAAGTCCCATACCTGCAATAGCAGATGTAGGTGAAAGCATTTCTCTCATACCGGGACCTCCCGAAGGACCTTCATAACGGATAACAACAACGTCTCCCTTTACAATTTCACCGTTGTAAATAGCTCTTATTGTATCCTCTTCACTGTCGAAAACCTTTGCAGGACCCTCGTGAACAAGCATTTCAGGTGCAACTGCACTTCTCTTTACAACACATCCGTCGGGAGCAAGGTTACCGCGAAGAACAGCGATACCGCCTGTCTGTGAATAGGGATTATCAATGCTTCTGATTGTATCGGTATCCGTATTTACGGCATTTTCAATATTTTCTGCCATTGTTTTTCCTGTGCATGTCATTACGCTTGTGTCAAGAAGCTCTTTTTTTGTAAGCTCCTTAAGTACAGCATATACGCCGCCTGCCTCGTTAAGATCTTCCATATAGGTATGACCTGCAGGAGCAAGGTGGCAAAGATTGGGTGTCTTTTCGCTGATTCTGTTAGCATCATCAAGGTTGATTTCAATACCGCATTCATTTGCAATGGCCGGAAGGTGGAGCATACTGTTAGTTGAGCAGCCAAGAGCCATATCAGCTGTAAGAGCATTGTTGAATGCTGCCTTTGTCATTATATCTCTGGGACGGATATTCTTTCTTACAAGCTCCATTATCTGCATACCTGCGTGTTTTGCAAGCTCAATTCTCTTTGAATAAACAGCAGGAACAGTTCCGTTGCCCTCAAGTCCCATACCCAAAACCTCAGTAAGGCAATTCATTGAGTTTGCCGTATACATTCCTGAACACGAACCGCAAGTGGGACAGGTTTTTTCTTCACAAACCTTGAGTCTGTTATCATCAATTTTGCCTGCAGAATAAGCACCTACTGCCTCAAACATACTTGAAAGGCTTGTTTTCTTGCCGTCAAGTCTGCCTGCAAGCATCGGACCACCCGAAACAAAAATAGTCGGAATGTTAAGTCTTGCCGCCGCCATAAGAAGACCCGGCACATTTTTATCGCAGTTAGGAATCATTACAAGACCGTCAAAACCGTGAGCCATAACCATTGCCTCTGTAGAATCGGCAATAAGATCACGTGTAATAAGCGAATATTTCATACCGACATGTCCCATTGCAATTCCGTCACAAACGGTAATAGCAGGAAAAACAATTGGTGTACCGCCTGCCATAGCAACACCAAGCTTTACAGCATCTGCTATTTTGTCAAGATTAACATGACCCGGTACAATTTCATTGAATGATGAAACGATACCGATAAGCGGTCTGGACTGCTCTTCATCGGTAAGACCCAATGCGTGATAAAGTGAACGGTGCGGCGCATTGGCAAAACCGTCAACAATAGTATCTTTAATCATAGTTTTTCATCCTCTCGGAAAAGTCATTTAGGGTCTGCTGTGCCTCGGCTCAACAGACCCTATTTTTAGATGATTAGTTATTGATAAGCTTATCCTCGTCACTCCATGAGTAAAGCTTACGGATTTCCTTGCCGACAACCTCAGCTGGATGCTCAGCTGCAATCTTGCGCATAGCATTAAAATGTACCTGAGAGCCTGCATCGGACATATCAAGAAGGAATTCCTTAGCGAAGGAACCGTCCTGAATATCCTTGAGAACCTTCTTCATTGCTTTTTTGGTTTCTTCTGTAATAATTTTGGGACCTGTAATATAGTCACCGTATTCAGCAGTATTTGAAATTGAATATCTCATACCTTCAAATCCGCTCTGATAAATAAGGTCAACGATAAGCTTCATTTCGTGAATGCACTCAAAGTAAGCATTTCTTTCATCATAACCTGCTTCAACAAGAGTTTCAAATCCTGCCTGCATAAGAGCACAAACGCCGCCGCAAAGAACTGCCTGCTCACCGAAAAGGTCTGTTTCGGTTTCAGTTCTGAAGGTTGTTTCAAGAACACCGGCTCTTGCACCGCCGATACCGAGAGCATAAGCGAGTGCGATTTCAAGGGCATCACCTGTTGCATCCTGCTCAACTGCTACAAGACAGGGAACACCTTTGCCGAGCTGATATTCACTTCTTACTGTATGACCGGGGCCCTTAGGAGCGATCATAACAACGTTTACGTTCTTGGGAGGCTTGATGCAACCGTAGTGAATATTGAAGCCGTGGGCAAAAGCAAGTGTCTTACCCTCTGTAAGGTTAGGTTCAATGCTTTCTTTGTAAAGCTTAGCCTGCTTCTCATCGTTGATAAGAATCATAATCATATCTGCATTCTTTGCTGCTTCTTCTGCTGTCATAACCTTAACACCCTGAGCTTCAGCCTTAGCCCAGCTCTTGCTGCCCTTATAAAGACCAACAATTACATCTACACCTGAATCCTTAAGGTTAAGTGCATGAGCATGACCCTGTGAGCCATAACCGATAATTGCAACGGTTTTTCCGTTAAGCTTTGCAAGATTACAGTCCTGCTGATAATAAATGTTTTGCATAATAATTAACTCCTTTATTTTTAAAGTATATATTTGAATTTATTTATTCCTGAGAAAACATAGTTTCCGCACCGCGCTCAATAGCAACAATACCGGTACGGCACATTTCCAAAATGCCGAGAGGCTTCATAAGCTCAATGAAAGCATCGATTTTTACGGGCTCGCCCGTAACCTCAACGCTGATTGTGCTTACTGAATAGTCGATGATCTTTCCTTTGTAAACCTCAGCAGCCGCCATAATTTCGGCTCTGTTGTGAGGATTATTTTTCATCTTGATAATCATAAGTTCGCGTTTCATTGCGCTTTCATCAGAAAGAACCTTAACCTTCTGAACATTATGTAACTTATGAAGCTGGGCTACAATCTGATTTTTAGTATATTCGTCACCTGAAAGCGAAATCGTAATACGTGAATATGCAGGATTTTCAATCTCACCAACGGTAAGCGTATCAATGTTGAATGCACGACGGGTGAACATACTTGATACTCTGGTAAGCACACCGGGCTTATTGTCAACATATACAGCAATTACATACTTACTCATTGTCATCCCCCTTTTCAATACTCACAATAATATCTTCTATTGAACCTCCCGGAGGAAGCATAGGAAGAACAAGCTCATCCTTTTCAATCATAACCTCGATAAGCACCGGACCGTCGCTTTCCATAGCCTTGCTTATAGATTTTTCGAATTCCTCAGGTGTTTCAGCGTGATAGCTTTCAGCGCCGAAAGCCTTGGCCAGAAGCGGAAAATCTGTTTTTCTTTCAAGGACAGTATTTGAATATCTCTTTTCAAAAAACAAGGTCTGCCATTGACGTACCATACCGAGTACACCGTTATTAAGAAGAACTATAACAACCGGTACATTGTAGGTAACAGCTGTGGCAAGCTCATTAAGATTCATACCGAAAGAGCCGTCACCGGTTATAAGCACAGTCTTTTTACCTGTTGCAATCTGAGCACCTATCGCAGCGCCGAGTCCGTAACCCATTGTTCCCAAGCCACCGGATGAAATAAATTTTCTGTTCTTTTCAAAGCTGACATACTGTGCAGCCCACATCTGATGCTGTCCGACATCCGTTGCTACAGGAACATCATCACCCTTATATTTATTGATAATATCAAAAACCTTTTTAGGTGAAAACGCTGAGGTTGACTTACTCTCATTAGTTTTTTCAATTAACAGCTCATCCTGCTTAAGCTTTTCAAATGTACTGTGCCATTCAGGTCTCGCCTTAGCATCAACCGCATCGGTAATTCGTTTCAAGCTGTCCGCGATATCGCCGATAACACCTACATCGACCAATATGTTTTTATTTATTTCGGCTCTGTCTACATCCAACTGTATTATCTTGGCACCCTTACAATATTTCTGAGTATCACCTGTAGCTCTGTCGCTGAAACGGACACCGATACCAATGATAAGATCAGCATTTTTGTTAGCCATTGAAGAAGCGTAATGACCGTGCATGCCCTGCATACCGAGAAATCTTTCGTATGAATCCGGAATTGAAGAAAGACCCATAAAAGTACATCCGATGCAAGCGTCAATTTTTTCACTGAGTCTGATAACATCATCACCAAGGCTACGACTCATCACACCGCCGCCGACATAAATGTAAGGACGTTCGCATTCATTTATCAGCTTAATAGCTTCTGTCAGCTTACTTTCTTTAGCGAGCTTTTCAGGACTTTTAGGTGCAATCCCCTTTGCCTCAAACTCACAAACAGCCAACTGTACATCCTTAGGAATGTCAACAAGAACCGGTCCGGGTCTTCCCGATTTTGCAATCACAAAAGCTTCTCTTATACAGTCAGCAAGCTCGTTTACATCCTTAACAAAAAAGTTATGCTTTGTTATGGGAAGGGTGATACCGGTAATGTCAATTTCCTGAAAGCTATCCTTGCCGACAAGAGACGAAGCAACGTTTCCCGTAATTGCGACCATGGGTACAGAATCAAGCATTGCGGTAGCTATTCCGGTTACAAGATTAGTTGCGCCCGGACCTGAGGTCGCTATTACAACACCGACCTTTCCCGAAGCTCTTGCATAACCGTCAGCCGCATGGGAGGCGCCTTGCTCGTGAGCAGTCAGGAAATGGTTAATCCTGTCGCCTGCCTTATACAAGGCATCATATATATTTATTACCTGTCCGCCGGGATAACCAAAAACGTCGGTCACCCCTTGTTCGATTAAGGTTTCAATAACAATCTGTGAACCTGTAAGTTTCATTTTAAAAATCCTTTCAGAAGGGACATATCAATTAGAAAAGATTATATCACAAGGATTTTTACATGTCAACCAAAAACAACGCAATTTTAAGGATTTAAAGCGAAAAAATGTCGATCCTGCAAAATCTCGCAGGACCGACTCAATATAAACTTGAATTATTCGGCTACAAGCTCCCTTTTCTTTCTGTTTTCCGTTACATAAGATGTAACTTCATCCATGAAATCACCGTGAAGCTTAAACTTCTTTGTGAATATAACAAGTGAAATAAGGAAGAGAACTGTTGGAATCACGCAAAGCATAAGTGTAATTGCAAGCTTTGCTGAATCGGGATTCTGTGCATGAAGCTCACCGTCATACTTAGAAAGACCGAGTGAAGCGAAAAGGATAATCGTCTGAAGGGTATATGCCATTTTCTGAAGAAAGCCCTTCATTGAGAAAGTGATAGACTCAGCACGGAAGCCCATCTTAAATTCACCGTAGTCAACAACATCAGCAAGAAATACCGTCTGAGCAATGAACATTGCAGCCATACCGATTGAGCAGAGAAGATAGCTTACGTTCATAACCATAAGATTGTTCGCAAAAGCACCGACAGAAATACCGGCATAACCGAGAGCTGCGAGAAGAAGCGATACCTGATATGCTCTTCTCTTTGACATATATTTCTGGAGGAAGGGAAGAAGAAGCAAGCCAACAACAGAGCCGACTGCCTGGAAGGTTGAGAACATTGACTGCTTTTTCGGATCACCCACAACAACGTCAAAGTAATAAGCAGCAACACCTGAAGTAAGGTACCAACCTGCATTTGAAATCATTGCAAAAAGCATAAATACAAGACGCTGATCATTTGATTTGATGATCTGTATTGCCTTTTTAAAGGAAAACTTTTCTGCAGCCTTGGTAGTACGTGTTTCTTTTGTAGTTGCAACAGAAAGGCTTGAGAAGAAAACAAGGCAGACTGCACAGACAACAGCGCAAATAAAAAAGCTGCGCTCGTCAAAAACCATTGTGCTTTCACCTGTTTCCGGATCAACAGAAGGAGTGCGACTGACAGCGGCCATAAGTAAAGGTGCACCTAAGGAAACAATACCCTGACCAAGACCTGAGAAGGTTCTGGCGAGAGTTGAAATAAGGCTTCTTTCATTAGGATCGCTTGTGAATGAAGGCACCATTGACCAATATGGTATATCGGCAAGAGTGTTTGTCATACCCCAACCAACGTACATAATTGCAATATATGCGCAAAGAGCAACTCCGCCTAATTTAAAGGGGTTTGAAAAAAGGAGAATAAGTACAATGGCATTAAGAATAGAACCGCGGAGAATCCAGGGTCTGTACTTACCCATTTTTGTATTTGTGTTGTCAACAATTGTACCCATCATAGGGTCATTGATACCGTCCCATAGTCTTGCAATAGGCGTAAGCACAAGTAAAAATCCGGGCTTAAGCTTAAGGACGTTTGTAAGATACTGAGCAAGGAAGGAGTAGAACATGCCGTAGCTCAAGTCAAGACCTACAGCACCTATTCCGTAACCAAGCTTACTTTTTAAAAATTTGATTGTATTCATAAAACTCTCCTTTCATTTATAAATCCATTATAATATCACCGATAAAAGCTTCAACGCAAATCAGCTCATCACTCCGAGAGCAAACACTGATATAGTATCCGTTTTTTTCAAAAGACAGAAACATCAGTCCGTCAAGCATAAACTTATCCTCTTTATAATAACCCGAAAAATCCCAGGAGTCAAGACCGCCGGATATACCTTTTCCTGAAAATTTAAGAACGCTTTCCTTAAGAGTCCACATTCTCATAAAATCAAACGGAAAATTATCACTTGCACTTAACAATCTGCACTCATTTTCGCAAAAAAACCGCTCTGCAACCTTAAAATTACAAGCCATTATTTTTTCAATATCACAGCCGGTATTTTCATCACCGCATACGCAAAGAACAAAATTTCCGCTATGACTCAAATTAAAATACAGATCGCTGTTGACAATGACCGGTTTACCGTTTTTATCGCTGTCAACGGTAAAGTCCCTAACTCCGAAACATTTATCAAGCATATGGCAAAGCAGAGCCCTTGCAATAACAGATTCTTTTCTTTTAAGGCTATCACCGTCTGTAAAATGCCGAGCGATTTTCTGCCTAATATTATCGGTTTGTATGTCAGTAATCGCTGAAATATCCAGCAACGAATAATAAAGCATCCTTTATATTTCTCCTTGCTTTTCGGCAGCAACAAGAGTATTATTCATAAGCATTGCAATAGTCATGGGGCCACATCCGCCGGGAACAGGTGTAATATAAGATGTTTTATCTTTTACGCCGTCAAAATCAACGTCGCCGCAAAGCTTACCTTCTGCATTACGGTTTATACCAACATCAATTACAACAGCGCCTTCCTTTACCATATCAGCCGTTACAAAACCGGCTCTTCCCACAGCAGCAACAAGGATGTCAGCCTGACTTGTAATTTCGCTGAGATTCTTTGTTCTTGAATGGCAGATTGTAACAGTACCGTTCTTTTCAAGAAGAAGAGCCGCCATAGGTTTACCGACAATATTACTTCTGCCGATAATAACGCAATTCTTACCGTTAACATCGATATTGTAATATTTAAGAAGCTCCATAACACCCATAGGCGTACAAGCGGCAAGATCATAATCCCCTACCCAGAGCTTACCGACGTTTATCTTGGAAAATCCGTCGACATCTTTTTCAGGTGAAATCCGGTCAATAACCTTCTCTTCATCAATATGCTCAGGAACAGGCAGCTGACAAAGGATTCCGTTAACAGATTTGTCCTTATTGAGTCTGTCAATAAGCTCAAGCAGCTCCTGTTCGCTGGTCTGCTCATCAAGTGCATATTCAAGAGATCTGAAGCCTACATATTCACAAGCTTTTTTCTTGTTGTTCACATAAACTCTTGAAGCGGGGTCATTACCAACGATAATAACAGCAAGGGTTATTTCTTTACCTTCCACTTTGAGATCAGCGACCTTTTCTTTAACGGAATTTTTGATATACTCCGATACAGCTTTACCGTCTATCAACTTATACATAGTAACACCTCTTATATATTATTTGCTTCTTCGTCTGATTTTTCAGAAGCTTTTTTCAGCATCGGCTTACCATCCTGAACCTTAAGCTGACGGCTGTTTTTCTTTGCAGCCTTACGCTCGAGCTTTTTCTTTTCACTAAGAAGCTCTTTTTCGGTTTTTGGCGGAAAATAATCAATGCCTTCAATGGGCTTAGGATGTTTTGTATATTTAACCGTAAGACTAATAAGTAACATTCCGCAAACAATTACAAGTGCTAACGAAACGAGCTGTGATACACGAAGATTTGTGTTTGCAACATAAAGACTATCTGTTCTCATGCCTTCAACTATAAGTCTTTCAAATCCGTACCAAAGACCGTAGCAAAGAAAAAGCTGTCCGCTGAATTTACGGAATTTCTTGAGAATTATAAAAAGAACAAAAAATCCAAGAATGCACCAGACAGACTCATAAAAAAATGTCGGATGAACATAAAGATTGTTCTCAGCGATGTATTCCCCTATTGCTTCAGTACCGGTTAAGTTTTCAATACCGAATTTTGCAGGATTGCGGGCAATATACTCAACAACTTTTTCGCTCATCATACCCCAATTTTTATAGGTAAATCCGCCAAAGGCTTCCTGATTTGCATAGTTGCCCCAACGTCCGATACCCTGACCGATAAGTAAACTCATTCCAACCATATCAAGCAGATTGCAGAAGTTAAGTTTCTCAATTTTACATACGACTAATGCCGCTAAAATACCGCCGATAATACCGCCGTAAATTGCAAGTCCGCCTTCCCATATTTTGAATATATCAACAAGGTTGTTTTTATAAGTATCCCACTCAAAAGCAACATAATAAAGTCTTGCGCCTATAATAGCTGCAACAGTACCGTATAATAAAACATCAATCATTTTATCAAGATTTATTTTCCATTTGTGTGCTGTGTAACCGCCGAAAAGCACGGCAAGAGTGAAGCCGAAGGCGATGATTGCACCGTACCAGCGTATAGTGGTAAATCCGAGATCAATATAGTTAGAAACTTCAAAAAGTCTGTCAATTCCCGCAAAGCTTACGGGAAGATTTTTAAAAATATCCATATATGTTATTCCTCACTTAAGCCTGCTTTTTTAACCGATTTCACGGCAGCAAGAGCAATAAAAAGAGCAAATATTCCGAACATTGCATCATCAAGACTGAAAGGATATTCTTTATTTACAAATTCATCAGCAAATAAAGTAAATACAAGTCTCGGAACGCTGATAACAAATGAAAGTAAGGCACTGCTAAAACCGAGAGCAGTTATTCTCCATCCGGAGTCGTCGCTGTAAACGCCTGATACAACCTGAGACAATGCAACAAAGAACAGTATCATAAATGATATCATAATCAGCTCCAGAAACAGATCGGAAACCTTAATATAACTTATCTGTTTGATGAATCGTGTTATAAGCTTAAAGGAAGCCCACGCAACAGGAGCAACAGCGATAAATTTTTTATTGTGAGCTGCTTTGCTTCCGGCAAAAAAGCTTTTGGCAAGAACTATAACATATACTGCTGACAGCAGCGCAAACAAAGCCTGAAGAGCATAAGGCAAAGCACCTGTTGCCATTAAAGCTTTTGCAAATTCGCCTATGTTACCGTAGCTTTCAATAGGCATATCGTTGTAAATAACTATACCTTCAATAAAGCTGTCCAAAAAATCATAAATAAGACTTACGGCAAAAACAGTACAACCGATTGCGGCGTTCTTATCCTTTAAGGCAACAAGTTCAACATTTCGTCCCTGCGCGGAAAGAAACGAAACAGCAACAAAACCGATACAGGCAACCGCCATAACTGCATAAAAAGCAAAACTGACAAAGCCGCCTCCTGTAAGAAAGCCGGTTTCACTGTCAATATATTTTGCAAGCTGTAAGCATCTTAAAACAATTAGTACAAGTGCAGAGCCATACACTAAGGGGATGAGGTTTCCTAATTTAAGATTATCATTTGAATTTTTAATTTTCATTTCAATCCTCCTGTGAGTATTCTCTTTGATCGGAAGGAACATATTTTTCAAGTGACTTGAAATTTTCAATTCTTTCATTGATCGGAACATATTTTTTGGGTAATGCAATGTTTTTGTATGCCGGTCTAATAATCTTTCCGCCGGAAATAAGCTCTTCAAGACGGTGAGCCGACCAACCGACAATTCTTGCACAAGCAAAAAGAGGAGTGTAAAGATCTTCAGGAATGCCGAGCATATTGTAAATCAGCCCGGAATAAAGATCTACGTTTGCACACATAATTTTGGTCTTGCCCTTAACCTTTTTAAACACTTCGGGTGTAAGACGTTCGATTGAATTAAGAAGCTCAAAATCTTTTTCAAAACCGTTCTTATAAGCAAATTCCTTAGCCTTACGCTTAAGTATAACTGCTCTCGGGTCTGATAATGTATAAACCGCATGACCCATACCGTAAACAAGTCCGCTGCCGTCTCCTGCCTCTTTTCTTATAATTTTTTCAAGGTAAGCAAAAACCTCGTCTTCGTTTTCGATATCAATATGTGCTTTGATATCTTCTACCATTTTAACAACCTTAATATTTGCACCGCCGTGACGTGAGCCCTTAAGAGAACCAACAGCACCGGCATAAGATGAATAAGTATCTGTTCCGCTTGACGTAAGCACACGGTTAGTAAAAGTAGAGTTATTACCACCGCCGTGTTCCGCATGAAGCATAAGGCAAATATCGAGAAGTCTCGCCTCTTCGTGAGTGAATTTGCCGTCCTTTCTTATTGAACGGAGTATTGTTTCTGCAATAGTAAGCTCCTTTTTTTCAGGATGAATATGCATACTCTTACCGTAAAATTTCTTACGTTTAACCTGATAAGCGTAACCTATGATAACCGGTATCTGTGCTATAAGCTGTACAGACTGTCTGAGAACATTTTCTATCGAAACATCATCCGGATTTTCATCAAATGAATACGCAATAAGGATACATCTGGCAAGCTTATTCATAATATCCATAGAAGCATTCTTCATAAGCACATCTTCAATATATGTGTCGGGAAGAAATCGGCAAGTGCCAAGTATTTCTTTAAAAAGATTTACCTGCTCATTTGTGGGAAGTGAGCCGAATATGAGAAGATAAGCAACTTCCTCAAAACCGAAGCGGTCTTCCTTTTCACAGGCCTCAATTATATCATTAATATTAAAGCCTCTGTATTTCAGAACGCCGTTTTTGGGTACTCTTTCACCGTCATCTATATAATAGCCTTCAACAGAGCAGATGTTTGTAAGACCTGCCATAACACCTGTGCCGTCAGGATTTCTCAAACCTCTTTTAACGCCGTATTTCCAGAAGTCATCCATATTTATCTGACTTTTCTTTTCAATTTTTTCACTCATTACCTCCAGAAGTTCCGGAGAAATCGGGTTAATTTTATCGTACATTGTTTTGCCTCCCGAAAAAATTATAGTTACCTACTGTAAATTGTAATTACCCTATATTTTATAACATAGTAATTATAAAGTCAATATTTAGGACAAACATTTAAAGAAAGGTAAGAAAATAATGCTCAAGATTTACGCAATACTTTGTTTGATACTTTGTGTTACCTCACTGCTCTTCCCCCTTGTTTCGGTTGCCACCACTAAAGCTGAGACTTATACTGATACATCACTTCAAACTGCCGGAAGCACTGTACAAACAACAGGAAAAACCACAGTAAAGGTTTTCAAAACCGAGAATAATTCCACAGTTAAGGTTGATATGTTTGAATACCTTGTAGGAGCAGTTGCAGGTGAAATGCCGGCAACTTATTGTGAAGAAGCTCTTAAAGCACAGTCAGTTGTGTGCTATACCTATGTTCTGTGGACAATGGGAAAAGAAAACAACAACGAGGATTATCAAATCACTGATTCTTCTTCGTTGCATCAATGCTATCTTGATAAATCCGAACAAATGAAAAAATGGGGAGATGATTACGAGAAAAACAGAAAAATTATCGAAAACGCAGTAAGAAGCGTATACGGAGAATATCTCTCTTACAATAACAAACCGGCGATGACGGTTTTTCACGCTCTTTCGGGAGGTTATACCATGAGTGCTGAAAACGTCTGGGGCAACAAGGTTCCTTATCTAATTGCAGTTAACGCTCCGGGTGATGAGCTTTCATCAGACTTTGAGGAAACAATACAAATCAGCACAAACGAGTTCAGAACACTTTTCGAGGAGAATTCTGATACAATATTTGAAAGTGATACACCGAAAGACTGGACAACTCTTATCGAAAAAACCGAAAGCGGTTATATAAACAAGCTGCGAGTCGGCACAGAAATATTTACTGCCAGGGACATAAAAAAGATACTCGGCTTCCGTGGGATATCTTTCAAAGGTACGCTTAAGGACGACATCTATATTTTTAAGGTTTACGGTAAAGGGCACGGTGTAGGTATGAGTCAGTACAGTGCAGATTATATGGCGCGCCAAGGTAAAACCTACAAGGAAATACTTGCTCATTTTTATCCGGGAACGGAATTTACAAATAATGATTTACAAATTTAAAATGAAAGCGTATAATAAAATTCAAAGAAAACAAAGGATTGATAAATATGTTTGTAAAGATAAACAGCATTGGCATGTTAGGCATGGAAAGCTACGGTGTAGGCGTTGAAGCCTCAGTTGACGGAGGTATGGTGCGATTTGACATTGTAGGTCTGCCGGATACAGCAGTAAGCGAATCACGCGACAGAGTGCGTACCGCAATGAAAAACAGCGGATTCAAATTTCCGCCGTCAAGATATACCGTTAATCTTACTCCTGCCGATATAAGAAAAGAAGGTCCTATTTACGATTTACCCATACTTGTATCAATCCTAATTGCCACAGGGCAGCTCCGTTGTAACGTATCGGACTGTGCGTTTTTTGGTGAGCTTTCATTAAACGGTGATGTAAACAAGGTCAAGGGTGCTTTACCTATGGTTATCAAGGCTCAGGAAATGGGCTTCAAAAAAGTATTCATACCTCAGGATAACGCCCACGAATGCTGTGTTGTAAAGGATATTGAAATTTATCCGGTTCAAACTGTAAAACAGCTTTGCAAGCACCTCGAGGGAAAGGAGCTTATTACAAAAACCGATGACTCACTTTTCAGCGAGCTTATTGAGGTTATTGAATATATGCCTGACTTTGCCGATGTCAAGGGTCAGCTTCAAACCAAACGAGCATTAGAGATTGCCGCTGCCGGTGGGCATAATGTTCTGATGATCGGACCTCCCGGTTCAGGTAAAAGCATGCTTGCAAAAAGAATTCCGTCAATCCTTCCAGATATGACCTTCAAGGAAAGCCTTGATGTTACAAAAATTTATTCCATCGCAGGCATTTTACCGCCGAACACAACACTGGTAAAATCACGGCCCTTCCGCTCACCTCACCATTCAATATCAACAGCCGGTCTTGCAGGCGGCGGAAGAATCCCACGCCCCGGAGAAATCAGCCTTTCACATCACGGTGTACTTTTCCTCGATGAACTGCCCGAATTTTCTCGAATGTCAATGGAGGCTCTTCGTCAGCCTATCGAAGACGGTGTAGTTACCATTTCAAGAGTTGCAGGTTCGCTCACATACCCGAGTGAGGTTATGCTTGTTTGCGCAATGAACCCCTGCCCCTGCGGCTACTACGGACACCCCACAAAAAAATGCACCTGTGCAAAGGGCGCACCCGCAAAATATCTTTCAAAGGTCAGCGGTCCCTTACTTGACAGAATGGATATTCACATTGAGGTTCCCCAGGTTGACTTTAAAAAGCTGTCCGACGACGAAAGAGCAGAATCCTCAGCCGAAATCAAAAAACGCGTGAACGAGGCAAGGCTCATTCAGAATGAACGCTTCGACGGTACAAGCGTCACCTGCAACGCAAAAATGACACCTGAAATGACCCGTAAATATTGCCGGCTTAACGAGCAATGCAAAGCAATGCTTGAAAGGTGCTTTGAGCAGCTTGACCTTTCCGCAAGAGCCTACGACAAAATTCTCCGTGTGGCAAGAACAATTGCCGACCTTGACAAGAGCGAGACAATTGAGCTTCAGCACATCACCGAGGCTGTACAGTACAGAAGCCTTGACAGAAAGTTCTGGAGAACGGAAGAGTAAAAAATATAAGTGCTTGCAACTGTAAAAGTTGTAAGCACTTTTTTCTACATTATCTCCCCATCATAAACAGCTCTTGCACCGCCGATGAATTTCGGGCGTATCCGTGCGGCAAGAACGGTTGCTTCACCGATTTTGTTATTTTCAAGCCTCAACGGTACAGCAACCTTTTTCAGATGCATACCAATCAGCGTAAATCCGATATCAAGGCCTGCATCTGCCTTTATCTCCTCAATTGCAACGGGGTCTTCAAAACTGCGGTAAGCGTGAGTTGCAAGTGAGCCTCCCGCCTTCGGTTGAGGAACAACATTTACTATCTCGGCAAAGGGAACTGCCTTACGCTCCGTGATAATTGCGCGGTTAAGATGCTCACAGCACTGCACGGCAAGAAAAATGCCTTTGCTCATCGTGTAATCATGCAAAGCTCTGAATATCTCACCGGCAACCTCAAAATTTGAATTTGTACCGATTACAGAGCCGACGACCTCACTTGTGGAGCAGCCGACAACAACAATATTTCCCGACTTAAGCTTTGCTTTTTCACAAAGCTCCTTGATTGATTCATATGTCTGTTCATATATTGACTTACTCATAATTAACACTTCTTTCAGAATGCTTTAAAAGTGCCTTCAACTCAAAACCGAAGGCGCTTTGTTTTATTTGATTTATGCTGTTGCTACAAGCAGTAAGGGTGTAAGTGCGATAAGGTACTGACCTACATAATAGGTTGTATGGTTAAGCACAAAGTTGAGCGGTGTGGTTCTGTCGTCTTCAATCGCAAAGTACATCGGTGAAAGGATAATATCGGAAAGAAGGAAGAGAGCCGCACCGATTGTGTAAACAAGGTAAGAAACCTGCTTTGTTTTGATATATGCCCAGAAGGCTGTGCCGAGCATTGTGCCGAGAATCATACAGTAAACTGTAACAATGGCAAAGAACTTGCCGTACTTCTGCTTTGTGGGCTTTTCAAGTGCAAGGTTGACAATTGTTACAACAGCACCGATTGCAAGAGGTACGAGCATATCCTTGACGCTGAATTTTGCGTGCGTGTACATTGCACCCATATAGAAGAAGTGACCGATACCGAAGGAGATGAAGCCCATGTTGAGATACTGGTCATTGTGCTGGGGATAAAGCCACTTCTGGTCAAGGTAGATGTCACCCATAAGGCCGAACACCTGGCCGACAACAATGGGAAGTACATACTTCCATACATCGGGCATATCAGTATTATTGAAAGCGCCCGTAACTGCTGTAAGGATGAAGAAAATACTTGTAAGATTCTTGATGTAAACACCGAGAACACTTCTTTTTTTATTGCACATAACCATAAATGCAATAAGGAAGCACATTCCTATGCCGAATGATAAATATGTAGTCATAATTTTAACCTCCGATTTTTATAAGCACTTAAGCTTCAATGCTGATACCGCGCTCTGCTCTCTTAACTGCAAGCTCCTCAGCGATCTTTGCCTTCTTATCATTTGTAAGATTATAGAAGAACATGGGAATTGCACAAAGAAGCATACTGATACCGGGAACAATTGAAACAAGAGTAAACATCGCAAAGCGAAGGTTATCAGGCATCTCGGTTGCAGCAACAACAGCCGTTGAAGAAAGCATCTGCTCAGGCTTAAGGCCGATTACCATGTACATAACAACTATGCCTGAGGTAGCAAAGGCATTGCCGATCTTATTGATGAAGCCCTGACAAGCGGCACCGAGAGCGTTATCTCTGAAGCCGGTTTTAAGCTCCATATAGTCAAGGCAGTCACAAATCATTGCAAAGCATACTGTGTTGATAACACCGAGAGGAATACAGGAAATGATAATGAAAGGAATGCAGATGTAAAGATTCATTGTGAACCAACCGACAACAGTTGTAACAATACTTGCGGCAAAGCCTGCAAGACAGCTTACAATAACAAGCTTCTTGAAGTCAATTTTCTTCATAAGCTTAGGCATAAACAGCGTCGCACCGAAAAGACCGATAATTGAGCTGATCTGGAATACGGTTTTAACGGTTGAAATACTTGCTTCAACTGCAGCAATTCTTTCGGCCTCTGTTGCAAGAGTTGCAAGGTCAGGTCCGATATAGAAGGAATATCTTGCAACATGGATTGCAGCTGCTGAAACCATATATCTTCCGCTTGAAAGCACACCCATAAGAAGAACAAGAAAAAGAGGCTTGCACTTGAACACTCTGCTGAGCTGTGAGGGTTCACCGGGCTCACGCTTACGAACAGGCATCTTGACTCTTTCCTTTACCTTGAATACAAAGGCGTAAAGAACACTACCGAGTGCAACAGTCACAATAGCCATAAGGAGATATTTTCTCTTCTGTACGGTGAGAGGATCAATTGCTTCGGGAGAATTTTCAACCCAGGCTGCAATTATAAGACCGATAACAAGGAAAAGCACCTCAGGAACGGCAGAACCGATGGAGTTGAAAATTTTACTGACAGAAATAACTGAGCTTCTTTCTGTAGAAGAAGGTGTAATAACATTGGGAATGCCCCAGAAGGCAACGTCGCCTACAGTATAGATCATACCCCAACCGACATAAACAATAGCCGAAAAAATCATAAGCTCGGTTTTGCCGAGGTTCGGACTGAGATACATTAAAAACGTCATAATTGCAATAGGTATGATAGCAACTTTGATAAAAGGCTTCATCTTACCGCTTTTCAGGGTGCTTCTGTCAATAATCATACCCATCATAGGGTCATTGATTGCATCCCATACTCTTGCAAGAAGCATAAGAAGCAAAACAAACATAGGTGTAAGCTGCAACACGTTAAGGTAATAGTCACTTATATAACTTGACATAAGTGCATAAATCATACCCTGACCCATACCTGCAACGCAGAACGCCGACAGTTCCTTTTTAGGTACATATTTTTTCTGTTCCATATTAAACCTCCATGGTTATAATCATAACTGTAATTTTAACATAAAAATTACAAAAAATCTATTGTTTACTCTTTTATTAACCGTTTTGATAAGTAGAAAAAATTGTTGCTTTTTTGTGCTTTTTGACAAAAGTAAAAAACCATATTGCAATTACGCAAAAATAATGTATATTATATACTTGAGTAAATATGAAAGGAAGCAGAATCCTATGAATAAGCCAAGCAAATATTTCACCGATACCTTCGCATGGAAATGCGACAGCAAAACCGATGAAAGCCTTGTTATAAGAAAAAATAATGTTCGACTTTCCCTGCTTACAGAGAGACTTCTCCGAGTTGAGGTTGACCCTAAAAGAGAATTCATTGATTCACCTACACAGACCGTTGTTAATCGCAACTTCTGCAAACCGCAGATAAGAACAATGGAGGATGGCGATATTGTCATTATTATGACAACAAAAACTATCTTCCGCTATGACACCAA
Organism: Clostridia bacterium; assembly: GCA_017473435.1. Lineage (GTDB taxonomy): Bacteria > Bacillota > Clostridia > Oscillospirales > Acutalibacteraceae > UBA6857. The sequence goes on along the minus strand of JAFULG010000028.1, from coordinate 6,386 downwards.
AAATGAAAAAATGATCGGCATTTCTCTTAAGGGAGGGAAAAACCTTACAGAATTCAGATCAGGCAATCTTAAAGGTACATACAGAACCCTCGACCAGACCAAGGGTGAAATTCCTCTCGGCGAAGGTCTGATGTCAACAAACGGTGTTGCCGTTGTTGATGACTCGCTTTCCCTCACAATCAACCCCGACGGTACACTCAGCGAGCGTAGGGGCAGCCAAAAGGACGAATACTACTTTGCTTACAACCACGATTACCGTGCATGCCTCAAGGATTTCTTCTCCCTTTGCGGTGAGGTCCCCCTTGTTCCGAGATACTGTCTCGGTAACTGGTGGAGCCGCTATAAGGCTTATACTCAGCAGGAATATATCGACCTTATGAACAAGTTTGTGGAAAAGGAAATCCCCATCACCGTTGCAACAATTGATATGGACTGGCATTGGGTTGATGTTAAAAAGCGTTTCGGCAAAAGCGGCGGAAAGCCCACACTTTTGCCTAACAGAACAGATTGGATTTTCCAGGGTGACGGTTGGACCGGCTACAGCTGGAACACTGAGCTTTTCCCCGACTATAAGGGATTCCTCAAGTGGCTTCACGAACAGAATTTAAAGATAACCGTTAACCTTCATCCTGCACAGGGCGTGCGATTCTTTGAGGATATGTATGAAGAAATGTGTGAAAAAATGGGCGTTGATCCCTCAACTAAAAAGCGCATAGAATTTGATATATCCGACCCGAAATATATCGATGCATATTTCAACGTACTTCATAAGCCTTATGAAAATGATGGTGTTGACTTCTGGTGGATTGATTGGCAACAGGGCAAAAACACCAAGCTTAAGAATCTTGATCCCCTCTGGGCTCTCAACCATTATCACACCCTCGCAAACACCGACGGAAAAAAGCGTCCGCTTATCCTTTCCCGTTATGCTGAGGTCGGATCACACCGTTATCCCCTCGGATTTTCCGGTGACACAAAAATCTGTTGGGAGGCACTTGACTTCCAGCCCTACTTCACCTCAACAGCAACCAATATCGGCTACACCTGGTGGAGCCACGATATCGGCGGTCATATGGGCGGCTCAAAGGATGACGAGCTTTACACACGCTGGGTACAGTACGGTATTTATTCCCCCATTATGCGTCTGCACTCAACAAGCAACGAGTTCATGGGCAAGGAGCCCTGGAAGCATAATTACACCGCAGAAGCTCTTGCAACAAAGGCTCTTCGCGAAAGACACGCACTTATCCCCTATCTCTACTCAATGAACTACCGCACACATAAGGATTGTCTTGCCCTTTGCGAGCCTATGTACTATGAATATTCCGAGATTCCTGAGGCTTACAAGGTTAAAAACCAATTCTTCTTCGGCTCGGAGCTTATGGTTGCACCTATCACAAGCAAGATTAACCCAAAAACAAACCTCGCTTCTGTTGAAGTCTGGCTTCCCGAAGGAAGGTGGACAGATATTTACACCGGTGCTGTTTACGAAGGTAATCAGATGCTCAGAATGTACCGCGGAATTGAATCAATCCCCGTCTTTGCCAAGGAAGGCGCAATTATTCCTATGGCAACAGACGACAAAAACAACAGTAGTCTCAATCCTAAGGATATGACTCTGCGAATTTACCGCGGTAATAACAGCTTTAACCTTTACGAGGATGACGGTGAAACCAATGAATACAAGAACGGCAACTATGCAATTACAAGGTATAGTGTAAAGGAAGAAAACCGCAACCTTTCCTTCACCGTTACACCCGCTGAGGGCAACTGCAGCTCTCTTCCGCAAAGACGTAATTACACCTTTGTTTTCGAAGATATCACCGATGCGGATGAAATCACGGTAACGCTCAACGGCAAAGAAGCAAAAGCTGAAATAAGCAAATCTAACGGAAAGGTTACAATATATCTCAAGGGCGTTTCGCCTAAATCAAAGGTTGAAATAGCTCTCAACGAAACAAAAATACGCGTAAACAGAGATAAAAAGGAAGCAATTATCGAGCTTGTGACAAAATATCAGCTGCCCGTTACAACGAAGCTTGTAAAATTCTCTTCCACTCTTAAGAATCTTAAGCTTCCCTCAGTAGATGAGTGCTTCAGAGGTCCGATTAACGAAATTCTCAATATGAAATAAACCCAAAGGATATAAGTACAAATGATATTGTTAAATCAGATAGAGAAGATATATAATAAACAGGTGCTCACCCGTTTCAAGGACTACGGCACAGTTTACTACTTTTCGGAAAAGGATTTTCCCGGAATGAAAAAAATTCCCTTTGCCTTCAGAGGCAACACGGGACAAAAGCTTCAGGGCTATTTTTACAGCTACGACAAACCCATTGCAAATAAGCTGATAATTTTTGAGCACGGTATGGGCGGAGGACACCGCTCATATTTCAGGGAGATTGAAACCCTCGCCAAAAAGGGATATCTTGTTTTTTCCTACGACCACACGGGCTGCATGGAATCCGAGGGTGAAAATACACGTGGCTTCGCCCAAAGCCTCAACGACCTTGACTGCTGCGTAAAAGCTCTTAAAAAGGTTGATTTTCTCAAGGGCTTTGACATTTCCGTTATAGGTCACAGCTGGGGCGGCTTTTCAAGCATGAACATTCCTGCACTTCACCCTGAGATAAGCCATGTTGTTGCGATGTCAGGCTTTGTCAATGTCAGCGAGATGCTCAAGCAGATTTTCTTCGGCATAAAAAAGCTTTACGAGCATTTTTACGCAATTGAAGAAAAGAACAACCCTGTATTTTCAAAAACTGACACGGTTAAAAGCCTGAAAAACACCAACACAAAGGTGCTGATTATACATTCGGCAGACGACAAAACCGTGAACAAAAGGAAGCATTTTGATGTGATGCAAAAGGGGCTTGCAAGTAACCCAAATGTTGAATTCCTGCTCCTGCACGGAAAAAACCACAACCCGAATTTCACGGAGTTTGCCGTTGTATACAAAGACGATTTTTTCAAGGCTCTTTCTGCAAAGCTGAAGAAAAAGGAGCTTTCAACCGACGAGCAGAAGAAAAAATTTGTCGCTTCCTATGACTGGTGGAAGATGACCGCACAGGATGAAAAAGTGTGGGAAAAGATTTTTGATTTTCTTGAGAGCTGACGAAACCACTCGCCGCGACAAAATGTTGCTTGATATTTTTTATATAATAAAACTGAAAGGTGGTGCTTTTATGAATAAAACAAAGAAAATACTTAACGCTATAGCTGCAACCGGTTCTATAATTACATATATTTACTGTATTATGAATTTGTCGGCTACAATCCTCGCCCTCACGATACCTTATGATGCAATTTCGTTTTTATTTAATCCCATATTTATTATTGACGGCTTTACTTGGCACATTTACGGTATTTTTTCTATACTTACCTTCATAATTAAGCTTACCTCATTAGGTTATCGCGAAGGAAATTCTTCACTGAAAAAATCAACGCTTTTTCACTTTGTTGCTATGATTGTAAGTTTCGCCACTATTGTTTTCATATTTTTTAATGCGTCCATTTAATAAACACTGATATTATGAAACTAACCGGGAAAGTAAAATACTTTCCCGGTTAGTTTCATACAAAGAAATATTTTATGAAATCCTTATTCCTTGCCAACACCTCACGCAAGGAATAATAAATCTGCATTTTATATCTTCGTTGGTTGGATGCAACACCGTATGCCTCTATGTCATACTGCGAGGCTATATGCATTGCTCTGTACAAATGATATTTCTGCGTAATAATTATGACCTTTTCGGGTGATTGATTGTTTTCAAGATTGGTAACACTTTCGCCTGTTGAGAAGCCATCATCGTCGGTTATGATTCTGCTTTCATCAAGGCCGTTATCAATGCAAAAGCTTTTCATCACACCTACCTCGTTATACTCCTCTCCGCTGTTGTTTCCCGAAAGGACAAGCTTTGCCTCAGGCAGCTTTTCCGCAACCTCGAGGGCACGCAAAAGGCGGTCCTCAAGCATATCCGAGGGCTCGTCACCGAACACACCGCAGCCGAGAACAAGTATATACTCCGCATCATCAAGCTGTGTTGATTCATCAACCGTCAGTATGCTCTGGTTCTGCGAAAATATAACATAATAGTTTATCCCAAGAACACAGGCTACGCCGAACACAGCCAAAGCAACAAATTCAATCAGCAAGCGTTTAAGCTTTTTCATCTGCCTTCACCCTTCACACATTCAAAGCAGACCCAGCCGCCCTTTGTGTGGCGCGCCTTGATTTCAAAGCCGTATTTGTTAAAGGCATCAATAACATCCTGCTCACGTGTATCAATTATACCTGAAGTGATGAAGAGTGCATCATCCTTCATAAAGGAAGCTACATCCTTACAGAACATGATAATAACATCGGCAACGATGTTTGCAACGACAACATCGAACTTTCCGTTAACCTTATCAGTAAGATTACCCTGAAGAATTGTGTATTCAGGCTCCCTGAAATTGTTGACTTCACCGTTTTCAATCGCAGTTTTAACAGCAAGTGCATCAATGTCAACACCCACAGCCTTTTCAGCTCCGAGAAGAAGAGATGCAATTGAAAGAATACCGCTGCCACAACCGATATCAAGCACAGCAGTGCCTTCATGAATATGCTTTTCAAGGGTTTCAAGGCAAAGTCTAGTTGTTTCGTGACTGCCTGTACCAAAGGCCAAGCCGGGCTCAATGTTGAGCACCTTTCTGTCACCTGCTTCAAACTCGTCCTCCCAGGTAGGTCTTATAAGAAGCTTTTCTCCGACAGGAATGGGATGAAAATACTGTTTCCAGTTGTTTTCCCAATCTTCATTTTTGCATTGATTAAGATCAATTTCATTTTCAATACCTTCTGCGGAATATCTTTCACGAAGAAAGGCAACCGCCTCTGCAGGGTTTTCCTCAGGTGAAATATATACATGTACAATCGCTTTTGTTCTGTCTTTTTCGAGGAGTTCCTCATCTATTAGATCAATATGTGCAATTTCCCAGGCTTCTTTTTCAAGCTCACGGTAGTCCTCAATATATATGCCGTAAGGCACTACCATTGAAGCAATGTCACCTGCTTTATCAACATCATCAGCATTAACGCTGATTTTCACTTCTGTCCAATCACTCATTTTAATTCTCCTTTTTAAGTATTATTGCGTCAAGTCCGCTTATCACAGCTTTGTCACCACACATATGCGAACCGAACAAAGCCCTTGAGTTATGCCATTCAAAAGGCAGGTAATAGTCGATGGGATGCTCATTGCGGTTAACTATAACCATAATTTCATCCATATTGCTCTTTCTGATATAAGCAAGACAGCCAAGCATTTCAGAAACAGTACGATATTCACCGTCCTTAAGACATTGACAATTTTTACGCAATCTGCCAAGATTTTTATAATGTGCCAAAAGCTCACGGTTTTCATTTCCCCAAGGATAAAACTTACGGTTGAACGGATCCTTGTAACCTTCCATTCCGGCTTCATCTCCGTAATAAATACAAGGCACACCGGGAAGAGTAAACTGTATAACGGACGCAAGCTTCAACAGCTTAACACCGAATTGATATTGCTTTTCTGAAAGGAAATGTTCACTTTGCCACTGTCTATCTCGGTACTCGCAGCTTTCTCCCGCAAGAGCGGTTATAACTCGCATTGTATCGTGAGTGCCGATATGATTCATAAGTACATCTATACAGCACTTAGGATAATTTTCGAGAATAGCAAGTATTTTGTCTGAAAAGCCTTCAACCTTTCCGCTTCTCAGAAAGCTGATTATAGCCTCGGCAAAAGGATAATTCATTACGCTGTCAAGCTGTTTACCGCCAAAATAACGACGTCTTTCACCGTAGCTGAATTTATTTGATGCATCCTCCCACACTTCTCCAAGCACAAGAGCCTCCGGATTTTCTGCTTTAACAGCCTTTCTGAACTCATCGAGAAAAACATCAGGCAGTTCATCGGCAACATCAAGACGCCAGCCTCTTGCACCGGCCTTCAGCCACTTTTGGGCAATGCCTTTTTCACCTGCAATAAACTTGATAAATGATGGGCTCTCTTCTTTGATTTCGGGAAGTATACTTATACCCCACCATGAATGATATTCATTTGGATATTCAATGAATTTATACCAATCGTAATATTCCGATTCCTTTGACTGGAAAGCACCGAGATTTTTATATCTGCCGTACTTATTAAAGTAAATGCTGTCATCACCTGTATGACTGAAAACGCCGTCAAGTATAATTGAAATACCATACTCCCCGGCTTTTTTGCAAAGCCTCTCAAAATCCTTTTCTGTTCCGAGCAGCGGATCGATTTCACTGTAATCCGAGGTATCATAACGGTGATTACTCTGGGACTCAAATATAGGGTTAAGATAAATACATGTTACACCTAAATCCG
>JAFULG010000004.1 GCA_017473435.1 Clostridia bacterium | reverse complement strand
TGATAGTGCAAGGCAAATTCAGAGATATATTCGTCTTACAAATCTTATCCCTGAACTGCTTGACCTTGTTGATGAAGAACGAATAGTATTTACACCTGCAGTTGAGCTTTCATATCTGAATGAAGTGTAACAGGCGGATTTAGTTGAAGAAATCCGTGTCTGTGATGCTACTCCAAACTTATCTCAGGCTCAAAGGCTTCGTGCAATCAGCAGAGAGGAAGGTTTAACTCCTGAGCATATTGGTGAAATCTTGGCAGAAGAAAAGGCGAATCAGCGGGAGAAAATCAGAATCCCCGCTGAAAGAATAAGAAAATACTTTCCGAAAAGCTATACGACCGAACAGATTGAAGAAGCAATCATAAAAATCTGTGAGAGCCGATACAGAGCCCGTCAGGGCAGAGATGCGAGATGAGGAGGTAGCCTATGGATGATGCAAAGATAAAATTTAATGAAAGCGAGGTTAATTTCGATAATCTCAGCGGTGTTCTCATTTCAGAGAATACCGCTGAATCTCTTGTCAGATGTTTCCTACCCGATATTGTATCCTTCTTTGAAAGTGAAAGCGGCAGAAAAGAGTTCGAGGAATGGGACAAGGATTGGGAAAAGTTAAAAGAAATCGTATAAAAACAGCGGGTGCGATGTAAAAGTCGCATCCGCACATTTAACAAAAACAAGTATATGAATTAAAATATTCACAGTAAACCAAAGGAGGTAAAAATATATGATAGGCGTTATCTACGCAAGATACTCTTCCGATAATCAGAAGGAAGAAAGTATTGACGGTCAGCTTCGTGAATGTAAAGCCTATGCCGAAAAGAACGGTATTCAAATAGTTGATACCTATATTGACAGAGCGTTGTCTGCCAAGACCGATAACAGACCTCGATTTCAGCAGATGATAAAGGACAGTGCTTCAAAGCATTTTGAGGTTATACTCGTATGGAAGCTTGACCGTTTTGCACGTAACAGATATGATTCGGCTCATTACAAAAATATGCTTCGTAAGAACGGAGTTAAGGTTGTATCTATAACTGAAACCATCTCTCAGGGTGCAGAGGGCATTCTCCTTGAAAGCTTACTTGAAGGTATGGCAGAATACTATTCTGTTGAGCTTGCAGAAAAGGTTACAAGAGGTATGATGGAGAATGCTCTTAAATGCAAATACAACGGCGGTACCTTGCCGATAGGCTACAAGGTAGATAAAGAGCAGAATTATTTAATTGATGAGGTTACTGCTCCTGCTGTAGTTTTAGCTTTCAAGAGCTATGCCGAGGGTATGTCAATGCAGCATATTGCAAACATGCTCAACTACCAAGGTGTACGCACTCACAAGAAAACCAAGTTAGATGTTGACATTGTTGCCCGTATGTTGCACAACCGAAAATATATCGGTGAATACAAATTTAAGGATGTTATTACACCGGGAGGAATTCCCGCAATAGTTGATAAGGAGTTGTTTGAATTGGTACAGGAAAAAATGAAGCAGAATAAGAAAGCCCCTGCAAAACACAAAGCAGAAGATGAATATCTTTTAACGACAAAGCTCTATTGCGGCAAGTGTCAGTGTCTTATGGTAGGTGAAAGCGGTACAAGCAGAACAAAGTTTGTACACCGCTACTACAAATGCGTCAGCGTAAAAAATCACAAGGGCTGTGACAAGAAAACAGTCAAAAAGGCTTGGATTGAGGATATTGTTGTTGACAGTATCCGCAGACTCATTATGAATGATGAAACCATTGAATATTTAACTGACCAAGCACTTGAAACCTTTAACAAGGAAAGTACAGCTCTCCCCATACTGCAAAAGCAATATGCACAAACGCTGACGGCAATCAACAATCTCATTACCGCTATGGAGAAAGGTATCATTACACCTACTACCAAGGAACGAATGGAAGAGCTTGAGGCTGAAAAGAGTGAGCTTTCAATCAGGATTATGAAAGAGGAAATGTCAAGACCAAAACTGACCCGTGAAGAGATTTTATATTGGTTCTACAAGTTCCGTAAACTCAATCCTAAGAAGCTTGACCACAGAAGAACCTTAATCAACAACTTTGTAAACTCGGTATTCTTATTTGAAGACAGAATGGTTATTACCTTTAACTTCAAAGACGGTACTGAAACCATAACCTTTGCCGACCTTGAAAAGTCGGCATTGGGTTCGGATTTCAAGGTGTCGGGTGCACCAACTCCAAGTCGAGAGGCTTGGAGCTTTTTTGTGCTACTTTTACGAGATTTTTGAAAATAAGCTCGACGGTGTTATTAAGATTACAATTGTGAATGAGTAAAGCAAATGTCACCCGTAAGGGTGGCAATTTTTGTCGGAGTGTGATATAATTATTTTCGATAAATAAGAATTTATCAAACTGATAGCAACAGCGAGTTGCTTGTGAACTTGAACCTCTCGTATTATAATAATATTGAGGTGATGATTCTATGGAAACAAAAGATATAATTCTTGAACTGAGAATAAAAAAAGGATTGACGCAAGAAGAGCTTGCAGAAAAAGTGTTCGTAACCCGTCAGGCAGTATCGCGCTGGGAGACTGGTGAAACCGTCCCAAATACCGATACGTTAAAGCAACTCTCTAAACTATTTGATGTTTCGATTAACACTCTGCTTGGCTCACCAAGACAGCTTGTTTGTGAGTGTTGCGGAATGACCATTGATGATAGCAATGTCAGCCACGAAAAAGACGGAGCTTTTAACGAGGATTACTGCAAGTGGTGCTATGCAGACGGAGAATATACCCTTGACTTTTTTGAGAAATATAGGGAACTCGGTGGAAAAGAAAAGTTTGAAGAGTTCAAGCGGCAGCTTATCCACGAATTTAATACCTTGCTTCATATTGAGGGGTTACCCAAGGTTGAAAACCTTAATGTTTTGTCGGGGAATTTTATCAATCTGGAATATCGACTCCCAAATGGTCAGACCGTAAAATTCCTTGATGATAATGCTACCTATCTTGGAAGTCAGCTCGAATGTGAATTTGGTGGCGACCGTTGTTTCGGTATTGCCGCTAATATGGATTTTTTACTTGTTTGCACTTATGAAGAAAAGGGAGAAAATCCAGAGTTGGTTATTTACAAAAAGCGATAGGTAAATTCCAATTTGATGAGGTGATTAAAATGATAGATATTACTGAATGGATGCAAAACTTTATGCAGACATTACATGAGACTTTTGCAAATCGTGTATGGTTTGTTGGTTTGCAAGGCAGTTATGGTCGTGGTGAAGCAACAAAAACAAGCGACATTGATATTGTAGTAATTCTCGATGAATTATCTGCTATGGACATTCAAACTTATAATAACATGCTGGACACCATGTCTCATAGGGAATTGATTTGTGGCTTCCTTTCGGGAAAAAAGGAGATTATGAATTGGGAGCCATCTGACCTGTTCCAGTTTTGTAATGACACCACTCCAATCAAGGGAAGCCTTGACGAAGTAATGGCAGTCATTGATGAAAGTGCTGTGAAGAGAGCAATCAAAATCGGTACCTGTAATATATACCACGGATGTGTTCACAATATGCTCCATGAAAAAAACGAAGATATTTTGCGAGGTTTATATAAATCGGCTTCTTTTGTTGCACAAGCAATTGCTTTCAAGCAAACGGGACACTATATTAGCCATCAAAAAGAATTGCTCCAAGTTGTATCTTCTGATGAACGGGTCATTGTCGAAACATTTTTGAACTTGAAAAATGGCGGAATAGTAGATTTCAATTTGATGTCCGAAACATTGTTTGCGTGGTCAAAGAAATGGATTTCAGAAAACAGTTAAACAAACTCCAATTTGCAGAACAGATAAACCGATCCCCTGACCTTCTTAACTGAAAGTCAGGGGGATTTCTTCGTCTTATCCTTGCAACTCTATACCATCTATGCTATAATGTCACGGACAAATTCAGAATAAACAGGAGTTAAAATGAAACAACCAATTCAGCTTTCAGATCATTTCGGCTATAAACGGCTTATCCGTTTCACCGTTCCGTCAATTCTTATGATGATTATCACATCAATCTACGGTGTTGTTGACGGCTTTTTTATTTCAAACTTTGTGGGTAAAACACCCTTTGCCGCTGTCAATTTTATTATGCCTTTTCTTATGGTAGTTGGTGCGCTGGGCTTTATGTTCGGTACAGGTGGCAGTGCACTTATAGCAAAAACAATGGGTGAGGGTGACAATGAAAAGTCGCAGAAGATATTTTCACTTATCACCTATGCAACTATTTTAAGCGGTGTTGTTATTGCAGTTCTGAGTATTGTTTTTCTTCGTCCTATTGCTTCCTTCCTTGGCGCAGAGGGCTCAATGCTTGACGATTGTGTTACCTACGGCAGAATTATTCTTGTTGCCCTGCCTTTTCTTATGGTGCAGTACGCATTTTCGAGTCTTGTTGTAACTGCCGAAAAGCCGCAGCTGGGACTTATTGTAACTATCATCGCAGGCGTAACTAATTTTATCGGTGATATTCTCTTTATGGTTGTGCTCAAGTGGGGTGTGCCCGGTGCAGCTCTTGCAACAGCCATCGGTCAGATTATAGGCGGTGTCATACCTCTTATCTATTTCGCTCGTAAAAATCCGAGTAAATTAAAGCTCGGTAAGCCCGAATGGGACAGCAAAGCTCTTGTGAGAACCTGTACCAACGGCTCATCGGAGCTTCTCAATAACATTTCAATGTCGATTGTCGGTATGCTTTACAATGCACAGCTTCTGAAGTTTGCTGGCGAAAACGGTGTTGCGGCTTACGGAAAAATAATGTATGTAAACTTTATTTTTATTGCTATTTTCATCGGTTATTCGGTGGGCGTTGCTCCTGTAATCAGCTTTCACTTCGGTGCAAGGAATCACGACGAGCTCAAGGGCTTACTCAAAAGAAGCTCGGTGCTGATTGCTTCAGCATCTGTGATTATGTTCCTTGTGGCAGGACTTTTGTCAACTCCTCTTGCTAAAATCTATGTCGGCTATGATGCGGAGCTTTTGGATATGACTGTTCACGCCTTCAGAATTTACGCTTTCTCCTTCCTTTTTGCAGGCGTAGCAATCTTCGGCTCAGCATTCTTCACCGCCCTCAATGACGGTCTTACCTCTGCACTTATATCCTTTATGAGAACTCTCGTTTTCCAGTGTGCATCGGTGATTCTTCTGCCTCTTGTGCTTGGTCTTGACGGAATATGGATGTCGATTATCGTTGCCGAATTTATGGCTGTTGTTGTAACGGTTATCTTCATTCTTGCCAAGAGAAAGAAATACGGATATTGATATAACAGCTTTAAAGAAGTATTAACAGGGTGATGAGTATGAATAACATCATTGAAATAACAGACTTCCTTGCGCCCGAGCTGGATGCGTATGCGAGGCTGACCGAAAATCAGCTTTTCAACAGAGAGTTTCCCGATAAGGGCTTGTTTATAGCGGAAAGCCCGAAGGTTATTGAGCGTGCTCTGGATGCAGGCTACGAACCGGTATCCTGTCTTATGGAAAAAAGGCATATCGAGGGTGAGGGTAAGCAGATACTTGAAAGAATAAAAGACGTTCCTGTTTTTTGTGCACAGTCTGATATTCTCACACAGCTTACAGGCTTTAAGCTCACAAGAGGTATGCTCTGCGCTATGAAGCGTAAGCCGTTGCCGTCAGCAAGGGAGCTATGTAAAAACAAAAGAAGAGTAGTTGTACTGGACAGGGTTATGAACCCGACCAATGTCGGTGCAATAATCCGTTCTGCCGCGGCACTGGGAATGGATGCGGTGCTTCTTACTCCGGGCTGCTCCGATCCTCTGTACAGACGTGCCGCCAGAGTCAGTATGGGTACCGTTTTTCAGATTGATTGGACTTTTTTAAATGATAACAGCCTTGATGAGATAAAAGCTCGCGGCTTCAGAACCGTTGCGATGGCCCTTAAGGATAATTCTCTTTCCATAGATGATCCGAGACTGACGGCGGAAAATAAGCTTGCCGTTATTATGGGAACAGAGGGCGACGGACTTTCCGACAGCACTATAGACGGCTGTGATTATACCGTGAAAATACCGATGTATCACGGAGTCGATTCACTTAATGTTGCCGCCGCATCTGCGGTTGCATTTTATCAGCTGGGAAAATGAGATAAAAGAAAAAAGACAAAATGTAACCCCTGAACTTCTTGAATGAAGATCAGGGGTTTTTATCTGTATGATTATTTCTCTATTATCTCTACATTTTCTGCAGAGCTTACATTTACTTCTGCTCCTGTCGGCACATACAAAACAGCCTTCATGCCCTCGGGAAGGGTGAGGTTGACCGTGTGTTTTCCGTCAGTTTTTTCGTAGTCAAGAGTGATAAGACCCTTGACACTCGGCACGGTACAGCTTAAGCTGTCGGAGAGACTGTACTGCGGGTCGATTTTTACTTTTTCATAGCCTGCTTCAAGGGGAGTAATGCCTGCAAAATGCTTGCTCATTATAACAAGAGGTCCGCCGCTCCAGGCGTGATTCATTGTGCCCTGCCAGGAGTTCCAGAATTCCCAGAGGGTTGAATAATCCTCGTTTACCATATCCGCATAGCGGTCTTTGATTCTGTATCTTGCAGCCTCGTACTCTTCCATTCTGCAAAGAGCCTCAAGAACATAATATTCCATATAGGGGCTTGAATTTTTAGTTGTTGTGAGTATGTTTAAAATTGTGCCGTACTGCTCTTTTTTTGCAAGACCTGCCAGAACGGCAAGGGCGTTTGCTCTGTCATCAGGCTTTTTAACATCACCGCTTTTAAAGCCTTCCTCCGTCCAGAGAGTCTGATAGCCTTTTGCTATTGTATCTTTTCTTCCGCTGATAAAAGCAATGTCCTCATTCCTGCCGAGAAGCTCTGACATCTGCTCAACTGAGGAAAGAGCGTAGTAGACCCAGGCGTTTTCAATAGCTGTCATATCTGCCTTCTTGCCCCAGTCAGGCCAGTCCCAGGAGCCGCTGCGGTGAACAACAAGATTGTTTTCACCGATTTCCCAAAGCTTAAGGTAATCGAGAGCAGCGCCGTAAACCTTTTCGATGAAGGCTTTGTCGCCCGTATATTCATAATAGGTATAAAAACCGACAATACCTGCAAGCTGCTGAACAGGAAGCTCAAAATAGTCGCCGCTTATGGGGACAACGGTCTGAAGCACCTTTGTGTCATCAATATGAGAGAGCATTGCCTCTACGCCCTTCTGATAAAGCAGATAGGAGCTGCTGTCCATAGAGTACATTGTCATAATCATTTCGCTTGTGACATCACCCCACCACTGGGCTCTCTCTCTGTCGGGACAATCCATATAGTTGTCGCGCATTGTAACGTAGAGGGTGCGAAGAGATTTCTGCCACAGTGAGTCGAGAAACTCATCGTCGCTTCTGTAGTCACCGCAGAAGGAGCTGTTGTAGCCTGTTTCGCGGTATTTAAGAGAAACAACTGTAACTCCCTTGGGGATTTTATAGGTGATATGCTCACCGTTGAACCAGCCGAGAGCCTCAAATTCCTGCTCACCCTCTTTTGTTATGTAGGTTGTTGAAACCGCACCTATCAAGGTGTTTTCCGTTGTTATGCGGATCTTTTTACCTGCGGGAGCGATGACCTTAAGGTAAGGCGTAAGCTGTGCGTTGTAGGGGGTATCAACGGTGATTTTTTCACCCATGAGCTTTTTCACGGTATAGTTTTCGTATTCTTCCGAATTTTCGTAATCCTTAAGTCCGTAGTCCTTTAAAAAGGGAATACCTCTCGGATAAAGTCTGCCGTAAGCACCCTCACCGCCTAGGGCATATTCTGTTGCGTTTTCCCAGTCGGAGGCATCATAAGCTACGCTTGTCCAGTCGCCGATATCAAGCTGTGCATCAAAGTAAATGCTGTATTCGGGAAGTCTGTAGTTGGGAGGATAAAGAGGGGAGTCAACATAAGCGGGGTTTCTTTTTACCTTCCAGCTTTCATCGGAAAGGATGCTTATGCCTTCGCCGTCGGCTTCGAAAAGGAAGCCGCCCTGACCGCTTCCCTGATAGGAATAGCTCGTTTCGTTATCCCAATACCACACAAGGGCGCAGATTGTGTTTTTGCCCTCTTTAAGATAGGGGGCAATGTCAATGCTGTCATAGTATCCGCCGTTTTTTTCGGGACCGCGTTTAACGTTTCCTTCAAAAACGACGGTTTCGCCGTTTATGTAAAGCCAGTATTTTGAATCCGCCGAGATGTGAGCGGTAAGCTCGTCGGGAGCTTTATCAAGGGTAAGCTTTTTGCTAAGGCACATCCACGTGTTTTTTTCTGTAAGGTTGTCCTTGTCCCATATCCACTTTGCTTTCCAGTCGGATTTTGCTTCGGTGGAAATGGCGCTGTATCCGGGAATGCTTTCGGGAATAGTATAATCGTTTCTGAAAGGAATCATTGCCGCATCACCCCACGAAAAAAATGATGAAATAAAAGCCGCCGCTATTGCAAGATAAGATATAATGGTCTGCAGAATATTCATAAGCAACCCTTCCTTTTATGTGTTACGCTTATTTTAACACAGTCGGTACGGAAATTCAACTTACATATTTATTATAAAAATATCACAAAACTTTGCCGGAAGTATTGAGAATATCTGTTTGTTGTGTTATATTTTAACAGTAATACTTCTGTTAAAAACGGAGGAATGAAAAAATGGTGAAGAAAATATTTAAAATAATTGCACTTCTGCTGGTTATCGCGATTGCCGGTACTCTTGCTCTTTCAATAAGACCCGAGTACAGCGGTATAAATTATAACCCGGCAGAAGGTCAGAACGAAACAGACAAAACAATAAAGTTCAATTCTGACGGAAAGCTTAAAATTCTTCATATTACCGATACCCATCTTAAGCATAACCATAATTTTGATCCGACAATATGGATGGTTGAAAAGGCCTGTGACGAGGAGAAGCCTGATATTGTTATGCTGACGGGTGATATTGTCCTCAACTGTGAAAACGCTGAAGATACAAAGAAAATGATAAATGCCCTTATGAATATTTTTGAGTCTAGGGATATACCCGTTGCCGTAACCTTCGGTAATCACGATTCTGAGCAGGGAGCAATGAGCCGTGAGGAGCTTATGGCTTATTACAATACATTTTCCTGCTCTGTTTCCGTTGATGACGGTGAGGCGCTTTCCGGCTGTGGTACATATAACATTCCCGTGCTTTCATCCGACGGTGAAAAGGTGAAGTTCAACCTCTGGGTATTTGACTCGGGCGATTATGACGCTGAAGGTCGCTACAGCTGTGTTCAGCCTGACCAGGTTGAATGGTACAAGCAGACCTCCGATAAGCTTATGAAGGCTAACGGCGGAGAAAGGGTTAACTCTCTTGTCTTTCAGCATATAATCGTCGGTGAAATCTACGATGCACTTAAGAAGGTTGATTCACACGAATCCTATTCCTATAAGCATCTTTATAACGAGGACGAATATTATATGTTTGACCCCGACCGTGTGAATTACGGCACAATAAGAGAAACACCCTGTCCCGGTTATGCCAACCACGGTCAGTTTGATGCAATGGTAGAAAAGGGTGATGTGCTTGCAATGTTCACAGGTCACGACCACACAAATGCCTTCGGTGTTGAGTACAAGGGCATTGATATCGTCAACTCCTTAAGCACCCGTTATATCGGCCTTTTCCATTCAACCCAGTGTGGCTATCGTGTGATTGAAATTGACGAAAATGATACATCAACCTATGAAACACGTGTTGAGCGTATGTTTGATAATTACGATTTTGACACCGTTAAGCAGGAAAAAGAGAAGGGCAACAAGTTCAAATATAAGATGGCACGTGAATTTGCCGTCAAGGGTGCGGTGCAGAAATTTGCAACCGTTGTCTATGGCAAGCTTATTGAAAAGACTACAGGCAGACAGGTTACCTATGCGGATTGAGGACGTAACAATGAAGCTTACAGAATTTTTTGACAGAATACTTGACGCTCACAGAGCCAACAAATATTTTCTTAAGCCTTATCTTATAAATGACGGTGAAAAGCATCCCTTTGCAGTTATCTGCCCCGGTGGCGGTTACAGCATGGTTTGCTTGGCAGGTGAGGGTCGTCCCTTTGCCGAGGAGCTGAACAAGCTCGGCTATCACGCCTTTGTGGTTTACTACCGCGTAAAGGACAAGGCACGCTATCCTAATCCGCAGGAGGATCTGAAGCGTGCAATCAAGGAGGTTTTTGCCCACACAGAAGAGTGGAGACTCGACACCGACAGCTGGTCGATATGGGGAAGCTCTGCAGGCGGACACCTTGTTGCAAGCTACTGCTCGGAAAATTGGAACACTCCGAAGCCGACGGCAATTACCCTTGTTTATCCCGTAATATCAATGGGTGAGCATACCCATAAGGGCTCGAGGGATAATCTTCTGGGCAAAAACGCAAGCGACGAAATGATAAAAAGACTTTCCGTGGAGCTTAACATTGACGAAAATTATCCTCCTGTATATATATGGTACGGAACTGCAGACGATGTGGTGGCTCCGGTTAATACTAAAATGCTGACAGAAGCACTTGAAAAAGCAGGTGTGCCCTATAGGGTTGAGGAATATGAGGGCATAGGTCACGGTGCAGGTCTTGCCAAGGGTACAGTTGCCGAGGGTTGGTTTAATAATGCGGTGAGGTTCTGGGAGAGTCAGGTTTAAAGCAAAGAAAAATTAGTTGGAAATAATCAAGGAGAGCAGTATGGATTACAGCGTACAGTTTAAGATAAGAGGAGATGACTTCGGCGGTCACTTCATCAACGGCATTTCCATGGCAGACAGCGAAAGCGTATGGAAATGTAAGCTTGCTTATGCCGATGATGAAAAAAATATTTACGAGTCCGCTGACGGTTATAAAATCACGGCTTACCATATCAGAAAGGGAGACGTGACAGAGTGCTTTACGGTTTTTGAAAACTGTACTGATAAAACAGTAACTCTCGATATGATTTCATCCTTCTGTCTTACGGATATTGATTCTGATATCCTTCACCGAGCAACATCCTTCTGGAGTGCCGAGGGTAAGCTTTTAAGTCAGAAGCTGACAGAGCTTAATATGGAGCGCTCATGGAGCGGACACGGTATCAGAATTGAAAAATTCGGACAGACAGGCTCGATGCCTGTGCGTAAATGGTTTCCCTTTGTCTGTGTAGAAAACAGCAGTACAAAGGAATTCATCGGTGTTCAGCTTTACATACCCTCAAGCTGGCAGGTTGAGCTTTTCCGTCATAAGGAGCCTCTTACGCTTCTTGGCGGTATTGCCGATTTCGATTACGGTCATTGGTGTAAGGAGATAGCTCCCGG
The DNA here is from genome assembly GCA_017473435.1 of Clostridia bacterium. GTDB lineage: Bacteria > Bacillota > Clostridia > Oscillospirales > Acutalibacteraceae > UBA6857. The sequence goes on along the minus strand of JAFULG010000004.1, from coordinate 52,059 downwards.
TGAAAGCTTTACAACACCCAAGGCAGTTGTTGCTGTCGGGGATAGCCTTTTAAAGGTCTGCGATATGCTCGTCAAGGCGCAGAACCCGGATATATCACCTGTTGACGCAGACCTGCCTGTAATTTTTAACGAGTACTGCACCTCATGGGGTAATCCCACAATAGAAAATCTTGAAAAAACCGCAAAGAAGCTTCAGGGCAGCGGAGTAAAATACCTCGTAATGGACAGCGGCTGGTATAAGGAAGAGGGTAAAAACTGGTGGGATACCATCGGTGACTGGAATGTAAGCCCGACACTTTTCCCGAACGGCCTTAAGGAAGTTAACGATATGATAAAATCCTACGGTCTTATTCCCGGTATATGGTTTGAAATGGAGAATGTTGCTCCTCTTTCACAGATTTACGGCGAAACGGAGCATCTGCTCTCCCGTATGGGTGCGCCTCTCAATGTTTCGGGACACCGCTTCCTTGATTTAAGGGATGAGTGGTGTGTAAGCTATCTTGACGAAAAGGTGATAAAGCTTCTTCGTGACAGCGGCTACGGCTACCTTAAGGTTGATTATAATGAGAATATAGGTATCGGCTGTGACGGTGCGGAAAGCCTCGGAGAAGGACTTCGTCAGTATGTGCTTGCAAGTCAGAAATACTTTAAGAGAATCAAAGTGCAGCTTCCCGATATGGTAATAGAAAACTGTGCAAGCGGCGGTCACAGACTCGAGCCGTCAACCATGGAGCTTTGCTCCCAGGCGAGCTTTTCCGATGCTCACGAGTGTACAAGCATTCCCATAATTGCCGCCAATGTACAGAGAATGATAAAGCCTTCCCAGAGTCAGATCTGGGCGGTGCTTCGTGCGAAGGATGATATTCACAGAACATATTACAGCCTTATTTCAGGCTTCCTCGGCAGACTTTGTATCAGCGGTGAGATTTTCGACCTGCCCGGGGAAAACTGGCAGATTGCCCTTGACAGCGTTAAGTTCTACGATGAAATCAAGCATATCATCAAGGACGGCTTTACAAGCGTAATTGAGTGCAACGTTCCGGATTATAACGACCCCGAAGGCTATCAGCTTGTATTGCGCGAGCTTGGCGATGAGGCATTATTCATTGTACACACCTTTAAAAACGGAGCAAATCCGTCTTTTGAACGGATTCTTGATGGTTGGAATATATGTAAAGAGTTCGGGAGCTCTCTTGACGGAGATTTCAGAGCGAGGGCTTTTTGCCTTGAGAAAAAATAATTTCTAAACTGTTGCTCTACGGTTTGTCAGTGGTACAATTATAATACTATAATTTTTTTTACAGGAGGATACTGCATGGCATGGTATGACGAAGCTGTGTTTTATCACATTTATCCCTTGGGAATGACGGGTGCTCCGAAGCAGAATCCTTACGGTGAGCCTGTTCACAGACTTAACAGGCTGTTACCGTGGATTGATCATATTAAAGCAATCGGCTGCAACGCAATTTATATCGGACCGCTTTTTGAAGCTGTGGGCCACGGCTACGAAACGACGGATTATAAAAAGCTTGATTCAAGACTCGGCACAAATGATGATCTGACAAGCTTTGTTTCCGAATGTCACAAAAATGGCATCAGAGTAATTCTGGACGGTGTGTTCAACCATACGGGCAGAGACTTTTTCGCGTTTAAGGATATAAAAGAAAAAAGAGAAGGCTCTGTTTATAAGGATTGGTACTGTAATGTGAATTTCAAGGGAAATAATTCGTACAATGACGGCTTTTCCTATGAAAACTGGGGCGGTTATGATCTGCTTGTCAAGCTTAATCAGCGCAATCCTGCCGTAAGGGACTATATCTGCGATGTAATCCGATTCTGGGTAAGCGAGTTTGATATTGACGGATTACGCCTTGATGCAGCTGATGTTATGGATTTTGAATATATGAGGGCTTTACGTCAGACGGCAAACGAGGTGAAGCCCGATTTCTGGCTGATGGGTGAGGTCATTCACGGCAATTATTCGCGCTGGGCAAATGACGGTACCCTTCATTCCGTTACAAATTATATGCTTCACAAGGCTCTTTACTCCGCTCATAATGACCGTAATTACTTTGAAATTGCTCACACAATCAAGTATGTCAGAGATATGACGGGGGACAGAATCAAGCTTTATACCTTTGTTGACAATCACGATGTGGAGCGTATTTACACCAAGCTTAAAAACAAGGCTCATTTTGTGCCTGTTCATATTATGCTTTACACCTTGCCGGGCATACCGTCTGTTTATTACGGCTCAGAGCTTGGTATTGAGGGCAGGAAGGAGAGAGGCTCGGACGATTTATTAAGACCTGCTTTGAATTATGACGATTACAGGGATGCCGTAAAAGCGAACCCTTTTACGCAGCTCGTTTCCACCCTCGGTAAAATTCGTCAGAATACACCGGCTCTTTGCTATGGAGACTACAAAGAGCTTCTTTTGCAGACAACGCATTTTGCCTATGAAAGAAATTTTGACGGCAAGAGCGTAATTGTTACGGTAAATAATGCTGATGACGACGTTACGGTGACTCTGCCCTGTGTTAATGCAAGGGAATATATCGGTGCGCTTTCAGGCGAAAGGCTTACAGTAAAGGAAGGGCATATTCAGGTGAAAATCAGCGGAAACAGCGGTGAAATCTGGATTGCCGATAAGCCTGAGGGTGAAAGGACCGGATCCTTGAAAATGGCGGAAATAAAAAAAGCAGTTTCGCCCGTAAGTGGCAATGAAAAGAGGGATGAAGTCGGAGAGATAAAAGTCGCAGCGGAAATGAAGGTTAAAGCTTCTGATAAGCTATATGATGAAATGACGGTTGCTGAGCTTCAGGAGGCAATACTTGAGAAAATGAAAAGGAACGGTCCGGTGACAGAATATATGCTTGGTACGGTCAGGGAAAATACTCATCACGGCTCTCTTTTAAACTGGGTGAGAAGCTTTAATTAAACAGGCTTTTACAGCTTGAACACGCATATTTAACAAACAGGTAATTTATTATTTACATTTATTTTGTTATACACTTTCGCTTGTTTTGTATAATAAAACTATAAAACACAGTTTAAAACTGATCAAGAGGGTGTAAAAAATGAAAATTACCTGGTACGGTACGGCAACTATCGGAATTGACGACGGAAAAACAAAGCTGCTTTTTGATCCCTTTGTGCGTATGAATAAACGCATAGAGACAACTCTGATTGAGGGATTTGCAGGCTTTGATGCAGTTTTTATTACTCACGGCCATTTTGACCATATTTACAGTATTCCCGAGCTGGCTGAAACGGATAAAAGCGTTCCGTTTTATTGCACGGAAACTCCGAAGAAAACCCTTATGAAGGAGGGCGTGTCGGAAAATCGCTTCAGGGTAATCCGACCCGATGAGGAAATTCATATCGGAGATTATACGATACGTCCGCGCAGGTTCAGACATATTGTTTTTGACCCGGTTTATATTCTCACCGTTGTGCCTAAAAGCATTATGATGCTTTCGAAGCTTTTCAAGGTGGCATATCTTAACCGTAAAATGCCCGAAGGCGGAGAAATCGTAGCCTATGAAATTGAAGCTGAGGGTAAAAAGATTTTTCTTACAGGCTCCTTCCGTGAGCATCCCGAGGAAATCTACCCCGAGGATATTGATCTTCTTATTCTGGCAAACGGAGGAAGTGTTTTTGTGCCTGAGAAAACTAAGGCATTCATAGACAAATATAAGCCTAAGAAAATTTTTGTAGACCATTTTGACGATGCTTTTCCGCCTGTTACCCGTGAGGTGAGCGTTGAAAGACTCAGAAAAATGACAGAAAAGAACCATCCTGAGATTGAGTTCATCATACCTGAAGTCTGTAAGGCTGTTGAATTGTAATAAAAGAATTGTGCTGTTTTCAGGATTAGCTGAGAACGGCACTTTTTATTGATATTTTAAGAATTATAATGTAAAATATGTTTAATGAAGAAAACGAGGTGTTAATATGCTTATCATCGAAAAAATCAAGATATTTATCAATATTGTGTTATGTCTTATTATCGGTGGCAACTTTTTTCCCGGAACACTGAATTTAATGAGAGCAGGAGATATTGATATGATTAAAAATGACCACACAAAGGCATTCGCTACGGAATATACCGAGCTTGTACCTTATGCGAACGAGCACGAGGATACAATAAGCTGGTTTGACGGTATGGTCAGCGGAAACGGCGAAAACGGCGTTACCGTTGCAGGCTCTCCTTACAGTGACAGCTACATTTATAATAACATTCATTTTCTTATGCCTTCACAGGATCCCCGTTACACTCCCGAGGAGGTTACGGGTCAGCTTCACGATGCAAGACAGAATGTTATCAACGGCAATGCTGCCTGGGATTGCGACGGCAGACAGTCTACATATTTTTATGCCTATCATCCCTCTCATGTTCTCAGAACAGAAAGCACTAAGCTTCCTTATTATGACTATATCCGTTGGACGGATTATGAAACTGCAGAGCTTGGCGTAAAGTATACCGATATTCTCGGCAGATGGGAAAGAGTCACGTTCTCTTCGAGAGAGGATAATGTAACAATTACAAAAATCACAAAATCAACTCTCGGCGCAAAAATCAATATGACTGTTTCCCTTCAGGACTGCTGGTCATTGCGTGGCTTCGGTGCAGGTAACGAGAAGGATATGCGCTATAAGAAGCTCGTTGACGATGATGCAACCTATATCTCACTTATCGCACACTATCCCTCTTATGAGGGCAGTGAGCTCAAGGACGGCGGCTGGTGCGGTCTTACAAAGGTTATTACTGTTGGCGGTAACAAGGAAAGGGTTGTGCTTGAAAGCACTATGGACAGTGAAAACGTAGCAAAAGAGCAGAACGCGGCAATTAAAATCACCGGAGCAGAAGAGGTTTATCTTATAACAAAATCTGACCGTACCTTTGATATGGGTAAATTTGAGGATTTCAAGGATGCCGAAAGCTATGCACTTTTAGACGTGCTTAACGCTTACACTACTGCCGTAGCGGAAAAATATACTGTTGACGGTAAGTTCAGCTATGAGAAGGCTCTTGCTCCTCATGCTGAAAAGCAGTCTGCACTTTTCAATACAGTTAAGTTTGATCTTGGCTCGGACGGATACGAAGAGGTTGCAAACGAGCACCTTATCGCCCTTCAGCAGAACAGCGAAACTCTTCTTCCCTCACTCGTTGAAAGAGCCTACAACCAGGGCAGATATGCACAGATATGCTGTGCAGGCACTACTCATCCGAGACTCTGCGGTATGTGGTCGGGCGAATGGAACAGCGGCTGGAGAGGCATTTATACAATGGATGCCAACGTAAACCTTCAGTCCTCGGGTATGAACACGGGTAATATTTATGAAGCAGGCGAAAGCTATGTTAAATTCGTCCTCAAGCAGATTCCCGACTGGGAAGAAAATGCCGCCAAAACCTACGGAATGACCGATGCGATTCAGGTGCCCGTAAACACCGACGGCGACAGAGCTATGATGGTTGAATACAGCCGTTGGTATCCCTTCCAGTACTGGAATGCAGGTGCTTCGTGGATGCTTCTTCCCATTTATGAATTCTGGCAGTGCTACGGAAACAGAACTATAGAGTATAACGGTGATATGCTTGATCTTGAAAAGGATATTCTTCTTCCGCTTCTTACAAAGCAGGCTAACTTCTGGGAGCAGATTGTCACACCCGAATATTTCACCGATGCTGACGGCAATGCAAGATATGAAGAGGGCAAGACAGAGCTTCTCGAGGGTGAAAGATATCTCATTATTCCCTCATATTCCCCCGAAAACTATCCTCTCGGCGATTACGATTCAACAATTACCGCAAACGCAACAATGGATATTGCAGCTGCCCGTGACGGTCTTCGTATGACGATTGAAATGGAAAAGGTTGTTGCTGCCGAAGGCTACGAGGAGAGAGTCGCTAAGTGGGAAGCTCTTGCTGAACTTCTTCCTGAATACAAGTACGACGAGAGCGGTGCTCTTTGTGAATGGGCAATGAAGGAATACGAGGAAAACAATAAGCACCGTCATATAAGCCATCTCTATCCTGCATGGCCTGCCTATGAAACTCAGGATAATCAGGCTCTTGTAGACGCCTGTAATCAGGCTATCGAGAACCGCAACAGAGAAAATCAGGGCGAGGATGATACTGCATCACACGGTTGGGTGCATAAGGCGCTTGTAGGTGCAAGACTCAAGAATGCCGATTCCTGCTACAACTCACTTATGGCTCTTATGGCAGATAACATCTAATATACCTCCCTTATGGCTGACCATTATACCCACGGCGGTTGGGGTGTGTTCTGTACGGATACAACAATCGGCACAATCGGTATCATTGATGAAATGCTCCTTTACTCAAATACAGGTGTAATTGAAGCATTACCCGCTCTTCCCGATGAGTGGAGCCAGGGCAGCATTGAGGGTCTTCGTGCAAGGACAAATGCAGAGGTTGACCTTGAATGGAACAGCGATGAAGTGAAGATCACCGTAACAAGCGATGCGGCTCAGACAATAAAGTTGAGCGTATACGGCAGTGATGTGCAGACTGTTGCCTTCGCTCAAGGCGAAACAAAGACTGTTACATTTGAAAGATAAAAAACTTGATCCCCTCTGATTTTCATATATCAGAGGGGATTTCTGCGCTTGAAAAGCAAGGATAATTTGTGTTAGAATTAAAATATAATACTTAACAGGAGAACGATGATGAAAAATTACCTTTTCTGCTACTTTACAGGCAACGATCCTGAACAGGAGCGTGTACACTTTGCCGTTTCCGAAGACGGATATAATTTCAGGGCTCTTAACGGTAATCGCGAGGTGATTACACAGACCTTAGGTAAAAAATGCTGCCGTGACCCTTTTATCTTCCGTGACAATGAGGGCATATTTCATATAATAGCGACAGATATGAAAAGCGATGAGGGCTGGGCTAACAATAATTCTATGGTTGTGTGGGACAGCGATGACCTGACCGAATGGAAAAATGAGAGGATAATCGATTTTACACAGTTTTCCTCAACACGCGATGCTGTGCGTGTCTGGGCTCCTGAGGTGATTTTTGATAAGACTCGCGGCGAATATATGATATACTGGACGCATCTTAACCGTGACAGCAATCTCGATACTATTCCCTGGTATGCCTACACAAAAGATTTTTCCTCCCTCACTACAGAGCCGCAGATTCTTTATAAGCCGAAAAGCGGATTGTGCGCTATTGACGGTGATATGCTTGAAAAGGACGGCAGATACTATCTTTTTGTAGCAGACGGTGAAAAGGACGGAATCTGCTGCGTGGTTTCGGATACGACGTCAGGTCCTTTTGAGGAGCCCGAAGACAGAAAAATCTCCCTTGCCGATACGGCTCTCGAGGGTAACTGTATGTATTTCAATGAGGAAGCGGGTAAATTTATTCTCATTGCAGACCAGTTTAAATCGGGTGGATACTTTATGCAGGAAAGTGAGGATCTTGTTCACTTTACGCCTGTTGATAAAAACCTATATTCTCTTGATCACCTTAAGCCGCGCCACGGCTCAATGCTTAGTATAAGTGATGAGGAGTATAAAAGACTTGTTGATTTTTACGGTTTTGAATAAAAAAGGAGCATATTATGCCTGATTTGAAAATAACAGTAATCCGTAGTGACCGCAAAACCCTTGCAATACAGCTCAAAAACGGTGAAATCATTGCTCGGGCGCCGTTGCGGATGAAGGAGAAGGATATTTATAATTTTATTGAAACCAAAAAGCCTTGGATTGAAAAGCACCTTGTCAGGATGTCCGAACAGCAGAAGGCTCTTGAAGCTGCCCGACCCTTTATCGAAAAAGAGATAAAGGCTCTTTATGAAAGAGCAAGGCTGATTGTTCAGGAAAAGGTTAAGTATTATGCTCCGCTTGTCGGTGTTACTTACGGAAGAATTACAATCCGCTGTCAGAAAACCCGTTGGGGAAGCTGCTCTTCAAAGGGGAATCTTAATTTTAACTGTCTGCTTGCCTTGCTTCCGGATGAAATTATTGACAGCGTTGTTGTTCACGAGCTTTGTCATCGGAAACATATGAACCATTCACCGCAGTTTTATGCGGAAATTGATAGGGTGTTCCCCGAATACAAAAGGTGTAACAGGTGGCTTAAGGAAAACGGCGGAATATATATGAGCAGACTGCCGTCACGCTAAAAGTGAGTGCACTGATGCTTAATTCTTAAAAACACTTTATTTTCCGTTTTATATGTGCTATAATTTATTCATTATTTATACAGGAGATGTTAAAATATGAGTGAAACCCGTTCAATGCAGTATGCTGAAATTCTTTCAAAGCTCATCAAGGTTGAAACAATTTCATCAAGAACAAATCAGGACATTAATAAGTTCCTCGGCTTTCATGAGGTGCTTCGTGAAACCTATCCCACCCTTTTTGCTACAGCAGAGGTTGAAAATTTTGAAGGTAGTCTTCTTCTTAAATGGAAGGGTACAGACCCCGGACTTAAGCCTATTCTTCTTATGAACCACCACGATGTTGTTGAAGCCAGCGGTGAATGGACTCATCCTGCTTTTTCAGGTGCTATTGCTGACGGCAGAGTATGGGGAAGAGGCACACTTGATACAAAGGGCGGTATGGCTATGATGTTCCAGGCCGCAGAAGAGCTTATCAGGGAAGGATATACACCTAAAAGAGATACGTATTTTGTAACTGCCTGCACTGAGGAAATCGGCGGTGAAGGCGGCGATGCAATTTCCATTGAGCTTCAGAAAAGAGGAATCAAATTCCACATGGTGCTCGATGAGGGCGGTATGATTATGTACGATCCCATCGGCGGTGCTGACGGTACCTTTGCTATGATCGGTGTTGGTGAGAAGGGTTATGTTGATCTTAAGTTCATTGCTAAATCCAACGGCGGACATGCTTCCGCTCCCGGTAAAAACACTCCGCTTGTGCGTCTCGGTAAGTTTATGGCAGAGGCTGAAAAGGCAGAATGCTTTGAAGTTCATATGTCCGATACAGTTAAAGAGATGCTTACCCGTTTCTCTCCCACAATGAGCGGTGTTATGAAAACTGCCTGCTCAAATGTAAATGCATTCAAGCCTGTGCTTAAAAAGGTGATGCCTATGATTTCACCTGCCGGTGCGGCTCTTCTTCGTACAACTCTTGCATTTACAATGAGTAAAGGCTCTGAGGGTACAAACGTTATTCCTCAGGAGGCATGGGTTGTGGGTAATATGCGTTTCTCACATCATCAGGGTAAGAAGTCAAGCGTTGATGCAATCACGGCTCTCGCAAAGAAATATGATATTGAAACAGTGATTACCGATGACGGTATTGAATCCGGTATTACCGATTTCAACGGCGAGGCATTTAAGTTCATCGAGAAGGCAGTTAACAATATCTTCCCCGAATATAAGCCCGTTCCCTACATTATGAACGCTGCAACAGACAGCAGATATTTTAACAGAGTATGCGATAACTGTCTCAGATTCGTTCCCTTCAAGATTGATAAGCAGCAGCTTGATTCTGTTCACGGTATTGATGAAAACGTTTATATTGATACACTTGCTCCTGCTGTTGATTTCTACAGATACATAATCAAAGAGGCTTAAGGCTAAACCCGAATCCTGAATCAAACAGATGTATTAAGGTCATTTTTGTCCGTAAAATACATCTGTTTTTTGTGTTGTGTTATGCTTTGCGCTTAATCTACTGAGCGTAGGTTGAGATCATAAGAATTAACTGTTATAATGCTGTCATACCGATAAAAGGAGAAGGAATTATGAATACATATATAACAGGCTCAGTCATAAAGAAATTGCGCGAAAAGAGAGGCTTTACCCAGTTACAGCTTGCCGAGAATATAGGTGTAACAGCTAAGGCGGTTTCTAAATGGGAAACGGCAAAGGGACTGCCGGATATATCTCTTATCGAGCCGTTGAGCCGGGCTCTCGGTGTTTCCGTGATGGAGCTTATGTCCGGTGAGACGGTTGTCAACAGAAATTATTCCTCAAACATACTTTTTTCAAAGTTTTATGCCTGTCCCGTCTGCGGAAATATAATCTGTTCAACGGGGGAGGCGGTGATAAGCTGTCACGGGATCAGCCTGCCTCCTCTTGAAGCTGAGGAGCCGGATGCTGAGCATACAATAAGCATTGAAAATGTAGAGGATGAGAAGTTTATAACTGTTAATCATGAGATGAGTAAAAATCATTTCATTTCCTTTATAGCTTACGTGACAACGGATAAGGTGAATTTTGTAAAGCTTTACCCTGAGGGAAACGCTGAAACAAGGATACATTTCAGAGGAAGAGGATATCTTTATATTTACTGCAACAGACACGGATTAATGAGAACAAGAGTTTAAACCGAAAGTCCGTTCCCGGCTTTGCCGTTACATTGGCAGACCGGGATTTTTTTAATGATTCAATTAAATAATTGCTCTGAAAACAATTATTATTTTATTGAAGGTATTGAAAAATTTTTTGACTTTTGTTAATATAAAAAAAGAAAATAAAATGAATATTAAATCAGGAGTGAATATTTATGAAAACGGCAAAAAAAATTATTGCGCTGATGCTTACCTTTGTGCTTGTTGCGCTTACTGTTGTTGTACCTGCTTCTGCAGCTTCAAAGGTTGATCCCTCAGAGGGTCCTATGCAGAAGTTTGAAGCAACTATGTATATGCTTCTTGACAAGTTTGTGATGGTTGTAGGAAAGGTGCTCAATAAGGTTATCCCGGGACTCGATTGGGGTAAGACCTGGCAGAACTACGACGATTATCAAAGTCCCGATTCTTTCTATAAGGGCGAGGATAAGTTTGAAACCGAAGTGCAGTCCGGTTCAGTCTGGAGCGCAGGCTATGCTTACGGCTCTCTTCTTGAAGGACTTGATATTCTCAGCGGAGAATATAATATGGCAGGCTCACTTCAGACCTTCTCAGGTCATAAGCCTACAGAGGTTCTTGACGATCAGGGTGTAAATGTTTATGCGATTTCCGATGGTGTGAGCGGTATTGTTGTTCAGGCTGTTGTTGACGGCTACGGACTTGCAAGAGGCGATGTGCTTAAAATCAGAGAGAAGCTTGCTTCCTTCGCCGCTGAAAAGGGAATTATCAGCATCAACATCTCAACTCTCCATCAGCATTCGCTTATCGATACCCTCGGAATGGGCGTTGCTCTTATCCCTGCACTTATGCTTAATCCCGGCATGAATGCCGTAGGAATAGATAAAAGTGAGCTTACAAGCGGTAAGACAGATAAGTTTATGAATAATCTCTATGAGGTGGTAACAAGCAGTATTATTGAAGCTGTCAATGATATGGAAGAGGGTTCTCTCTACTACGGCAGCGCTGATGCAAGCGACCTTATGCATGATAAGCGTAAGCCTGATGTATTTGACGGCGAAATTCACCGTTTCCGTTTTGACCCCTATAACGAGGCATCTGATGAAATCTGGCTTTGTGAGGCAGGTATCCATTGTACAGGCTACAGCGGTGACAGTACAGCTATTTCATCTGACTTCCCTTACTATTTCAAGGAATATGTAAAAGAAACAACAGGCGCGGATGTTGTTTATGTTCAGGGCGCAGAGCTTGCAATCGGTGATGACCGTGACACAATCAAAAACGTAGGTTCAGGCAAAAACGCAAGAGTAAAGGGCTACGGCATTGAGCTTGCAAAAAGAGCAATAGCCATTGATGAAGAAGAAAAGCTTGCTCCGGTGCTTAACATCAGACTTACCGAGGTTGCTCTTACTGCTGATAATCCGGTACATATTCTTGCAGTAAGAGAAGGCATTGTTGACTCCGTTGTCACTAAGAACGGCGGCGACTTTACCGTTATTACAGAGGTAGGCTATATGGAGCTTGGCAACAAGGTCGGTATTGCAATGATCCCCGGTGAAATTGCTCCCGAAATTCTTTGGGGCGGTGCAGTTTCAAAGGATGCAAGCTGGACAAAGACCTCTTGGGACTACGCTCCTATGAAGGATACGGCAGGCGTTGAAAAGCTTATCTGCTTCGGTCTTAACAATGACCAGATCGGCTATATTCTTACCGATAACGATATCCGTTCAATGTTTACCGAAAACGAAGAAATCAATGCCGCTTCCGTCAAAGCCGGTTCTGTTATCACAAGTGCCTTTGAAAGCATTGTTGCGGCTGTTAAATAAGTGAAAGGAGTAAAGCTATGAGTCTTGCTTTAAAAATACGTCAGTATATAATTTATCCGCTTCTCCTTCTTACAATTCTCTTTACCCCCGATGCAGTAAGCACCGATTCCGCAAAGCTTATTGATACCGATACATTTATTATGGACAATGCTTCGGTTATGGGTCAGGGAATCACAACTGACGGAGAATATTATTACACAAGCGGCACTCTTACCGCTGTGGACTTTACCGCTATTGCGAAGTACACTGTTGACGGTATGGAGTTTGTTGACAAGAAAATCAATCCTCTTCCCGAGGTATGCAAAAAAAGAGGTAACAACCATATCGGCGGTATCAGTTATTATGACGGAAAGATATACGCTTCCGTTGAGGGAGATGACGGTGTTCCTGCCTGTATAGTTACCTTTGATACGGAAACCCTTGATGCTCTCGAGGTTTACGATTTATCCCTTGAGCAGTTCCCGGACGGAGTACCCTGGTGCGCTGTTGACGGCAACACGGGTTATCTTTACGCTTCAAAGTGGAAGGATACAAAAACAATCTATGTTTACGATGTGAACAATGATATGGCCTTTGTAAAGGCGCTTACTCTTGATAAAGCTATCAAGCGTATTCAGGGCGGTGAATTCCTTGACGGTACTCTTTATCTTTCCAAGGACAGCCACGATAAGGGCAAAATCCGCGAAATCCTCAGCGTTAATGTTGAAACCGGTGCGGTTGAGGTCGTTGCCGAGAGAAACATCGGCTCTGAAAAGTTTGAGGCAGAGGGTATGACCTTCACCGAGGACGAAAACGGTGCTGTGCTTCATGTACTTGATTACAACAAGACAATAGGCATTTTCGTTCATCATTATGAGGCTGATTTTTAAATAAAAGCGTTCCCCGATTTTTACTGCACGGTAAGAGTCGGGGATTTATTTTGTCTGTGAACAGAAAATGAAAATATAGCAGACTTTTGATTTTAATATTAAAAAATATTAAAAGAGAGAAAGTCCTTTGTGCATAATATCAAACGGGGATAATAGCAATTTGAATATAGTTAACAAAAAATGTCCGTTGATGCAACTTCATGTTGCAAAAAAAGACGGATTATGATATATTTATCTTGGTTAATTGGGATATTAACAATATGTTATATATATCAAAAAAGGGGTATTTTTATGAAAAACTCATTATTAAAAAAATCGTTTGCATTTCTGCTTGCACTTGTGATGATGTTCACAATGGTGCCTGCGGGCGTATTTGCGGCACAAGAAAATCTTCCGGTGATGATGATGACAAATGCCGCATCGAGCAAGGGCTATTACAAATATTATAGTAAGATTTATACTATCACCTTTCTTGATGAAATAAAGGTTGAAGGTGAGCCGCTTGAGCAGTGGGATATGTCAGCAGCCGGCGACGGAAGTGTATGGGGCTGGATGTATCTTAACGAGGAGGCAACTGCTGCTGCGGGAGAAAATCGCTACGATGTTTATGTCGCAGGTAACGGAGGCGTTGCTGTTCATCCGAATTCAACACATTTATTTTATATGTTTGAGAATCTGGTGACTGTAAACAATCCCGAAAACCTGAAGACATCAGGTGTAACCTCATTTAAGTTAATGTTTTCCAAATGCTATGATCTTATAAGTGTTGATATGAGCAGCTGGGATACACGTAGCGTTACAAATATGAATGGTATTTTTGACATGTCTACTAATACCGGTGCGGCTCCTGCCCTTACAAGTGTTGATTTAACAGGTTGGAATACAAGCATTGTTACCGATATGAGTTATATGTTTTATAACTGCAGTAACCTTGACAATCTTGATCTGAGCAGCTTCAACACGGAAAAGGTTACCAATATGTCAAATATGTTTTATAGATGCTTGAGCCTTGAAAACATATATATAGGTAATGGTTGGACTGTTGAAAGTGTCAACAATGCTAATGCTATGTTCAACTGTTGCTATGCCATTGTTGGCGGTAAGGAAACCTATGATAAGGATTTCCAGTATATTCCCCCCGGAAAGGAATATGCAAAGCTCAAAGAAGACGGCGGATTTCTTACACCCCGACCTGTTGATGGCTTGACCTGCGATGAAGGTCTGGTTGTTCTTTACCCCGAATCAACATATGAGCTTACAGTAAAGGTAAACCCCGAAACTGCTTATGACAGCAGCCTTACATATACTTCAAGTGACGAAAGCATTGTAACCGTTGATGAAAACGGCGTAATTACCGCGGTAAGCGAGGGTACCGTTAAAATTACGGTTGCTTCAAATGCTGACCCCGATAAGAGCGTTGAGATTACCGTAACGGTTAAAAACCCCGAGGTTCCCGTAGGTTCTGTTACTGTTGATAAATCTGAAGTGAACCTTACAAAGGGCGATACAGATAAAATTACTGTAACCGTAAATCCCGAAAACGCAACAAATAAGGAGGTTACATATAAGTCAACTGACGAAAGCGTTGTAACTGTTGACAAGTTTGGTAATATTACTGCAACAGGTGAAGGCGAAGCTGAAATTATCGTAACTTCAGAGGCAAATGAAGAAATCAGCGTCAGTATCCCCGTAAAGGTTGAGGCTAAAACCTACAAGGTTACATATGCTTTTGTGGGTGATATGATTCCCGAAAATGTAAATGCTCCCGATGAGGAAGTATACAAGGAAGGCTCAACTGTTTTTGTTGAAGCCGAACCCACCGCAGAAGGCTATATCTTCAACGGCTGGACAACAGAGGATGCCGATATTACATCAGGCTCATTTGTTATCAATAACGATGTGCATATCGTGGGCTCATGGACAAAGCTTTATAAGGTTATATATAAATATGACGAGAATTATGTGGTTCCCGAGGGCGCTCCCGAAATTCCCGATGTAGAATTCTGGTATGCTCCCGGTGAGGACGTGCCTGTTTACGGAACACTTTATTTCCCTGCCTATATTTTCATAGGTTGGACTACCGATGATGCAGAGATTATCGGCGACAGCTTCACTATGCCTGAAGATGATGTTGTAATCACAGGCTTTTTCAAAAAGCCTGTTGAAAGCGTTGAGTTTATGAATGACGGTGACGTTGTGATAGACATAGACAAGGAGATAAAAATCAATGTTTATGTCAAACCCGAAGATGCAACAATAAAGGATCTTGTTTACGAATCAAGCAATCCCGATGTTGTAACTGTTGACAAAGACGGAAAAATCGTCGCAGTAGGTGAGGGTACTGCAACTGTTACGGTTAAATCTGCCGACGACCCCACAAAGAGTGATACAATTACAGTAACGGTTAAAATTCCCGTAACGGATATAACTGTCAAAGACAATGATATTACTATCGGAAAAGACGAAACATATAAAATTGAAGCATCTGTTGACTCCGAAGCAACAAATAAAAACCTTACCTTCGAGTCAAGTGATCCGGAGACAGTAACCGTTGATAAGGACGGTAACATTACAGCTGTTAAAGACGGTACGGTTACGATTACCGTAAAATCTGAGGATAATTCCGATGTTACAGAAACAATTACAGTTACGGTTTATGACCCTGTAACAGAAATTACTGCTCCCGATGAGATTGTTCTTGAGCTTGACGATGTAAAAGATGTTGACGCAAAGGTAAATGATAACGCAACAAATAAGGGGCTTGTTTATGAAACAAGCGATTCTTCAGTTGTAAAGGTTGATAACTACGGAAACGTTGTTGCAGTCGGTGAAGGCACAGCAACCATTACTGTTATTTCAAAGGATAACCCCGATATTAAAAAAGAAATTACAGTTACCGTAATTAAAAAGTACAAGGTTACTTATGAGATTATCGGAGATGTCAAGCCCGACGGCGTATTCGCTCCAGAAATGAAAGAATACAATAACGGTTCAAATGTTAATGTTGAAGCTGACCTATATGAAGAGGGATATGACTTCTCAGGATGGTTTACCGATGACATAGCTGTTACAGACGGCAAATTTGTTATAAATAAGGATGTACACTTTGTGGGTGCATTCAGTAAGAATGTCAGCGATATAGTTGTTGATAAAACGGAAATCACTCTCGAAAAAGGAGAAACAGATAAAATCACCGTAACCGTTACTCCTGATGATGCTACAGACAAGAGAGTTACATATGAATCAAGTGACGAAAGCATTGTGACCGTTGATAAGTACGGTAACATTACAGCTATCAAGGACGGTACAGTTACAATTACTGTCAAATCCGAAGATAACCCCGATATAACGGAAACAGTTACAGTAACTGTAAAAGATGTCGTTGAAGATATTACCGTTGATAAAACGGAAATCACTCTTGAAGAGGGCGGAAAGGATAAAATTACTGTAACCGTAACACCCGATGATGCAACGGATAAGAGCGTTACATACACTTCAAGCGATGAAACCGTTGTAAAGGTTGACAAGGACGGCAACATCGAAGCAGTAGGCGAGGGTGAAGCCACAATCACAGTTAAATCAAATGACGGCTCGGAAAAGGAAGTAACAGTAAAGGTCACAGTTAAAAAGACCTACAAGGTTACTTATGAGATTATCGGCGATGTCAAGCCTCTCGGCGTAAGCGCACCCGCGTCAAAAACATATGACAACGGCTCAACCGTTTATGTCAGCAAGGGTTATAACTATGAGGGTTATGTTTTCAGCGGTTGGTCTACCGATGATGTAACAGTTACTGACGGTAGGTTTGTTATCGATAAGGATGTACATTTTATAGGTTCATTCAAAAAGACTGTTACCGATATTGTAATCGGCGGTATCGGCTCGGAGCTTGTGATAGGCGATAAGGGCTTTGTAGATGTTACTGTTTATCCTAACGATGCAACGGATAAGGGTATGACCTATTCTTCAAGTGACGACAGCGTTATAAAGGTTGACGAAAATGGTAACTTTGAAGCAGTTGGTGAAGGTACAGCTACTATTACTGTTATTTCTAAGGATAATCCTGATGTTAAAAAGGAAATCACCGTAACAGTCAAAAAGCCTGTTGTTCCCGTTGATGAAGTTGTTGTTGACAAAAAGTTTATCACAATAAGAAACGGTGAAACCGATAAGATTACTGCTACGGTTAAGCCTGACGATGCAACAAACAAGGAGCTTATTTATACTTCAAGTGACGAGAATGTTGTAAAGGTTGACAAGGACGGTAACATTATCGCAACCGGTGAGGGTTCAGCTGTTATTACAGTCACCTTGAATGACGGAAATCCGTTTACGGATAAGAGAGCACAGGTAGTTGTAACTGTTATAAAAGCAAAGGTTCCCGTAACAAGCGTTGAAGCTTCCAAGGAGGAAATAAAACTCGTTCCCGGTGGCTCTGAAACAATTACCGTAAAGGTTAACCCCGATGATGCAACGGACAAGACCGTTACATACAAATCAAGCAATCCCGATGTTGCAAAGGTTGACGAAAAGGGTAACATTGTTGCTGTAGGCGAGGGTGAGGCAATTATCACAATCACTTCAAAGGATGATCCTACAAAGACTGATACAATAAAGGTGACAGTAAAGGCTCCCGAAGAACCGGACGAACCCGAAAAGCCCGTTTATACTGTAACAGTTCCCGACGGAATAAACCTTCTCGAGGGCGAAAGCAAGAACATCGGTGTGGTAATAACTCCCGACGACGGTACAATCAGACCGGTTTATACAAGCGGAGATACAAGCATTGTTACTGTTGATGCCGAAGGTAACATCACCGGCATCAAGGCAGGTGTGACAACAATCAGCGTTGACCTCGGTAACGGTGACATCAGAGTTATTCCTGTAGTGGTAGCAGCTCCTGTTATTCCCCGAAAGCATCACATTTGTTTCGGTAAGACCGACGGTATCGGTTGGTATGAGGTTTCCGTTAATGGCGGCGACTTCTTCCCCCAGGGACCTAACTCAACCCTTGAGGTCGATGAAGGCTCAATCCTTGTAGTCCGTGTTCAGGATATGTGGATTGACGATGAGTTTGATTTCTACGTAAACGGTAAAAAGGTTCCTATGGATCCGGCTAATACAATTACTGTTGTGGTTGACGGCTATATGCTTATAGGTGCACTTTCGATGGATACTGAAGTGCCCGATGTTGACGAGTCACTCACCTTGCTTGAAAAAATTACAAACTTCTTTGCAAAGATAATCAACTGGTTCAAGAATCTTTTTAAGTAAATAACAATACGGCTGATGTGACAATACACATCAGCCGTAATTTTTTTTGCTCTTTACCACCTGTTTTCAACATATTCGCAAAAAGCGAACATATCCTTGATTTCAAGCTTTGTGCCGTCGTCAAGGGTTACATCGCCGTTCCAGTAGCCGTAAATCTGATGACAGTTCATTCTGGCAACAGCCTTGAGGTCGAGATCGCTCGGGTTATCGCGCAGGGGCTTCATTGTAAGATTAAAACGTCCGTCCTCGGAAATAATTTTCCATTCTTCCATAAATCTGCCCTTGGGGAATTTTTCTACATCAACTGCGCCGATTTTATGCACCTTTCCGTCATAGAAAAGGCAGGTTTCCGTTGCGTGGCTTTCGTCACCGATTGCCCAGGTTATCTCAAAGCCGAAAATGTGCTTTTTGCCTTCGGCATCGGTAAGGTAGGTTGCACCGCTTCCCCAATACCACACAAGCTTACGGGGAGTGTTGACCTTGCCCCAGTCAAGGGAGCAGAAGCTGCTGTCCTTTGAAAATTCATATGTAAAATCACCGAAACGGAAAGTGCCTGATGTGGGCATACAGTTCTGCTTCGTGGTCATAAAATACTTGGTGTCGTCGCTCTCAAAGGGGAGCACTGTTGTGATGCTTTCAAGTCCTTCGGGAATGTCCATATGAAGATCGCATTCAAGATTTTTACCTTGATGAACAGTTTTGAATTTAACGGTACGCTCTGTTTCCTTTGTGTGGAAATCGAATTCCGTTTTGCCGCTTTTACCGGTAAAGCGTCCGGGGACATCAACCTTGTTAAGAGGCAGATGCTTTTTACCACCCACGAAAATTGTCGAGCCGTCAGCTGTTACTTCGCCGGTGTGAAGATCAATGAGCCTTAAGCCCATAAAGCCGCCTATACCTACATTGGCAAAGGAAACAAGCAGCTGCTTTTTGCCGTCGGTTACGGTGTAGTAGTCCCACTCCTTACAGCTTATAAGTCGCTCTCTTTTTACAAGGTTTCTGTCATAGGTGAAAACATTGCGTCTTGCCCAGCCTTTAGCGTTAAGGGTGCCGTCGGGATTTAAAAGGGGAGTTTCTTCGGTGTATTCAGTCTGCTTTGATTTTTCTTTCCATTCATTAAAGGGCTTGTATGTTCTTTTAAGCTCTGTACTCATTTTATTTCCTCCAGATATTTTTTGTATTCATTATGTAAAATTACGGAATTTTCATGTCCTGCAAAAACAGGGGAGTCAGCGGGATTCATAATACCCGGGTACTGATAGCAGAGTATTTTGTCACAGTAGGGAGCAACATTTTCAAGCTGTCTTTTTATACGGCTGAAATCTGCCGGAAGAAGCGCGCTGTTGTATACGGCTCCTTCAAAGGTGAAAAGCTCAATATCTGCCCATAATTCTGCTCTGCCTGCCTTGTCGTGTGCCTTGCGCAGCCTTTCAAAAATCTTTTCTGTTCTGCCTACGGGAGTTTTTTTGACACCGACCTCGTCCTGATAGGCGATGAAGTCAACATCAAGCTCCATAAGATTTTTTACATAAGCTTTGTTGGTAAGGGCAAGGTTTGTACCAAAGGGAGCGATCAGCATTTTTTTCTCGGGTGTAAGCTCTCTGCAACGAGCAGAGCAGAGATTTACATACTTTACAAAATCCTTTGAAAAGTGAAGAATAATGCAGGTTTCATCGGGGAAATACCAGCCGTAAAAGCTTTTATGATGACCGTAAAGGGCACTTAATTCCTCCATTGCCTTAAAGGAACGGCTTATTACCTGCTGATCTTTTATGTTACGGTTTGCCTTGCGCCAATCACCGTAAAATCCGTTGCCCAGGAATACATTGATGCCGTATTCGTCGGCGGCACTTAAAATTGCCTCGATGGGATCAGAGCAAGGGATGTCTGCAAAGGGGAATACCGAGGATTTGAAATAGCATTTATCGTAAAGAGCCGTCGCCATAAGGACGATGTATTCCATACCGAGATCGAAAATTTCCTTTATTTTAAGCTTCCAATCATCTGCTGTGAATGTGTTGAGTGCACCGTTCCAGTATTTGCCCTCGGCAGTATTATGGTGAAGGAACTCAAAAAATGTTCCGTCAATTTTTCTTTGCATAACATCAGCTCCTTTATAATTTCCGTTTATATAATATCATACCGAAAAGCATTAAACAAGTTTTTCTATTTACATTTTCGCTGTAATCATTTATAATGTTTGCATTAATATGATTGGAGAAAGCATAATGTCAGCATATTTATTTGTACACTTTACAAACGATGGCAAAGAGGATAAGGAGCATATCTGGTTTTCTGTCAGCCGCGACGGACTTAAATGGACGGATCTCGGCGACGAGGAGCCGTTTATTTCCTGCAAAAAAGGAACTACAGGTATAAGAGATCCCTTTATTGTATATGATGAGAAAAATAAAAAATACTTTATGATAGGTACTGACCTTTGTACCACAAAGGGCGGAAATTGGTATGATTATTCCCACAAGGGCAGCCGTAAGCTTATTGTTTGGGAGAGTGAGGACTTAGTAGGCTGGAGCGAGGAAAGGCTCGTAGAGGTCGGTATTGATAAGGCGGGATGTGTCTGGGCGCCTGAGGCGATTTACTGTACGGAAGAGGAAAAGTGGTTTGTTTTCTTTGCTTCCAATGTGAAAGAAAGGGGTCGCTTAAAGCATAAGCAGATGATCTACGGCGCTTTCACCGAGAATTTTGTTGATTTTACGCCAACCTTTAAGTATATGGAAGCGAAAACCGCAATTATTGATACGAATATCGTGTGGGATAACGGTTGGTACTACCGTTTTTCCAAGGATGAAACCCATAAAAAAATCATCATCGAGCGTTGCCGTAAGCTTATCCCCGATGACGAAAACCAATTTGAAAAAATTGAAAGTGAGCTTCTTAAAGACTTTTTCGGCCTTGAAGGTCCCGAGGCATATTACCTCGAGGAGCAGAAAAAGTGGTGCCTCATTGTTGACCAATACCATACGGGCAAGGGTTACCTTCCTCTTCTTTGCGATGACCTTTCAACGGGTGAGTTTCATATTGCCGAAGAGGGGAGCTACGATATGGGTGAACGCAAAAAGCGTCACGGCGGTGTGATAAGAATCAGTGATGAGGAATATGAAAGACTTAAAAACAGTATAAAATAAAAGTGAAGGACTGTACCGATAAAAAGGTACAGTCCCGTTTTTTATTTACAGTAAACTCTCAGAGCTTCACGTATATACTCCGCTGTGCCTTCGCCGTTTTTGTCGATGTTGTTTCTGAAGCGTTCGTCAAGCACATACATTTCGCCTAAGCCTGCAAGAATTTCCTTTGTGCA
Organism: Clostridia bacterium; assembly: GCA_017473435.1. Lineage (GTDB taxonomy): Bacteria > Bacillota > Clostridia > Oscillospirales > Acutalibacteraceae > UBA6857. The sequence continues at coordinate 30,450 of JAFULG010000004.1, read as the reverse complement.
GTTGTAAAAGTTATCGGTAATAAACTGCTGAAGCTTTAAGCAAAGAGCTTGTGCGGCTTCGCTTTCGGGCGTAAAGCCGTTTTTCATCGTTTTGGAGAATTCAGCCATAATGAACTCCATTCCGTCAAGAATACTCTGCTTTTCAGAGCCTGACATCCTGGCGGATTTTTCTTCGCTTTCTCTGTAGGCTTCGGTATTTCCCCAACGGGCCTTTACCTCGTCGGCATATTTTTCCTTTGTCTTATCAAATTCGCTGTTGTCAAATTTTTTCATAAGTGTTGTTCCTTTCTCCGTCGCGTCAATGGCGGCGATAAGCCTTTCCAAGCGCTCCTTTTTTAAGGTGAGGAGCTTTTTTTGCTTTCGGAAGGCCTCCTTTTTGTCATAGTCAGGTGAAGAAAGAATGTCGGCAATTTCCTTTAGCGGAAAGTCAAGCTCTTTAAGAAAAAGAATTTCCAGCAACCGTTCGGTAGCCTTATCCCCGTAATAACGGTAGGCGTTTTCACTATCCGTAAAATCGGGCTTTAGAAGATCTATTTCATCGTAGTAATGAAGTGTGCGCACGCTGACACCCGTAAAAAGAGAAAATTCTTTAACTGACATTTTCATTGGTTTTCACCTCACAGGCTTTATTGTAAACTATGACGCAACGGAAGAGTCAAGGCTTTTTTATAAATTTATTTTTGCCTCGTAAACACCGATGCTCTCTCTGCCGGTGAGGTTGTTTGCAACATTTCTTGCGTTGAAGTAAAGGCGGAGCTTGCCCTCGTGATATGTGAGGCAGCAAGCGTAAACATACTGCGCCATCCAGTTGCTTTTGCCGCATTTCTGCGGTGTGAGGAAGGATTTTACAAAATCAAAATGTATGCCGTCATCGGATTTAAGAAGCACGATAGCTGAATGGCTTTTGCCGTTCTTTTCAAAAATGCCATTCTGCAAGCCAATGTAGCAGTCCTTAAGCTTATACACCTTAAGACAGCCGGAGCAGAGATTGAGCCAAGGGATATTTTTGTCGGGGCTTATAATAGGTGCGGTTCTTGCGGTATAGCCTTTGCTTATCTCCTTGCTTTCTGCAAAGTTGATGTGCCTCGGCTCACAGAAGCCGCAGTCCTTGATGAAGGTCTGACCGCAGGAGTAGTAAAGGCGGTTTACTCCGTCAATGTTAAGTAAAAAGGGGTTTGAAAGGGCAGAGCCATGCTCGTCATTTTCAAAGTCACGGGTGTTTCCAAGAACAAGATAAGGCTCACTCCAGGACTTAAGGTCAGAGCTTTCTACGCAGTAAATTTCACTTTTCCACTTGAAGCCGATCAGGGTGAGAGCGTTTATTACGGGAGGTCTTGTTCTTTCGTAAAAGAGATAATATTTTCCGTCAATGTAATTTATGTTCGGTCGCATTGCACGCTTTGCAATCTTCTGCTTTTTCTCAAAATTGATACCGTCGTTGCTTTCATAGTGATGAACACCGAAGAAGGTGTGGCAGAAAAGATGCCATTTTCCGTCGTGGCTTACATCGGGTGTCAGCACACTCGGGTCGGCAATAACAAAGCTTGATGGGGGATTTTTTATTATGGGATTGCCCTCAAAAAGTGTGAATTCAGCGTTGTTAAGCTTTTCAAAGGTAATGTTCTGCATAATTGCACCGCCTTTTATTTTTATAGCTTATTTTATCATGTATACAATAAATTTACAATGATATTTTTGCTACATATTCCTTTTTCCTGTTTTTTGTGCTACAATGTTGATGCAAATAAAAGCAAAAGGAGAAAACGATATGAAAAAAGGCGTAATAATTTTAATTGTGCTTGTTGCAATAGCTGTTGCGGCAGGTGTCGGCTTCGGCGTTTATACGTCGGCAACTACAACTGACTTCGGTGAAATTGTAATTGACGGAATTCCTGAAAAAAGTGCAGAGGCAACACGCGTGATGTCCTTTAATGTGCGCTGTGCAGACGACCCTGAGGGCAGCATCAACGATCGTTCACAGATTGTTACTGCAATTCTTGAGCAATATGCTCCCGATTCCTTCGGTGTTCAGGAGGCAACTGCAAAGTGGATGCGTATTCTTAAAAAGGAGCTTGGCGACAGATATGCCTGTGTAGGCAAGGCAAGGGATTATTTCGGCCCCTTCAGTGAGTACAGCGCAGTTTTCTACCTTAAGGATAAGTACAACCTTATCGATGAGGGAACAATCTGGCTTTCCGAAACTCCCGAAAAGAAAAGCAAGAGCTTTGACAGTGCCTGTTACAGAATCACTACATGGGCTGTACTTGAGGATAAGGAAACCGGAAAGAGATACACTCATATGAATACTCACCTTGATCATGTGCTTGAGTCAACAAGAGATGGACAGGCAGGAGTGCTTCTTGAAAAATTAGAGGAGCTTCAGGCTGAGGGTAATGTAATTGTTACGGGCGACTTCAACGCTTCTCCGGATGAAGATGTTTACAAGAGAATGGTTGCGGTTACCGATGATGCTTCCCTTACTGCAAAGAATGCTGATACGGGTATAACCTTCCACAAGTACGGTAAGATAGAGGATGAGGGTCAGGGTGCAATTGATTTTATTTTCACCTCAAAGGGTGTTAAGGCTGATACCTACAAGGTTATCCGTAATACGGTAGAGGGTATGTATCCGTCGGATCATTATCCTATTGTGGCAGACGTTATAGTATAAAAGCGAAAGTTCTTTGATTCTTTCTTACAAGAAAGAATGCCTCGCGGCGAGCGAAGAAACAACAAAATATATAATAAGGTCACGGATTTTCGCTTCCGTGACCTTTGGCTTTATTATAAATTATTTAATGACCTCGCCGGTCGGGCGTTACTTTTTTTGTAAAAAAAGTAACCAAAAAAACTTTACTTTCTTATCTTATACCGAAGTTCTCAAGCACATAATCCATATCCTTATCACCTCTGCCTGAAAGATTGATAAGCACAGAGCCGTGCTCCATAGTTTTTGCAAGCTTCATACCGTAAGCAACAGCGTGAGAGCTTTCGATGGCGGGAATAATGCCTTCGAGACGTGAAAGCTTGAAGAAAGCATCAATTGTTTCCTCGTCGTCGATAACATCGTACTTAACTCTGCCGAGCTCGTGAAGGAATGCGTGTTCGGGACCTGATGAGGGATAGTCAAGACCGCTTGCAACGGAGTATACGGGAGCGGGCTCGCCGTTTTCGTCCTTGAGCATAATGCTGTTGAAGCCGTGCATAATGCCCTCTGTGCCGTACTTGAGTGAAGCAGCATGGTCACCAAGCTTGGGACCCTTGCCGAGAGGCTCAATGCCGTAGATGTCAACGGGGTCATTGAGGAAGCCGGAGAAAAGACCGGCTGCGTTTGAGCCTCCGCCTACGCAGGCAACAACGGCGCTGGGAAGGTGGCCTGTCATTTCAATGAACTGCTCTCTTGCCTCAATGCCGATAACGCTCTGGAAATCACGCACCATCATGGGGAATGGATGGGGGCCTAAAACTGAACCGATGCAGTAGATAGCATCGTTATATTCCTTGCTGTAAGCATCAAAAGCGGCGTCAACAGCCTCTTTAAGTGTCTTAAGACCGTGAGTAACCTCAACAACATTTGCACCGAGGATTTTCATTCTCGCTACGTTGGGAGCCTGCTTTTTGATATCAACAGAGCCCATGTAGATGTCACATTCAAGGCCAAAGTAAGCGGCGGCTGTTGCAAGGGCAACACCGTGCTGACCTGCACCTGTTTCAGCAATAACCTTTTTCTTGCCCATATATTTTGCAAGAAGAGCTTCGCCCATACAGTGGTTGAGCTTGTGAGCGCCTGAATGGTTAAGGTCCTCACGCTTTGCATAAAGCTGTACCTTACCGCCAAGGGCGTCGGAAAGCCTTTCAAGGTGAGTTACGGGAGTGGGACGACCCTGGAACTCCTTTCTGATTCTGCGAAGCTCTGCGATGAACTTGCGTGACTGACATATTGAGTAGTAAGCCTCGGTGATCTCAGCCATAGCTGCCTTAAGCTTGTCATCAACATAAACTCCGCCGTATTTGCCGAAGTAGCCATCCTTATCGGGATAGTTATTAAAATAAGTGTCAAAATTTACGCCGTTAAAATCCATAATTGATTCCTCCTGAAAAAAGATAGTCCCTGACAGAAAAATACTTCTGTCAGGGACGAATAGCTTATCCGTGGTGCCACCCTGATTCACGGCAATGCCGTGCACTTAGCGGAATACTGACATATTCCCGGCAACTGACGTATGCCAACACGTTGCATTATACTCTGCCTTAAAGGCATTTCCCCTGCACCCTCAACGGCCCATTTAACGGTCTGTTTCTTACCCGGATTTCAGCATCCCGGACTCTCTTTGAAGGCATAGCCGTTTTTATCCCCGTTTCAACGGTTTAATATTAAATTGGAAATAGTTTAGCACTTTGAGGAGAGTTTGTCAAGGAGTAACAGGAAAACAGTAAAAGTTTTTTGGTTACTTTTTTTCAAAAAAGTAACGGCACGCGCCGAGCGACAGGAAAACCATTATCCTACGGTTATAGGGTTTTCGGGTGTCCACACAACACTGCTTAATTTAAAAGAATTAAAGAATTTTTCGTAGCTCTCAATTCCTATACAGAATGCCCGCGTAAGTCCGTCCTTGTTTAAATAAAGGTAACCGTCATTGCAAAGGTAGATTTCACAGCTAAAACCCTTTAAGTAAGCATTGAAGGTCAGCTTTTCACCTGTATTGCCTGTTCGACATTCGGCTTTAACATCACGGTTTTCCAGTAAAAGTATGGCAAGCTTTTCCATTGAATCGATTGCGATTGAATAAGTGACATCCTCTTTTCCTTCTTCTTTGTAATAAACCCAGAATGATGTACAGAAGTTTTCGGGAGTATAATCTGCCGTAATGTTTGCAAAGTCAATGAAATCCGAAAGTGTCTGACACTCATTTAAAGTATTCAGAAGTTCTCTTTCCTGATTGTTGATTATTCTGTAATAAGGATAATAACCCTTCATAAGTCCGTCTTTCCTGCCTACTGCCACGGCTTCTTCCTTTGAGTATCCGATTATTTCGTATATTTCAACTGTAAAATCACCTGAGCCGTTAATTTCAAAACGGTAATCACTTCTGTTGAATTTGTAAAGCAGAGCACCTAATTTTTCTTTCTCAAGAGGCTCATCAGTATGAGAAGCCGAGGAGTTGTTAACATAATCAGCGTAATAATAAGCACCGCCGATATCTATACAATGATAGAAGGATTGAAAGGGCATACTTTCCCAGCCTGTGTAATCTATCATAGGTGTAGTGCAGTAAAGTGAGATTTCTACAGTTCCCGAAGAGGTTGTGGCAGGTGCAGTGGTCGGAGTAGTTGTTGGCGTTATTTCAGGAGCGCAGGCAACCGTTGAGCTTCCTTCAACTACACCTGCAACGGTGGTGTTTGTATCGGCTGTGGTAATATAGTTGCCGTTTGTTGTGATGGTAGGGCTTACGGTCGTTACAACAGGTGAAAAATAATCCTTTACCGCAAAAGCACTCACAACAACAAGCACAAAACAAACGGCGATAGGGAGAATTTTTTTAAAGCTTATTGTTTTTGTCTGCGGTGTATAGGTTGCGGCCTCTTCAATGTGCCTGTCATCAAGCATACAAAAGGCGGTGTCAAGTAAGTTTTTCATATAATAACTCCCTCCTTTTCAAGAAAGGTGCGAAGCTTTTTTCGTGTTCTTGAAAGCTTCTGGTAAACATTACTTTCACTTAAGCTTACAGCCCTTGCAATTTCATTTATTTCATCACAGAACCAGTACCGCTTCATAAAAATCACACGGCTTTCCCTGTCTAGAGTGTCAAGAAAACGGTCAAGCTTCCTTGCAAGCTCACGGGCATCAAGGCTTTGCTCAAGGGTGCAGTCCGCAAGGGTAAATTCAAGCTCGTGAATGGGAAGGGTCTGTGCATTACGCTTTTGTGTGGTTTTTTCACGGAGCTTTTTAAGCGAAAGGTTACGGGTGATTTTGCAGATAAAGGCAACAAGAGGGTTGGGAGAATGGGGCGGAATGTTGTTCCATACGGCAAGGTATGTATCGTTGACACATTCGGTTGCATCCTCTCGGCAATGCAGAATATTATCCGAAAGGCGGTAAAGCAGATTGCCGTATTTGTCGGCAACTATGCCAAGTGCTTTGTCATTACGGGCGAATAGCATTGTTATAATCTGACTGTCATCCATGTTTTCACATCCTTTCATTAAGGTGACTGTTGTCACCTTATAACTACCGGAAAAATCTTATTTCTGACAGATTTATTATAATGTTCAGAAAAAAATATGTCAATGTAAATGTAAGGTGCGGCTTTGTTATTTAAGATAAGCATATTTCCTCCTCGGTTTAAATATATTTTACCGTGAAGAAACAAAAAGGAGTCTTGTCATATGAGCCTTGAAATGAAAAAAGAATGTATAAAAACAGGTAAAAAGCTTTGTGAAGCTTCCCATGAAGAAAGAATAGAGCAGGATATAACCCTGCCCGATTACTGTGCCGATATTAAAAAGATACTCCGTTGCAGTGTTGTGCCGGGTATTCATTCCGTAAGTCTGTCGGGAGAAAAGGCTACGGCGAAGGGAACGGCGGTTATCCGTGTGCTTTACCTTGCGGAAGGGGATAAGGCAGATGTTTTTGAAAAAAGCATCGATCTTGCGGCGAGTGTTAATCTGAAGGATGTACCTGTTGACGGAGTTGTCAGGGCGAAAGCAAAGGTGGATTTTGTAAACTGCCGTGCGACAAGTCAGCGAAAGCTGAGTGTAAGCGCAGGCGTTACAGTTATTTTCTCCTGCTACGGCGCAGTCAGTGAGGAGTTTGCCGTCAGGGGAGAGCCTTCCTCGGTTCAGGTTAAAACAGAAAAGCTTACGGGTGAAAACCACCTGGGATTTTTTGAAAAAACCTTTGATATGAATGAAACGGTAGTGCTTAACAGCAAGCACAAGCCTATGGGGAAAATTGTAGGCTGCACATACCGCTGTGATGAGGGGCAGAACAAGCTGTCATCGGGAAAGCTTCTGATTAAAGGTGACCTTGTGACGGAAATCTGTTATCTTTGCGAAAAAGAGGATAATGCTATTGATACAGTCACCCATACAATGCCCATAAGTCAGATACTTGACGTAAGAGAACTGCCCGATGGGGCGGACTGTGAGGTGAAGCTTAAGGTAAGTCAGCTTCTTTGCAATATCAAGGCTGATTCATCGGGAAGCAACCGCCTTCTGGAGCTTTCTGCGAGGGTGAATGCCTTCGTTTCTGCAAGGGAGAAAAAAGAGCTTGAGGTGATTACTGATTGCTATTGTACAGAGTTTGAAACCGATGATACTTTTGAAACACCGGGATTTCGTTGCCACATACGGGAAATAACCGAAAGACGTCAGGCGAAAGGGGTCACAGTGCTACCCTCACCTGCGAAGGAAATCAGTTATGTTAAGTGTATTGATATCACTGAAAATATAAAATATACAGCGGACAGTGCCGATGCGGCTTGCAGTGCTCTTGTTATGATTATGTACCTTGATGAAAACGGAATTCCTTGCTGCTGTGAGAAAAATCTCGACTTTGATTTTTCTTATTCCGTTGTTAAAAAATGTGAAGAGCCTTACGGTAAATTTGATATTACTCCCTTGTCGATTTCTGCTTCTCTTAACGGTAACGATAAGGCGGAGCTTATATTTGATTTCAATGTAGCCGGAAAAATATATTGCAGCTTCGATAAAAAGGTGCTTAAAAGCCTCAGAATCTGTGAGGATAAGCCGAAGATTACGGGCGGTGCCGTTACTCTTTATTTTGCCGAAGCAGGGGAAAAGCTTTGGGATGTTGCAAGAGAGCACGGGACAACGGTAGATATAATTATGCAGGAAAACGGGCTTAAAAAAGATTATGTTGAGGAAAAATCTATGCTGATGATTTCCTGTATGTGAATTTTTCGGTGCAAAAAATGTAAAAAAACAATCAGCCATCTTGTCAGGTGGCTGATTTTATTGTAAAATATAATATCAGAAAGGAAATCTGATTAAGATAAAACCGATCAGCAAAAGCTGCAGAAGGATTATTACGGGCAGACCGATCATAAATTTTTTGTGGAGGGTTTTGTGACGGATGAGCTTCATTACAGCATATTCCGCAACGCTTCCGCCAAGAAGAGCCAGTATAATCAGCGTCTTTTCGGAAATTCTGAAGGAGCCGTTTTTAGCTCTGTCCTTATCTATGGCAGTGATAACAGCCGTAGTAAGTGAAATAAAGGCAAACCAACCGAGGACAACCGTTAAAAGGGTTTCGTTCATTTTACTTTTGTGATAACCTTAAGGTCGTCCCTTGTTATTGTTACGAAGGTACCGTTAGCTTTTTCATTCATATAGTTTTTGTTTACGGAATATACCGTACTGCAATTCGGACATACTGCTACAGCAAGATTTTTATCTTCTTTTGAAAGATTTGCAAAGATGGTGATATCCTTTGTGGTGAAAAGCCTGAGGCATACCTCCTTTTCGCATACGGGACAGCTGATATTTTCGCTGAAGCCTTCATCGGTTGTGATTAATTTGTTGATTGTTTTTATCGCCATATCGTTTACCTCCAATAGTTTCTTATTTTATTTTAAGTGTTTTTTAGCTTATTGTCAAGGAGGACAGTAATGAAAAAGGTTCTTCCCTGCATATTTATTTTGATGTTTCTGCTTTCCGGCTGCGGTGATGCCGTTGCTCCCTTTGGTGATGACAGCCATATTGCAGACTTTTCGGACGGCTATATTATGCAGTCCACAACCGGTTCTTACGGGTTGCTTTCCTGTCAGAACAATGTAAACAGCCCTGACAAAGGCGTGAAAAGTGATAACGAATTCCGCGGTGTCTGGCTCAGCTACTATGAAATAAATGTAACTGAGGGGCGCAATACCCGTCAGAAGTACGCCGATTATATAAGAGGGATGATGGAGACCTTTAAGCCCTACGGGATTACAGATGTTTTTGCTCACGTAAGAGCCTACGGTGATGCAATTTACAAAAGTAATGTTTATCCCACATCAAAATATGCCGCAGGACAGCAGGGGGCAGAGCTTCCCTTTGACATGCTTGAGGTTATCTGCGAGGTGGCTTCCGATTACGGCATAGGTGTTCACGCATGGATAAACCCCTACAGGGTGCACAACGGCACGGATATAAACGAGCTTTCTTCCGATAACAAGGCAAAACAGTGGTATCAGGAGGGTTCAAATGAGGATGTTGCTGTTGTAGGAGACAAGATTTATTTCAATCCCGCTTCACAGAAGGCACAGCAGCTCGTGATTGAGGGCGCAAGAGAGATTCTTCTCAATTATCCCGTCAAGGGCATACATATTGACGACTATTTTTATCCGCCTGATTGCGGTGACTTTGACAGCAAGCAGTATTCGGATTATGCTTCCTCGGGTGGTACAATGAGCCTTGAAGAGTGGAGAAGGGAAAATGTCAACAGCCTTGTAAAGGGACTGTACAATACTGTTAAAAGCTTTGGTGAAGACAAGATTTTTTCAATAAGTCCCGGCGGAAATATTGACAATAACTTAAACAGCCTTTATGCTGATGTAAGGCTGTGGAGCAGTGGCGGCTATGCCGATATGATAATTCCGCAGATTTACTTCGGCTTTGAGCACGAAAGCCGTGCCTTTGACAAGTGCCTTAATGGGTGGCTGAGTCTTAAGGGTGAAGGGGTTATGATGCCCGTAGGCCTCGGACTTTACAAGACGGGAACAGAGGATGCTTATGCCGGTACGGGTGCAAAGGAATGGCAGAGCCGGACAGATATACTTGTCCGTCAGGTTCAGTACCTGAGAAGTGTGCAGAGTGACGGATTTGTAATTTTTTCCTGCGATTATTTTGATGATACCGGTACCTCTGCGGCTATGGAGCTTTCGAATTTAAAGAACTATCTTAATCAGTAAAGGGATATAAAAATAAATGTTAAAATCAAGGAATTTATATGTGCTGTTATGCGGTGTGCTGGTTGCTCTTGTAGGTCTGCTTGCCGTGCTGTACAGTGTGGCTGAAAACAATCCTGACTTTTTGAAGCGGACAGGAAAATCGGATACTGTACAGGCGGATGCGTCGGATAAGGCTATTATAAAGAGTGTTTCTCCGAGCGATGAAATACGTGTCTGCCCCGGTGAGGAAATTGCAATAATGGTTGTTGCTCACAATGAGGCAGAGGTTTTTGTCAGACTCGGTGCAACGGAATATAAGGCTGAAAAGCAGGGTGACGCCAAGGGCGATACCGCTTTTTTTGCAAAAATAAAAATGCCCACCGATGTCGGCGAGATTTCATCTCTCGGTACGGTGAGAGCTGTGGCGACTCTGAACGGTGAAACACAGCTGTTTACGGGTCCTGAAATTAATCCCGTTATTTTACAAAACAGCATTGGAACAACAGCGACCCAATCAGGTACAACAAAAATTGAAATAGGTAACTTCAATCCTACTTATATTGATGTTGAACAGCAGGTGCTTCCATCAATCAGTGACGCTATAAACAGAGCTACCACAAACTCCTTCTATACACCCTTTACGGGCAACCAGATGGCGGTTGTAGCTGTTGATTATGCTGACGTGAAGCCGTCAGGGAATGATAGTGATTATGCGCCTTACTGTCCTTCACTTCCGAGAGGTACAATGGATTTTGTTGTGGGGGAAAGTGAAAGCGTTGATCCCGATGAGGGCACTGCCGAATACTACTATGACCTTTCCTGCGGACTTAAGGTAAGACGTGACAGCGTTGTGCTTCAGCCTGCCTATTCAATGCCTGAAAACAGCCTTCGTGTAAACTCTGTTTACGGAAGTGACGGTGAGCTTACAATAAGACTTTCGAGTACCTGGAAGGTGCCTTATACTATTCAGTTTGAAAATCAGGGCTATTATTCACGTAACTCCAAGGAGTTCTATGTTTCCGATTTTTCGGCAACGGCAATCTCTTTTGTCTTTAACTATACAGGCTCGGCATCGGGCAGTATCGACTGCTCGGCAAGCGATGTGGTTTCCTCGGCAGGCTGGTCTGTTTCATCCTATGACAAGACAGCTACTCTTTATATGCCCTTGCGCAATCAGGGTGAATTTTACGGTTACAGCTTCAGTTATGAGGGCGATGAAACGGTGCTTACAATCAAGTCAAGACCAAAGGGTATTTCAGGTAATGTTGTAGTTCTTGATCCCGGTCACGGTTACGATGATCCCGGAGCAACGGGTATCGGCGGAGCAGTAAAGGAAAGCGATATCAATATTCTTGTTGCTTATCAGGTCAAGGATGCTCTTGAAGCTCAGGGCGTTACTGTTTATATGACCCGTTACGGCGATGATGATATCAACCTTGAGGGAAGAAAAATCTTTGCCCGTACCGTGAAGCCTGACCTTTTTGTCAGCATCCATTCAAATGCTTCGGAAAACACCTCAAGCATAGGCACCTCGGTGTTTTACTTCAAGCCCTATTCAATGTCACTTGCCGAGAATATATACGATGAAATTGTCACCGTTTACAGAGATAATCTCTATTACGGAAGATCCGAGCTTTACGGCGAGATTGCAAGGGGTGTGAAGTATTACCCCTTCTCTGTTGCAAGGCTTGAAGAGTGTCCGAGTACGCTCATTGAAATAGGCTTTATGACAAACGATGCGGAATGTTATATGCTTACTCTGCCTGAAAATCAGAGACTTCTGGGACAGGCTATTGCAAGAGGTATATGTAATACGCTGAGTTGATTTATACGGCAATTGCCGTTATGAGTAAACCGATAACTCCCGGTATTCCCGAAACTGCACTTACGGAAACGGTGAATAAATTAACAGGCAGGGTGAGGGGAGTAAACCAGGAAAGCACGTGTACGGCAAAAAGTCCGCTTAAGCCTGAAAGAGCGGAAAGAATTACAGATTTTAAAAACTTCTTGCTTTTAAGGGAAGCAGCGAGTATTATTATAGCTGAAATAATAAGTGTTGAAATTAAAAGCACGGTATTGATATTCACGTAAAGACCACCTTTCACTAATTAAGTATAATTGGTGAAAAGCCATAATATGAATAAGGGAGAATGAAAAATGAAAATATTAAAGCTTACACCGCCCACAAAGGACTATATCTGGGGCGGAACAAGACTTTCAAAGGAATTCGGTATCCTTTCTTTCGAGGACAGACAGGCTGAGGCATGGATGCTTTCCTGCCATGAGGCGGGTCAGTGTGTAATTGAAAACGGTGACTTTGCGGGCAGAACACTTTCCGATGTGCTCTCCAATGAGGGTAAGAATTACCTTGGTAAGAACTGCGAACGCTTTAAGGAGTTTCCTATTCTCATCAAGCTTATCGATGCCCTTGACAATCTTTCTGTTCAGGTGCATCCCGATGACGCCTATGCTCTTGAGCACGAGGGTGAGTACGGCAAAACTGAGGCCTGGTACATTGTAGATTGTGACGAGGGTGCAGAAATTATCTATGGCTTCAAAAAGGATATTGACAGCGAAACTTTCCGCAAGAGCATTGAGGAAAACACTCTGCTTGAATATGTTAACCGTGTAAAGGTTAAAAAGGGTGATATTTTCTTTATTCAGGCGGGTACTCTTCACGCTATATGTAAGGGTATTTTACTCGCAGAGGTTCAACAGAACTCCAACACTACCTACCGTGTTTATGACTACGGCAGACTTCAGAACGGCAAGCCCCGTGAGCTTCATGTTGAAAAGGCGATTGATGTTACAAGCACAAAGGCGATTGATGCAAGCGGTAAGCCCCAGGGTGATACAATAAAGAAGGACGGCTACAGCGAAACCCTCCTTACAAGCTGTGAGCTTTTCACCGTTAAAAGACTTGATGTTGAAGAAAAGGCAGAGCTTTGTGCCGACGATAAATCCTTCGTTTCTCTTGTTGCTCTTGAGGGTAACGGAGTTGTAATGCATGGAGACACCTGTGTAACTCTTTACAAGGGTGACAGTCTGTTTGTTCCTGCTAATTTCGGCAAGTTTGAAATCCTCGGTGAGGTTACGGTGATTGAAACGAGGGTGTAAATTGTAGATATCTACAAATTATTTTGTCTATTATTCCGTTGACAGGTCGGTAAAACAGTGCTATTATATTAGAAAATAATCTTCAGGGCGAGGTGTAATTCCTCACCGGCGGTAATGGGCGTACAGCCTTAGCCCGCGAGCTTATGCAGATTCGGTGCGATTCCGAAGCCGACGGTACAGTCCGGACGAAAGAAGAAAATACAAAACAGTATTTTTCGCCTCGGTGTATTTTAATATACCGGGGCTTTTTCTTGAGATTATTTTAAAATCATCGAAAGAAGGAATTTTTATGAAACAAAAACAGAAAAACAGTATTGTAATTATTGCAGCGTGTGCAATGCTTTCAGCTATGGCTTTTGTGCTTATGCTGTTGGAATTTCCTGTGACTCCTCCTGCAATGGGTCACCTTAAAATGGATTTCAGTGATGTTCCCGCTCTTTTTGCAGGTCTTGTTTTCGGACCCTGGTATGCCGTTGTTGTTGAGCTTGTGAAAAATCTTCTCGAGCTTATTGTCAAGGGCATCGGCACTCAGATGGGCTTCGGAAATCTTATGAACTTTATCGTCGGCTGTGCTTATGTTGTGCCTTTTTCGGTTGTTATGAAAAAGCACAAGGAGAATATGAAGGATACAAAAACAATTCTTCTTGCGTCTCTTGGCGGACTTCTGACAATCGTAATAATCGGCATAGGTGCAAACTATTTTGTGGCACCCCTTTTCTTCAAATACTTCCTTGGTATTGAAATAGGCGGTGAGACCCTTATCACGGCTGTGCTTTCCGCAACGGCACTTAACGCAATCAAGGGTGTTGTGCTTTCTGTTATTTCCTTCCCCATTGTCAAGGGTATGCTTGACACGGTTAAGAAGGTTGAAGGGAAGATGTGACGGAGAGGCGAGGGCCGAGGACCAAGGGCCAAAGGGCCGAGTGAAAATTTACATTATAAGCTGATAATAAAGAGGCGGTATGAATTCCGTCTCTTTTAATTTTGTCTGACCGAAATGATGAAGAACAACATACAACACATCCTTATTCTTGCCACAAAGCTATGGTGCGGTAACAACCTTGCTTATTCTCGGCCCTCGGCCCTTGGCCCTTTTTAAATTTTCACTTACAATTTTCTTACTTTTTCTTCTATCCCTTGAAAAACGCTTCAATTTATAGTATGATAATAGAAATAAGTTAAAGCTACGGAGAAATGCGAAATGAAAAAGAAAAGACGCAGACTTAAAAAATCCGTCAAGCGTACTCTCTGCGGTATTCTTGCGGCTGTTATAGTGCTTACCATCGCTCTCGTTGCCGGCGGTAACAGAGAAAAGGAGCCCCCCGTTCCCACGAATCCCGATATCGGTAAGGAAACGGTTTATAAAATTGAGCTTATGGACGTTTATCCTCAGGATTTACGTACCCTTTATGATAAAAACGAGGAGGCAAGAGACTTTGTTCTTTCCTATTTCCTCGAAAAGGATAAGGAGCAGTATATTGACCTGAGTGACTATTATTACTCTGATACCGTGCCTCATTTTCTTCAGTGGGATACCCGTTGGGGATATATGGATTACGGCGGAGAGTGTGTGGCTGTTGCAGGATGCGGACCCGTTTCTCTTGCTATGGTAGGCTATTATCTTACAAGAGACGAATCAAAGTTTTCTCCTGACAAGGTTGTTGAGTTTGCCCTTGATGAGGGTTATTGCTATTCCGAAACAGGAACATCCTGGTCACTTATGACCGAGGGCGCAGAGGATCTGGGACTTACTGTAGAAACCCTGCCCCTTGACGAGGATTACATTATCGAAAGCGTAACAAACAATAAGCCCGTCATTCTTATCATGGGTCCCGGTGTGTTCACCTCTGTGGGTCACTTCATTGTTGTTACAGGCTATGAGGACGGCCACTTCCTCATCAATGATCCCAACAGTATCAAGAGAACTGAAAAAAGATGGCAGTTCAGCGAGTTCTCCGATCAGATTCTCAATATCTGGTCATACAGCTATTAACGGAGGATAAAATGAAATTAAAAAGTAAAGGAAAAATTGAAAACGAGGTTACGGATTTTGAAAAGCTTTATATAAATCCGCCCGAGAAGGTTAATCCTGTTATCAGAGTCGGTAGTATCGTGCTTTACACTACGGTTATTATTGCTGTACTGGCCTGTGCATTTATGGCGGTGCTTGATAAAACCGGTGTAGCGTCGTCGCATGAAAGTCAGCCGAATAAAAAGGTTGAAATAACAGAGCCGATAGACGTTTCGGGTCATCCCGAAAGTCTGCAGAAGCTTTACAGAGAAAACTTTGAAACGGCAGATTTTATTGCTTCTTACTTCAAGCTCAAGGATAAGAAAAAAGAGGTTTCCCTTAAGGCTTACAAAAAGACTACGGGAGTACCGCTTTTCCTTCAGTGGGATAAGCAGTGGGGATATCTCCAGTACGGTGATGATTTTGCAGGCGTAAATGCTGACGGACCTATGTGTGTTGCTATGGTTGGTTATTATCTTACAAAGGATGAAAAATTTTCTCCCGATAAAATGATTTCCTTTGCAGCGGATAACGGTTTTTATATAAGCGGCAAGGGTACACACTATAAGCTTATTACCGAGGGCATTACTCAGCTCGGACTCAAAAGCGTACAGATTACGTCCTCAAGTGAAAATATCATTGCTTCTCTTCAGCAGGGAAATCCTCTTATCTGTTATATAGGCCCCGGTAAGCTTACATCAAAGGCTCATTATGTTGTTATCCGTGCTTACGGCGAGGGTTATCTGCTTATCAATGACCCGAACAGCATTATAAATTCTGAAAAGCAGTGGCAGTTTACAGATATTGCATCTCAGATTAAGGGTATCTGGTCAATTTCCGTGCAATAAAGTATTGACTTTAAGGAGTTATGCTGATATAATATCATCTGCAAAAATTAATATTTCCTTATTAAGAGTAGCGGAGGGGACAGGCCCTGTGAAGCTCGGCAACCTGCTTTATGCAAGGTGCTAAATCCTGCGGTAAGACCGAAAGATGAGGTTTTTCTTAAGCGGTCATACTGTGACCGCTTATCTTTTTGCATTCAATATGTTAATAAATCTAAATTAAAATAAAGGAGTTACAAAAAATGAGAAAGTTTCTTTTCACATCCGAATCAGTAACAGAGGGACATCCCGATAAAATCTGTGATCAGATTTCCGATGCTGTCCTTGACGCTATTTATGAGCAGGATCCCTCATCAAGAGTTGCCTGCGAAACAACAGTAACAACAGGTCAGGTGCTCATTATGGGCGAAATCAGTACAACTGCAAGGGTTGATGCTGCTAAAATTGCAAGAAAGGTTATCTGTGATATCGGTTATGATGACGGCGCAAAGGGCTTTGACGGCAACAGCTGTGCAGTTCTTGTTGCTCTTGACGAGCAGTCGCCCGACATTGCAATGGGCGTTGACAAGTCCCTTGAATTAAAGGACGGCGAGGATGACGCTTACAATCTTCACGGTGCAGGCGACCAGGGTATGATGTTCGGCTTTGCCTGTGACGAAACTCCCGAGCTTATGCCTCTTCCCATTTCACTTGCTCATAAGCTTTCAAAGAAGCTTACCGAGGTAAGAAAGGATGGAACTCTCGGCTATCTCCGTGCAGACGGTAAGAGCCAGGTAACCGTTGAATATGTTGACGGCAAGCCCTCAAAGGTAACTGCTATTGTTGTTTCCTCACAGCACAGCGCTGATGTTTCTCTTGATCAGATCAGAGCTGACATTGAAAAGTACGTTATCAGACCCGTTATCCCTGCAGAATTTATGGCAGAGGATACAAAGATTTTTGTTAATCCCACAGGCCGTTTCGTTGTAGGCGGTCCTCAGGGTGACAGCGGCCTTACCGGAAGAAAGATTATCGTTGACACCTACGGCGGATATTCACGTCACGGTGGCGGTGCATTCTCGGGTAAGGACCCCACAAAGGTTGACAGAAGTGCTGCTTATGCCTGCCGTTATGTTGCAAAGAACATTGTTGCCGCAGGTCTTGCTTCAAAGTGTGAGGTACAGCTTGCTTACGCTATCGGTGTTGCAAAGCCTGTTTCCGTGCTCGTTGAATGCTTCGGTACTGCAAAGATTGACGAGGATAAGATTGCCGAAATCGTAAGCAAGGTATTTGATCTTCGTCCTGCTGCTATTATTGATATGCTTAAGCTTCGCGCTCCTATCTACCGTCAGCTTGCCGCTTACGGTCACGTGGGCAGAGAGGATCTTGATGTTCAGTGGGAAAAGACCGACAAGGTTGAGGAAATCCGTGCCCTTGCAGGTATGTAATTAAAAAAGTATGAGCCTGCAAACAATTGCGGGCTCATTTTGATAAACGGAGAGGTTATATTATGATTTTATATTTTACGGGCACAGGTAACAGCGAATACTGTGCAAGATTTATCGCAGACCGCATCGGTGACGAATGCATCAACCTTGCAGAAAGAATAAGGGTTAAGGATTTTTCATCATTTGAAAGTGAAAAGCCGTGGATTATCTGCGTGCCGACCTATGCGTGGAAAATTCCTGCCGTTGTGACGGAGCTTCTCGGAAAGGCGGAGCTTAAGGGAAGCAAGGATGTTTACTTCGTAATGACCTGTGGAGGTCAGATAGGTAAGGCGGAGAAGTACAACAAGGCTCTCTGTGACAAAATCGGCAAGAGCTACAAGGGTACGGCAAAGGTAAAAATGGCTGAAAATTACCTTGCAATGTTTGAGGTTACAACTCCCGACGAGGAAGAGCTTCTGATGAAGGAGGCAAACGTAAACCTTGAGCAGGTGAGTGAGCTTATTAAAAAGAATGAGAGCCTTCCTGAGGTCAGGGAGGGAGCAATAGGCGCTCTTTTAAGCGGCAAGGTAAATGAAATGTTCAACAAATACTATCTCAGGGATGACAAGTTTACAGTTAAGGACAACTGCACCTCCTGCGGACTCTGTGCAAAAAAATGCCCCTTGGGTAACGTTGAAATCAAAGACGGTAAGCCCCTCTGGAAGGGCAACTGCACCCACTGTATGGCTTGTATCTGCAACTGTCCGGTTGAGGCTATTGAATACGGCAAAAAGAGTGTGGGCAAGCGTCGCTATCTTTGCAGAAGGTTTGAAGGTTGATTATGGAAAAGGCAGTAAACGAAAGGAACTACGACAAGCTTGTGAAGGTGTTGCAGATTGCTTCGGATGTGTTTATGCTTGCAATGCTCGGCATTATGCTTGTGCTGATGAAGAAATTTGACATCAGCGTTGAAAATGCTGCAGAGCTTTCATCCTTCATAAATGGAGGAACCCTTACTGTAGCACTTATCATTATTGCTTTCACGGTGATTAAATCCTTTGCACTTGTGTTCCCTCCTGCGGTTATATTTGCCGTTTCGGGCTTGCTTTTTGATAATCTCTACCTTGCAATTGCCGTTAACTTCATCGGCGTTGCTTTAAGTATGATTATGCCCTACTATTCACTCTGCTTGCAAACAAGGGTGACCTTTCAAATCCCTACAGCTTACTCTACATTCTGCCCATTCCCGTATTTGTTGTGATAATGAGCGTGGTTGTTAAGAGGATGACCAAAAATGCGTGATATAAACAAAACTACGCTCCCGAGAAATCGGGAGCGTAAATTTTTATTTGCCTATGCCGAAAACCTCTGTAAGCATAATGATTGTTCCTATAAGGAGATAGGCTATGCAGGTCTTTAAAATATTTACATTTATTGACAATTAATGCAAATTATGTTATAAATTGAGTAATAATCTATTTTAACAATTTAAAGCAAGGAGAGTGATAAAATGCTGAGCAAAGAAGAGATTGAAGCGTATTCTGAGGAGTTCTATGCTCCGATTTTTAAATATTGTATGAAAAGACTCTCTGTGAAATCTGATGCGGAGGATGCGTCTCAGGAAACCTTTGCGGTTTTCAGTGAGAAGGGGCATTTACTAAATCCTGCACATGTAAAGCCCTGGCTCCTGACAACGGCTCATTATATGGTGCTGAAAGAGTATCAGAGGCGATATGTGAAAAAGGATAAGGAATGCTACTTCGATGAGGAAATGACAGAGCTCTCCCGCAAGGTAAGAAGCTTTCAGGATGACCTTATCGATTATTATATGGAAAGTCACCTTGATGAAATATATTCAAGGCTGAATGAAAGAGAAAAAGAGATTTTTGATTTGTACAGCGACGGCTCTATGAAGACCGGCGAGATTGCAAAGCTGCTTGGTATTGACCCTCACGCCTGTTCTATGAGAAAAAAGCGTGTCGAAGAAAAATGCAGAGACATAATGGAAGAAATTTTGTTTTATTAAAATTATTTTGTTACGTTTTCGCTTTTCTCAGACTATACAAGTGAAGAGCGAAATCTACCAAAAGGAAGGGTGGTTTATTTTGGAAGAGGAAAACCAGGTTTTCGGCGTTAATGCCGAGAACACAGACGATTTTGATTCAGAGGAAAAATTCAGTATTTATCATAAAGATAAAGAAGATATTGAGAAAAACATCCAAGCTTCGGCAAAGGAACTGGAAGATTTTTTTGATTCAGTTATAAAAGACGAGCCTGATCCTACACAGGAAGAGGTAAAAGAGGGAGTCAGAAAAATCCTTGAAAGAGCATATCCTGAAAAGAAAACCGGTAAAAGCAAGAAAGTAGTGTTAAAGGTGCTCTTCGTAGCGGCTATACTTTCAGCTTTGGCTTTCTCCTGTCTTTTTGCTATAGGTAACAGCCACGATATCAGCATTGAAAACGGCTTTGTAACCTTTGCTAAGGATACGGTGAAGGTTGTGTTTTTCGGTGAGGATGAAGAGACGCTTATTGACGTAAAAACCTTGATTGAAGATTTAAACTCACACGGATATGAAAATGTATTGATACCACAGAAGTTTGAAGAATATATGTCAAGTTTGCCTGAGTATTCAGAGAGCCTTTTAGGTGTCTCGGAGATGAATAAAAATTTATCTTTTGAGCTTCATAACGATGATATGTCATATGCTTTCTTTATAGAAAAAAACGATTCTCCAAGTAATAGAAAAGATTATTTTGTTGATATAAAGAATGCTAAAACAGTAATTGTAGGCGAATTAGAGATAACTGTATTTGAATTTGAAAATGGATTTTCATCGATGAGATATTTGAGCGACGGTTATAGTTACGTTGTATATTCTAAAATTCCCTTTTCAGAAATGATAAATGCTGCACAAACAATAATTAAAACGGAGGGATAATCAATGAGAAGACTTGTTTCTTTGATGCTTTGTGTAATAATGATATTATCATGTTGCATAGTTCAAACAAGTGCTGTTGCTGAAGTAAATTTAAAACCTTACATTGCTCGAACACTGGTTGTTAATGAGGTTGAGATGGGAAAAACTGAAAATCGTGCTTCGGGACTAATCACATCATATAATTTAGATCTTTCAGTTTCTGGCTCTACTCTTAATATTCGAGCAGGAACATATTGCATTCCTGATGTAGTTAAATGTGGTTTTAAGAACCTAGTTGTTCAAAGAAGATTGGCAACAAGTGCTACGTGGTCGGATTATTATGACTACGGTAATTTGTACAATGAGACATACGGCGCCAGCATTACCACTACACTTGTAGTTCCGTCGGGTTATCAGTATAGACTTTCATGTAAGCACTACGCAAAGAAAAGTTTGCTTGTAACACAGAGTATTGCTAATACATCAAACGTTGTAGGTGTGTAAAATATAAACCAATATTATAGCAAAGCAAAAGCCCACGGATTTTCTCCGTGGGCAATTTTTACGTTTGTTTATTCTTCCTCAAATGCGTCCTTACCGAGACCGCACCAGGGACATACCCAATCATCGGGGACATCTTCCCATGCTGTGCCGGGAGCTACACCGTTATCGGGATCGCCAAGCTCGGGGTCGTAAACATATGAGCAGGGGCAAACATATTTAGCCATAATAATTTCCTCCTATAAAATTCAGATTTCAGTCTTCCAAAGGCCGTGGAGATTGCAGTAAGCGTAAACTGCTTCGGGTTTTTCGCCGAGGAGCGCAAACTCTGCGGCAGGTGCTTCGCCTACAGCGAGGTTCTTCCTCTGACCGCCCTTGTCTGTCTGAAGGTATACCCAGAGAATACTGTGTTCTTCAGCCATAGGATGAGCAACAGAGCCTATTTCAACTCTTACCTTGTCGCCGTCGACTGTAACAACGGGAATGTGCTTTTCGACACTTGCTTCAACCGTGCCGGGAATAAGCTGAGTCATTTTCTGTCCGCAGCAAATCATAGGAACTTTAGCATCGTTAACAACCTCTACAAGGTTTCCGCAATGCTCGCAGATAAAGAATTTTGTCTCTTTCATAACAATAACCTCCAGGTAAATATTATAGTCTGTTTTATCAGAGTTTAATCAATACTGTTTGAATTTGTGGGGTAGGGAGCGGCTTTTTTTGCCGCTCCTTGTTTGTTTTGATTAACCGAAATATCTCTTAAGAAGACCTTC
Source organism: Clostridia bacterium (assembly GCA_017473435.1). Taxonomy (GTDB): domain Bacteria; phylum Bacillota; class Clostridia; order Oscillospirales; family Acutalibacteraceae; genus UBA6857. Next base: position 8,989 of record JAFULG010000004.1, on the reverse strand, counting down.
GAATGCCTTACCGTGTCTTGCTTCGTCACGTGCCATCTCGTGAACGGTGTCGTGGATAGCGTCAAGGCCGTGCTCCTTAGCCATTTTTGCAAGGTCAAACTTGCCCTGTGTTGCGCCGTTTTCAGCGGCAACTCTCATCTCGAGGTTTTTCTTTGTGCTGTCAGTTACAACCTCGCCGAGAAGCTCTGCGAACTTTGCTGCATGCTCTGCTTCTTCGTAAGCTGCCTTTTCCCAGTAAAGACCGATTTCAGGATAGCCTTCTCTGTGAGCAACTCTTGCCATTGCAAGGTACATACCAACCTCTGAGCATTCACCGTTGAAGTTGTCGCGAAGACCCATGATGATTTCTTCGGGAACATTTGATTCTTTGCCAACACCGAGGATGTGTTCTGCTGCCCAGGTCATGCCTGCGCCTTCTTCTCTTTCCTTCATTTTTGCTTTACAGATGGGGCATACATCGATCTTTTCGTCACTTTCATAACCGCATACGGGGCAATAATACTTTTTCATGTTTGTTTCCTCCAAGTTTTAATTTTTTAATTTGTTTTTTTGCAATCGGGGCAGATGCCGTAGAACATCAATGAGTGAGATGTTACAGTACCGTCAAAGTCACGGGGGAGAGCGTTGAGTGTAACGCCGGGGTCGATATCCAGATCAATAACACCTCTGCAGTTTATGCAGGTAAGGTGGTAGTGTCCCTGAGTGTGTCCGTCAAATCGGTCGCTTTCACCGGTAGGAATCTTAAGTATAAGCCCTTCGCTTTCAAGGAGCTTTAAGTTCCTGTATACCGTTGCAAGGCTTATTGACGGAATTACTTCTCTCACTGCGAGGAAAATATCCTCTGCTGTGGGATGATCGTACCGTGACTGCAAGTTTGCCAGCACCGCATCCCGTTGCTTACTGGATTTGAGTGTTGACATAAGTCCTGCTCCAATCGTTTGTATTTAATAATGATAATCATTATCATTATTGTGGTTTCATTATAGCGGAAGATTTCACAGTTGTCAATAGTTTTTTTGAATTTTTTTTGGAAAATTTTTCGAGTAGCAAGTATGGAGTAGTAAGTAGTAAGAAAAATCAATTTTTGAGCAAAAAAATTTCCTCCCCTGAAAGGGGAGGTGGCAAAATCTTTGATTTTGACGGAGGGGTTATTCACTACTTATTGCTCACTCACAACTCCGATAACTTCCCTCACATCCTCAATCACATAATCCACCTTATACTCCTCGGGCAGCTCTTTGCCGTAGCGGTTGAGCCAGCAGCTGGGGAGTGAGGCATTCATTGCGCCCTGAATGTCCGATGTAAGCGAATCACCGATGACAAGGATTTTTTCCTTGTCCTTTTCTTTTATATTATTGAGCACAGCGTCAAAATATTCCTTGCGGGGCTTCTGATAGCCGATGGTATCGGATACGAAAACCTCGTTTATATAAGGCAAAAGTCCGCTTCTTGTGAGCCTTTTTGCCTGGGTGGCGGCAATGCCGTTGGTGATAATATGAAGCTCATAGCCTGCCTCGCGAAGGTTTTTAACCGTCTCAACTGCACCGGGGAGAGTGTTTCCGCCCTCGCCTAAAAGAGAGAGGTAATGCTCGTTGACGGTGAAGGGCTCTTCGGCACACTCAAAGCCGATTGCCTCAAAGAATTTTTTAAAGCGGGTGCGCTTGAGCTCGGGTTTTGTGATTTCGCCCCTTTCAAGCTGCTTCCACATTCCCTGATTGATGTCCGAGTATGTTTTTATGTTTTCTTCCGTTACAGATACACCGTAATGGGTTAGCGTTTTGACGAGTGCTTGCTTTTCATCCTTGTGAAAATCGAGCAGGGTGTCATCTGCATCAAAAAGTAAGGTCGTGTATTTTTTCATAGTTTTTCTCCGTTGTACTTTCTTTATATATAGTATAGGCTTCGTATTGTACAAACAAATTCTACTAGATAAAAACTATTGTGTCAATCATATTATTTAGAGAAAATTTCAATTTTGCTATTTACTTTTTTTAGTATTGTGGTAAAATTATATTTGTATAATTATAGTATTATAGAAAGGTCGGTGCGCCCTTTCCGGTGCACGTTGTGGTTATATATGGAAAACGATGCTTTCAGCCTGGGTGTTGCCCCCGGCGGACTTAAGGACAGAGCTGAAATAAAGCTTATGGTCTGTTATCTTTTAAAGACTCTGAATAAATCCTTGACCCGCACTCAGATAAATGAGATTTTACAGCATAACGAAATTGCCAACTATTTTGAAATAAACAGTGCAATAAGTGATCTTGTTTCATCGGGTCAGGTTACAAGTGAAACGGAAGCTGATGATGAGCTTATTACCATTACTGCAAAAACAGAGCTTTCCGTTGCGATAATTGAAAGGGATTTACCCCGTTCGTTGCGTGAAAAGGCGGTCAATGCAGCTCTTAATGTGCTTCAGCGTGACAGGATAAAGAAAGAAAGTACGGTTACTGTTGAGCCTTACGGAGAAGGATATCACGTGACCTTTACTGTTACAGATATGGGAGCAGAGCTTTTAAAAATCACCGTTTATGTCACGGATGAAAGACAGATAGAAATTGTTAAACGAAACTTTTACGGCAATGCTGTTGATATTTACTCTGATGTCATAGCCTCATTAACCGTTGAATAAGAAGGGAGAATTAAAAGAATGAAATCTAAATTTTTAATGTTTCTTACACTTACTCTGATACTTTGCGGTATGGTTTTCGGACTTTATTGGAAGTACATCAGAAGCTCTGAGTACCCTGTGTTTATAGAAAGCTTTGATCACGGTGTTCTTACCGTAGACAGCACGGAAACAACAGGCAAGGACAATAAGTACAAGCTTTTCTGGGATAAGGACGAAATAATCACCGTTAACATTAATCCTGAAAGAACAGCAAACTCTTATTACAACCTTGATAAGCTTATTGTAAACGGTGAGGATGTTACCGATCAGGTGAGTATGCTTCAGTACAGAACCCCTGTTACAAGCAAAATGACAATTCTCGCTTATTTCAAAAAAGGTAAAGCTCCTACAGCCACTAAAGAAAATGTTGTTACCGGAGCGGCAAAGGTTCCCGTAATTTCCAAGTATTACGATAATGCCTATGTAGGTGCCTATGCGGCTTATGACGTGGAGGATCCTGCTATTATACGTGACGAAAAAAGCGGTTATTTCTATTGCTTCGGTTCGGATAACGTTGTAATTAAATCCAAGGATCTTGTTAACTGGTCAGGCAGAACAACCTATTTTAAGACTCCCGAAAATGCAAACACCAACGCTATTATGGATTTTTCGCAGTTTGAAAGCGTTAAAAAATGGGCAAAGGATCACGGCTATGATGATTACCTTGCCGTTTCTGACAGCAATTCCGACAGAACACCTCTTGCTCCCGAAGTTGTGAAAATAGGCAATGTTTATTATCTTTACTTCTCTCTTTCAAAGCAGGCAGGAGCAAATGAATCTGCTATATTTGTTGTAAAGTCAAATGATCTTGCCAAGTCAGTCAGCGAAAAGAAATGGGTTGACGGAGGTATGGTTATCTGCAGCTGCGGAAGACATTCAGGCACAGAAAAAGTAACAGATGCTCAGGGCAACAGAACCGAACAGGCCGTTACTGCTCAGTACGATGCTGTTAACGCGGTTCACCCCTCCTTATATTATGACGGTTCAGGTCTTTACATGGTTTACGGTGGTTATCAGGGAAGCACTGATATCACCGGCGGAATTTATCTTCTTGAGCTTGATGCCGCAACAGGTCTCATCAAGAGCGGAAGCTCAATAAATACTGCAGGTGATACAATCGGTACAATTCACGGCAGCGATGCGAGAACATCGGGTACGCTTCTTGCCAGACCCGGTAAAGCCCCTGCTTCAGGTCAGGGAGGCTCAAGCATCATAAGTGCCGCTACGATTCAATACAATAAGAATACCGGTTATTACTATCTCTTCACCACCTACGGCGTTGACGATACTAACTATAACATACGAGTTTCCCGCTCTGAAAGCATTACAGGTCCATATACGGATTTCAAGGGAAATTCAATGATTGAAGCTTCTGCAAATCAGTATGACCGTGGCTATATGCTTATCGGCGGCTATAACTTCACTTCAAGCAGTAAAGGCTGTGTAGCTTATACCGATACCGGCAGAGCTTCTGTCGGAAGCCCCTATATTATTGCAATTTCCAACGGCGGATGGCTTATGGCATCACAGTCACAGCTTTATTATAAGGTTGACAAGAATATTGTTACAGGCTCCGTGATTGCCGAAAAGGAAGGCATTACCGTTAATACCGAGCCTTCACTTGAAATCCGTGAGCTTGCATGGGATGATACCGGTTGGCCCATAGCAATGCCTGAGATATATTCAGGCAGATCGGCATCAAAGGATGTAAATCAGGACGATTTGTACGGTATATGGGATGTACTTGTATTTGATTCCTCTGCTGATAAAAAGGATTACAGAGCTGTTGCCAGAAGTGTTTCACAGCGCCTTTCTCTGTTTAAGGATGCTGTTATCAGCGCAAAGGACATTGCAAACAACAAGCCTCTCAATACAGCCGGTGCACTTAAAAAGGACGGCGACGTTTACAAGATTACCGTAGACGGAGTAGAATACAAGCTTTATCCCCGTTTCATGTGGGACTGGGAGCTTAAGCAGGGCAGCCTTATCCTTACAGGTATCGGTGCAGACGGAAGCACAATCTGGGGTAAAAAGAACTTCTCCTCAACAACAGGTATGTATACCGATGCCTTCTATTATCTTTACGATATGTCTGATGAAGGAACCAAGGCGGAAGTTGATGCAAAGGTTGCTACAGTGAGTGCAAATCCTGCCCAGAGTCATATTGACATACTTTCTCAGGCTATGATCAAGCGCATCATTGCGGCACAGAAGGAAAAATAAAAGAATTTTAAACGGCTGATAAATATAGAAAAGGATGTGATTTTATGCCCGGTCCCGGTGGCGGAGGCGGCAGCAGAGGCGGCTCATTCGGTGGCGGCTCATTCGGTGGCGGTTCAAGAGGTGGCGGCGGTTTCGGCGGCGGCTCCTTTGGCGGTAATTTCGGCGGCAGTCATAACAACGGCGGCTTTGGCGGTCATCATCACGGATATCATCACCATCATCACGGTCCCGTATTTTTCGGACGTGGTTGGCGTGGTTACGGATATGGCGGCGGTTTCGGCGGTGGATGCTTCAGCGTTGTTGTTATCGGTATGTTTGTACTCTTCGGTCTTATCTGGCTTTTTGCTCCCGGAGAGGTTACCATTAACGGTCAGCCCGTTTACATCGGAGAAAGCGGAATCGTTTACGATGAGGCTACAATGCAGGATTACGCCAACGATAAGTATGAGCAGTATTTCGGCACCTCATCAGCCTATGAGGATAACATTCTCCTTGTATTTCTTGCAAACGAGGCGGCTGATGGCTATTATACAATAGCCTGGGTCGGTGATAACATCGATTACAGCATCAACGAGATGTTCGGTGAATATTCCGAGTATGGTGCGGCACTTTCAAGGTTTATCAGCACCGATTACTTCGGCTATTCTCTTGATACGGATTTCGCCCGCGTTATTGATGAAATGACAAGCAGTATTGAGGCCCTCGGGCTTGAAAGCTCCTTTGTGAGTGACTCGGACAAAACAAATGTGCCTGCCTCAAGGCTTGTAAACCTTACGGGATTTGACCTGACAGCTGATGTTGTTGACACAGCACTCAACAATTTTACTGCAGAAACGGGTATTCCCTGCGTTGTTGTAATTGACTACGTTGAAAGGGTTTTCGGTGTTGACGAAAGTATCGGACAGGTTGTTTCTGGCGTTTCAGCCCAGGATTCAGCCCGGGTGACTGTTACTGAAGGTAAGAATGAAAAGGTTGTTGCAGTAAGAGAGCTTTCCTTAAGCACAGTAGCTATTGCTGTTCTTGGTATAATGGCTGTTATCGGTCTTACGGTTGCGGTGATGTTTAAAGTGAGGAAGAAGAAAACTAATCCTCAAAAAGAAAAATCCAAGGAAGAAAAGCCTCCTTGGGAATTGTAAAGTTCTTCTGGTTACTTTTCTTACAAGAAAAGTAACGCCACGCGGCGAGCGAAAAAAACAGCTTTATAAAAGTTAAGGTCACGGAATTTATTGCCTTCTCCGTGACCTTTGTTGTTTAATGTGTAAGGGGTTTCACCCCTTACCAACCCTGACAAGCTTTTGTAAAAGCTTGGGCAAAACTTTTCTCTTTTTTTATTTGCAGAAGGTGTGTCTGCCGATTACCGTAATCACAGGCCGTGAATGCATGAAGGCATTGCTTGTTTTTGCAGGATTATAATAGTAAATAGCACCGCCGCTCGGGTCCCAACCGTTTATACAATCCTGTGCCGCTTTAAGAGATTCTGCCGTTGGCGGAACGCTCCAGTTACTGTCGTTCACGCAGGAAAAAGCACCCTTCTGATATATCACACCGGAAATACTGTCGGGAAAAGAAGCGTGTTCAACACGGTTAAGCACAACCGCTCCAACGGCAACCTGACCTTTATAGCTTTCGCCTCTTGCTTCGGCGGCAATAAGCTTTGCAAGAAGCCTCACATCGCTGTTGGTATAGGGTGAGTTGGAGGAGGAAGAAGAACCGAGACCCATAAACCTCAGAGTTTTAGCTCCGGCAATTCCGTCAGCGGTAATACCGCAGTTTTTCTGAAAAGCGATGACGGCCTTTTTTGTAGCTGTGCCGTAAACACCGTCAACAGCACCCTTGTAGTAGCCGAGTTGACGGAGCTTCTGCTGGATTTTTCTTACCTCGTCACCTCTTGAACCAAGCTTTGAAAGGGTGCTGATGCTGTTAGCGCTGTTATTTTGTGAGTTGATGCTGTCAAAGGTTGTAATTCCGAGAAACAGTACGCAGGTCAAAAGAAAGGCTATTGACCTTTTTAAATTTTCGTTATTATTCAAAGTAAACACCTCGGGAATATTTTGTCCAGAGGTGTAAAATTTATGCAATTTTAAATCAGCCGATAAACGACCACTTGCCGTTTTTGTTTTCAAAATAATCAGGTATAAGGGGAAGAACGTAGTCAAAGGTGTCAGCAAGACATTCTCTTCCCTTTTTAAGCATGGTCACAAAGGTCCAGGCGTGGTTGCCGGCAAGACCGTCTCCTTTGAACATACGGTAGGGGACATTGTGAGCCCGTAGCTCCTTTGCAAAGTCCATAGTATCAAAGCGAAGAGCATCAGCCGTTGACCAGGCAAGATAGCAGGGCGGATAGCCGGCGTTCACCTTTGGTGTAAGAAGCTTACCCTCTTCAGTTTTAACAAATTCACGAAGCTGCTCAATGCTCATACCGGTGAAAGACTGAAGCATCATTTTAATATCAGGGAATTTTGATTGTGGCTTACTCTCGTCGCAAAGCCTTTCCACACTGTAGCAGCCACTGTGAGAAACGAGAGCCTTTATTTTAAACTTATTGCGGTTTTTAAAGGTGATGCCGAGCTTGTCAAGAGGAGTGGGGTCTTCTACGCAGGAAGCAAGAAAGGAAAGGAAGTAACCGCCGGCACTCTCGCCGCTTATTATAATGTTGTCGGTGTCGATGTTGTACCTGTCAGCATTTTCAAAAATATAATCAATAGCTGAATATACCTCTCTGAGTTGCTCGGGAAAGGGTGCCTGCGGAGCATAGGTGTAGCCTATACAGCAGGTGAAAAAGCTCATGTTTGCCCAGTTAAGGATGTATGCGTTACGCATCTCGGTGATACCGGAAATCCATCCGCCACCGTGGATATAAATGAAAAGAGGCTTCTTTTTATTTTGGTTTTCTTTAAGGCAGAAGGTGTTGATATACTGCTTTTTCTCTTTGCCGTAGGGGATTTTTTTGCCGTAGACAATATTGTCGGGAATTCTTTTGCCTGTGATTATGTAGGCAAGGGTTTCGGTAAAATTGTACCAGGGCTGTGCAACAAGACCTCTGTAGTAGATTTTTTTATCCATAATTTTCTCCCTCGTGTAAATGTTTTCTTATTTAAAGTGTAGCATAAATAATGTTGAGTATTCAATAGATATTTATATTTTTAATAATTGCTAAAATTATTGGGAGATTGTTAAAAATAACGGTGAAAGTAAGATAGTTGAGTGGCGCTGAAGAAGAAAGTTCTTTTGTTTCTTTTCTTTCAAGAAAAGAAAGCCCCGCGGCGAGCGACAAAAAATCATACCGCTAAAGTTCAAACGAGCTTTAAAGGTGTTTTGTTGTAATTACAGAAACACAAAGGTCACGGGGGTTCATTCCCGTGACCTTTACAATTATGATTATTGGTTTAATGCCCTCGCCGGGCAGGCATTATTTCTTGTAAGAAAGAATCAAAGAACTTTACTTGTTTTTACCAGGTGATGTCGTAAATGAGCATATCGTTGTAAAGTCTTGCTGAGCCTGCTATTTTTGCTAATGTAACCTTGAGGTCAGCGTTGATGTCAATTACAACGTGGTGAGTGATTGACTTAACCTGATTTGTATCGGGATTGTATACACATTCAAACACACATTCTCTGTAACCGTGGCTGAAATCGTTAACTGTAATTATGGGGAACTTCTCTGTAATCTTTTCAACCTCATCAAGAATTGACTGTCTTGAAAGGGGCTGCATAACAGCACCGTGATTTGAAACGGGAACGAGGGTATCGGCGGGGGTGGGCTCGCAGTTCATTTCTTCCTTAAGGGAGAAGCTGATTTTCTTTGTTCCGTCGCCTACATCCTCACATTTTGCCCATTCAACGGCATCGTAATTAGTGAGCAGACAGCCTACATCTGAATTGTGTATAGGCATATCCCATTTGATTTCCTCACAGTTTGCAGCTCTTACAAGCTCTTCGCATTCCTCCTCGGAGGTGATATAGCCGGAAGCGATCTCAAGAATAAGGTTACCTGCTGTTACGAGGTTACGGTACTCTTCGGGGAGTGCCTGGAATTTCTTTTTCTTGTAAGCGGCTTTTCCTGCTTGAACTTATTAACGAGGAGGGCGTATTGCT
>JAFULG010000003.1 GCA_017473435.1 Clostridia bacterium | reverse complement strand
TGTCACAGGTTCGAGTCCTGTTTGAGGCGCCAAAAAAGACAGATACCCAAAAGGGTGTCTGTCTTTTTTCATGTATCAGATAGAATTCAAATTTGTATTTTCGTAGGTTAACAGCCGCGTCGCGAGCTGTTAACTGGTTCAAAGGCTCCCGCTGCCTGCGGCAGATGCAGGGAGCCTTTGAACAGCGTAGCGGTCAAAATCGCTCGGCGCTCCAAGCCGATAAGCGATTTTGGGAACCGCAAGTCGAGGTGTCACAGGTTCGAGGCTTAGTGTTCGGTTGAAAAACATTGCTTAAACCTCCCTCACCAAGTTATTTACAACCCCACCTCCTCATGCTATACTGTTAACAGTAAACACGAGGAGGTTTTTAATATGAATACATCAAAAATTGCAGAGCAGATTTCTGCATTACGCAAATCGAAGGGCCTTACCCAGAACGAATTAGGAGAAAGAGTAGGCGTTACCTTTCAGGCAGTCAGCAAATGGGAGCGAGGTGAGACTCTGCCTGATATTACCGTTCTGCCCGACCTTGCGAGGGTGCTTGAAACAAGCATTGATAATATTCTGCTCGGCGGTGAAAAGCAGCTTGAGTATAAAGGTAAAATTACCGTTTCTGATATGAAGGCGGGGCTTGACTGTCTGAAGGAAATGGGAGAACACCTCGGAAAGGAAAACCTGATTTACCGATCCGCTGTGGAAGGTATAAATACAAAAATAAACACGGATATAGAGAGGGCCTTTCAGGATGAATATGCCTTTGAGGCCTTTGTTGCGGAAGCAGTAATTCAGAATCTTATTCAGGGGATGTATGTCGATATCAGTGATGTGAAAAACAGCTTCAGGCATGAGAGGTTTAAAAATATAGTGGTTGATTTTTGCGAACGGTATGGGCTGAAATGAAAATTTACCTTGCATTTTCCGAAATATGTGCTATAATATCCAAAACCGACAACGGAGGGAAAAGAATGTTCTTTATTACTATTCGACGCAGACGAAGATAGCTTGTATCTTTAACGGGTACGGGCTCACTTTGCTATGTGCCTAATAGAGTAATAAAGAAAAGTTTTCCTTTTATACTACTGTTAACGGCACATGGCTGTTGACAGTATTTTTTATTTTATTTCGGAGGTTATTACAATGGACAATTTTAAATATAAAGCGTTATTCAAAGCAATTTCGGAACAAACCGACTTACCTGATAATGCAGAAATTGCAGATTTGGGCTGCAAGGATGCAACCTTTCTTCTGGCTTTTCAGGAAGCTTTTCCCGATATAATTAAATCGGCTGTTGGTGTGGATATAACGGATAAATGGTTTAAAGATGTTGAATATAAAAAGCCGATTAAGCTTAAGGTTATGAATTGCGGAAAAAAGCTTAAGTTCGCCGACAATACATTTGACTTTGTTTTCACAAAGGATATGTTTGAATGTGTGACGGATAAGGAGCTGTTAGTTAGCGAAATACACAGAATTTTAAAGCCCGGCGGTACGGTCATTTCTGTAAACTGTGATTGGGACAGCGTTACCTATAACGGTGAAAACAAGGAACTCATCACCAAAGCGGTTCACGCCTATGCGGCTACAAAACAGCCGTGGATGGATGATCTTGACAGCTGGATCGGAAGAAGAATGTATGGATTCTTCAATAAGAGCAAATTATTTGAAAGCTCCGTCAGCGTTTTCAATGTTGTTGAAACAGAGTACACAGAAGGCAAATTCGGTTATGATTTAAGCATGGATATAGCTTGGCTTTACAAAGAAAATACAGGTGCACTCAATAAAGAAGAATATGATGAGTTTATTGAAAATCTGAAATCATCACAAAAAGATGGACAGTATATTTTTTCAAAACCTTACTATATTTATAAGGGCATAAAAAAATAAAAAACAGGGGTGTATTTTGCACCCCAACAAATCTATCATATCAAATCAAACCTATAAATGTCAATGCTTTTAATATCGTTTGTTATACTTTCTCCCTCTTGCATAAAAATACTATAGTTAACTTTGTACAAAAAGTGTATTGAAATGTGGAATTCTTTATGGTATTATTTAGTCACAGAAAGGGAAAGGTGATACCAATGTACAGGTAATAACCAAAATCTTCATAACAGCCTTGCATGAATAAATAGATAAATATAAAAAAACAAAAAGCTTAATAAAGAAAATAAACCTAAAACAAGAGTGCAGGGCAAGAAAAAGTGAAGATAACCATTCTGCAGAAAGAGAGGTTGACCAAATGAAGTTAGATAATAAGACAGAACAGAAATAACCCCCCGTACCATTTATGATGTGTAAAGAAACATCGGTACCGGGGGTTATTTCTTTTTATATGATATTTATTCTTTCGTCTTTAAGGGGCGTTATTTTTTGCATTGACAACTCCTCTTTTTTCTTATAAAATTATATCAAGGTGATAAGCATGAAAGAAACAAGAGAGAAAAACGTTAAAGTAAATATTTTTGCAGTTATGATTGCATTTGTTTTCGGACTTACAATCGGTAGGGTTGATTTTGATGCGAGGGTTAATAAAGCCTCTGAAAAAATTTCAAGAACTGAGACTACACAGATGTCTACAGAAAATCTCGCTGAGACAATTCAACAAAGAGTTGTTTATGATGTTGTGACAAGTAGTGAGGCTTCATCGACAAGCGCCACAACAATAAAGTCAACCCAAGCGGATGTATCTGATATGGTGTACAGAACTCCTACAGGTAAAAGATACCATCTTGATCCTGACTGCGCAGGCGTAAACAGAATAGAGTCAACCGTTGATGAATCAACGATGCTCGGATTAACTCCCTGCAAAAAGTGTGCAGGCGGATGAAAATAAATATGCTACAGTGAAATAATGCTCTGCCACAGATTGTAGAGCGTTATTTTCTTTTTTATTGTAGACAAATAGCTTGCAATGTGATATAAAGGAGGCAAGAGGTGATGCGTATGTCAAAAATTGCATACAACATAAAACGCCTGCGTACGGCAAAAGGTATAACCCAGGAGGCTTTTGCAAAAACCGTAAATGTCAGCCGTCAGGCAATTTCAAGCTGGGAAACGGGCAGAACCCAGCCCGATATAGAAATGATAGGAACTCTTGCCGATGCTCTCGGAGTTTCAATAGAGGAGCTTATCTACGGAGAAAAGAGAAATGTAAAAACAGACGACACGGAAAAGGCTTATGTAAGCACCGCTACAGTTGTGCTTTCAATTCTCGGCGGGCTCATGCTGCTTGCCGGTGCGATACTTATACTTGTGTGGAGCTGGGAGCACATTCCTATGGTGGGTAAAACTGTCTTTGCTGTTGTTCCCATGGCACTAGGTGCCGCTTTTGCGATATATGTGCTGATTAAAATGAACGGTGACGCCTTTTTGGAAGAGCTTTCAGCCTCAGCGTGGGCAATAGGAAACTGGATTTCCCTCCTTTTTGTCAATGAGCTGTTTGAGTATAACCTCGGCGGAATGAAAATTGGACTATTGCTTATTGCGCTGACCTTACCTGTTCTGCTTACAATGAAAAGCATGTCCGCTCTTACATTTATTTATGGGACAATGGCCTTTGTAATGAATATTCTTTGGGAATATTCCGCAAAGTCGAATATCCTTACAATTGCAATTGTGACGGGTGCTCTTGTAATCGGTGTTCTTTTTGTGACGTTTTACGGTAAAAACCTCGGTTGCGGAAGGTATAGACACAGCCAGGCAGTTACCCTTTTAACAACGGTTTACTATATTTACGAAATATTTATTAATTATGGAGGAATCAATCCTTTTGTGGCATTGCTCTCGGTTTTTGCTGTTTGCAATATACTTGAAAGGGATAAGGATATCACCGATCCGATTTATCTTTTCGGTACAGTCGGAAGCACTGTAGCTTTACACTCCTATCTCATAACCCAGGGAGACCTTGTCGGCGGTTCACAGAAGGCGGAATTTCCCGTTCTGATAGCATCGGTTCTCGCCTTTGCTTTTGCCTGGTATGTGAACAGAGAAACACTCAGGCAGAACACCTTTAAAAAGCTTCAGTCAGCTATACTTGCCGCAGGTGCCGTTGTTTCTGCAATTCACTCTGCCGTTTACAGTATGATACCTGAGGAGGCTGATTCACTCACGGTTAAAATTCACAATGCCTCGGTTTATGCGGTTGCCCTCTTGGTTTTCGGTTTTGCTCTTGTTTTCATTATGCAGGGCCTCAAGGAAAACCGACTTTATTCCCTTAACCTCGGCTTTGTTTCAATTGCTGTGCTTGCAATTATACTGCTCACCGGTCTTGATGCAGATTTACTTGTAAAGGGTTGTGTACTGCTTTTAATGGGCGGAATACTTATTTTCCTTAACCTGAAAATAACGAATAAAAAAGAAAAAAATAAAAAGCTTACGGAGAGTCCTTCTGCAGAAACCGTTGGAAAAACGGAATAAGAAAAACAGGGCTGTTTCCCGGCGTTAATAAAGGGAATTTTCTTTGGGTAACAAACACTTTCTTATGGAATGTCGACATTATCGGTTGCGTTATATTTTACAGTATAATCCTTCTTGAAACGGCATATCATATAAGGGGTGATAATATGAAAATCGATAAAAGTAAGCTGAAGGTTTACGGCGTGTTTTTGCTTATTACAGGTGCCGTGGGCGGCCTTTCGGCTTTACTGACCAACATGGGTATGGAAAGCTACGGGTCCGCTGAAAAGCCGGCTCTGACCCCTCCTGAAATAGTCTTTCCTATTGTGTGGAGCATTCTTTTTGCGCTTATGGCGATAAGTGCCGCAAGAGTGTGGCTGACGGATAATTCACGTATGCGTAACCGGAGTATGATTGTTTATGCTATTCAGCTGTTTTTTAATTTCTTCTGGAGTGTACTGTTTTTTAACTTTCAGGCATACGGTCTTGCGTTTTTGTGGATTATCGCCTTGTGGGTGCTGATTCTTATTATGATTGTGCAGTTTTACAAAAGTGATAAGCTTGCAGGTCTGTTGCAGATACCTTATCTTTTGTGGGTAACCTTTGCGGCTTATCTAAATTACGGAGTCTGGATGCTCAACAAATAAAAAACTGCAGTATAAACAAGCTTCCCCGAAACGGTACAAAGAGAGGCGAGGCTTGGTTACTGCATAAAATCAAAAGCATAATTTTTAAGTTTTGTAATATTTAAAGGGTTTCTTGCACGTTTATCAGCAAGAAACCCTTTTTATCATATTTATGAGGACTGTATTTTTGTTACAGTCTTTTTCGTAGGATTATTTGTTAATAAGATACATAAGTGTTACAGCTGCTTCTCCTCTTGTAACAGATGATGCAAAGCCGAAGGGACCTTTACCGAACATAACGCTGATTAAAAGTGAAACGGATTTTGCAAAGCCAACAAATCCGGGGTTAAGAGCGCTTGATGCGCGGTATATTGCAAATCCGAGATTTACACGTGATACAGTTGAATTTGACTTATCAGCAAGGTTTTCTTTGCCGGTGATTGCGAAAAGAGCCTCTTCAAGCTGTGCGGATGTAAGCTTGTCAGCAGGTGCAAAGGTTGTTTCTGTAACGCCCTTCATAATGCCCTTGCGTGAGAGATACTCTATTGCAGAAAATTCAGCCGATGCCTTATCAACGTCTGTGAAGGGGAAGTTTGAATCGGGAAGAGCTTCAAGAATTTTGTCAGCGATAAATCTGTGACCACCGTTGGGTGTACGGCTGGGATGATGCTCCTCGCAGAGAGTGCCGGTTGTATCGACAAAGGTGTATCCGTATTTCTTAGCGCCTTCAATCATCGGAATATTAGCTACATCGATAATTGTCTGTCCGAGTGAACCGAGAACCTGAGTTGTATCAATACCGTTGCTCTCTGAAGCATAAGGTGAATCGGGATCCTGAAGAGAATTATCGAACATACCGATAACAAGAAGAGTCACATCGGGATTGAGAGCATAGATGTCCTCGATCATATAGTTCCAGTTTACGAAGTAGTTTTCAAGACCTTCATTAAGGGCCATGGGTAAAATCTGTACAAGCTCGGGAATAGCGTTGCAATAGGATGCTATTTCAACAACTGTGTCAAAGCTGATAAAGTCTGCTTCAACAAGATATTCTTCGAGCTGAGCAAGGAATTCTGCGTTTTCGGTTTCAGCCTTTTCAAGCTCCTCGAAAACGTGCCAGCCGAGGAATGAGCCCCAGTCGTTACCGCCAATGTTAAGTGTGATAAGATCAGCTTCTGTGATGGCGTTAATCATTGCGGGTGCATAAACGGTATCCATAAGATTTTTGTCGATTGAATAGTAAAGAAAACGGTCAGCCTCGTAGTCTTCCTCGAGAATGTAACGCATTTCTACTGTTCTGAAGCCGATGCAGGCCATAGGTGAGTAGTTTGCGTTGAGGGCGTCAGCAACGTAAGCACCGTAGGAGCCTTCAACACGGGTAAAGCGTGATTCGATATCTTCTACATCGCTCCAACCGCTTGCGATACTGTCACCGAGAAGAACATAGTTTTTTCCTGTGAAGTCGGAAAAATCTTTTTCTGCTTCTGCTGCTGCAAGGCATACCAATGAGCCTGATATGAGCATGAGGGCAAGAAAAAGTGCGAATGATTTTTTCATAAGCTTTTTCATTTTTTATTACCTCCGATTGATAATTTAAGCGGTTAACGAATTGTTAACATTTCAATTTATGATACTATATTTTTAAGGTATAGTCAACCCCATTGATAAAAAATATCAATGGGTCAGATAAACTTTATTATGATTCTGTCCGAAATTCGTCACTTTCCACGGTTTCAGCTGCAAGCTCCTGTTCACGGTTGATAATATCTTCGTCTGAAAAGTGAGCTGCTTCGGGAGTGTAGACCTGCTCTGAGAAGAGGGTGACTTTTATCGGCGGAAAGAAGTATTTCAGCATAAACAGCGATATTCCGATTGAGATAACGACAGTAAGAATGCTTAAAATTCCTGTTGAGCCAGCCCTTATCAGCACGCTGCCCAATTCCGCTTCGATTTCATATGCACCAGAAGTGAGGCTGTTTAAGGAAAGCATTTGCGGAATTAGGAGCAGATTTGTGAGAATTCTGCTGACTTCACCTGACAGGCCCGAGCAGGCAATGAATGCCATACCGTCAATGCGGCTTTTATAGGGCTTGTAGCCGGCAATGTAAATAAACAGCAGCACGGCGGGAGAAAAAGCTGAAGCTATCTGAGTTAAAATTACCGTAAAAGTTTCACTGTTGCTTGTGTACAGGCTGTTCATAGCGAAAAAGCCCAGAAGGAAGGTGGGCAAGGTTGAAAGAGTACCGATAACCGTGCTGCCGATAAGCTCGTACACGAAATATCTTGTTCTCGCCCTTCCAAGCGGCATTTGAGATTGGTCGAGGCTTTCGCCGCCAAATTTGGGATTAAGTCCTTCAAAGGCAGTAAATGCGTAGTAAGCGGCAACAATTACGAAGGGGATTTCGATGATTTCAATGACGGCGGTTAAAATCCCGAAAACATTCGGAGTAATATAACGAAGCGTGGTCAATGCATCCAATCCGCAGGAGAAAAATGCCGTTACGGCACTGACTACTCTGTCACCAAAATAAACGGAGCCCATAAAAATCAGAGCCTTCTTCTTGTCATCGGTGAGCTTTTTGCCCATAAAAAATAATAGCGTCAATAAGATAATTGTAACAGCTATACTCGGTAGGCGGAGCATAAGCTCCGAATTAAGGGTGGGATTTTTGTAGTCAATATCTCTTGTCAGAATACTGAGCACCGAGTAAAAGAGTGTGTTTGCAATTACTGCAATTGCAATAAAGGCTTTTGTCTGCTTCTGATAGTTTAAGTTTTCTTCCATTTTATTTTCCTCCTTTTTATTTTGTAATTTAATTATAGCACGGAGAAAAATCTTTGTAAATGTTAAGTTTGATACTTTTCGGAGGTGAAAAGTATGTGTTTTGATATTTTTAATGCCTCTTAATTGCAAAAAATATATTTTTATGTTAATATAGTAAAAAAACAACGGAGGAAAAATGATGAAATTTCTTGATAACAGCGACAAGCACCTGATGTCACTTCTGCCCGGTGTTATATCCGAAAAGCTTAATAAAAAAGCGGTGAATTTCAAATTTATCGGTGGCGGCAGCTACGGCAGAGTTTACAAGGTCACCCTTTCCGACGGTGGAGTGATTGCCGTCAAGGGCTACAAGCTTTCCGATATGAACAAAGAGGAGGCCTATCAGTTAGAGCTGCTTGCAAAAAATACAAGCGTTAAAATGCCCGAGGTGCTTTTTACATACGAGGATGATAATACTGCAGTTCTTGCAATGAGCTTTGTTGAGGGACAGAATGTGCTCAATCCCATGTTTTTGCTCAAAAGCAAGGCACAGAAGCAGCAGTTTGCCGAGGATGTTATTTCGGGTATGCTCGAATGGCACAGCGTTAAAAACGATAAATTCGGCTCATTGTCAAACCCTGTTTATGATAGCTGGTACGGTTTTTACAAGGCTGAAAGACAGGAGCCGTGGCTTAAGGCTCTTAAGGAGTTGTCAGACAAGGGCAAGTTCAGCAAAAAGAAAATGGAGCTCCTTGTTGAGGCGACGGAGCTTTTCAACAAGCTTACGCAAGAAAAGACAGAGCCCGTGCTTATTCACGCCGACCTTAATATAATGAACATTATGGCTGACCCGAAAACATTGAAGCTGATCGCTTTCATTGACCCCTGCGGCAGTATATGGGCGGACAGAGAATATGACCTGTTCCAGTTCCGCAATATGTGGGGCGATGCCTACGGACTTTATGAAACCTATAAAAGAAGATGCGGAGCAAGCAAGTATACCGATTTCAGGGTTGCCTATTACGGTGCACTGCTCGAAGCCTCAATGAGGCTCAAGGGCGGACACATTGTGCCGCTCTGGGAGGATCTGAATTTTGCAAGGCTGAAAAAAGAAATGAAGAAGCTCGTTAAACAGTAAGAACGTTTTTTTTAAGTGTTTGATTTTTCAAAGGTTTAATGTTATAATTTTCCAAAACATAACAAAGGAGAAATAAAATGAGCATAATGAAATTTACACGCTATATGATGGCAATGCTTATGGTCGTTGTTAACCTTTTTAACTATTGCTTCAATGATTACGCTTACCCTGCAGTAAGCAGATACGGTGCATACCTTTTCTGTTACTTTACAGGTAACGAAGTTGACGAGCAGCAGATTCACCTTGCTGTCAGCACCGACGGCTACAACTTTGAGGCTCTCAACGACAACAAGGCAATCATTGAGCAGACCAAGGGTACAGGCTGTGTCCGTGACCCTTATATTTTCAAGGCTGTTGACGAAAACGGCAAGGACTGCTATTACATTGTTGCAACGGATATGAACGCTCTTGACGGCTGGACCTCAAACCACAGAATTATTTTCTGGAAGAGCTACGACCTTATCAACTGGGAGAACGAGTTCCTTTTAGATTTCCGTGATTTTGAAGGCTTTGAAAACTGCAACAGAGCATGGGCACCCCAGGTGATTTATGACGAGGCTGTGGGCAAGTATATGGTATACCTTGCACTTTCTGAGTGGGATGACCCTGCAACTCCCGAAAACGAGGATATTGCACAGCATTATTATCTTTATACTACAGATTTCAAGACCTTCTCCGACCCCGAATATCTTTACGGCAGACGCACCGAGGCTGGCGTCAGAGAGGACGGCTGGAAATATGACGGTGTGCAGTGCATTGACGGCGATATGATTTACAATGAGAAGGACGGCTACTATTACCTCTTCTTCAAGGAGGACCTTACTCAGAAGATTGCCTATGTAAGATCAAAGAGTGCAACCGGTCCCTTTAATGAGGATTATACAATCTGCTCACTTAACTGGTACGGCGTTGAGGGCAGTACAATGTACCGCATCAACGGCACAAATGCATGGATGATGATTATGGACGAGTACAGTGAGGGCACCTTCTTTGCACAGATGACCCGCGACTTTGAAAACTACCGTCAGTTCCGCAGAGCGCTTTACAGCGTCAATCACCTTAAGCCCCGTCACGGCTCCGTTGTTTCAATCAGCGAAGCAGAGTATTACGCATTGGTTGAGGCGTATGGTGTGCAGGAAATTCCTGACTGATTTTGAATTGAATTTACAGGCTGTTCTTGTGGACAGCCTGTATTTTTTTATGAAAGGTGTTGACAAAAGAAAAAGTGCGTGTTATAATACATTTAACATTTAAGTTAAATGTTAAATAAACTGTTGTGAGGAGGTAATCGCAATGAGCATAAACAACACAATGAAGGCTCTTTCGGACAAAACAAGGCGTGATATTCTCACTCTTTTAAAGCAAGGCAGAAAATCCGCAGGTGAAATTGCGGAGGCCTTTCCCGTTACGGGGGCGGCAATTTCAAGACACCTTTCCGTTTTAAAGGATGCCGATCTTATAAGAGATGAGCGTGAGGGGAAATATATTTACTATGAGCTCAACGCTTCCGTGCTTGAAGAAATTATGCTTTGGATTAAAACGCTTAAAGGAGATGATATTGATGATTAAAAAGCATATTAAAACAATAATTATTACTTCAATTCTTACCCTTGCACCGATGATAGTCGGAATCGTTCTCTGGGATAAGCTTCCTATGGAAATTCCTACTCATTTCGGATTGAACAATCAGCCTGATGGCTACAGCAGTAAGGCCTTTGCTGTTTTCGGTATACCTCTTATGATGCTTGCAATGCATATTGTGTGCATTTTTGCAACAAAAATTGACCCTAAAATGAAAAGCATCAATGATAAGATTTTTACACTTGTGCTTTATATAATCCCCGCAGTGAGCCTTCTTATATGCGCTATGATTTATCCTTATGCTTTGGGAAAGGAAATGCGTATCGGTCTTTTTGTGATACTCTTTATGGGACTCATTTTCACCGTATCAGGTAACTATCTGCCCAAGTGTAAGCAGTCATATACTGTAGGAATCAAGCTTCCCTGGACACTTGAGGATGCTGAAAACTGGAACAAGACTCATACTCTTGCAGGTAAGCTCTGGTTTATCGGCGGTCTTGTTATTATCGCAACGTCATTTTTGGAAAGTCCCGTCATTTTCTTTACAATTGTTGTCGTTATGGTACTTGTTCCTACAGTTTACAGCTATTTACTTTTTAAGAAGAAAAAGGATAAATCAGAATGAAAATAATAGGACACATTGAAACGGATTTTAAAGAAAAGTTTGGCATACCGAGGCAGAGCAGACTTGTAAAGGAGAGCGAGGGGAGAATCCTTTTTGAAAAGGAGTACAATATTCCCGAGGCATTCAGAGGACTTGAGGATTTTTCTCATATATGGGTGCTGTGGAAGTTTTCCGAGGCGGTGAGAGAAGAGTGGTCACCAACGGTCAGACCGCCTCTTTTGGGCGGTAACAAAAGAATGGGAGTGTTTGCAACACGCTCACCCTTCCGGCCTAATTCAGTTGGTCTTTCCGCACTTAAGCTTGAAGGTGTGGAATTTTCTGAAAAGGAGGGTGTTATTCTTCATGTCAGCGGTGCAGACCTTCTTGACGGTACACCGATATATGATATAAAGCCCTACCTGCCTTATGCTGACAGCATACCGGATGCGGTCGGAGGTTTTACCGAGAGTCTTGAAGAAAGGCGGCTTGAGGTGGAGTTCCCGTCAGATTTGCTCAAAAGAGTGAATGAGGGCAAGCGAGAGGCACTTAAGGCTGTGCTTGCGGCTGATCCGAGACCTTCTTATCAGAATGATCCTGAGAGGGAATACGGGATGAGATTTGCACAGTATGAGGTGAGGTTTAAAGTTGATGGAAAAACACTCACCGTAATAAGTGTGGAAAACAAGTAAAGTTTTTTGGTTACTTTTTTTCAAAAAAAGTAACGCCCCGCGGCGAGCGAAAAAACAATATTATATAAGTAAAGGCAGGTGTTGCGTTTTTTAACACCTGCCTTGTTTTTTTATAATGATGTCAGGGGGCGTTGCCCCTGAAACCCCTACAAGCTTTTGTAAAAGCTTGACCAAAACTTTTTTTATATTCCGAGACCGCCGTCTATACCTATAACCTGCCCTGTGATAAAGCCTGACTTATCGCTTGCAAGAAAAGCTACAAGCTCGGCAACGTCTTCAGGTTTGCCTGTACGGCAAAGAGGAGTCTCTTCAATCACACCGCGGACATCCGCTTCATCAAAGCAAGAGTTCATTTCAGTTTCAATAAAACCGGGAGCAACACAGTTAACCCTTATTCCGCTTGTGCCGACTTCTTTGGCAAGAGCCTTTGTAAAGCCGATAAGTCCTGCCTTTGATGCACTGTAATGTACCTCGCAAGAGCCGCCTGTAATACCCCACACAGAGGAAACGTTGATTATATTACCTCTTTGTTCCCTTATCATAAGGGGGAGAAGCTCTGAAGTAAGCTCCATTGCATTGTTAAGGTTAACATTCATAAGCCTTGCAACGCTTTCGCTTGGTATGCTTTGAAAAACGCCGACAAGGGAAAGCCCTGCATTATTGACAAGTAAATCCACTCTGTCGGTAAGTTTCTTAATTTTTTCGCCGAGCTGCTTACCTGCACCGCAAAAGCTGAGGTCACAGCCCGAGCATACGGCTTCTACGCCGTTTTCAGCTTTTATGCTTTCTGCCAGTTCTTTTGCCTTTTCTTCGTTTTTGTTGTAGTGGATAATTATATCATAGCCTTCCTTTGCAAGAATTCGGCAAATAGCTTCGCCTATTCCGCCGGAGGCTCCCGTTACAACTGCAGTTTTATTTTTCATATATTTCACCTTATTTGCCTACGCAGAATTGTGAGAACACCTCGTCAACAACGGCTTCTCTTGCTTTTTTGCCTGTAAGCTCAAGCAGACATTCAATTGCAGAGTCGATGCATACATTTACTGCATCCATTGTCATACCCATATCAACGGCATCAATGGCTTCTTTTATGGAGGAAAGTGCTTTTTCGGCGCTTCTTCTCTGTCTTTCCGTGGTAAGCATCGCTTGTGAGGTGTCAATTTTATCTGTGCCGAGAGCTCTTTCGATAGCGTCGGAAAGCTCCTTTTCACCGTCACCCTTAAGGGCGCTTGTGAAAATAACTTCTTTAATGCCGGCTTTTATTTTTTCTATGTCGGCCTTGCGCGGAAGGTCTGTCTTATTGATTACTCCGATAACCTCTCTGCCTTTACAAAGCTCAAGGATTTCATCGTCGCTTTCATCAAGTCCTCTTGAAACATCGAAAACGGCAAGAATAAGACCGGCTTTTTCAATTTTTTTCTTTGCAAGCTCAACACCGATGCTTTCAACCGCATCCTCGCTTTCACGGATGCCTGCTGTATCTGCAAGGTTGAGTATAACTCTTCCGACCCTTACCGTTTCTTCAATAACGTCTCGGGTTGTACCGGCTATATCCGTAACTATTGAACGTCTGAAGCCTGAAAGCATATTCATAAGTGCAGATTTACCTACATTGGGCTTTCCGACAATGGCAGTTTCAATTCCGTCAGTCAGAGCCTTACCTGCGTCGAATTTGCAAAGAAGTCCGTCAAGTCCCTCATATACCTCGTTAAGGCTTATACGAAGTACATCAAAGTCGAGGTCGGGAATTTCGTCGTCAGGATAGTCTACCCAGGCGGCCATATTTGCTGCCGCTGAGATGAGTATATTGCAGTAGGCATCAATCTTTTTGCTTAATGCTCCGTCAAGGGCAGTAAGGGCTGCTTTCATTCCGCCTTCACCCTTTGCACTTATAAGACTCATAACAGCCTCAGCTTCGGATAAATCCATTTTACCGTTAAGAAAGGCACGTTTTGTAAATTCTCCTCCTTCAGCGGCACGGGCACCCGCGTTAAGAGCAGCTCTTAAAACCTTGCTCGTAACAAGTACACCGCCGTGGCAGGAGATTTCAACCGTATCTTCGCCCGTATAGCTCTTAGGTGCGCGGAAAACAAGGGCTACACATTCGTCGAGAAGCTCTTCACCGTCATAAGCCTTGCCGTGGGCAGCTGTATAGCCTTTAAGCGATGTAAGCGGCTTGCCTGAGGTTGTTTTTATTACCTTATCGGCAACGGCTATTGCATCATCGCCCGATATTCTGATAACACCTATTCCGCCGGGTGCAAGGGGCGTGGAAAGGGCAGCTATTGTATCACTCATTATAATACATCCTTTGTGGTTTGTTTAATCTTCATCCAGTGCCTGAAGCACAGCGTTTGCAACAGGGATAGCATCATCATAGCCGGAGCCGCCGTTTTCAAGGCAGACAACAACAGCGTAAGGGAAGTCGGGTCTTTGTGAGAAGCCGACAAACCATGCGTGATCCTCGTCAGGGGGAACCTCAGCCGTTCCGGTTTTTCCGCACATTTCAAGGCCGGGAAAAAGCTCGTCGCCATAGTAGTTTTCAACGTTTGAGCGAAGCAGCTTTTTGATTTGTGAAGCGGTTTCGGGTGAAAGGTTGAAG
Organism: Clostridia bacterium; assembly: GCA_017473435.1. Lineage (GTDB taxonomy): Bacteria > Bacillota > Clostridia > Oscillospirales > Acutalibacteraceae > UBA6857. Next base: position 206,431 of record JAFULG010000003.1, on the reverse strand, counting down.
GCTGTGTTTACTTTGCCTTTTATATCGACAAGCTCGGAGGAACTTTCAACAAGATAGGGGATCATTGCTTTTCCGCCGTTGGCAATGCCACCCATAAGCATAAGCATCTGGCAGGGATTTACAAGGGTGGTGTACTGACCGATACCTGCCCAGCCTACATCAAGACGGGTGCTGCCGCTAAGGTCAAAGGTGCTGCGTACAGCGTCAGCCTTACTTATAGTAACATTTTCACCGAAGCCTAATTTACGAACGGTTTCTGTAAGCTTTTCGGCTCCGAGATAGTTTGCTACCGTTCCGAAAACTACATTGCAGGAATAGTTAAGACCTTCCTCGAAGGTGATTTTTCCGTGAGTGCTGTGACAGATAACGTTGCCGTTGCCTTCACCGGTGCCGGTTGTATATTTACCGGTACAGTTAAACGTCTTGCTGTACAGATCGGGAACATTTTCAATCGCACAGATTGCTGTTACAACCTTGAAGGTTGAGCCGGGTGTGAAAACGCCGGATATTGCTCTGTTAAGATAGATACCGTCATATTTACCGCTTGTATCTGTGTCGATATCATCAGGAACGTCAAGGGGGTCAAAGTTGGGGGCAGAAACCATACAAACGGTCTGACCTGTTTTGTAGTTGTAAACGATAACCGTTCCCTTGTTTCCGTCCATTGCATCATAGGCGGCGGCTGAAACATCGGCATCGATAGTAAGTCTTATATCACAGCCTCTGTCTGAGGAAAGAACGCCGTAAATTCCGTTTGCAAAGTTGTAGCCTACAAGATTGGAGCGGTAAAGAGTCTGTATACCTGTTGATATATAGCCTGCAGAGTCACCGATAACGTGCTGTGTGGCTCGGCGAACCTCCTCGTCCTCGTGATAAATTCTCTCACCGTCAACAGTAGAAATAAGAGGTATACCTTCACGGTCATATATTGTACCTGCTACAGTGAGACTACCCTCGGAGTAAATATGCTCATTACCTCTGTCGGCAACCCAGGTTGTACCGTCGGTAATAAAGGTGTACAGCATAAAGCCCAGACCGCCGAAGAAGGCGACCACAAGAAGCAGAACAATGTACACTCTTCTTGTTGTATTTTTCATTTTGCCGTACCTCCTTTACGTAGTTTTATATAAGTTAGGATAAGCGCGGATATCTGCCGCCTTGATAAAGGCGAAGAGTGCCCAGCAGCACACCATACTCGAGCCGCCTTCACTTATGAAGGGGAGGGTAACGCCTGTAAGCGGGAGTATATCCGTAACGCCGAAAATATTAAGGCAGGTCTGAAAGAGTATAAGAGAAGCTGCCGCGGCGGCTGAAATTGAATAGAAGGTTGAAGGTGCGCTTTTTGCACACTTTACTGCATAAATTACAAGTATTGCAAAGGTGATAACAACAGCAAAGGCTACAATAAGACCAAGCTCCTCGCAAAGCATACCGAAAACAAGGTCGGTGGTGCTTGCATAAACATTGCGAAGCCGTCCGTTGCCTATTCCTAAGCCCTGAAGACCGCCGCTTACGGCGTAAATCAGGAGTCTCGTCTGCTGATAGCCTTCCTCATAAGCGTATTCCCAGATATGACGGTAGGTTGCAAAACGTGCCGCAACATGAGGGCGGAAATAGAGAATAAGAAATGCACCGATAACTGCGGCTACGCATATGAAAGCGATTGAACGTATATCGCCCGAGCGCATAAACGCAATGACAATGAAGGTGAAAAAGAAGATTAGCGCAGTACCGAAGTCCTTCATAAGGAAAAGCACACCGATACAGCCCATTGCAAAGGCGATATACATATAAATATTTTTAGATGTGAGCATTTTGTCGAGAGTTGCAGCGCCTACAAAAACGAAAGCGATTTTTACAAGCTCTGAGGGCTGGAAGGAAATGGGGCCCAGGGAAATCCAGTTGTATGCACCGTTGATTTCATTGCCTGTAAGATAAATAAAAGCAAAACTGCCTACGAAGAATATAAGAGTAAAAACAGCAAGAGGGGTACGAAGGAACATTACTCTTTTTACGTCCTTGATAAACCATAAAAGCACGTCGTATGCGATTACGCCGAGAACAATTGTGATAAGCTGCATTTTCATTGCTCCGGCTTCGACGCTTTCTGCTATGCTTAAGCCTATTCCGCTTAAGAAAAAGGCGATAAGCTCAAGCTCAAAGTTGACTTTTTTTACAACGGTCTGCATAAAGATAATGTAAACCCATTCAAAGACAACATAGATAAAAGCCATTGTTGCTGATTCGGTATGAAACCTACCGTCGGCAAAGGCAACGGGAATAAAGCTGATTATCTGGAAAATGGTGATGAGGAAAAGTATGAAGCTGCTGTCAACATATTTATATTTTTTTCTGATTCTGTCGCGCCTTAAGGAGGCCTTTGTGTTTTTTTTCATTTTGTCGCCTCCCTATCAGACCTGAAAATAAAGTCTTTCGTCGTTTATTGCTATTATGTCACCGTCAAAAAGAAGCTGAGGGCTCTTGATTTCGTGACCGTTGAGGTAGGCCTTACCCTTGGCTTTATCTATTGCCCAGCCGTCCTCATAAAGCACAAGCAGACTGTGAAGCTTTTCAACACCGCTTGTGTTGAGGCGTATATCACACTTTTTAGCTGAGCCTATACTTACTTCGTTACCGCAAAGAATGAACACCTCACCGGTATCTCTGTTTACAATGCGAGGCTGCTTTCTGGAGCGTCGCTTGGGCTGCTGTCTGCTTGCAGTTTCAACAGTAAAGCTGTTAGAGTGGTTGCTGTAAACAGGCGGTGTAACGGGACGAGTTTTTTCAAATTTAAGATTGGGTTTATTGTTTTCGTCGTAATGCGCACTTTTAGCCGTGGCAGAAGTGCCTCTTTTGCGTAATTGCTCGTCGTGGTTATAATCGCTTTTTTGAGCAGTGCTTCTTGTCTGAGTGGGAGCCTTACGTGCAGGTGCAACTGTATTTTTATTTTTTCCTCTTTTTTTGCCCACCTGCTGAACAGGGTCATCGATAACCTCAAAACGGAAACGGTTTTTGCCTAAGGTGATTATGTCTCCGTCCTTGATAAGTGACTTTTCTTCTACGGTTTCGCCGTTAACCTTAAGTACAGCCTTAGTAAGCAGGTCGTGAATATACCAGCCGTCAATTCTTCTTGTAATAACGGCGTGAGAACGGGCGACGGTATCGTAAGGGAGTACAACGTCGCAGGTTTTACTTCTGCCTACAGAGGTTTCCCACATATTGAGCGGATATCTGTTACCGCTTGACATATCAATAATGTAGCCGTAAATTTTTTCTTTGGGATGACCGAGCATAAGGGTCATTATGCATTTTATAAGAATTACTATGGTTATCACGGGGAGAATGTACCGTGACAGTGCCCAAATTATGTTCATAATCCACCTCATTTCAGAATATAATCAGATACATTATAACATATAAAACCTGAAATTAAAAGACACCTTAAAGTAAAAAAAGCCTTGATATAAAAATAAAAGCTGTCGCAGTTGTCAGAAATCGACAGAATGTGACAGCTTAATATTATACTGCGTATTTTTCAGTGCGGGGATTCCGGATATTATCCGGAAAACGGTAAAGGAGCCGATAAGCACAAGCAGCGCAAGCATAGGCGATTTATAAAAGAAAAAAAGAAAAAGGAACCTCGATAGTTCCCTTTTCTTTTCCGATTTTTATATAAAGAAGGTAGATGGTGTCACAAATAAGAAATTACCTTATTTCATATACAGATTATATCACAGTATATAAGGTATTTCAATGTTTAGTGACATTACAATTTTGTTACCATATTATATATATCGACTTCTTTGGCAGGAAAAACAAGAGAATCGGATCAGGATTTGAGAATAAGTCCCAATGCCATTACCTGAGCTTTATCGGGCAATGAGTTAAGAAGAAGCAGGAGAGGGTTACGGTTTATTTTATAAACATATTTCGGGTGAGCTTCTTCAATAGCGGAAAGGGCAATATCGGCAATTCTTTCTGCCGGTACATGGCGTGATTTAACGCTGCCGATTATTTTGTCGAATTTCTGGGCATTGCAGGTATAAAGCTGTGTGTTTTCAAGGAAACGCTTAATCGCAACATCTGAAGAATGAAGCAGGTCGGTTTTGATTGCGCCGGGGCGGATAACAGAAACCTTTATACCGAGAAGCTGTAACTCCTGTCTGAGTGAAAAAGCATATTTTTCAACAGTTGACTTTGTAATTCCGTAGATTCCCGTGAAAGGAAGGGGATCAAGGGGAGCCAGCTCACTGGAGGTGATAACAATTCTGCTACCCTTTGAGAGCAAAGGCTTAAAGATCTTGTTGATACGGTAAACTCCGAAAAAGTTAACTTCAAAAATGCGCTTAAAGCGTTCTTCGTCCATTTCGATAAGTGAATCCATATCGTAAATGCCTGCGGTGTGGATAATTGCATAAATCTCCTTAGCTTCGGCACTTACTTCTTCAAATGCTTTTTTTACTGAATCGGTATCGGTTACATCGCATTGGTGAAGGCTGACATTTCCGTAGCTCTCGCCGAGCTTATAGTCAAGGCCGAAAACGCGGTAGCCCTTTTGATTAAGAAGTGAGCAGATGGACTTGCCCATACCGCCTGTTGCTCCTGTTACAAGTACGTTTTTCATTTTTATTTTCTCCCGATTATTATTTTATATTTGCCAGAGTTTTTTTGATAGCCTCAAAGCTTTCTTTTGAAATAACATGCTCAATTCTGCAGGCATCTTCTGCTGCTATATCTTCGGAAACACCGATGGAAACAAGAAAACGGGTCAGCATAGTGTGCCTTTCAAAAAGCTCACGGGCGATTTTTTCACCCGGCTCAAGCAGGGTAATATTACCGTCGCCTGAAACCTCTATATAGCCGTTAGTTCTTAGGTTTTTCATAGCAACACTTACACTCGGCTTTGAAAATCCGAGCTCGTTTGCGATGTCAATGGAACGGCAGGAGCCTTTGCTTTTCCGGAGCATATATATTGTTTCAAGGTAGTTTTCTGCAGACTGCTGTATTTTCATAGTGTTACCTTCCGTTTTAAAAGCGGTTGCCGTACCTTGGCCGCATACCGCCGTTTATTTTATCTGCCTTATATCCTTGCCGCAGAAGGCAAGAGGCAGGCTGCTTCCGAAAAGGCGTGAAGCAATACGCTGGGTGTATTTTTCGTAAATTTCTTCCATTTCAAGGTTGGTGCTGATTATGGTGGGAAGCCCCTTAAGCATTCTTGAATTAAGGATATCGTGAAGGGAAGCAGTAGTAAACTGTGTTACAAATTCAACTCCGAGATCATCGATGATGAGAAGATCAGCGTTGATAATAGCTTCCTTTTCACTTTCATCGTTGTTTTTTCTGCCGAAATGTTCCTTTTCAAGCTTTTCCATGATGTTCTGAACGCTGCCATAGTAAACATCGTAGCCGCGTTCGATAACCACATTTGCAATAGCAAGAGAAAGGTGGGTTTTGCCGAGGCCGGTACCACCGTACATTGTAAGTCCCTGAGCTTTTTTTGTAAAGTGATTGGCGTAGTCCCTGCAGAAGTTATATACGGTGCTCATGTGCTCTCGCTGACTTACACCGAGATCCGGATCAATAACGTCAGGATAATAGCTGAGAGAAAACTTTTCAAAGGTGCAGCCCTTGACCGGTGCAGTTTCACCGAGCAGAGCCTTTGCCTGATTTATAACCTCTTTTTTCTGACATTCGCAGAAAAATCCGTCGTGGGAGCCTGTGTCCTTACAGATGGGACAGGTGTATTTTATATCAAGGTAGTCTTCAGAGAGACCAACGCTTTTAAGAAGCTGCTTTTTTCTTTCCTGGGCGGCAAGGCTTTTAACGGAAAGCTCACGGATATACTTTTCTGCATCTCCGCCCATACCGAGTGCCTTGACGGCATCAAGACCATAGGACGCGATTTCACCTTCAACCCTTGCAATTTCGGGACAAAGAGTAATCGCCTTGAGTCTGCGGGCGTCGTTTTCTTTCTCGGCTTTTTTGCGGCGTGCTTCAAGCTCCGCCTTTGCTCGCTGATAAACAATCTGTTTGTATGCCATTTTATCAGTCCTCCTCCTTCGGGGGAACGTATTTTATGCCAATGGCTTTTTGGGTGAAGGCTGATACGTCAAAGGTTGGTTCACGCCTTTCACCGGGAGGCTTTTGCTTTACGTTTTTTGAAGGGGCAGGCTTGCTCTTTTGCTGTTGCTGCTGCCACTTCATTTTTTCTCTTTGAATATCCTGGGGTGTCTTTACGGAGTTTTTGTACCAGTTCTGAAGCACCTTGTCCATATATTCAAAGCTGATTTTGCCCGTGTTGTCGATAGCTTCTTCATAGGCAAAATAAATCATATCGGTATTAAAAGCGTATTCCTTGATCCAGGCGGTAAGGAAGCGCTTCTGCTTCTGGGTGGGATTTTTGTTTGTGATTTCCGTCATTGAGCGCAGCTTTTGCCAGGTTTCGTCAACTATGTTGTGCTCTTCTATATATTCGATAGCTCCCTCAATGCTGTCAATTTCAAGCTCGCTCCACTCTCTGCCGGTTTTTGAAATTGAAGCAAAGCCGGTTTTTCCCTTGTTTTTATTGTACTCGATAGCCATAAGTATAACCTCAACGGGGAGGCCGTAGCTGTCGTGCATCATAATCAGGGTTGACTGACCGTCGTAGCCTACGGTTTTGCCGAGAATGTTCTGTGCTTCGGCAAAAAGCAGACGAAGCTCCTCGCTTTCCTGAAGCCTTGCGGCAACCTGCTCGTGGTTAGGCTTTGTAACGGGAATTTCTTCAATTTTCCGTTGCGGCTGAAAAGGAGCGGGTGATACCGCGGCGGCAGGTGGGGGAGAAGAAAGGGGGACAGCTTCTGTTATTGACGTAACGGGAGCTGCAGGAGCTGAGCCGTCTTTTACCACAAGACCTCTTTCCTCCCAGAATATAAGCGCATCGCTTATATCTTCCTCGCCGTAGCCGATAGCCTTAGAAAGCTCTTCGGTAGAAATTCTTCCCTCTGAGCTGTGACGAAGCATATATAAAAGGGTTTTGAGCTGAAGTGCCGAGGCGAGGCGGATATTATCGTCAACCACGCTGTTCGGCACGGCAAAAATTCCCGTAAAAGCAAGGGGATTTATGTAGTAGTTCATTTTAAGTTCTCTTTCAATTAATATTTACCGAGGTACTTATCAATTTCCCATTGGGAAACTCTTGTGGTGTACTCCTGCCATTCCTCCTGCTTTGCTTCAACATACTTTCTGTGAACGTGCTCACCTACGGCATATTTTGCAAAGTCGCTGTATTTGAATTCTCTTGCAGCCTCGCGGAGATTCTTGGGAAGAGAATGGATATCTGCAGCCTTTCTCTGCTCAGCAGTAAGGTCAAAGATGTTGGAATCCTTCGGCGGGGGAGGAGTCATAGCTTTTTCAACGCCGTCAAGACCCGCCTGAATAACAGCTGCCATTGCAAGATAGGGATTAGCAGAGGGGTCGGGGTTTCTGAGCTCAACTCTTGTTCCTGAGCCTCTTGCTGTGGGAATACGGATAAGGGGGCTTCTGTTCTTTGCGGACCACGCAATATAAACGGGAGCCTCGTAACCGGGAACAAGACGCTTATATGAATTTACGATGGGGTTTGTAAGAACGGTGATTGCCTTGATGTGGTGCATAAGGCCTGCAATAAAGCTGTAAGCAATTTCTGAAAGGCCTGCGGTGTCGTTTTCGTTGCAGAATACGTTTTTACCGTCCTTGAAAAGGGAAAGGTTTATGTGCATACCACTGCCGCATTCACCGTAAATGGGCTTGGGCATAAAGGTTGCGTGAAGGTTATGACGGTTGGCAATGTTTTTAACAACATACTTGAAGGTCATAACATTGTCGGCTGTTCTGAGAACCTCATCATACTTGAAGTCAACCTCGTGCTGTGCAATAGCATTTTCGTGGTGAGAGGCTTCAATTTCAAAGCCCATTTTTTCAAGGCAGAGACAGATGTCGCGTCTGCAGGCTTCACCTCTGTCAACGGAGCCGAGGTCAAAGTAGCCGCCTTTATCAAAGGTATTGGTTGTTGCTTTGCCGTGGTCGTCAAGATGGAAAAGGAAAAATTCACATTCGGGACCTACAAAGCAGGAAAAGCCCATATCTGCCGCTTTTTTTATTGCACGGCGGAGTACATAACGGGGGTCGCCTTCAAAGGGAGTTCCGTCGGAGTTGTAAACATCGCAGATGAGTCTTGCAGTTTTAGCCTCGTCGCTGTCCCAGGGAAGGATTACGAAGGAGTCAAGGTCGGGATGCAGACACATATCGCTTTCCTCGATTCTTACAAAGCCGTCAATTGAAGAACCGTCAAACATACATTTATTGTCAAGAGCCTTCTCAAGCTGACTTGTTGTAACGATTACGCTCTTAAGCATACCGAGAATATCGGTGAACTGCAAACAGATAAAGTTTACCTTTTCTTCTTCGCAGATTCTGATTATATCTTCTTTGGTATATTTAGCCATTTTTTAACTCCTTATCAGTTACATTTACGGATGATGCCCATAGGTGTCTGCTCGCTTGACTGACCGAGAGGATTATCCTTAAGGATTTTTACATAGAGATCTCTGTCCATCGAAGGAGAGGATGCACCGAGAATGTTACCGCCAAGGTCGTTGATATCTGTAACGATTACTGCGGCGCCGATTGCATCGCTTACCTTTTTTGCAACCTCATCCGGATTGAGAGGAGCAAGAGAAACGCACTCGTTGTAAGGGGGAAGGGTGCAGTCGCAGGGACCGTCGATTGATCTTGCCTTTTCACCGGCGATCATATAGAACCATCCGCGCTTGCCGAGTACCTTGCCTACGGCTGAAACACCTGCGGCAAAGAGAATACGGGGAACGCCGCATTCCTGAAGAGCCATTTCCATGGTTTCGGGCATTGCAAGACCGATGCCGTAGGGTGTTTTAAGCACGAACTTTGAAAGTAAAACCGCAAGCTTTCTGGGGTGGATTTCTGAAAGAGGAATCGCTCTGCCCTGGGTGCAGCCAACGATTTTTTCTGTGATGAAAAGCACATCGCCCTCCTGAATGTGGGGCTTTGCATATTTGGTTGCAACATCAATGATGTCGTCCTTGTCTGTGATAACATGGGTGCGAAGGCAAAGTCTGCTGTACTTTACGCCGTCAACCTCGATCACTTCGTTTTTTCCGTCGTTAACAATGTAGTTATCCATTTTTTAGTCCTCCCGTAATCTGAGAAAAGTTTATTTCTTTTAGTTTCAGTTATTCTTTGATTTTTATTCGTTCACATAGCTTACAAAGCGAAGGAAAGCATCCATCCCTTTTTCACTTCTTTCATAAACGCCTGCGTGTTCAAGACACTTTGCAAAAACCTTGCCGGTTTCTGCTTTGAGGATGTCCTCGGTGTTTTCTTTTGTGAAGGTGTAATTTGATCTGAAGGAGTCTACCCAGGTGCTGTGCTTTGCGGTTTCCTCGTTTGAACTAAGATCTGTTCCGTTGAGGATGGCTTCTTCAACAAGCCTGAGCTCTTTTTTGAGTCTTGAGGGAAGAACAGCAAGGCCCATTACTTCAATAAGACCGATGTTCTCCTTCTTTATATTGTGGAGCTCTTTGTGGGGGTGGTACACACCGTCGGGATGCTCATCCGTTGAAATGTTATTACGAAGCACAAGATCCATTTCAAAAAGATCGCCGCGCTTTCTTGCAATGGGAGTGATAGTGTTGTGGGGTGTTCCTTCGGTTTCTGCAAAGACGAAGGCGTCGGCATCAGTATAGCCTCTCCACGCGCCGAGAATTTTATCAGCAAGTGCAACAAGTCTGTCGGTGTCCTCACCGCTGATTCTGATAACGGACATAGGCCATTTTACAATACCTGCCCTGATATCCTCAAAGCCCTTGAAGATCACTTCTCTTTCGATGGGTGATTTTGCCATGGGGAATTCATAGTTACCGCCCTGGAAGTGCTCGTGGGAAAGAATTGAACCGCCTACGATAGGAAGGTCGGCGTTTGAGCCTACAAAGTAGTGGGGGAAGAGCTTGACAAAATCAAAAAGCTTTTTAAAGGCGGATGCATCAATTTTCATCGGTGTGTGGAGTGAGTTGAAAACTATGCAGTGCTCGTTATAGTAAACATAGGGTGAATACTGGAAGCCCCACTGTGTGCCGTCTATTTCGATGGGAATAATCCTGTGGTTCTGTCTTGCAGGGTGGTTCATTCTGCCTGCGTAGCCCTCGTTTTCGATGCAGAGAAGACATTTGGGATATGAGCTCTGGGGAGCGTTTTTTGCTGCCGCGATAGCTTTCGGGTCTTTTTCCGGCTTGGAAAGGTTTACGGTGATATCAAGCTCTCCGTAGTCTGTAGAGGTTTTCCATTTCATATCCTTTATAATGCGGTATCTTCTTATGTAATCGGTGTCACGGCTTAATTTGTAGTAATAATCCGTGGCAGCCTCCGGTGAAAGCTCGTCATAAAGCTCATAGAAGGTATCAATAACCTCGGAGGGTCTGGGGACGAGAGCGCTCATAAGCTTTGTATCAAAAAGATCACGGCTTGTAATGTCGTCTCCGATGAGCCCCTTTTCCACCGCAAAGTCGAGAAGCTCTGCGAGGGTTTCTTCAAGGCTTTCACACTCAAGGTCATTTTCAGCAGCGACGTATTCGTCAAGCTTAAGAATTTCGAGAATTCTGTTAGTTGCAAAAATTTTGTCGCTTTCTCCGATGAGACCGCAGGAAAGACCGTAGGAAACGAGCTTGTTGATTGAGTCATAAACTTTCATATTTTTACCCCCAAGAAAAAATTTTCTGTATGGATTTTTTTCTTTATAAAATCATAAAAAACTATTACATAATATTTTACACCAAAACAGCACTAAAAATCAACACATATTTGTGACAAAAACAGCAGAAACAGAATAATATGTTAGTGAAAATTTACTCAGGAGGTAATTTTATGGCTAAGAAGGCAGCTTCCTTCCTCGGTGCAAATACGCCGAAGGGGTTTGTTTCTCTTTTCGATGAGCTTTATAATCCGTACGATAAAGCCCGCGCTTATATAATAAAAGGCGGACCCGGCACAGGAAAATCCACATTTATGAAAAAAATTGCTGATAAAGCTGAAAAAAGCGGATTTTTTACCGAGAGGGTGTATTGCTCATCGGATCCGTCAAGTCTTGATGCAGTTATCGTACCGCAGATGAATTTTTCAATCTGTGACGGTACCTCGCCCCATGTAGTAGAGCCGCGCTTTCCCGGTGTTGCGGAAAATATACTCAATCTCGGAGAGTTCTGGGATGCGGAAAAGCTCAGAAAAAACGGAGACGAAATAAGAGGTTTGTTTTTTGAAAATTCACTTTACCACAGAAAAAGCGGAAAATATCTTGCGGCGGCGGGACACATTGACAGCCTTAACAGAAAGCTGGTTATGAATTATATCCGCACGGATAAAACGGACAGCTACGCAACACGGTTTATTTACCGTGAGCTTTCTGCAAAGCGCGGTGAGGGAAGGGGCGAAAAAAGCAGGCGGTTTATGAGTGCGATTACCCCGAGAGGCAACATTTTTCTCGGCGATGCGGTGCAGAGTCTTTGTCCGAGAGTGATAGGTATTGACGACAGCGAAGGAGTTATATCTGCGCTCGTTACAGACAGAATCGGAGAAGGTGCGGTGAAAAACGGTTACAGGGCGATATATTGCTGTTGCCCGATGAATCCTGCGGAAAGTGAGCATCTGCTCGTACCTGAAAAGGGTATTGCGATAGTCAGACTTCACCGGGCGAGCTGTGAATTGCCCTGTGTCAGGATGATTCATGCGGGTAGATTTATGAAGGATGGCTTCAGAGAAAATCGCACGGTAATAAAATTCAATAACAAGCTTAAGGATGAGCTGATAAAGGAAAGCGTCAACTGTCTTAAGCAGGCAAAGTCTACCCACGACAAGCTTGAAAGAATCTATATTGATGCAATGGATTTCGAACGGCTTAACGAATACTGTCAGAGCTTTATTGACAAACTTTTCACTTGAACAAAATTTGCTCCCGTGTTATAATCAGCGTGTAAGAAATTATAACACGGGAGTGATTTTATGCTTAAATTTATCTGCTATCCGAGATGCACAACCTGTCAGAAGGCTCAGAAGTGGCTTGACGAAAAGGGTATTGAATATGAGCTTCGCAACATCAAGGAGGAAAACCCGACCTTTGACGAATTGAAAAAGTGGTACACCGAGGGCGGTTTACCTCTCAAAAAGTTTTTCAACACAAGCGGACTTTTATATAAATCCATGGAGCTTAAGGATAAGCTTCCTTCAATGAGTGACGAGGAACAGCTGAAGCTGCTTGCGACCGACGGTATGCTTGTAAAAAGGCCACTTCTTATCGGTGAAGACTTTGTGCTTACGGGATTTCGTGAAAAGGAATGGGAAGAAAAGGTGCTGTGATGAAAAAGATTAAAATAACCGTAATGCGTAAGGCAAGGTACGACGACCTTATTGCAAGGTACGAAAATCCCATTGAGCACGCCTGTGACATCAAAGAGGGTGCGGTATATATCTGCGACGGCTGGCAGAAGCCCGAAGGCTTTTGTGACAGCGCTTGGGAGACCCTTTCGCCCTTTGTTATGGCGCTCGCTTACGGTGCAGAGAATTTTTATGACGGGTGGATGAAAAACAAAAAATCCGCCATGCTTTCCTGCAATGACGGATTCAGACCTGTGAGCTTTTATGTTGAGGTTGTGGAGGAATAAAAGAGAACAGACAGGGCGTGTGCTCTGTCTGTTTGTATTTTATACGGTGTATGAATTTATTTGAGAAAAAAATTAATCAACGAAGCCAACGGTCTTCCGGGTGCGTTTTATACCACTCTTTGAGCCAAAGCTTTTCTCCGAGACTGTTGGCTGTTTTATCTGTTTTGGCAATGTTGCGTATTTCCTTTAATGCTGATTTTCTGAATTTCTTTTCACAAGTCATAACTTCGAGAATGTGGTGAGAGACCCAAAGCCGTATCGTGTTATTTTTATGTGAAAGTAAATTGCAAAATTCAGTTTTCAAATCAGGGTTACTCTGCTCTATTTTGCTGGCGAGATTACGCATTTGAGATATTTTGCGGTTATATTCTTTAACAAGAGTTTTATTATCATATTTATTAAATGATGCAATTTCAGTTGCCAGAGCAAGATAGTCTTGAACTAAATTCATACAATCACCACCTTTTTACCATTATACAATTTATGGTTTGAACTTTCAAGTGTGGGCAAGTAAATCAAGGCGTAAGCCTTGTATACCATCAATTCCGCTAGGAATTGCATATCATCAGCTTCATAAGAAGCTGTATATCATCAATGCGAAGCATTGCATATCATCAAGTCGACAAAATACACACCTTCGGTGTGATGATATACGAATGTATGCCTCGCCAAAGGCGAGGCATACATTCGATGATATGCAGCCCTGTGGGGCTGATGATATACCAAGCCTGTCGGCTTGGATAAAAAAATCCTGTTCTTTCGAACAGGATTTTTTGGCGGAGAGTCAGGGATTCGAACCCTGGGTGAGTTTCCCCACACAGCATTTCGAGTGCTGCACCTTCGACCACTCGGACAACTCTCCCTATTCATTTTACGCAAGCAACATTTTACCAAAATTTATTCTGTTTGTCAAGAAAAATCCGTCTGAAGGTTTGACATATTTGCAATTTTGTATTATTATATAAGGTAATCTGTAATAATAAAATTACATTGTAATATAAAATCAGAAAGGCGTGTTTTAAATGAGCTCATGTTCAGGTAACTGTTCCTCCTGCTCCTCATCAGAGGGCTGCAAGGATAAGGATATGCACCTTAAGCAGAACGAATACAGTAATATCAAAAAAATCTATGCCGTAGTAAGCGGTAAGGGCGGCGTAGGCAAATCAAGTGTTACCGCAATGCTTGCAACAGCAACTCAGTCAATGGGTAAGCAGGTTGCAGTTCTTGACGCAGACGTAACCGGTCCCTCAATCCCAAAAATGTTCGGCATAAAGGGCAGAGCCGAGGCTGATGCTTCAGGCCTTCTTCCCAAGGAGTCAAGCACCGGAATCCGTGTGATGAGCGTTAACCTTCTTCTTCCCGACGAGGCTTCGCCCGTAGTGTGGAGAGGTCCCGTTATAAGCGGTGTTATTCAGCAGTTCTTCACCGATGTTGCATGGGGCGATGTTGACTATATGTTTGTCGATATGCCTCCCGGAACAGGTGATGTTCCTCTTACTGTTTTCCAGCAGCTTAAGGTTGACGGCATCATCGTTGTTGCGACTCCTCAGGACCTTGTAGGTCTTATTGTAAAAAAAGCAATCAATATGGCAAATATGATGAACATTCCCATTGTAGGTCTTGTTGAAAATATGAGCTACTTTGAGTGTCCTGACTGCGGAAAGAAACACAGTATTTTCGGTGAAAGCAGAATTGATGAAATTGCCGCTGAATACGATCTTCCCGTACTTGCAAAGCTTCCCATCGATACAAGAACTCCCGCTCTTGCCGATAAGGGTGCAATTGAGCTTTGCGATACAGATGCATTTGTTGAGATTGCAAAAAAGCTTTAATTTAAATTCAGTTAACAAAAAAATCAATTTTTTCAAAAAAATCAGATGCATTTAACATAAGATTAACAGCTTGTGCTTGATTTGAAAAAAGATTTATTGTACTCTGAATATATAATCCTACTTACAGGAGGTAATTAGATAAATGAAAGATATTATTAAGAAAGTATTAATCGGTGTGCTCTGTGTAGCGGTTATAGTCGGAGTTGCTTACAAGTTTGTGTTCAGCAGTCCTGATCAGACAGATCCCTACGGTATTACAAACGGTGTGATTGACGGAAACGGTCAGCCGGTTACTGATGCTAACGGTGTCACTCTCAATGCAGGGAATAACGCTGATGCCTATGTAACCACCGGCAGCAATCAGGTTGTAAACGGAACAACCGCTTCTTATCAGCAGAATAACCCCGGTACACAGCAGACAACCAACGGCACGAGCTATAACCCCGGAACAAATCAGCAGCAGGGAGGTAACACTTATAATCCCACTCAGACTACTGCACAGAATCAGGGCGGATATGTTAATCCCTCAGCTTCCTCCGGAAACAGAATTGACAGATACCAGAACATTTTCAAGAGCGGACGCTTTATGATGAAAATCAACGATCCTGATCTTGGCCCTGTAACAATGGCTATGTCAGGTAATAAAATGTTTATGGAGACTTCAATGGAAGGCCTCACCCTCAAGATGATTTACGATGGTGACAAGAAGGATAAGGATAACCCCGAGCTCGGCACTTGGTTTATTGTTCTTGACAGCCTTAAAAAATATTCTCCTCTTCCTGCTGATATGCTCGGAGATATGAATGTTGAAGAGCTTACAAAGGATTTTGCGTCCGGTGACAGTAACACAATTTATACAACTTCAGTTGAGGATGTAAACGGTGAGCTTCTTGATGTTGAAAGCTGCGTTGATTCAAACGGTAATACAACAAAGTATTATTTCAGAGGAGATGAGCTTGTAAGAAGTGATTCAATCGGTCCGGACGGTGCTGTTTCAATAACTGAATTCCAGCTTGTAACCGGAGAAGTTTCTGACAGCGTGTTCCAGATCCCCTCTGACTACGCAAAGTGGAACATTTCCTGGCTTATCAATATGCTTGGCTAAAATAAAAAGCGTCGGCTTTTGCTGACACCCTACAAGGAAGTATTTCTTTAAAACGTGAAATAACTTCTCAACAGTGCATTTAAAATCACCGATATGCGTCAGCATTATCGGTGATTTTTCAGTTTTTTTATATTGTTAAAGGGCTTCTCGGTGCTCTGAAGCACCGAGAAGCCCTTTGGCTTTGTGAGGACTGCGTTTTTTGCAGTCTTTTTTTATTTGTATTCCTTACCTGTGAGATATCTCCATGCGGCTATATATTTTGTGGATGAACGAGGTGTATTGCTTCCGATGTCGAGGAAAAGCTTATCGTCAACGATGAGGATTGAGTCCTTGCCTGCAAGGGAAAGCTGCTTGATTTTTGCCATTTCAATAGTGATGGCTTCCTTGCCTTCGCCAAGCTCAAGGACTATTTTATCGGTATAAAGGCTGATGGTTGCATCCTCTGAAAGAATTTCCTCGTTTTCGTTCTCAACCTTCTTGACAAGCTGACCGCCCTCGGAGAAGATAAGGCTTTTCTTTTCTGCTGAAAGGAGCTTTTCCTTCCATATTTCTCTCTGCCAGAGATCCCAGTCAAGCACATTATCGTGAGTGAGACCCTCGCCGCAATCGTGGAAGAAGCCGTCGTTTTTCATTTCTACTATGTAGCCGCAGTCGCAGGTAAGGAAGTTACCCTTGCTGTGGAGTGTTCCGACCTTGCCGCACTTGGGGCAAAGGTAAAGGATTCTTTCAACACATTCTGCAAGGTTTTCACCATCGTAGCTGTGTGTTTCCTTTCTCTGCTCCTCGTAAGCATTTACATATGTGTCCCTGCGGATGATTTCGTTGATTTCGTCAACGGAAAGTTTACTTAATTCTTCGGCTGAATATTCATTTACGAAGTGACCGACGATGGGGCCGCTTCTCTTTTCGTTTGCCCAACGGGGCTTTCTTAAATATCCGCCTACAAATCTGTATGTAACAAGGGCAACACCTGAATCCTTTACAAGCTTGCCTGTGTTGGATGAAATAAATCCTGTCTGTCCGTTGATACTCATTGCACCCTCGGCGTGGAGGCCTACGGGGATGCCTGCCTGAACATTGCGGATAATTTCCTTTGTAAGCTCTGATGAGGGGCGGTCTCTGTGTTTGATGATTACGCCGCCTACATACTTGAACACCCAGCCGAGCTTCATTCTTGCGGTGTGGTCGCTTGCAACGTAGCGGATGTATCTGCCAAGGGCAACCATTTCAAAGCCGGGATCCATTGCGTCGGTGTGGTTTGAAATGAGGATGAAGCTTTTTGCCTTGGGTGTGTGATAGTCAAGGTGAACATTGTTTTCCTTGATTACCTTGTTTTTGAGAATTGCGAAAATTGCTTTTGTGGTGAAGGCGTTGAAGTGGTAGCCTCTTCTTGTGCGGAGCTTTTCCATTGCTGTCATTTTGTCTCGACCTCCTTTTCAGCTTCTTCCTCAAGAAGACGGTAAGCAACCTTGCCTACGAGAGTCTTGGGAAGCTCGTCCTTGAAAATGATTTCCTTGGGTCTTTCGAAAACGTCAAGGTATTCCTTGCAGTATTCAAGAATCTTCTTTTTGGTTTCCTCGGAAGCCTCTTCACCGTTTTTGAGTACGATGTAGGCTCTGATTCTCTTCATTTTATAGCTATCCTTTACGCCGATTACACAGCTGTAATCAACTGCAGGATGCTTGTCAAGAATATTTTCAAGGTGTGTAGGATATACATTGTAGCCGCTGGTAACGATAAGGCGCTTGATTCTCTGCTTGAAGTAGATGAAGCCTTCCTCGTCCATATAACCCATATCACCTGAGAACATCCATACTGTACCGTTTTCGTCGGTGCGCAGGGTTTTTGCGTTTTCCTCGGGTGCATCGATGTAGCCGAGCATAAGAGTGGGGCCTGAAATGATGATTTCGCCCATTTCGCCGCGCTTAACCTCGTTGAAGGTTCCGGGCTCAACAATGCGGTATTCCATATCGCGAAGGGGAAGACCGATGCTTCCTTCCTTTGCTCTGTCAACGGGGGTTACGCAGGAAGCTGTAACACATTCGGTAAGACCGTAGCCTTCGCGGATCTGTACGGAAGCGTTATGCTCCTTGAAGAATTTGTCAGCTCTATTTTTTAGCTCGGGACTTAATGAGTCGCCGCCGCTGAATACACCAATAAGGAAGGAGAGGTCCTTGCCGTCGAAAAGGTCAACCTTGAGAAGTGCTTCGTAAAGAGTGGGAACACCTGCGATAAAGTTAGGCTTGTTTTTGATAACAGCCTTTGCGTAGGTTTCTTTTGTGAACTGAGGAATAAGGATACACATTGCGCCGTTCTGAAGCACTGTGTGGATGCCTATACCAAGACCGAAGCCGTGGAAAATAGGCATTACTGAAAGGAATTTGCATCCGTAATCGAGTTTGCAGCCTGCGATTTCGGAAATCTGAACGCCGAGGGCGTTGAAGTTGAAGTCGGAGAGGAGTATACCCTTGGGAGTACCGCTTGTACCGCCCGAGTAAAGGATAGCGGCACCTCTGTTTTTGTCAAACTTAATCTCGGGAAGCTTTACTCCTTCACCGGTTTTAACGAATTCTGTCCATACAAGGTCCTTTTTCTTATCTGTGGGGAACTTGTTGTTTTCTTTGTTTTTAAGGTATTTATATGCGATAGCCTTAACAAGGGGAAGCTCGTCCTGAATTCTTGCAACAAGGATATCAGCGTTGGTTTCGCTTTCTTTTACTGCTGCCTTGACCTTTTCGTAGAACTGGTCAAGGGTGAGAATCATTTTACTGCCTGAATAATCGAGGTAGAAGGTGATATTTTTCTTTGATGAAAGGGGATGCACCATATTTGCAACTGCACCGATACGGTTAAGAGCGTAAAGACAGATGATGCCCTGAGGTGTGTTGGGCATACAGATCGTAACCTTGTCGCCTTCTTTAATGCCGTAGTTAAGGAATGCACCTGCTGCCTGTTCAATTTTTTTTACGAATTCTGAAAAGGTTGTGATTTTACCCATAAAGTCAAGGGCGGGGGCATTGGGAACTCTCTTTGCGCTTTCGGCGATAACACCGAACATTGTGGTTTCCGGATAGGGTCTGCCCATAACCGGGTTCATATCTATTTCAGGTAATTTCATTTTTTTATTACTCCGTATTTTGAATTTATATTATATAAAAACAGTTAAACTGCTATGATTTAAAAGTATTATAATTATTTCTCTCAAAAAATGTTTTCTGTAATTTTCTGTGTTCAACACAAGCTTCAGGTCTTATAAGCGTCACGGCCTTTCTTTATGTGATTTACATGCAAAATGAGCACTAAAAAAGAATTATGGCATTTTACATATAAAGCAAATTTTATCATCATTTATTTACAATGTCAAGATTTTTGTTGCGTAAACTGTTGTGATGTAACGGAAAGAATGTTAAAATTTTTAAAATTATAAAAGGGTCTGTTTATAAGAGGGTAAAAAAGTTGACAATAATCAAAAAGGATGATAGAATATGAGGGCACAAAAACAGAATACGCCTTCTTAGTTCAATGGATAGAATAAACCCCTCCTAAGGGTTAGATGTGGGTTCGATTCCCGCAGAGGGTGCCAAAAAACGACAAGCAATCGCTTGTCGTTTTTTATCCAATCCGAAGGATTGGTATGTAATCACCGTCAAGCGTATGTAATCAGCGAAGCTGTATGTAATCACCTTGGTGTATGCCCTTCTTCGGATTGATTACATACCTTTCTGCGAAAGGATTACATGCATCCCTTTGGGATGATTACATTCCGTCTGCGACGGATTACATCCAAAGCTTACGCTGTTGATGATATACAGCTTCTCACGAAGCTGATAGAGATGCTCCGCATTATGAAAACCTCACCCCAACCTTACACTAAAACGTAAGGTCGGGGTGCTTCTGTATCATCTTACTTCTTATACTTCTCTTTATACTTCATCACAATGGCGTTCATTTCGTCCATATGCTCTTCCATGTCGGCTACAAGCTTAAACTGATTTCTTGCTCTTACAATGTTGTGCTCGGGGTGGGTTGTTCTGAAATAAACGTCACCCTCAAGGTAGTCGGTCAGGAATCTCATGCCGCACTCAAAGGTCATCAGTTTTGCTCCGAAGGCGAGGTTTTCAAGCTCGGTGTCGGTGAGGCTGTCTGCGGTTTCGCTGAGGTAGCCGTCGGCGTATGCTTCGAAAAGCTCAAGATCAATGCCAATCTTTGAAAGGTCGTCCTCATCCTCCTTTGCCTTGTTGGCACCGGAGCGGATACTGTCGCCGAAGTCGTACATTGAAAGGCCGGGCATAATTGTATCAAGGTCAATTACACAGATGCTCTTATCCGTTGCAAGGTCGAAAAGCACATTGTTGAGCTTTGTGTCGTTGTGAGTAACTCTTAAGGGGAGCTTGCCCTCTTTGATAAGGTCGGTGAGTCTGTGGGTGTCGTCCTTGCGTGCGTTTACAAAGTCAATGGCATCCTGACACACAGCCTTTCTCCCCTTGATATCGGCTTCAGCTGCCTTGAGAAAGTTTTCGTATCTTGCAGGGGTGTTGTGGAAGTTTGCTATCGTCTCAAAGAGTGTATCAGCAGGGTAGTCTGCGAGCAGCTTCATAAAGCGGCCGAAGGTGCAGCCGGCGCTTCTGAAGGTGTCACTGCTTTCGGGCTTGTTGTAGGTGCGTGCCTCGTCAACGTAAATGTACATTCTCCATACACCGCCGTTTTCGTCGGTAAAATAATAATTACCGTCATTGCAGGGCTGGAAGTTGAGGGTTTCTCTCTTGTAGTCTCCGCCGTATTCCTTGATTTTTTCTGAAAGGTGCTTTGTTACACCTACAATGTTTTTCATAAGTCCGTCGGGATTCTTGAAAACAAAGGAGTTGATTTTCTGAAGAATATATTTTTCCTTTATGTCGGTTTCGATAAGATAGGTTGCATTGATAAGACCTGCAGTAATCTGGTTTACGCTTATAATATTGCCGTCTTTACCGAATGCCTCAAAGGCAACCTTGATTTCATTTGTTAACATAAGCTTTCTCCTTCCTGTGCTTTAAAACTGAGTATGCCTATATTATAGCAAAAAAAATAAATGCTTCAACTGTTTGAGAAGTTTTTTTACAAAAATATCTGTCCTGCAACAAATGTTACAGGACAGATGCTTATTTGTTATGTCCGTGATGCTTGCCGCCGCCGTCTGTTGTGCCGTTATGACAAGTGCTTTGTTGAGGCTGAGGTGTGCTGCTGTCTGTCGGCTGACTGTTAGTGTAACTGCTTATTTTTTCTTTCAGCTCATTCATAGAGAGCTTTTGTATATCGTCAAGGCTTAAATCCGGCTCGTATTCCTTTAAGGTGAGGTAAGCCTGATATTTTCCCGTGCTTATGCCGTGAGAGTGTGCCGTCTCGCGGAGCTTGCTGTGTGATGAGTGACAGCTTACAGTCAAGCCTGTGCTGTCTTTTTCGGTAATTGTGTCAGCAAGCCTTTCAGCTTTTACGGCGCTTTTGCAGTTTACGGTCAGCACCGCAGAGGAAATATCGGCGTTACAGCTTTTCGATTTTTCTATAATGAGCGAAACTGCACTCTCGCAGTCGAGATTTTTAAGCTTCAATTCGGAAAAGTCTTCGGATTCTCCGAAGCAGTTGACCTTCACTACCTTGTTGAGACTGTTAAGCTCAAGCTCAACCGAGGTGTTTTCAACATCAAAGCTTACCGCACTTACCGGCACGGCGGTTGTAAATATGCCGAGGCTTAACACTACGGCGAGTACGGCAGCGATCGGTGCGAGGATAAGCCCTTTTTTAGCTTTTGGTTCAGGAGCCTCATCTTTGTTGTAAAGCTCATGAAGAAAATACTTTGTATCTGTTTTCAGCTTCTGTTCGGCTTTTATTTCGTCAAACGCTGAGTGTATCTGATTTTTCATCCTCTTCACCTGCCAATTCCTTGCGTAATAATTTTTTTGCTCTTGCTAAAAGAGTGTAAACGGTGTTTGCGTTTTTGCCCAGAAGCACTGCCGCTTCGGGTGCCGTATATCCTTCGTAATAGCACAGATAAACAGGCTCTCGGTATTTTTGCGGAAGGCTGAGAACTGCCGAGAGAACCTCCGAAGCTTCATCTGAAAGGGAAGCCTCGTAGTCTCTGAGTACGTCAAGGGGCTCAGTGCGTCTGAGCTGTAAGCTTCTGAAATAATCTCTGCAGCAGTTCATTGTTACCCGGATAAACCAGGATTTTTCGTGCTCCTCGCTTTCAAACACCTTCGGAGAAAGAACATACTTTATAAAAACCGTCTGAAAAATATCTTCCGTGTCGGCGTAGCTTTTAAGATTAACCATACAGATGCGCCTTATCATATCGGCGTATTTTTCAAGGGCTCTGTTTGCTTCTTCTTCGCTTCGCATATTCCTCCTCCTTCCGTGAAAGCTTTTTGTTAAAGTTTATCTGTTGCCTTTGCAGCGGGCACTCTGACCTTTGCCGTTTGACGGTCTGTTGTCGCAGATGCCGTCGTTGTCTCTGTCGGCATAGTTTGCACCGTTGCAGTTTTTGCCTGCGCTCTGTGCAGGGCGTTTTTCTGCTCTGTTGTCGCAGATGCCGTCGTCGTCGCTGTCGGCGTAGTTTGCACCGTTGCAGTTTTTGCCTGCGCTCTGTGCAGGGCGTTTTTCTGCTCTGTTGTCGCAGATGCCGTCGTTGTCGCTGTCGGCGTAGTTTGCACTGTTGCAGTTTTTGCCTGCGCTCTGTGCAGGACAGCTTTCTGCTCTGTTGTCGCAGATGCCGTTATTGTCGGAATCAACAAAATTTGCACGGTTTGCGCTTCTTGCCGCAAGAGCTGTACCTGCGATTGCTGTAACAAGAATGATTGCGGTGATGATAATTGCTGAAATCTTTTTCATTCTGAACACCTCTGAAATTCTTTTTTTGTGAATTCTTCGCCGATGAATTCATAGGTAATACGTTTGAAAAAGGAAAATCCTTTCAAATTATAGCATATTTTTTCAAAAAAATAACTCCGTTTTTAAAACGGAGTCGGATAAGTTTATTCTGCAAGGGAGTCAGCAGGCTTTACAGAAGATGGCTCTGAGGTTGTTGCAAAGCTTCCTGATGTGGTTGAGGAGGTGCTCGGTCCGGTTGAGACTTTATCGGAGGTCATATCCTCAAAAAGTCCGGTTGAGCCTGTTTCCTTTGTTACATTACCCTCTGCTGTAAGGCTGTTGTCAAGGTCGCTGACCGCTGAACTCATTCCGTCCATCATTGAGGTTATATCGTTTTTTAGCGTAGTCATACCGTTTTCTATGTCGTTTTTAGTGTTGTCACCGCAGGCGGCAAGAACAAAAACAAGGGCTATGAGCAGAGAGATCGCTATAATTACAGATGTTTTTTTCATGTTGAAGCTCCTTTTGGGATTTGATTGTTTTGTCAATAGTATTACTTTTAATGCTGTGATTTATTCAGGCGTATTAAATAAAAGTAAAAATAAGTTTTATCATTGACTAAACGGGCGGTTAATGGTAGAATAAACTGTATAATTATTTTTGCCTTATTGCGGTAAGGCAGAAAAGGAGAAAGCATTATGAAACCTAACAAAAATCCCTTGTGGCAAACCAATTCCACGGAAAGAAAAAGCTATTATTTTTACTTTTTCGGTCAGAATATGATTTACAATATGGTTGCCGCATATCTCACAACCTTCCTTCTTCTCATAGGCGTGAATCCTATCAAGTCAGCATCGGTTATGCTTGCAGTTAAAGTATGGGATGCAGTAAACGATGCTCTTTTCGGTGTTATCTTTGATAAGATAACCTTCAAAAGCGGCAAGAAATATATTCCTTGGCTTAAAATTGCCTGCGCTTTGACTCCCATTTCCACAATCGCAATTTTCATTGTTCCCAACACACCTACAACAAGTGAAGCCTTCAAGCTTGCATGGTTTGCAATTGCTTATATTCTGTGGGATACCGCTTACACTCTTTGTGACGTTCCTGCCTTCGGTATAATTACTGCAATGACAAGTAATATTGAAGAGAGAAACACTGTTCTTTCACTTAAAGGTATTACCGGTGGCGTAGGTTCAGCTCTTACTACGGTTCTCGTTACTGTTCTTATCAGTGAGCATATCGGTCTCGGATACGGCTGGGTTGCTGTAATCGTTGCTATTGTCGCTGCCGCAACAATGTTCCCCGTTTGCTACAAGTGCGAGGAAAGAAACAAGAGTATTGACGAGGAGCAGTTCACCGTAAGAAGAATGCTTAAGTATATCGTAAGCAACAAATATCTTCTTATCTATTATATCGGTTATATTTTCTACTCAGGCGCACAGACCTATAATGCACTTCACCTTATTACTGCATATTATATTTTTAATAACACCCTTGCATCTCTTATTACAGGTACTGTTGCAGCTCTTCCTCAGCTTATTATGGCTCTTCTTGTTCCCAAGATTATCAGAAAAATGGACAAGACAAAGCTCTTCAAGATTTCCGTTATTGCTTCAATCGTATTCTCACTTCTTCTTGTTCCCGATTTTGCAAGAAATAGCTTTGTTATTTTCACAATTATCTTTATGCTTCGTTCAATTCCTTTGGGTATTATCGGTGTTCTTTCTTTCACCTTTACCCCCGACTGTGCAGAGTACGGTCAGTACACAACAGGCACCGAGGCAAAGGGTATCACCTTTGCTATCCAGACCTTTGCCGTTAAGCTTGCTGCTGCAATTTCCGGCTCACTCGGTCTTGCACTTCTCGGCGTGTTCGACTTCAAGACCTTTGACGGTGTTGACAGCTTTGAGGCTCTCGAGGCAATTAATGCACGTGCACAGCAGACTGCTGAGGCTCTTGACGGTCTCTGGTTTACCTACAACGCAGTTCCCATTATCGGTCTTGTGATTGCTCTTGCTATCTGGAGCTTCTACAAGCTCAACGACAAGGACGTTCAGGTTATGGCTGACTACAACGTAGGTAAAATTACAAGAGAAGAAGCAGAAAGAAAGCTTTCAAGAAAATATTGATTTCGGACTGACATATTCAGCCTGAAAAGCCAATAATTAACATAGAAACTAATTAAAAAGGAGATACACATGGAACCCATCAAAGTAGATTTTACAGGTAACGGCGGTAACGGAAAGGGGAGAGGCAAAAATGCTTACCTTGTTCCCAAAAAGGCCGGACTAAAAATGCTTATCAGCATCATCGGAACAATTATCGGCGGAGCAATTGCATATTACTTTATGCTTCCTCCCCTCAACTTCAAAAGCACGGACACCTATATGTTCCTCGGAACGGTGCTTGCAATTTTTGTGGTGCTTCTCTTCATTACAAGCTCTGCACATATTAAACCCGAATATACGCCTTATGTAAAGAAAAAGTCACTTGTGCCTATTGCTATTGCGGGTGTGCTTGTTGTGATTGTAGGTGTGGGTTATGTTGCATCATCTGTTTTCTTCAGAGCAAAGACTTACAGCAACATCATTGAGGTTGATGATACAAAGAATTTTGCAAGTGATATTGCAGAGGCTGATTTCTCAAGTGTTCCTGTTCTTGATAATGCTTCCGCAAAGGCTCTTGCCAACCGTACCCTCGGCGACCTCGCCGCTATCGGTAAGGTTTCACAGTTTGAAATTTCAACTGCATTCACACAGATTAACTATAAAAACAACCCCGTTAAGCTTACTACTCTTGCTTACGGTGACGTTTTCAAATGGCTTAAGAATACAAAAAGCGGTCTTCCCGGCTATGTTGTTGTAAATATGGTAAGCCAGAAGGCTGAGCTTGTTACTCTTCCCGAGGGTGAGTATATCAAGTATGCCACAACGGAGCACTTCGGCAAATATCTTATGCGTCATGTGCGCTTCAGCTATCCTACCTATATTTTTGACACACCCCGTTTTGAGATTGACGAAGAGGGCAGACCCTTCTGGCTTTGCACCGTTCTTGATAAGACCATCGGTCTTTTCGGAGGTACGGATGTAAAGGGCGTTGTTATCGTTGATGCTATCACAGGTGAAATGAACGAATACACCGTTGATGAAATAAAAACAAGCAAGGATCTTCAGTGGATCGACGGTATCTATTCCGATGCACTGCTTGTTGAGCAGTTTAATTACTACGGTCAGTACAAGAACGGCTTTATCAACTCCGTTCTCGGTCAGGAGGGCGTTAAGGTCGCTACCGAGGGTACAAACTACATTGCCAAGGATGACGACGTTTACGCTTACACCGGTGTTACTTCTGCAAGTAACGACCAGGCAATCATCGGCTTTGTTCTTATGAATATGAGAACAAAGGAGGCAAACTTCTATGAGGTTTCCGGCGCAAAGGAATATTCCGCTATGGCATCGGCTCAGGGTGAGGTTCAGAACTACAAGTATCAGGCAACCTTCCCCATTCTTCTCAATATCAGTGGTGAGCCTACCTACTTTATGTCCCTTAAGGACAGCGACAGCCTTGTAAGGCGTTATGCAATGGTTAACGTGCAGAACTATCAGGTTGTATCAACCGGCACAACAATTGCTGAATGTACAAAGGATTACGTTGATACACTTAAAATGAACAACATCAAAATTGACGTTGACATTGCGGAAATCGAAAATGCAACAAACAACAGCGGTGAAGAGGTTGACAAGCCCGATGTTGCTCTTGTTACAAAGAGTGGAGTTATAGATGACATCCGTACAGCCGTAATCGGCGGCAACAGCGTTTATTATATCAGCCTTGAAAATGACGGCACCTACTTTGCAATCAAGGCAAGCGATGAGCAGGGTGTTGTTATCCTCAACGTGGGCGACACCGTAACCGTAAGCTACGAAAAGGCTGAGGGCGGAATTGTTGATGCTGAAAGCATAAAGAAATAACAGACAGAAAGATATATTATATTCAATCACAAAGAAAGGGTGATAATTTATGGCAGCAAATAAAGTTAAAGTGACAATTATGGGCGCTGATTATTCAATCCTCGCGGAGGATGATCCGAGATACGTTCAGCTTCTCGGTAAGGAGCTTGATGCAAAAATGGCGGGAATTATGAAGGTTAACAGCCGACTTTCCACAACCCAGGCGGCAGTGCTTGCTGCTCTGGATTATGCCGATGAAAGCAAAAAGGCTACTGTGACCGCTGACAGACTCCGCGAGCAGATCAAGGATTACCTTGATGATGCTTCTGCGGCTAAGAGTAAGGCTGACCTTGCAAGACATGACAGCGAAAAGCACAAGAAGGAAGTTGAGGCTCTTCAGGCCGAAAACGAAAGACTCAGACGAGAGCTTGATGCGGTGCTTGACAGAATTGGCAATCAGTAATGAAAAAGAAAGTTGAAATACTCGCACCTGCCGGCTCCTTTGAGTCGGTGGTTGCCGCGGTGCGCTGTAAGGCGGATGCGGTGTATATGGGTGCCAAGGCCTTCAATGCCAGAATAAAGGCGGATAATTTTGAGGGCGACCTTCTCGGTGAGGCTGTAAGGCTTTGCCACAGCCACGGCATGAAGGTTCACGTTACAATGAACACACTTATAAGCGACGGTGAAATATCCGCCGCTTTAGCTGTTTTAAAAGATGTGTGTGCTTCCGGTGCAGATGCGGTTATTCTGCAGGATGTGGGCTTTGCCTCGCTTGTTAAAAAGGCTTGCCCCGACCTTGAACGCCACGCTTCAACACAGATGTCAGTGCAGACCGTTGCCGGTGTAAAGCTTCTTGAAGAAATGGGCTTTGACCGTGTTGTGCTTCCACGTGAAATGAACAAGGCGGAGGTTAAAAAAATAACCGACAGCACCGATGTTGAAATTGAAATGTTTGTCCACGGGGCACATTGTATGTCTGTTTCGGGTCAGTGCTATATGAGCAGTATGTTCGGCGGACGAAGCGGCAACAGAGGTCTGTGTGCACAGCCCTGCCGTTTGCCCTTTGCGGCGGAGGGCGGTACGGGCTTTGACCTGAGCCTGAAGGATTTATCCCTTGCGCAAAGGATTGGTGAAATCCGTGAGCTTGGTGTAGATTCACTTAAAATCGAAGGTAGAATGAAGCGCCCCGAATATGTTGCAGCGGCGGTAACCGCTATAAGGCAGAGCCGTGACGGTGAGCCGAATGATGATATGCTCAAAAAGCTGAGAGGTGTATTTTCACGTTCAGGATTTACAGATGGGTATTTTGAAAATAACCGTGGCAGAGATATGTTCGGCACAAGGCAGAAAGAGGATGTTACCTCTGCAACAAACGGACTTTTAAAGGACCTCGCAAAGCTCTATGAAAAGGAGCAGCCGCGCTTCGGTGTCGATTTTCATTTAACTGTTCTTGAGTGTGAAAGGGTCAGCCTGTCCGCCTCATGTGAGGGAAGACTTGTCTTTATTGAAAGTGAATCAATTCCCGAGAAGGCACTCAATAAGCCGCTTACAAAAGAGGGGCTTTCCGAAAGAATTGCAAAGTGCGGCGGCACACAGTTTTATGCCAACAAGATTGAAATTGACCTTGATGAAGGCCTGATTGTGCCTGCAAGTGTTATAAATGAGCTTCGCAGAAGAGTGCTTGAGGAGCTTGAAAACAAGCTTGCATCCGTAAAGGTGTATAGCTTTACAGATGTAGATGTTCCTTCAACGCTTAAGGAGCTTCAGAATAAAGCGGTCGGAAATAAAAATAAGGTAAAATTTAACGTCAGAGTAGCTTCCGTAAGCCGTATTCCCGAAAATTTAGAGAATGTGGAAAACTTATACATTCCTCTTATGACTGCGGAAAACTCTGTGGAAAAGCTGAAAAACCTGCCTGTTTCTGTGGGAATTGAGGTTCCGAGGGGGATTTTCGGCGCTGAGGAGCTTGTGGAAAAAAGACTCGCGATGTTTAAAACTCACGGATTAAAAATTGCTTATTGCTCGACATTGGATGCTGTTGCGATTGCAAAAAAATTAGGTTTTGAAATTCATACGGGCTTTGCTCTCAATGTTTTCAACAGCTTTTCAGCAGGCTTTTTTGAGGAGTTGGGTGTAAAGGGGATAACCTTGTCACCTGAGTTGACCCTCGGTCAGATTGAAAAAATCGGCACAGGTGCAAAAAAGAGCATAATTGCCTACGGCAGACTGCCTCTGATGCTCACAAGGAACTGTCCGGTTAAAAACGGCAGGGACTGTGAGGAGTGCAAGGGCGGCGGATATCTCACCGACAGAATGAACAAAAAATTCCCCGTGGTCTGTTCCTTCGGCTGTAGTGAGGTTTTAAACAGTCAGCCGATTTATATGGCGGACAGACTTGACGAAATTAAGGGTGTCGATTATCTTACCCTCTATTTCACAACGGAAAAAAAGGAAATTGCAGATGCAATTCTTGATGCTTACCGTAAGGGTAAGGCGGTCAAGGGTGACTATACAAGAGGCTTGTATTACAGAGGAGCCGAATAATAGAAAGGAATGAGGAAAAATGGCAAAGAGACAGGACTATTTATCTTGGGACGAGTACTTTATGGGAATTGCGGTGCTTTCCTCTTACAGGAGCAAGGACCCCAGCACTCAGGTTGGCGCATGTATTGTGAATCAGAATAACAGAATTATGTCAATGGGCTATAACGGTTTTCCGGCAGGCTGTGATGATGATGAATTCCCTTGGGAAAGAGAGGGCGACACCTACGACACAAAGTATCCTTATGTCTGTCACGCAGAGCTTAACGCCATTCTCAACAACCGTGGTGCAAACCTTGAGGGTTGTAGAATTTATGTTGCACTTTTCCCCTGCAACGAATGTGCAAAGGCGATTATTCAGAGCGGTATAAAAGAGGTTGTTTACCTTTCAAACAAGTATGAAACCACACCTACAGTCCGTGCTTCAAGAAGAATGTTTGAAGCAGCAGGCGTGAAGCTGACACAGCTTACACCCAAGCGTGAGAGCATTACGCTTTCCCTTGACCCGAGCAAGGTATAAAAAAGAAAAGTTCTTTGGGTTACCTTTCTTACAAGAAAGGTAACGGCGCGCGCCGAGCGAAAAAAAGAAAAAATTGCTTTTAATTTTCACTTCTTTATTACACAAAATAACAGAGGGTGAGAAAATGAAAAACAGCAAAAAAGACCCGTACAACTTCGAAAAAATCGAAGGCTTTATCCGTGAGTACGATGCAAAGACCAACGGTAAAAAGCAGCCGGGCGGAAAGATTTATATGAAAGGGCCGAGGGCCGAGAGCCAAGGGCCGAGCAAGCCTGAGATGTAAAACGCAGGGAGCGAAGCCCTCGTTGCTCCGCAAACAAAAACGAAGGTCGCAGTTTTAAGCTGCGACCTTTTGCTGTTTATTAAAGCTTGAATAATTTTTTGAAGAAATCAATAATGTTATTCAGGAATTCTGTAAGGAAGGAGAATACATTAGCTTCCCTCTTGGGTTCTTCGGGCTCTGTAGGCTCGTCGGGTGTTTCCGGTGTATCGGTTGTGCCATCGTCCGGGTTGGTGTCATCGGGAACGGTTGTATCTGAAAGCTTTGCGTTGCATTCGTCACAGATATTATCGCTGTTGTTATCTGTATGACCTGTTGCAGGAAGAACCTCGGATTTTATATCTGAACAACGGGTACAGGTTGTTATCTGTACGCCTCTGTCGGTGCAGGTTGCAGGTAAGAGGAATGTCCATTCTTCGTTGTAGTTATGACCGAGTGCGGTGCCTTCAACAGGAACGGTTTCTAATTTGTTAAAAAATCCTTCATGACACATTCCACAATACGCGGTTTTTGTGGCGTCTTTTGTGCAGGTTGCATCATTGTTAAATATCCAATCTATAGAGTGTTCTTGTGGGGCTATGTATTCTTCTATTGTGGAATCGCAATAGCAACAATAATAAGGCAATTTTCCGCCTTCGTTGCAGTTGTTAATAACATCAGTAGGCGACATGAAATCTGGTTCCCATTCATGTTTTTGAGTTCCTTCAATGGTCATTGTGACCAAACTGGAACAGTCATTACAAGGAACATAAATTGTTTGTGTTCCACAGAATGTTGAGGAATCAGGTTCTTCATAATCTTCTAAGTTGTGTTCTTTGGGTTCTACTGTTACAAATATTTCTTCAAAACAAAAATCGCAGTAATAGTGTAATTCGCCACCCAAGGTGCAATCTCCTATGTAATAGTCAGTATCTTGGGACAAACTACTATGTTCACACACATCTTCAAGTGCGCTTGCTTCAAAGCAACACAGTGTCAGCATAAGCATTGAAATTGCTGTTGATAATAAAATTCTTGTTAATTATCTCATTCTTTTCTTTCTCCTTCAAAATATTTATAACCATACGGTTATATTATAAGGTATTATATCACCCAATAATATAAAATGTCAATATAACCAAACGATTATATTGACTTTGAGGCGGTGATTTAATGGGATATTATAAGCGAATCCGTGATTTGCGCGAGGACAGCGATATGACCCAACAACAGGTTGCGGATTACCTTAAAATGAAACAGCCGCAGTATAACCGCTACGAAAAAGGTTACCGTGATATTCCGTCGGATGTCCTTATAGCTCTCGCTGATCTTTATAACACCTCAACAGATTATATTTTAGAAAGAACAGATATAAAATAACCCACTGCCTGAAAACTAAAATCAGGCGGTGGGTTTAAATTTTGTCAACAAAAAAGCCGTGGAAAACCCCACAGCTTTTTGTATGAATAGCTTTTTTCGCTCGCCGCATGGCATTACTTTTCTTGAAAGAAAAGTAATCAAAAGAACTTTACATTTTGTTCTCTTTTTTGGTTATCAGCCCTGTGCTTCCGCACCGGGTCTTCCACAGCACTTCTTGTATTTCTTACCGCTTCCGCAGGGGCAGGGATCGTTAACGCCGATTTTCTTGCCCTCGTTCTTTACGGGTCTTGCTTTTTCGCTTCCGTCACCGCCGGTTGAGGTTGAGGTGATTTTTGCAACCTCCTCACGCTTGATTTCCTCGTCGGTCTTGAAGCGTACAGCAAGTACGGTCTTTACTGTATCCTCACGGATTGAGGTTGTCATTTCGTCGAACATATCATAGCTGAGTTCTCTGAAGGCAACAACGGGGTCCTTCTGACCGTAGGCAAGAAGTCCTACGCTGCGCTTTAATTCATCCATAGCGTCGATGTAATCCATCCATTTCATATCAACGTTGCGAAGGAGCATCTCACGCTCAATGTTACGCATCATTTCCTCGCCGTAAAGCTCCTCGCGCTCCTCGTGAAGCTTGTGAGCACGGTCTGTGAGGGTATCGTAGATTTCCTCGGGCTTGTATTTTCTGTCCTCGGTGAAATCATCCTCGGTTGTAAGCCAGCCCATGTATTTTTCCTTGAGTGAGGGGAGATGCCACTCGCTTGAGGGAACATTTGCAGGACAGAAGAATTCAACGGTGTCACCGATTGAATCGTCAATCATTTTTGTGATGACGGGCTTCATATCCTCACCCTTGAGCACCTGATCACGCTGAGTGTAAATAATTTCTCTCTGACGGTTCATAACGTCGTCAAAGGAGATAACGTGTCTACGTGCGGCAAAGTTGTTGCCCTCAACCTTACGCTGTGCACCCTCAACCTGCTTTGAAAGCATACCGTTTTCAATGGGTGTATCCTTGTCAACGGGCATACTGTTCATAATGGCAATCATTCTGTCGCCGCCGAAAAGACGGAGAAGGTCATCCTGCATTGAAAGGAAGAAGCGGCTTTCACCGGGGTCACCCTGACGTCCGCTACGGCCTCTGAGCTGGTTGTCGATTCGTCTTGAATCGTGGCGCTCTGTACCGATGATGTAAAGACCGCCTGCTTCGCGTACCTTTTCAGCTTCCTCAGCTATTTCCTCTTTGTACTGCTTCTCAAGGCGCTTGAAGGTTTCACGTGCCTCGATAATATCCTCGTTGTCGGTGTCACCGAAGGCTGTTGCCTCGCTGATGAGCTCCTCGGAGTATTCCATTTTTCTCATCTGACTCTTTGCAAGGAATTCAGCGTTACCGCCGAGCATAATATCGGTACCACGACCTGCCATGTTGGTTGCAATTGTAACTGCACCGAGCTTACCTGCCTGTGCAACAATTTCGGCTTCCTTATCGTGGTGCTTTGCGTTGAGCACGTTGTGCTTTATACCGCGTCTCTTAAGGGCGGCAGAAAGCTTCTCACTCTTTTCAATGGAGATTGTACCTACAAGCACGGGCTGACCTTTTTCATGACACTGTAAAATCTGTTCAATAATAGCGTTGAACTTGTACTGCTCTGTCTGGAAAATAACGTCGTTGTTGTCTTTGCGCAGAAGAGGTTTGTTTGTGGGAATTTCAACGGCGTCAAGAGAGTAGATTTCTCTGAATTCGTTAACCTCGGTCATAGCTGTACCGGTCATACCGGAAAGCTTGCTGTAAAGACGGAAATAGTTCTGGAAGGTGATGGTTGCGAGGGTTTTGTTTTCGCGGGCAACCTTTACGCCTTCCTTGGCTTCGATTGCCTGATGAAGACCGTCGTTGTAGCGTCTGCCGAGCATAATACGGCCTGTGAACTCGTCAACGATGAGCACCTGACCGTCCTTTACAACGTAGTCGATATCTCTTGTCATAACGCCGTGAGCCTTGATGGCGATGTTAAGGTGATGTGAAAGAGTAAGGTTTTCAGGATCGGAAAGGTTCTGAATGTTGAAGAAGCGCTCAGCCTTCTGAATACCGCTCTTTGTAAGGTTACAGCTCTTGTGCTTTTCATCTACGATGTAGTCTGCACCGCTTTCTGCGGCAAGATCCTCGAGATTCATTTTTGAGTCGGTTTCGGCAATTTTAAGACACTTGAGAGTGTTTACAAAGCTGTTTGCAACGGAGTAAAGCTCCGAGGATTTACCGCCCATACCGGAAATGATAAGAGGAGTTCTTGCCTCGTCTATAAGGATTGAGTCAACTTCGTCGACGATGGCGTAGTTGTGACCTCTCTGTACCTTCTGGTCGAGGTAAAGTACCATATTGTCACGAAGATAGTCAAAGCCCATTTCGTTGTTTGTGCCGTAGGTGATGTCTGCGGCGTAAGCCTTGCGACGTTCGGTGTTGTCAAGTCCGTTTACGATAAGTCCTACGGTAAGTCCGAGGAAGCGGTAAACTTTACCCATCCACTCGCTGTCTCGGCGGGCGAGGTAGTCGTTGACGGTAACAATGTGAACGCCCTTGCCTGAAAGAGCGTTGAGATATGCAGGAAGGGTAGCAACAAGGGTTTTACCTTCACCTGTTTTCATTTCAGCTATTCTGCCCTGATGAAGAACAATACCGCCCATAATCTGTACGGGGAAGTGCTTCATACCGAGTACGCGCCAGGAAGCCTCACGGCATACGGCGAATGCTTCGGGGAGAATGTCATCAAGAGTTTCACCCTTTTCAAGCCTTTCCTTGAATTCGGGAGTTTTTGCTTTGAGCTCTGTGTCGGTAAGCTTTGCAAAGTCTTCTTCATAGGAGAGCACCTTTTGTACAAGAGGCTTTACTCTTTTGATTTCCTTTGCGGAGTAGTCACCGAACAGCTTTTTAAGAAAGCCCATTTATGTCACCTCATTTATAGTAATTAAGTTTATATAATACATAATGTTATATTCTACCATAAAAACAAAAAGTTTTCAACTGTTTTAATATACTTATAATTAAAGGGTATTTTGTTAATAATTGATAGTTGCTTTTTTTGAATAGCGGTGATATAATTAATAAAATTGATATTGATGTGACACCGAACGTTATGTGTTCGGTGCGATTTTATTGTTTTGAAAGGAGATGTCCGCGGTGGATAGCTTGTGGAACGCTGTGCAGGATTTTGTGAATCTGCCTCAGGTTGAATATGCACTTGATGCTGTTGTGAAAATGCTGCTTACGGTTCTTTTCAGCGGTATCATCGGTTACGAAAGAGAACACTCTCACCGTCCTGCAGGATTCCGAACACACATTCTTGTGGCAGTAGGCTCAACCCTTGTAATGATGACGTCAAAGTATGTTTTCCTTGAATATGAGGGTCTTGCCAGCTTTGATCCGACGAGATTGGGCGCTCAGGTAATCAGCGGTATCGGTTTCCTTGGCGCAGGTACAATTCTTCGTGAGGGATTTTCGGTTAAAGGACTTACAACGGCAGCTTCACTCTGGGCGGTTTCCTGCATAGGTCTTGCTGTGGGTGCCGGTTATTATGTAGGTGCACTTGTAACAACACTGTTCATTTATCTTACACTTAACACCTTTAAGCGTTTTGTCGCAAGAGGTAACCCGTCTAAAAATATTTACATTGAGGCAGAAAATATGTCGCGCCAGGCGGCTGAAATCGGAACAATAGTAAAACGTTACGGCGGAAACCTGCACACCCTTGAGGTGCTTTATGCAGACTCTTCACCGACAAAGAGAAAAAGCGATTCCGTTGTTATGAAGGCTGTTGTGTTCCCTCGCGACGAGGAAGGCTTCGGACTTACGATTTCTGCCATACGCTCACTTGAGGGTATAAGGGATCTTTATGTAGATTAAAATAAAAAACAGATGCATTTTAAGGTGTGTTATTGCCTTGAAATACATCTGTTTCATTTTTGATGTTATGACGGTTCTTTATTTATCCCAGGGAAACTTGGGAACCTCTCCTTCGATTTCGCCTTCTCTGCCGAGAACGAGGAGAATATATTTTCTGATTGTGTCAAAAATCATTGTGATGAGGTCAAGAACCTTATTCATATTATCCATAGTTACAACTCCTTTTATTTATTTACAATATTATAATATCATTAAAATGCGGCAGTGTCAAGATTTAACCTGTAAGTAAATTTTTGATAAAATCTAATAAATAGTTTAAAATATTGCGTTTTTTAAAAAATAGTGGTACAATAATAAAAAAATCAAAAGAGGAGATTCTTATAATGAAAAAGACAACTCTTATTGTTATGGCTGCAGGTATGGGAAGCAGATATGGCGGCCTTAAGCAGATTGATCCCGTCGGACCTTCAGGAGAAATCATTCTTGATTATTCGGTTTACGATGCGGCTGAAGCAGGATTTGACAAGGTCGTTTTTGTAATCAAGCACGAAATCGAAGAGGATTTCAGAAAAATCACTGACGGCAGATATGACGACAAAATCGAGGTTGCTTATGCGTTCCAGGATATGAATGATCTTCCGGAAGGCTTCACCGTTCCCGAGGGCAGAGTTAAGCCTTGGGGTACAGGACAGGCTGTACTTGCTTGCAGAGATATAGTTGACGGTCCTTTTGCTGTTATTAACGCTGATGATTATTACGGAAAGGAAACCTTCCGTCTTGTGCATCAGGAGCTTATAAAAGAAGGCGGTAAAAGCGACAAGTATGATTTCTGCATGGTAGGCTTCAGGGTTGAAAACACTCTTACCGAAAACGGAAGCGTCGCAAGAGGCGTGTGCCAGACCGATGACAGAGGATATCTTACTGATATTGTTGAAAGAACAAAGATTGCAATAAACGGTGATAAAATCCAGTTTACTGAGGATGATGGCGCAACCTGGACAGATATTCCTGAGGGTACAACAGTATCAATGAACTGCTGGGGTTTTTCAACAGAGATGATGGCAGAGCTTGAAAATAGATTTGCCGCTTTTCTCGAAAAGGGCATAAAGGAGAATCCTCTCAAGTGTGAGTATTTCATTCCTTTTGTTGTTGATGAGCTTCTCAAGGAAGGTAAGGCAGAGGTAAAGGTACTTGAAACTACGGAAAAATGGTACGGAGTTACCTATAAAGAGGATAAGGCGTTTGTAAAGCAGGCTCTTAACGAAAAAGTAAATGACGGAGTTTATCCCGAAAAGCTCTGGTAAAGTAAAGAAATAAAATTATAAATAATTGGAGGACAAACATTATGGCAAAACCCGTTTTAGTAGAAACTTCAGCAAGACACGTGCACGTAAGTCGCAGAGTTCTTGACATACTTTTTGGCGAAGGCTATGAGCTTACTAAGAAAAAAGACCTTTCACAGCCCGGTCAGTATGCTTGTGAGGAAAGAGTTCAGGTTATCGGCGCAAAGGGCAGCTTCCCCGGCGTATCAATTCTCGGACCTGTTCACCCTGAAACTCAGGTTGAGCTTTCAGCCGGTGACGCACGTTCAATCGGTGTAAAGGCTCCCATCCGTGAATCAGGTGATCTCGAGGGCAGCGGCGGATGTAAGCTTGTTGGTCCTAAAGGCGAGGTTGAGCTTAAGGATGGCGTTATCATTGCAAAGAGACACATTCATATGACTCCCGAGGATGCTGCAAAATATGATCTTCAGGACAAGCAGATTGTTAACGTTAAGGTTGAAACTGACGGCCGTTCACTCATTTTCGGAGACGTTATCGTCAGAGTAAGCCCCTCATATGCACTTGCAATGCACATTGATACTGATGAAAGCAATGCTGCTTCATGCACAATGGGTCTTGAGGGTGACATTCTTTAATTGACGGACTGAATAAAATATAATTTAATGCGGAATTCGGAGCACGGAATTCGGAATTGATTCTGTATTCGGATTCTGCATTTTTTTAAATTTGTTTGCGAGGTGAAAATTTTGTCAAACAGTTTTTTTGCGATGCATTCAAGAATGAAGTATATCAACCGTTGGGCTCTTATGCGCAACACGTCGGCGGAAAATATAAGTGAGCACAGCAACGATGTTGCCGCTGTTGCTCATGCTCTTGCAGTTATAAAAAATATTCGTTTCGGCGGAAATCTCAATGCTGAAAGAGCGGCCTTTCTCGGCTTGTACCATGATATGCCTGAGATTATAACCGGAGATATGCCAACCCCCGTGAAATATCACAGTGAGGAAATGCGCCGGGAATTTCTTAAGGTTGAGGAGATGGCTTGTGATAAGCTTCTTTCTATGCTTCCCGAGGATATGAGGGCTTACTATGAAAGCGCTTTCTTTCCTGCTGAAGGTGATGAATACCTCTGGAGGCTTGTTAAGGCGGCGGACAAAATTTCCGCTCTCATCAAGTGCATTGAAGAAAAGAACGCGGGTAACAGTGAATTTGAAAAGGCTTATCAGAGTACGGAAAAGGCGATAAGAAATATGTCTCTTCCCGAGGTTGATGTCTTTCTTGAAGAGTTTGTACCGGCCTTCTATTTAAGCCTGGATGAGCAGAACAGCTAAAAAAATACCACGGATTTCGATTTGAAAATCCGTGGTTAATTTTTTTCTTTATCTATCAGCCGATGATTGAAATTACAAAGCTTATAAGCTTAACAACTGCATCGCCGAAAGCCTGAAGAAGAACAGCGGGAACTCTGTCTTCGTCAACGTTGAGGTCTGCAATGCCTGCTCTTTCATAAATCCAGGCTGAAATGGGATTCCAGCTTGCTGTATCCTTTGAAAGGGCGGCGAGGATCATATGAAGGGCAAGCTCGCCTGCAACATGGCTGTAGCTCATTGCTGAGTAGTTACCGCCTGCGATATCGATTCCGTTTTCAGCGGCAACCTCGTCACACTTGTCCTGAATCTTTTCGATTGCAGCAAGGTAAACGCGTGCATCGTAAATTTCAGGGAACTTTTCAAAATCGATACTGCAGTAAACTGTCTGCTTACCGCCGTCGATAACCTTTACGGTATACTTTGAGTTTGCAACGATATCAGCGGCAACGGCTTCTGCCTTATCCTTTTCAACAAAGATAAAGCCTGAAAGAAGACCTGAAATCTCCTTGGGAGTGTTGCCTGCGTCATCTGTAAGCTCATCATCAACAATAACTATTGCGTTGTCAGATGCGCCGACGAGAGCTGCAACAGCAACTTCAACTGCTTCTTCAACCTCTGCGGCTGAAAGGTACTGATTTTCTTCACTTACTGCAAAAGAGGGCAGGGTAAGTGAAAATGCCATCAGCAGGGCAAGTAATAAAGATATAACTTTTTTCATAGTATAAAACTCCTGTGTTTATGCTTCGGGTGTTGTTTCGCCTTCTGCATCTTCGCTCTTGTTGAAAAGACCGCCGAACATTTCGCCGAGCATTGCGAAGATTTCCATAAGCATATTGATTACTTCACGAATTGTCATTTTGGTTTTCTCCTTTCATAAGTTTTTTTAATTTTCTTCATTGTAACATAATATTAAACGAAAATCAATAAAAATTTAAGCCTCTACATATGCGGCAGCCTCTCTCTTGCGTTTGAGTGCCTGCTCAACCTCTGCCATATGTTCTGCATCGTCGCTGTCAAGGAAAATAATGACTATGAGATAGAGAAGTGAGCCGATTGCTGGGCCGAGAATGAAGTGATGCCAACGGTATTTGAGGAAGCGGGGCGCGGTCTGTGCGTTGATAACTGTCTGGTTTGCAGCTACCTTAACATTAGCGTCAAAGCCGAGCCACTTAAGGAAGTAACCCTGAATGAACTTGGGAATAGCACCGGTGAGCTTTGAAACAAAGTTCTGCATTGAGAATACAATACCTTCGGTGCGCTTGCCTGTCTTAAGCTCAACCTCATCAATGGAGTTTGTGAGAAGTGAGCGGTGGGCAATGTCCTTCATATTGGTGAAAATCTGAGCAGTACCGAGCAGTACCATAACAACAGCAAGGGTGCCGATGTTGAGGAAACGGTCGTTAGCACCGACAAAGAAGGCGATGATACGTGCAGCAATGGTTGCAACCTCGGAGAACACGAGAAGCTTTTTGTTGCCGCCTAATTTGTTGATAAGCTTAACGGCAAAGAACATTGCGAAGGCGCCGGGGATACCCATAATAAAGCCGTAAACAACCTGTGCGGTACCGCCTGAAATTTCGGAGCCACCGATTTTGTAAGCAAGGCCCTGGGTTTCGAAGAAGTATTCCCAAGGAAGAGCAAGGGAAATACTCTGAACGGTTCTTGCAAGGCAGACGATGATAAGAGTTTTGTTGTGTTTTAAATCAAGAATATCCTGAATTATGCTTGTCTTGCCTGCCTCCTCGGTAGGCTCAACCTTTTCCTTCATACGGTAGGCAAGCATTGCAATGAGCATACCGCCTACGGCGAAAATTCCGGCACCGAGAACATAAGTGTTCTTTTCGGACATAACCCCGTTTTTGACAAAGATGTCCTTCATCGTGGGGAAAAGGCTCGCGATTGTTCCGCCTAAACCTGCGGCAATGGAAATCCACTGAATTACACGCCTTCGTTCGGTGGAATCCGGGCTTGACATTGCGGCGATACCCCAGATTGAGATATCCTGCAGGGAGTAGAATACGTCAAAGAGTATGTAAAGAACAAGCACGAGGGCAATGGTCTGCATTTCCGGTAAGCCGAAGTCAACAAACATCAGGAAAACAAGGATGCCTATGATGGCAGGTGTCCACAAAAGGAAAGGACGGAGCTTCTGTCCGGGCTTGTGCTTTCTGCGGTCGATAAGTCCGCCGATTAGGGGGTCGTTGACAGCGTCCCAAAGGGTGCTGATACCTGTAATCCAGCCGGTTTTTTCCGAGGGGATTTTAAGAATAGTGTTCAGGTAAACGAAAAGTCTCGACGAAACAAAGCCATAGGTCATATTCTGACCGGTAAGACCTGCCGCGTAGGAAAGTAATCGGTCGTTTGCAACCTTTGTTTCACTTTCTTCCCGTGAGAACATGAAAAACGGATTGAATTTCATAAAATTTCTCCTTTTTATATGATAAAAAGATTATAGTATATGGCGATAGATTTATCAATATACAGCGGTAAAGTTTGGAGGTTTTGTCAAACAAATAGCTGTATTGTTATGCAAAAACACCGACGCCTGAAGCATCGGTGTTTTTGCAGTAATTTGAATGAGGTAACTATGAAAAATGAAATAGTCAAAATTATATAAATTGAGCACTCAATTTATTTTATAGTATCACTTATAGTTTAAATAATCAATGATAATTTAATAAAATTTACATACAGTTAATAAAAAAATGTTGCAAAAAAATATGATATATACAAATTTGTATACAATTGTTTGGAAAGCATTATTTTTTATCCGTACTAAAAAACGCTATTTTTCGTGGTCTTATGAATATATAATCCTTTTTGAAAAACTAATGAAAGGATGGTTACATTGACAAAAATTAAGGAAGCGGAAAAATCGGACAATTATCTGGACGAAAAGCTTAAGGAAAGAGATTACGAAAGGCTCAATAAAGCCTTGCTTGTTGTGTTGCCGGCGGTGGTGGGCTTTTGCTTCAGTCAGGTCGATGTGCTTTCTCATATGTCTCCCTTTGCCCACGCCTTTGTTGCGGTTGTGCCTTTTGAATATTGCCTTGGAGTTTTTCTCGGCAGTGTTATAGGCTATCTTTCGTCATTTTCCTACGGGCTTACGGTCAGGTACATACTGAGTCTTTGCTTTATCTGTCTTATCAGATTGATTTTACACAAAAGGTTCAGAGATCTGGATGCAGGTAAAGCAGGCGTTGCGCTTTCCTTTGTTGCGGTTACAGGTTCTGCGGTGATTCATCAGTCTCTTTCGGAGACTACCTTTATAGGTATGGCTCTGGCTGTGTTAGAAGGTGCAATTGCTCTTTGCGCAAGTTATTTTTTTATGCGCAGCTTCAGAACACCGATGAGCCGCATAGGACTTTTTAATCTTCCTATGGGAGATAAGCTGAGCCTGGGTATAAGCGTTTTTGTTTTTGTGATGTGCTTTTCCGGGATAAAGCCTGAGGGCTTTTCTCCTGCAAGGCTTTTGTGTTGCTTTGTGATTTGCTTTGCATCGTACTGTAACGGAGCATCCTTGGGTAGTGTAGCCGGTGTCTGTCTCGGTGCGGCTCTTTCCGTTGATCCCGAGGGGCGCTTTGTTTTTCCTGCTTTTGCCATTTCGGGGCTTATCGGCGGAGCGTTTGCTCCTATGGGACAGGTTGCTGTAGGCGTTTCTTGCTGTATGACTTTTTGCGGCTGTTGTGTTATCGGCGGACTTGATGAGGTGTTCTGGCTTCCGATGATAGAGTGTGCCGCGGCTACGGCGGCATTTATGCTTGTGCCTTCGGTGTGGCTTACAAAAGCGGTGGAATACGTAAGGAAGAACGGTGTTGTCAAGGATGATATCGTAAACCTGCAGGTGGCTTCAATTCTTAAAAGAGCCTCGGGAAATATATATTCATTCTGTAAAACCGTTGATGATGTAAGCGAGAGGCTTGACCGCGTGATAAATCCCGAGGTAAACAAGCTGTTTTTTGAAATTCAGCAGAATGTATGTGACGGATGCAGCCGTAAAACTGCTTGCTGGAGTATGGATTTTGATGCCACGGCAGGAGATATTCTTGCAATAATGGGACTTGAAAAAAGGGGCAAGGGCAAGCTGCAGCTTGAAAAGCATTGTTCAAGGCTTCATGAGCTTAAAGGTCAGATAGCCAAGGGCAAGGCCCAGTACAGTATGAGTATGCTCTCAAAAACCAAAAACCGTGAAATGCGTAGACTTCTTACGGAACAGTTTTCCGGTATGGGAGATTTTTTGGATGAGCTTTCACGTAAAATTGAGCAAAGCCGTACTATAGACAGCGTGAAGTCGATGGCGTTGCGGTCGGTGGTTATTGATAACGGAGTATATATTGACTCACTCAGCTGCTTTTGCTGTGATGAAGGTCGATTGGGTGTAGAGATTTCCTGCTTTGAACGACCCTTTGAGACGGACTATAAAGCTATAAAACAGATACTTGAAGATGTTACGGGTCACATTTTTGATGAGCCTGATATAAGTGTTACGGATATGGGAACCTTCATAAGATTTGAAGAGAAGGCAACCTATTATTTAATTGTAGGTACGGCTCAGCGGCCTTTTGTAAAGGATGCTCCCTGTGGAGACAGCGTTGCCTGCTGTAAAAGAAGTGATGTCAGCAGTGCGGTGCTTTTAAGTGACGGTATGGGAACGGGCAGCTCAGCAGCTCTTGACAGCAGCA
This sequence comes from Clostridia bacterium, assembly GCA_017473435.1. GTDB lineage: Bacteria > Bacillota > Clostridia > Oscillospirales > Acutalibacteraceae > UBA6857. The sequence continues at coordinate 164,070 of JAFULG010000003.1, read as the reverse complement.
TGGCGGTGACGCTTATGCAAAAGCTTGTTAGCAGCGGTTTTTCATTTGAAAGTGCTGTAAAGCTTGTTAATACATCGCTGATTATGAAGTCAACCGATGAGTCAATGGCAACGCTTGACGGCTTGTGTGTCAATCTCTATACAGGGGAGGCGGAGTTTTATAAGGCAGGCGCTGCAATAAGTCTTATAAGAAGTGACAGGGAAATTTTCGTTGTGGAGGAAAGCTCACTGCCGCTAGGTATTCTCCGTGAGGTAAGCTTTGCTAAAATAAAGATGAGCCTTAAATCAGGTGATATAGTGTTACTTGTAAGTGACGGAATAACGGCAGGGGACTGTGGCTGGATAAACGACGAGCTGCTTTCCTGGAGTACGAATAATATGGATGACCTTGCAGCTCACATTGTTCAGCTTGCCGCCTTAAGGCAGGATCGCTTTACGGGTGACGACCTGACAGCGGTAGCAGTAAAGCTTGTTGAGAGACGGTAGAGTGAGGGTCAAGTGACACAAAACAATAAAAGTTTTGGTCAAGCTTTTTCAAAAGCTTGTGGGCATCGTCACCGAAGCGCGTCCTGCGGACGAAACAGCGAGGTGAGGATGGCGCAGCGGTCAAAATTTCTGCACCGCTCCAAGGTGCAAAGAAATTTTGGGGACCGCAAGAGAGCATCAAGGGGCAAAGCCCCTTGATGAAACAGATAATTAAAAGCACAAGGCGGAAAACCTTGTGCTTCAGCTTTGTTATTAACTTAAACGCTATGGTGCGGTCGCGCAATGCACGCCCCTACCCGGCCCTTGGCCCTGTCTTACACCAGTCCCCAGGTCTTACCGTTCTTGATATCGAAGTTCATGCTTCTTTCAACGCCGTCCTCAATAAAGTCAAGCTTGATGATTGAGGAGGTGATATATTCAGCGGCTGTTACCTTGTAATCCTTCTGTGTGAAGAATTCCTTCATAAGGGTGAGTGATTTGTAATCATAGTCGCCTGCGTTGTCGGAGACGAAAAGAACGTTACCGCAAACTGCGTTGATTTTACCGAGGAGATATTTCTGCTCGTCGGTGAAGGTGAGGTTTTCCTTTCTGAGGAAAAGAACATCAGGGTCGTTGCAGAAGGCTCTGCCGTCAAGGTGGCGGCGGAAGATGGTGTTGTTGATTGCGCCCTGAGCGGAAGGAACCTCATTGTTGATTCTTGCAACATTGAGAAGGTTGCCCTTGAATACCTTGTTAACGTCGCAGGTTACACGGCAGGCATCAAAAATACCCATACATGCACCGAGAGGAACACCGCAACCGAGAATGAGCTTATCGCCACAGGCTTCACGCAGAAGGTCCACACCATCACACATGATTTCACCGCGGGTCTTACCGTATCTCGGAGAGAGGCATTGGGTGAAGAGGAAGTCGAGCTTAACCATATCAAATCCCCAGTCATTGAGGATAACATCGAAGAAGTGCTTGATATATTCTCTTGCGCCCTCGTTGTAAATATCAAAAGCGTAAGCACCGCCCCAGCCAATGTGGCGGAGAAGCTTTTTACCGGTCTTTTCATCCTTGATAAGCCAATCGGGATGCTCCTTGGCAACCTTACTTGTAATCTGTGCACAGAAGGGTGCAAGCCAGATACCTGCGAGGTAGCCCTTGTCGTGGATTTTGTCTGCAAGGCTCTTGAGGCCGTTGGGGAACTTCTTTTTATCAACGCTGAGCCAGTCACCTGTAGCGGTCTGGAAGCCGTCGTCAAGCTGGAAAATATCAACGCACTCCTTGGCTCTGTCCATACCGTCAAGATCGCGAAGACAGATCTCTTCTGTGATTTTTGAGAAGTAGTTGTACCATGAGGTGTAGCCTGCAAGGTGCTTGATTCTGGGTTCCTTAACGCCGATAAAATCGAAGAAGTATTCATCGAATGCCTTTTCGTATTCGTTTTCGATGATTGCGATGTCGAACATTTCGTATTCCTGACCTGCTGTAAGATTAAGACCTTCAACGTCTTTTCTTACGGTAAAGGTGTTTGCGGTCATATCAGCTTCAAAAATTGTGAAGCCCTTTCTTTCACTTTTTGAACCGTAGATTGTTATATTGTAGTCGCCCTTTTTACGAAGATATGTATATGTGTATGCGCGGAAGAAGTTACGCTTGCCGTAGTGAACGTATGACTTGAAGGTGTAGTCTGCGAATTCACCTGCGGCAAATTCTGCAAATCCACCGAGCTTTCTTGCGGCAGAGATGATGTCGTGGGTTTTGTCGCCTCTTTTGTATTCCATAGAGGTTGACCAGGACTGATAACCGTTTCCGAAGAAAAGGGTGTCATCAGCGTATTCCATAGGCTTTGTTACAGCAAAGGTGTCCATTACCATATCGGTTTTTGCTTTAAGGATACCCTTGATAAACTTGCCGTCATCCTTAAGCTCAAAGCTGAAGTGGCAGTTGTCAAAGTCCTTGTGGCTTACTGTTGCATTGTTTACTCTGATTTTTGATGCTAAAGTATACATAGTTCTTCTCCTTCTATATTATTCCATTACATTATATATGTAATTACAACTGCAGTCAAGGGTGAAAAAATTAATAATGAATAAAAGCGGAAAGGACGCATTGGCTTGAAGATGGCCGACGCGTCCTTTATGTTACAATGTGCTTTGTTTTACAACGGGAGCATTTCTTGTGAAGGGATCGTAGGGGTTAGCAATACCGCCCTTGAGACGGATAAAGAATCTGGTAAGGCCGGGGAAGATAAGGAAGGCGATATCGCTGTCTGAACCGGCGTTCCAGCCTAAAAGTGCAAAGTAGTTGCAGTTAAAAATAGGATCCCAACGGTCAAAGCTGTTGAGCTTTCTGTTTGTTGCCTCAAGCTCAGCGGCAGTAAGCTCTGTTGAAAGGCCCATAAGCTGATTGTAGTGGGTAAGGTAGGTTTCAAGGTTATAGTATACGCCTGCACCATCAGGTCCTTCCGTTCCGAAACAGCCTACGGAAACATCTCCGTGGGGAGCAACCTTATATTTGCCTACGGTAATTGTTTTATCTGTGAGATTTTCAAAATACAGGAAAATATGACCTATACCTGAATTTGTGCTCATTTCTGAGCATATCCACATTCTTGCTATGTTGGTGTCGTCTGCTGCTGAAGCGCCGAAGGATACTACAGTTAAAAGCATCATCATTGCCAGCAGTACGGATAAAAGCTTTTTCATAATAAATTCTCCTTTATTTGTTAATATAAATGTATTCCGTTTTTATAAGTTGACTGTTGATATTTTGTAAACAAAGAATTAAATGGATTTTTTTCGTCTGACAATAAGATAATAAAGCGGAAGAAGGTATAAGTAGAACGCTGTTAAAAGGCTCGCCGTAGGTGCACCTGCCGAGGTGAGAGGAACAGCACCTGCAATTGACCAGGGAATAAGGGGAGCGATGACCACAACGGAATTTTCAAGGTCGATTGCGAATTGCTTGTTGTCCTTTTCAAGCTTACTGCAAAGACTGTCTGAAAGTATGATTGCAAGGGTCTGATTGCAGGAAATTGCCGAGGTGAAAATTGAAACAAAAACCGTAACGGCAAAGCTTCCTGTTTTATCTGCTATAGCATCAAGCTTTTTTATAAGAGCGGTGAGCATACCGGTAGCGTTGAAAATTCCCGAATAAGCCGAGGAAATACACACTATAAGAAGCACTCTGACCATTGAAGAGATTCCGCCACCGTTGAGCATTGCGGAAAGCTCGGGCAGAGTTGCCTTATAGCCTGTAACAGCAAAGCTCAGAAGCTCTGTGATTTCCGTTTTCTGCACAAAAAGGCTTACAAAAAAAGCGGCAATGATACTGCAGAGCATAGAATATCTTGTTTTCACCTTAAAAAGCGCAAGGATGAGAATAACTGCCGCCGGAATAAGCGCAAGGGGAGTTAAGATCACTTCTTTTGAGAAAAGAGAGACAATATCAGTTTTGCTTTCGCCGGTATGGGAGAAAAAGCCTGCAATGATATAAATAACACTTGTAACGGCAAAGGGTACAGCTGCGGTTGTTAACATACGTCTGATGTTTTCATAAATGTTTGTGTGCGTAAGCTCACTGACCAGAAGAGCGCTTGTTGAAACGGGTGAGCATCTGTCACCGAAAAGCACGCCCGAAAGCATTGCTCCTCCGGTGAGTACGGGATTTGCTCCCATAGCCATGCCCATAGTAACGCAGATTACGCCCATTGTTGCCGCTGAGCCGAAGGATGTGCCGATAAGGAAGGACACAAGGCAGCAAAGGGCAAAGGTCATAAAGATAAAGGATTCGGGTTTAATCAGGTCAACGGTATACGCGATGATTGTGGGAATCGTTCCGCAATCGCGCCAAAGGGCGGTGAGAATACCTACAAGGAAAAACACTATAAGGATATTTTTGGAGGTCTTGGCTCCGTCGATAATCATTTTTGCAATTGCTTTAAGGCTGTTACCCTTGAGCTTCGCATAAAGCGAAAAGAGGAAAAGACCTATCAGCAGTGCTGCAACTATTGACCAATCAAGAGAGATGAACACCGTGAGAATAACGGTGAAAAGTACGAGAAAAAGTGTTTCCATAAAAATATATAAGCTCCTTAAATAACCATAACAAGAGTGCCGATGCCGATTAAAATACAGCCGATGAGCGATTTTGACGTAAACTGCTCATGGAGAAAAACAAAGGCAAGCACAAGGGTGATAACTACGCTTAACTTATCAACGGGGACAACCTTTGAGGCGTCGCCTATCTGCAGAGCCTTGTAATAGCAAAGCCAGGAGGCACCTGTTGCAAGACCTGAAAGTATAAGGAAGAGCCAGCTCTTTTTGCTGATTTCCGTAATGCCGCTTTGAGCGTTAGTAAGAAAAACCATACCCCAGGACATAACAACCACAACAACAGTTCTTATTGCTGTTGCAAGGTTGGAGTTTACTCCGTCAATGCCTACCTTGGCGAGAATTGACGTAAGTGCCGCAAAAGCTGCGGAAAATAAAGCGAAAATTAACCACATAAAATTTACTCCCCGTATAATGGATTTGACAAATTATACCATTATATGAGGAGTTTTGCAATTAAAATATATTACCATACAAAGGGGATAAGCCTGTATTTCACTTTTTTCTTATATTCGGCATAGCCTGCAAGCTCATTTTCAAGGAATTCCTCCTCGTGCTTAATTCTTTTTGCGATGATAAAGGGGTAAACAAGGAAGATAAGGAATGAATAAACCGAGCCTAAAACGAGGGGCATTGATAAAAACAAAAGCAAGGTAGCGCTGTACATCGGGTGCCTTACAATTCCGTAAAGCCCCGTGTCGATTACTTTCTGATTTTCCTGCACCTCAATAGTTCGGGAAAGATAGGTGTTTTCACGCATCACCTCGGCATAAAGTATGTAGGCGATAACAAAAGTAACTGCGGAAACAATAACAACAGCGTCGGGTAGCTTATGCCATCCGAAACGGTAGTTGAGTCCCGCAACAACAAAGCCTGCAAGGAACATCAGACCGCTCAATTTTACAACAAGGTCCTGCTCCTTCTGCTTTTACTTTGCGTCAAGACGACTTTTTAAAAGAGAGGGATTTTTAAACATCATAACGATGCCTGCGAAAAACATCGGTATAAAAAGTATGCCCATTAAAATCCAACCACCAACAAAAGAAAGAGTGCCTGCAGGTAAAAATACAAGTAATCCCACAAGGATTACACCTGCAAGGAATTTTACAATAGCCTGAACAAATAATTTTTTTGACATGGAATCACCTCACAAGTGTATTATATCATCCGTTGTTATCTTTTTCAACAAGCATAGTCTTTAACTTGATTTTAGCTTTCTGTATTCTGCTTCGTACAGCTGAGGCGGAAATACCAAGCACCGAGCCTATCTCCTTGCTTGAAAGGTGCTGTGCCATGGCGAGCAGCTGTTTTTCGTCCTCGCTAAGGCTTGAAAGTGCCTTTTGCAGCGCTATGCTTTCGTCAATGTTACATTCCACGGTTATGTCGGTTTCGTACAAGCTTTCGTATCGGAAATTCATGCTGTGAAGCTGAACATAACGCAGATGGTCGTTTCTGACATTTCTCGCTACGGTGAAAAGCCAGGACTTGTTCTGCTTTATTCCTCCGACGGTGTAGGCTGATATATACCGCCACGCATTAAGGTAGGTCTGCTGACACAAATCCTCGGTGGTGTGCCGGTCAAACTGTCGGCGGAAGTAGGCGTAAATTTTTCGGTTGTATCTGCTCCATAGCTCGTCAAATAATTCTGCGGGATGATTTTCCATTTTATTTCCACCTGAAAAATCTTTTCTTCTTTTCTTTTTCTTCCGTTGTTAAGATTTTGCCCACACCTTCGCTGTTTGCCTGTATGTATCCGTGAAGTTCCTTGCGAGCTATTATTTTTCTCGCAGCTATAAACTTAATCTGTTTTTCCGAAAGCATTTCTTCCGTGACTTCATCGGAAATGGTTGCCTTTCCGCAGGAAAGTATGACGGTTTTTGCTTTTATATTATTCATAAAATTTCTGTCCAAATCGATTTCTGCCACGGGTCTTATAATATTTGCATCATTATCTATTTTGTAAATGGTGCCGTTAATTTTCAGTGCCTCGATGAAAGCATCGGGGGATTTTACGAGAGAGCCGTTTATGATAACCCTTATATTCATTTCTGCGGGTATATCTCTTAGAACAGTAAAACCGTTACATACGACAAGACTGTTTGCGGCGAGGTCATTCTTTGTAAGAATTGTCATACCATTAAAAATAGAAGCATTACCCGAAACATTAATTTCGGTCATGACATTCGTCTTTTCTATAGAGGTGTAAGCCTCGGTGAATTCAGGAGTCGGATTTTCGGGCAACATAATAAGATGAACATTCATTATACTTTTTATCTTTTTCAGAGCCTCGGGGGTGAAGCTTCTTAAGTCTACAGATGCCTGATTTCTTATTCTTGCCATATTGTTTCCTTCTTTCTTTTTTATAATGCCGGTTTTATGGGCGAATGCGGACAGCGGTAAGTCGGCGTAATATGTAAGCACATCATAAAAATTCATACCACCGTTTTTAAGCTCACGCAATCCGCCGTAAAGCTTTGACATAATTTTATTTCACTTTCTGTTTTATTAAAACCGGTTTCATTAAGTAAGACGGAAAAAATATAGAAAGTGTCCACGGTAATTTATTTATTTTTTGATTTTTTATAAAACACACAGGTGAGAACGGCACAGATTATTATACCTATAATAAAGGGTATTGCATAAAGGAAGGCTGTGGATGCAGGAGCGCTGAAGCCCGCGTGCTCAATTCCGCAGAGCATAGAGGCGTAATTTGATGCCACAACAATGCACATAGCGTGGGAGAGAATGAGGGTGAGGACTGAAAATAAAACGGCAAGTTTTTTCAATGTACAAGCCTCCTTTATTTTTCTTGATTAAATTATATCACGTGTGCGTATGTTTTTCAATTGTTTTATCGCTCGCTGCGGGGCGTCACCTTTCTTGAAAGAAAGGTGACCCAAAGAACTTTTGCTTTTTGCGCCCGAAGAAGAAGAGCAGACCCTGAAGTCTGCTCTTTTCTTATATTAAGTTGTTAACTTAACAGTTACGTCAGCGCGTTTGTGTGCGCTTATCTTAAGCCGATTTATTCAGCGTCGGGAGCATAGAGATCCTTAAGCTTGAGAAGATGTGCATATCTTGCCTTTGCAACATCCTCACTCTTCTTGAAGAGTGCTTCTGCTCTGTCGGGGAACTCACGCATAAGTCTTGTGTAACGTGCTTCATTCTTGATGAATGCCTGATACTCTGCGTTGGGCTCCTTGCTGTCAAGGGTGAAGGGATTCTTGCCCTCTGCCTTAAGAGCAGGATTGAAGCGGAAGAGATTCCAATAGCCGCATTCAACAGCCTTCTTCATCTCAGCCTGGCAGTTAACCATACCGCCCTTGATTGAGTGCATCTCACAGGGTGAGTAGCCGATGATAAGAGAGGGACCGTCATATGCTTCTGCTTCCTGAATTGCCTTGAGGGTCTGATTCATATTAGCACCCATAGCAATCTGTGCAACGTATACATAGCCGTAGCTCATTGCGATTTCAGCAAGGCTCTTCTTGTTGATGTCCTTACCTGCTGCAGCAAACTGTGCAACCTGACCGATGTTTGAAGCCTTTGAAGCCTGGCCACCGGTGTTGGAATAAACTTCTGTATCAAATACCATTACGTTTACATTCTTACCGGAAGCAAGAACGTGGTCAAGACCGCCGTAACCGATATCGTATGCCCAGCCGTCACCGCCGAAGATCCATACAGATTTCTTTGAAAGGTATTCCTTATTGTCAAGAACGTCCTTGCAGAGTGCGCATGTTGCACCTGCAGCTTCGATGGCTGCAGCGAGAGCCTTTGAAGCCTTTGCGTTCTTTTCGCCGTCTTCAAGAGTTGCAAGGTATTCTTCACCTGCTGCCTTTACTTCAGCCTTGCATTCGTCGGAAGCTACCATTGCCTTAACATCGTCGATAAGTCTTGAACGGATAGCATCCTGGCCGTAGTACATACCGAGACCGTGCTCTGCGTTATCCTCGAAGAGTGAGTTAGCCCATGCAGGACCGTGACCGTCCTTGTTAACGGTATAGGGTGAGGTTGCTGCAGGACCGCCCCAGATTGATGAACAGCCTGTAGCATTGGAGATGTACATTCTGTCACCGAAGAGCTGTGTTACAAGACGTGCATAGGATGTTTCTGCACAGCCTGCACATGAGCCTGAGAATTCGAGGAGAGGCTTCTTGTACTGGCTTGAAACAACGTTGATAACCTTTGTTGTTTCTTCCTTTTCTGTTACGTTAGCTACGCAGTAATCGAATACTTCCTGCTCGGCAAGTTGTGATTCCTTAGAAACCATCTTGAGTGACTTTGTGGGACATACGCCGATACATACGCCGCAGCCCATACAGTCCATAGGAGAAACAGCAAGAGTGTAGGTGTAGTTTGTTTTAACAACGGGCTTGTCTGCCTTCTTCATCTGTGCGGGAGCTGCTGCAACTTCTTCTTCGTTCATAGCGAAGGGACGGATTGTAGCGTGAGGACAAACGTAAGCACACTGGTTACATTTTGCACAGGTTGTGGGATCCCATTCGGGAACCAGAACAGCAACGCCTCTCTTTTCGTGAGCTGATGCGCCGTGCTCGAAGGTACCGTCGACGTGATCAACGAAAGCGGAAACGGGAAGTGATGAGCCTTCCATAAGTCCAACGGGCTTAAGGATTGTGTCAACCATCTTAACAAGCTTTTCTGCGCCTTCGGACTTAGCAGCAACAGTGTTGTCCTCTGCCTCTGCCCATGCAGCGGGAACTTCAACCTTGTGGTAAGCGGTTGCACCTGCATCGATAGCGTTGTGGTTAGCGTCAACAATATCCTGACCCTTCTTGAGGTAGGACTTTGTTGCAGCGTCCTTCATATACTGAATTGCCTCATCTGAAGGCATAACGTTTGCAAGAGCGAAGAATGCGGACTGGAGAATAGTGTTTGTTCTCTTGCCCATACCAACCTTAACAGCAAGGTCAATAGCGTTAACTGTGTAAAGCTGGATGTTGTTCTTTGCGATATATCTCTTTGCTTCTGCGTTGAGATGTGCATCGAGCTCCTCGTCTGACCACTGGCAGTTGATAAGGAATACACCGCCGGGCTTAACGTCGTTAACCATCTTGAAGCCCTTGTCGATATATGAGGGGTTGTGACAGGCAACGAAGTCAGCCTTGTTGATGTAGTAGGGACTCTTGATGGGCTTGTCGCCGAAGCGCAGGTGAGAAATTGTGATACCGCCTGTCTTCTTGGAGTCGTACTGGAAGTAAGCCTGAACGTACTTATCTGTATGGTCACCGATAATCTTGATGGAGTTCTTGTTAGCACCAACGGTACCGTCACCGCCGAGACCCCAGAACTTACATTCGATTGTGCCCTCTGCAGCTGTGTTGGGGGCTGCCTCTTCGTCAAGTGAGAGATTTGTTACGTCGTCAACAATGCCGAGAGTAAACTGAGGCTTGGGTTCATCCTTTTTAAGCTCGTTGAAGATAGCAAAGATGCTTGAAGGAGGTGTATCCTTTGAACCGAGACCGTAGCGTCCGCCGATAACCTTGATGTCAGCTCTGCCGTTTGTTGCAAGAGCAGTAACAACGTCAAGATAAAGAGGTTCGCCGAGTGAGCCGGGTTCCTTTGTTCTGTCGAGAACTGCAATTTTCTTAACTGTTTCGGGGATAGCTGCAAGAAGATGCTTTGCGGAGAAGGGTCTGTAAAGGCGAACCTTAACAAGACCTACCTTTTCACCCATTGCTGTGAGGTAGTCGATAACCTCTTCTGCTACGTCGTTGATTGAGCCCATAGCGATAATGATCTTTTCAGCATCGGGAGCACCGTAGTAGTTGAAGAGCTTGTAGTCTGTGCCGAGCTTGGCGTTGACCTTATCCATATATTCTTCAACGATACCGGGAACTGCTTCGTAATACTTGTTGCAGGCTTCTCTGTTCTGGAAGAAGATATCGTCGTTTTCGTGAGAACCGCGCATTACGGGGCGCTCGGGGTTAAGAGCTCTCTTGCGGAAGGCTTCAACAGCGTCCATATCGCACATTTCCTTAAGGTCGTCAAAATCCCAAACTTCGATTTTCTGAAGCTCGTGAGATGTACGGAAGCCGTCAAAGAAGTTGAGGAAGGGAACGCGGCTCTTGATTGATGCAAGGTGAGCAACAGCGCCGATGTCCATAACCTCCTGAGTGTTTGTTTCAGCGAGCATTGCGAAACCTGTCTGACGGCAGGCGTAAACGTCTGAATGGTCACCGAAAATGTTAAGAGCGTGAGAAGCTACACAACGTGCGGAAACATGGAAAACGCAGGGAAGAAGCTCACCGGCGATTTTGTACATGTTGGGGATCATAAGAAGAAGACCCTGTGATGCTGTGTAGGTTGTTGTGAGTGCACCTGCACCGAGTGAGCCGTGAACTGTACCTGCGGCACCGGCTTCGGACTGCATTTCAACAACGTTTACTCTTGTGCCGAAAATGTTTTTGAGACCCTGAGCTGACCACTGATCAACATAGTCAGCCATAGGGCTTGAAGGTGTAATAGGATAAATACCGGCTACTTCAGTAAATGCATAGGATACGTGAGCAGCGGCATTATTACCGTCCATGGTTTTCATTTTTCTTGCCATTGGATATTTCCTCCTGATATTTTAATTTTTTTCAAAAATAATTTGCAAAGAAATTACCACTTGATATTCTAACATTAATTTTGCAAGTTGTAAATATAAATTCAATAAAAAACTATACAATATTAAAGGTAATTTTATCTAAAAAAAACATGAAAAAACTCTTGAAGTAAGCAAAATGCATTTTTTTGAGTTGGATTCAAAAAAAATACAGTTTTATTCACGGTTTATTGACATTTAAGTGAGATTGTTCTATAATCAAAATATGATACGGATGTAAAGGAGAGTATTAATATGAAAAAGCTTATGTCATTATTTTTAAGCGTTGTGCTTATCTTTTCTTTATGCGTTCCTGCTTTTGCGGCGGAATATAAGGAATACCCCACAATCTACGTAACAGGCGCGCAGACCAATGATATTTACAGCGCTGACGGCAAACTGGTTTCAGATTTTGACATTGACCTTGAGGCTGTTCTTAAGGATCACGGCAAGGATCTTTTAACTGAATTTCTTTTTGGTATGATATCTGATGATTATAAGACCTGGGCAAAGAAATTCCACGATATTTTCGTGGGTATTTACGGTGATTCCGCACTTGATAAAAACGGTGAAGCAAGCAATGGGTCACATCCTGCAAAGCACTCGTCAACAGTTGAGGTTGCAGTTAAATCTGAGGGCTACGGTATGTGGGACTATCGCTTCTGGTATGACTGGAGACTGAGCCCTATGGTAACCGGTGACGAGCTTGCCGCATATATTGACAGAGTTATTGAGGCAACAGATGCAGATAAAGTCAACATTGTAGGGCGCTGCTACGGTGCAAATGTTATTGCCGCTTATGTGGAAATGAATAAGGAGCATGCTGAAAAATACGTAGATGATATTTCCTACTTTGCTCCGTCAATTGACGGTATCGATTTTATGACGGCTCTTTATACAGGTGAAATTTACCTTGATCCTGAAGCTGTTGATAATTTCGTAAACTGGTATATTGAAAACAAGGATCTTATCGAGGATGATGCCGTTGCTGCTCTTGTAGGCACTCTTGTTGAGCTTTTTGATCAGGTTAAGGTGCTCGGCTTTACATCTGATGCTATAGATTTACTTGTGGACAGAATAAAGAGTGATCTTCTGCCTCCTGTTCTCCGCGACAGCTTCGCTTCATGGCCTTCATACTGGGCAATGGTAACTGAGGGTAATCTTGATAAAGCCATCAGCTTTATCTTTGGCGGCTATGAGAACGAGTATGCAAATCTTATCACAAAGATAAGAGATTATTACAATGAGGTGCAGGTAAACCACTCGGCAACTCTTATGGAAATGAGAAAAAATGGCGTAAGATACAACATTTTTGCAAAGTACAACTTCCCTGATTATCCTATTTATAAGGGTGCCGCTGTTCAGGGTGACGGTGATACCGCAATTCCCAGACAAACCTTCGGAGCAACTGCCGCAAATTTCGGTAAGGTGCTCAGTAAGGCTTATCTTGATTCTGTTTCGCCTGAAAACAGCAAATATATTTCGCCTGACCATAAAATAGATGCTTCAACAGGACTTCTTCCTGAGAATACATGGTATATAAAGAATCTTCATCACAACTATTGGGCTGCGATTGAGGGTATAAGTCTTGTGATTATGAATAACGACTACAATGTATCCGATCAGGATGTATATCCGCAGTTTATGGACAACAATAATAACATGGCTGAGGTTACACCTGATGAAGATTACGGAAAAACCGGAACCAGCTCACTTGCAAGTCTTTTCCGTTTTCTTGCCGCTTTGTTCAGATTCTTAACAGGATTTTTAAAAGGCGAAATTTCACTTTCAATAAAATAAATCTGTGTATGTTTAAGACGGAACGTCAGAGAAGCGTTCCGTTTTACTTTTTTTAGTTTTAAGTTAACAGTTTGTTAAAAAATGTTTCGGATGAATGTGGTAAATTATTCTTGTTAAATATTCCATTTACTGAAAGGAGAAAATGAAAATGGATCTAAAAAAAATCATTGACAAAAAAGACGTTGCAGCACAGTATATGATTGATGAAATTACTCATATCTGCACAAAGTTTGAAAAGCGTGGTCCCGGTGAGCTTGGTGAAAAGCAGGCTTGTGAATACTGCGCAGAGGAAATGAAAAAGCTCGGCTGTGATACAGTTTATGTTGAAGGATTTAAGGAAAATCCCAACGCCTTCCTCGGCTGGATTTACATCACAATCACCTGCTGCTTTGTTGCTCTTGCAGCTTACTTCTTTGTTCCGGTTGTTTCAATCATTGCAATCGCTCTCGGTCTTACTCTCTGTGTGCTTCAGTTCGGTCTTTACAAAAAGGTTGTTGACAAGCTTTTCCCCGAAAAGACAGGTCACAATGCTGCAGGCTTCAAAAAGCCCACAGGTGAGGTTAAGCGCAGAATCATCTTCAACGGTCACCCCGACGCAGCTTGGGAATGGCCTTTCAAGTACAAGTTTTCATACCTCGGCTTTGACATTCATATGATTGTCTGCTTTATCGGTGCGTTCTACACACTTATCATTTCCATTCTTAAGGTTGCAGGCGTACTCGGTGACGATCTTGCAAAAACACTAGGTCTTGTTGCCTGCGTATTTATTCCCGTCTGGTTCGGTCTCTACTTTATGTGGAACGAAAAGAGAATCGTTGACGGTGCAAACGACAACCTTTCCGGCTGTTACATCGGTATGGCTATCCTCAAGATGCTCCACGATGAGGGCATTGAGTTTGAAAATACTGAAATCGGTGTTGTTCTCACAGGTTCTGAGGAAGCAGGTCTTCGCGGTGCAAAGGCCTGGGCTGAAAAGCACTGTAAGGAATTCGAGGATGTTCCCACCTTCGTGTTCTCTTATGATACAATTGCTCAGAACGAGCAGCTTATGGTAAACTACCGCGACCTCAACTCAACAGTTAAGGTTGACAAGGATGTTTCCGACCTGTTCTATGAGGCTTGTCAGGAGCTCAATATCCCCGTTAAAAAGGGCTTTGTTCCTCCTCTCGGCGGCGCAACAGACTCAGCAGCATTTGCTCAGGCAGGCATGAGAGCAACGGGTGTTACTGCTCTTAACCACGCTCTTCCTGACTTTTATCACACAAGACTTGACACTCCTGATGCACTTAACGCATCCTGTCTTGCAGATTGCTTTGCGGCAAGTGTTAAGGCACTTGAAATGTTTGATAACGGCGCAAAGCAGTAAGCGAACAAGAAAAGTTTTGGTCAAGCTTTTACAAAAGCTTGTGGGGTTCAAGGGGCAAAGCCCCTTGCTAATTAAATTAAACAACAAAGCAAAGGGTCACGGATTTTATCATTTCCGTGACCCTTATTTTTTGATTTTGTTTGATGACCTCGCCGGTCGGGCGTTCTTTCTTGTAAGAAAGAACCAAAGAACTTTTCTTTTTTTACATCGGCTTTGCTTCCAGCCTGTAAATCGGCTGACCTAAATCAGAAAACCGCTTTTCATATTCCGTCACAATGTTGCCCTCAAAGCCGCTGTTGTGAAGGTCAAGTGAAACATTCTCAAGCCTGAAATGCTCCGAGCTGAATTCCTGAAGGGAGAACTCGAAAAAGTGCATATTGTCTGTCTTCTGATGAATGTCTCCGTCCTCTTTGAGAAGCTCACGGTAAATCTTAAGGAAAAAGCTGTGGGTGAGTCGGTGCTTTCTGTACTTCTCCTTGGGGAAGGGGCAGGAGAAGTTGAGGTAAATTCTCTCAATGCTGTGTGAGGGGATGAACCTCGGCAGATACTCCGCACAGCCTGAAATAAAGCGGACGTTGGTAAGTCCCGCCCGTTCAATTTTTTCAACGGCGGCAACAATAACATTTCTGTCCTTTTCAACAGCAATGAAATTTATGTCGGGACATCTTTTTGCCATCTCGCAAACAAACTGTCCCTTTCCGCAGCCGATTTCAAGGTGAACGGGGTTTTCGTTACCGAAAAGCTCCGCGAGGTCAAAGTGCTCTTTTATCTGCACTGCCTTTTCAAAATCCCTTTCCTCTCTGTCGGTGTCAAGGATGTAGCTTTTTACTGCGTCAAGTCTTTCGTCAAGGTACTTCTTTTTTCTCATTCTCATGGTTAACACCTCGGATTTAGTTTTCGGTGTAGATTATAGCCTATTTATGCGAAGGTGTCAATAAGAAGAGTTCTCCGTGTCAAGCCTGCTTATCTCATTGTACAAAAACATACTCATAATCAGCATACAGGTGAGCATACGCCGGGTCGTCATATCTGTGGTAAATATCTTTGTAGGTTCCGGTTTCTTCGTCGTAAACAGAGGAGCGGTCGTAATTGTCATAGGTGTACCTGCAGGTCTCGGCAAAATCCGGGTTGTCTATCATATATTTCCAGAAAAGGAAGTCGGGAAGATTATAAGAGTCGAAAAAGCTTTTGAGTGTGCTCCTTTTCAGCCAACCTTCAAGGTTGTAATCACCGGTGTAGGGGAGCAGAAGGCTGCCGATTTCATATTTTACCTCTATATCCTTTTCAGGTGCGGCTTTTACAACCTCGTGAAGCTTTCTGACGGCAAAGTAGCTGTCACCCTCGTAGCACACGGTTGCAATATCAAGCTCCTTGTGGTAGCCCTTAAGGTAAGCCTCGGTGTTGAAGACGGCAATCAGCATGCCGTCGCCGACGAGCGTATAAAGGCTCAGCACCGCACAGCAAAGGCTGACGATGATTTTCATATAAGGGAAGCGAGTCCTGTAAAGCTTGATAAGCACGCAGAGCACCGTTGCAAAAAGCAGAATGTCGATTATGCAGACAAGTATACGCTTGTGGGTGAGTCCGAGCTCTGTGATGTAAAGTGCCATTTTTGACATTGCGGTGATTATGAGCAGCTCCGTGAGAAGGCAGAGGAAGGTGAAAACAGCCTTGAACAGCGGTGCGGGTTTTCCGTTTTCACGGCGTTTGACAAAAATTATACCAAGGGCAATCAGGCCGAGGTTGATAAATGAAATTGTACTCATCTCAAAAAAGCCACGCCTTGCATATTCGGAAAGGGTCATGTTGACCGCAAGGGGAATTTTGCCCGAGAAGGCACCGAAGAAATAGGAAAGCTGTGAAAACAGATAGAAAACATAAAGCAGACAGATGAGCACGAAAAAGCCCGAGGCTACATTTTGAGGGATAACATCGGTGGTGACACTTTTTGCCTTTTTTGAGTGTGCCTTGGCTTTTTTCTGAAAGCCGTTACGGAAGCAGAAAAGTGCCGAGAAAATCGATGTGCCGAAAATCAGGGTTGAAATTGCCGATTCGCCGAGGATGAGGAAATTTTCAAAATAATCGTCAAACAGCTTTTCGAAAATCTTTTCAATGAAATCCGTCAGCGTTGATGTAACATTGCTGAATGCGGCATCGCCTGAGGAGAGCAGACCGAAAAGCACGGCAACAACGGGCAGAGCGAAAAGTCCGCCTAGAAGAGCACCGTTGAGCTTTTTGTTCTTTTTAAAATGTATTTTGCCGAAAATCGCCTTAAGGGGCACGAGACAGTATTTAAGGGGATAGCCGAAAATGTCCCTGAGCTCCTCAAAAAGGTAGCGGTAGCTTTCACGCCTTTGAGTGAGGCTTCCCGTTCTTGTGACGCACATTGCTCCTACAAGGTAAAGGAAGGCAGGAGCACAGTAAAATTCACCGCCGTTAACGGCGTATGAAAGCATAATACACACAGTGCACAGGGCGTAAAATGCCGTTGTGAGCCTTGAAGCCCCCTTTTCCCTTTTCACATAAATCAGGGAAGCGGCAAAGATAACGCAAAGGCAAAGCAGCTTTGTATAATTACCGAGCTGACTGTAATAAAAAATATCAGGTGAAAAAGGCACGGCACAAAGTGAAAAAACAAAGGATGCACCGAAAATTGCGATGAAGGTGAAAATATCCCTGCCCTTGATATCGGGGGACTCGGGCTTGTAGGCGGGGGTGAAGGATTGATACTGATATGAGCTGTTGTTATTGTTCATATTTATTCCTCCTCATTACGGAATTCGAGTATATCTCCCGGCTGACATTCAAGGTGCTTGCATATTGCTTCGAGGGTGGAAAAGCGGACAGCCTTTGCCTTGCCTGTTTTGAGTATGGAAAGGTTAGCCTGAGTGATGCCCACCTTTTCCGCAAGCTCACCGGAGGACATTTTTCTTTTTGCAAGCATAACATCTAAATTTACGATAATCGGCATCTGACAAATCCTCCGTTAAATAGTAAGCTCGTTTTCTTCCTTGATTGCTACTGCCTTGCCCATAACATTGCGAAGCACTCGCAAAAGCAGGAACATCAGAGCGGCACCGATGCAGAAGGTGAAGAAAATGTGGCAGAAGTAAATTGTGATGAAGCAGACCGCCGCAACAAAGCCGCAGCACCATGAGAGCTGATGAAGAAGTTTAACAGTTTCGTTTGTGAAAATTGTATCGGCAAGAATATTTTTGAGAAGCTTGCGGATTTTGTAAAGGGCAACCCATGCGGCTGGACAGCAGATGTAAAAGGCTATTACTGCCGAAAGGTAAGCGGTTCTTTGAGTAGGGCCTAAAACGTTTTTAGCAATCGGGTAGGCGAAGAGCATCAGTCCGATAAGGATTACGCCAAAAAAATATGTTACATAAAAGGTTATTTTTGTGCTTTTATCTGTTGTGTACATAGGAAAATCCTCCTTTTTATTCTGTGTCACAGCCATAAAATAACACATATTTTATTGTTTGTCAATAAAAATATAACAAAAAACAGTAAAAATATTCCTTTTGGCGAAAAAACAACTCCGCAGGAAATTAATTCTTGCGGAGTGTATGTTTTTTTATTTTACATGGAAAAGCTTTGTTTTTTCAAACTCAGGCTCGCAGGTGAGCTGTAAGCCTAATTTGTTGAACATGATTGAGTCAACACTTGAAGGAATTACCGAAATGTGAGCCTGACAGCCTTTGAGCTCAGGCAAACAGGCGAGCGCCTTGGCGGCATCCTCATCTGTTGCGGCACTTACGGAAAGAGCAACAAGAACTTCGTCAACGTGAAGTCGGGGGTTCTTACTGCCAAGGTAGTTTACCTTAAGCCCCTGAACCGGTTCAATAAGGTGCTCGGGCAGAAGCAGAAGCTTGTCGTCAAGACCTGCAAGGTGCTTGAGTGCATTGAGTATTGCAGCTGAAGCAGCACCTAAAAGCTCTTTTGTTTTACCGATTACGATGGTGCCGTCGTCAAGCTCTATTGCAGCGGCAGGCTTGCCTGTTTCTTCTGCAATGCGGTTGGCTCTCTGGGCAACGAGTCTGTCCTCAAGGCTTATTCCTGCTTTGTTCATAAGAAGAAGCATCTTGTCCTTCTCCTTGCTCTGTCCTATGCCGGAGCGGGCGTCGCAAAGGCAGTTATAATATCTGCGCAGAATTTCTTGCTTTGCGGCATCGCATACAACGGTGTCGTCTGTAATACAGTTACCTACCATGTTTACACCCATATCCGTGGGAGACTTGTAGTGTGAAAAACCGTAGATTTTTGTAAAGATCGCCTGAAGCACGGGGAAGATTTCAACATCACGGTTGTAGTTGACCGTTGCTTTGCCGTAGGCTTCAAGATGGAAGGGGTCAATCATATTCATATCGTTAAGGTCGGCGGTTGCTGCCTCGTATGCGAGATTGACGGGGTGGTTGAGAGGGAGATTCCATATGGGGAAGGTTTCGAATTTTGCATAGCCTGCTTCAACGCCTCTTAAATGCTCGTGGTAAAGCTGTGAAAGGCAGACTGCCATTTTTCCGCTTCCCGGTCCGGGAGCAGTTACAACAACAATGTTGCGCTGGGTTTCAACATATTCATCCTTGCCGTAGCCGTTTTCGGAAACGATAAGGGGTACATCGGAGGGGTAGCCGGGAATGAGATAGTGAGTGAAAACCTTTATGCCGAGGTTTTTGAGTCTTTCTTTGAATATGTCGGCGGCTCTCTGTCCGTCATATTGGGTGACAACTACACTTCCGACAAAAAGACCGACACTTCCGAAAAGGTCGATGAGTCGGAGGACCTCTTTGTCGTAGGAAATATTAAGGTCACGGCGCAGCTTTTTCTGCTCAATTGCCTTTGCGCTTACGGCGATAACAATTTCTGCTTCATCCTTAAGCTCAAGAAGCATTTTAAGCTTACTGTCGGGCTCAAAGCCGGGAAGCACTCTTGCTGCGTGATTATCGTCAAAAAGCTTGCCGCCGAACTCAAGATAGAGCTTGCCTCCAAACTGAGACAGTCTTTTTCTTATATGCTCAGACTGTGATCTTATATATTTGTCGTTGTCAAAACCAATTCTCATTTTTTATCCCTCACGATTTCGTTGAAAAAAACTCTATCCAATAATATACCACAAAAAAGATTAATTTTCAACCGAAAATGTATCTTTCCTTTAGAAAATACTGTATAATAATTGTGCAATATTATTAAAAGAAAGAAGAATCTCTCCATCAGGCCGCAAAGCGGTGGGAGAGTGTACAAAAGTAAGGGATGATTGAGGATGAAAAACAAATATCAGAGGCTTTATAAAAATGCAAAGGCTGTAATGGAGGATAAAACACCGCTGAAAAAGGATTGCGGACTTTTATGCGATAAGGCTTGCTGCAAGGGTGACAAGGACACCGGAATGCTCCTTTTTCCTTTTGAGGAAACAAAGCTTTCTGTAACCGAAAAGGACGGTGTACGGCTTTGCGTATGTGACGGAAGCTGTGACCGACAGGAGCGCCCTCTTTCCTGTATGATTTTCCCCTTCTTTCCTTATATTACCCCTGATGGCAGACTAAAAGTGATTCCTGATATAAGAGGTGGCGGAATCTGCCCTATAGTGCGTAACTTTACCGAAACAAAGGTTGACCGTCGTTTTCTCCGCCGTGTTAAAAAGGTAGGAAGATTGCTTGTAAAGGATGAAGAGTGCAGATTGTTTATTGAAGGTATCAGTCGAGAAATGGATGTGTATTTTTCACTTTTGGATAAATAGCGTTCTTGCAACATATTGTTGCGTGTCTTTTTTAGTTAAAAATTATTTATTTATTATATTTTTAATGATAAAATTAAAGCACACCAACAGAAAGGACGGTGAAGTTTATGAGTAAAATTTCAAAGAGCATTAAAAAACATCGTAGTCTTAACGGTATGACCCAGGAAGAGCTTGCGGCTAAAATACACGTCACAAGGCAGACGGTTTCATCCTGGGAGACAGACAGAACCCAGCCTGACCTTGAAATTCTGCTTGCACTTGCAGATGTTTTCGGAATTGAGGTTGAGGAGCTTATTTACGGTAAAAAGAGAAATACCGCCGAAGAAAAAGAAAAACTCCTTTTCGGCAACACCCTAGTTACCGTGATTTCAATTCTCGGATGTCTGCTCATCGGTGCGGGCGTGGTGATGATCTTCATTAAATTCTGGAAGAGCTTCCCCGATGCGTTGAAAATTCTCACCTGCTTTGTTCCTGCTCTTCTCGGTCAGAGCGTGGGTATTTATACATATATAAAGAAAAAGGACAGTCTTCCATGGTGCGAGGGTGCATCGGTGCTGTGGCTGTTGGGTGTGATTGTTACAACAGCCGTTGTTTTAGGCAATGTCAACACTCATTATAACTGGGTGAGCGATAGCTGGATGTATCTGCTTTTTACGTTGAGCGCCCTTGTGCTTATGCTTGTGTTTAAAACACTTTCACCTCTTGCCGTTTATCAGGTGTGCGGTGCATTGTGGTTCAACTTTTTCCTTGAGGACAGTGAATTTCATTGTCTGAACAAAAACTCAGACCTCAGTCAGGTTGTAAGCTTTATACTTGTTGTGCTCGTTCAGGTTGTGTTAATCGCTGTTGCCTTTTATGCTTCGGGCAGACTTTATAAAAAGGAAAGCAACATCATCCGCCACACCTTTGCCTCATGGCTTAACTTCGGTGGGCTTGTAGCTTCTGCTTGCTTTACCGTTTTCAGGACACCTGTTGAAGATGCGTGGATATCGGTTGTTATGCTTGCCTCGGTGCTTTGCTTTATTGTGGGTCAAAAGCACACGGACTTTGTTTCGCCTTACCGTGTACTGGGACTTCCTGCCTCTGCGGCGGCACTTTGCTTCCTTGCGGTAATCTTTTCACCGGGTTATGTTGCCGACGGTTGGGTCAACGGGCTTATGCTTGGTCTCGGACTTCTTCCTATTGTGCTTATCTTTTCGGAAAAAACAAGACCGCAGAATGTTTATCTGCGTGTTTATGCGGCACTTTTCACCTGTGCACTTGCGGCATATAACATCATCGTTTATCTTGAATATCTTTTTGATGAGGATTATCTCGGAGAAAGCCATGAAGCCTATGAACTTGTTCAGAAGTGCATTTTCAGTGTGAGCTTCCTTGTCTGCCTTGCGGCACTTATTATGCTCATCGTTTACGGTGCAAAGGAGAGAAAGCTCCTTCACCTCAACCTCGGCTTCATCCTTTCCTGTGTCACGGTGCTTGCAAAACTTTATCTGCTTGACATGGGGCTTATTGTGACGGGACTTCTGCTGATTGTCTGCGGTGCGGTGCTGCTTTTCATCAACCTTAAAATTTCACGCATCAGGGAAAAAGAAAAGCTTTCTTCCCTTGCTGAGGGAGAGGAGGGCTTGCAATGAAGAATAAAAGAATAATTGCGGTTCTTTTGGCTGTCGCTCTCATTCAGCTCCTTTTCCCCGTGGGCTTTATAGCCTGTGAAAACAGGCTCATTGATACAGTTATCGAAAAGGGCGGCAAGTATACGCTTAAGTACAGCTATATATCCCACATGAATAAAAGCTATATGTACATAAACACAGAGGAGCTTTATCGGGTTGAGGAGCGTTATGCTTCGGTTGTCGAGCATAAGTTCAATTACGGCGGCTGGATTGGAAGCTACAGTATGGTTGGTGTTGAAACGGATGAAAAGGGTGATGTGAACTTTTACGACACCGATGACCTGAGTGTCGGTGCAACGGATTATAACCGCCTGAAATATAACTACAACCTTTTCTATCTTTACTTTGAAAATTACGAGTTTGTCAATCCCGATTTCGGCCTTAAGGAGCTTGCCGAGTTAGGAATACTTCTGTGCGAGGATGAGGTCAGACCTATTGATTCCTACGAGGAATTTATGTATGACGAGGGATATATAGGTCAGCTTTATCAGATGCCCCTTGACGGCAAGGTCACGCTTTGCGTTTACAAGGACTATGCCGTTGTCAGTGAGCTTTACATCGGTGATGAGCTGATTTTGAGGCACAAATAACCTTTTGTAAAATAAAAATTACAAATTGTTAACATTTATTTATTTTTTAGGTGAGCAATGTTATAATACCTTCCGCATAGAATACTGTGCGGAAGGTTTATGCTTTGGAGGTGTTTAAGATGAGCTTGCAGGCAAAAAAGACCTTGACAAAAATTATGACAGCCGTGTTTGCGGTGCTTCTTACTATTGGTACTGCCTTGATTGTTTATCTTAATTCGCCGCTTCATCCAGCCAACATAAGTGATGAAGTGATAATTGAAAAGGGCACGGAGTATGAGGTGAAGCTCAAGGGTATTTCCGGATATAACGAAACAGGCTTTTGCCTTGTGACCGACGGCTTTTATTTTTCAAAGGAAAAGCTTTTTGTTTATACCGATGATGAAGGCTTTGCAAAAACAACCGACAGGGATGAGGGCGGAGCTTATCTGCTTGGCGGATACAATTCGGCGGATGTTCTTTACGAAAACTATAATTTCTGCGGTGAGCAATACAAAAACAGGCAGGAGCTTGAAGCTTTTTTTGAAGCTCCCGACAGAATATACGATTTTGATATTAACAATCTGTCATATTATATATCTGATATAATAAACTATAAAAAACAGTTTACCGGTTCGGCAACGCTTAAAATTTATAAAGGACGTTGTGTAATAACGTCGGTGAGCGTGGGCGATGCAAAGGTGCTTGAAATAAAATAACTATCAAAAGAGGCGTACTTTATATGATCTTGCAGCGACTTTCGGATAATATAGGAGAATGGGATATACTGATTCAGTTTCTTCTGGGAGTAGTGGCGGCTTTTTTCGGATATCTGATTTTTCAGAGAATAAAAAAGGCTGAAAACAGCAATGAGCTTACGCTTAACGTAATTGCGGGTGTGTGTACTGCCGGAACGGCAGCGATAATTGCAGAAATTGCGGAATTCTTCATTGACTTTTACAGGGGAACAAATCTGCTTCACGCTGATTTCGTAACCAATGAGCATTGGCTTTACCGACTTGTAGGGCTTGCAATGTCTCTTGACGGGCAGAGATATCTGCTTGATACCGATGAGGATATGCTTATAACTCTTCTTGGCGGTATTTTTACAACCGCAGGAATGTACATATACCAGCGTGTGAAAAATAAACATATGTTTATAAAAATAAAAAAGCATAAAAATAAGATCTCTTTCAGAAAATGGGCTGAAAATAAATTCATTACCGAGAAAACCAAGCTGATGAAGGATTGCTCTGTTTTTGATATCACCTTTTGGTGGTGTACAAGAGCCAGTATGCTTTATGCTTTTATTGTTATGGAAAACCGCGCGGAGGCTATTCTTCTTTGTGCTAACCTTATTGCAACCTTTGCGATAACTCTTGTTCACATCGTTTTCCCTGAGGGCACCTTCTTTTCGAGAGTCAGCTACCGTGCTCAGAGTCTTATAACAGTTATTGTTTTTCTTGGCTCTTACTGCGGTAATTATGTATGGCTTTACAATATTGTGCCGAGATTTGATCTTTTCCTTCATCTTATTTCAGGCGTTCTTTGTGTTATGGGCGGTTATTATATTGCTCTTACCCTTGTTAAGGCTGACAGTAGAAAAAATGTGTTTATCATTGCTGCTTTTGCATTTCTCTTTTCCTGCTTTATAATGCCTGCCTGGGAAGTCAGCGA
Source organism: Clostridia bacterium (assembly GCA_017473435.1). Lineage (GTDB taxonomy): Bacteria > Bacillota > Clostridia > Oscillospirales > Acutalibacteraceae > UBA6857. Next base: position 140,056 of record JAFULG010000003.1, on the reverse strand, counting down.
ATTTATAGGAGATTTTATCTGGGGTACAACTAATCAGGGCTTCTATTGGGGTCCTACAGATGACAGCTTTTTGTTCAAGGTGTTCGGCAGGGGCGCTTACAATACCGCTCTTTATCCGCTGTACGATACATTTTATGATGTGCTGCTTGCAATGTGCACAACGGTTCCTTCGGTTATTGCTGTTTACGTTTATATGCTTTTAGGTACAGGTAAAAAAGCAAAGATGGATGTCGCTGAAACTGAAAAAGAAACGGTGACGTGTTGACATTTTTTTATGTATATGTTAAAATGATAAAGTAAATTAAAGGGGAGTAGCTCTCTGTTGCAAATCAACATCGTGCCGTTAGGCTGGTTTGCAAGCCAAATCCGGTAGCAAGACCTTTAACGAAGTTTAAAAACGCTTCGTTAAAGGTCTTTTTTGATATATAGTGAAATAATTGGAAAAAATATAAAAACGAAAGGAAAACACAGTATGAAACATTATCTGCATTCATCCGAAGAGGTATTTACACATGTAGCCTCGTCGGAAAACGGTCTTGCCGAAAGTGAGGCTCAGGCGCGCCTTGAGAAAAACGGTAAGAACAAGCTCGAAGAGGGTAAGAAAAAAACAATGTTCAAAAGAGTTATTGAGCAGCTTTCTGACCCGATGATCATTATTCTTATCATTGCCGCAATCGTTTCTGCGGTTACGGAATGGTTTGAGGCAAAGGGTTTTGTGTTCCCTACAGACACAGTTATTATTCTTGTGGTTGTTGTTATCAACACCGTTCTCGGTGTTCTCCAGGAGAGTAAGGCGGAAGCCGCTATTGAGGCGCTTCAGGAAATGTCTGCCGCAACAAGTAAGGTTTACCGTGACGGTAAAATGGTAAACGTAAGAAGTGAAGATCTTGTTGTCGGTGACGTAGTTATTCTTGAAGCAGGTGATGCTGTTCCCGCTGACTGCCGTATTTTTGAGTGCGCAAGCATGAAGATTGAAGAAGCTGCACTTACCGGTGAATCTGTTCCCGTAGGAAAGCTTATTGAGGTTCTCGGCGGTAAGGAGAATGACGAAATTGCTCTCGGCGACAGAAAGAACATGGCTTATATGGGATCTACTGTTGTTTACGGCAGAGGCAAGGCTGTTGTTGTTGCAACCGGTATGGACACCGAAATGGGTAAAATCGCTGACGCTATTGCTCAGGCTGAAGAAGGACAGACTCCTCTTCAGATCAAGCTTTCACAGCTTTCAAAGATTCTTACATGGCTTGTTCTCGGTATCTGCGTATTTATTTTCGGCTTCCAGGCAATTATGGCTTATAAGAATACCGGGGCTGTAAGCTTCGAGGTTTTCCTTGAAAGCTTTATGGTAGCCGTTTCTCTTGCTGTTGCTGCAATTCCTGAGGGTCTTGCTGCTGTTGTTACAATTGTTCTTTCAATCGGCGTTACAAATATGTCAAAGAAGAACGCTATTATCCGTAAACTCACAGCTGTTGAAACTCTCGGCTGTGCACAGATTATCTGCTCGGACAAGACCGGTACTCTTACTCAGAATAAGATGACCGTTGTTGAAGCCTTCTGCTCCGACAAGGATTTCTTTGCAACAGGCATGGCGCTTTGTACTGATGCAGAGGTTGAAGGTGACAAGGTTAACGGTGAACCCACCGAGGCAGCGCTTGTTTATTACGCTCTTTCCAGAGATCTCAATAAAAACGATCTTAAGGTTAAATATCCCAGAGTTGCAGAGCTTCCCTTTGATTCAGGCAGAAAGATGATGTCCACCGTACATGAGTATGACGGCGCCTACATTCAGTTTACAAAGGGCGCTCCTGACGTTGTGCTCAGCCGTTGCAGTACAGCAATTATTGACGGTGAAGAGGTTTCCATGACTTCTGAGGTTATGGATAAGATTATGGCGAACAACAAGGCTATGGCTGACAGAGCTCTTCGTGTGCTTGCACTTTCAATGAAAAAGCTTTCGGCTGTTCCCGGTGAAATGACGACAGAGGAAAACGAAACCGATCTTGTATTTGTAGGCCTTTCAGGCATGATTGACCCTGTACGTCCCGAGGTTAAGGATGCTATTACAGAGTGCCGCAGTGCAGGTATAACTCCCATTATGATTACCGGTGACCATAAGGATACCGCTGTTGCTATTGCTAAGGAGCTTGGTATTCTTAACGACGCTTCTGCGGCTATCACCGGTGCTGAGCTTGATAAAATCAGTGATGAGGACTTTGCTCATAAGGTTGCAGAGTACCGTGTATATGCCCGTGTTCAGCCTGAACACAAGACAAGAATTGTTAATGCATGGCGCGCAAAGGGTATGATTACCGCTATGACAGGTGACGGTGTTAACGATGCTCCCTCTATCAAGAGCGCTGATATCGGTATCGGTATGGGTATTACGGGTACTGACGTTACAAAGAATGTTGCGGATATGGTTCTTGCTGACGATAACTTTGCAACAATCGTAGGTGCTGTCTCAGAAGGCAGAAGAATTTACGACAATATCAGAAAGGCTATCCAGTTCCTTCTCGGCTCAAACCTTTCCGAGGTACTTTCAATTTTTGCCGCAACAATTCTTAACTTTACAATTCTTAAACCCGTTCACCTTCTTTTCATTAACCTTGTAACAGACAGTATTCCTGCTCTTGCTCTCGGACTTGAAAAGCCTGAAAGAGATATTATGCAGCGTAAGCCCAGAAGCAGTAAGGAAGGAATATTCGCCGGCGGAATGGGCTTTGACGTGTTCTATCAGGGTGTGCTTGTTACACTTCTTACACTTGCTGCGTTCTTTATCGGTGAGTTCCTTGAAACAGGTCACTGGCAGTTTACAAACATTGAAAACTGTGAAGAGGGTATGACTATGGCATTCCTTACAATGTCAATGTGTGAAATTTTCCACTCCTTTAATATGCGTTCACAGAGAGGCTCTGCTGTTGCAATGAGTCTCGGTCAGAAGTCACATAACGTTGTTCTTTACATTGCTATGGTAGCTTCTCTTCTTCTTACAACTGCAATTATTGAAGTTCCCTTCCTTGCAGATATGTTCGAGTTCACTCACCTTGACGCAAAGGCTTATGCTATTTCAATCGGACTTGCCTTCCTTGTAGTTCCCATTGTTGAAGTCATCAAGGCAATTCAGAGAGCTGTAGCTAAAAACAAATAAAAATAATTGACAGCACCGCCGTTTACATGAACAGTAAGCGGCGGCGCTTTTAATTTAATAAACAAAATTTAAATAAAGATAAAACACCTTGACGGTTAAAGAGTCAAAGTGTTATTATGTAAAAGAAGTCAGTTAAGCTGACGAAAAAACACAAAAGGAGAGTTATTTATGAAGAAAATCATAGCCTTATTGCTTGCACTTGTTATGCTTATGGGCCTGTGTGTGCCGGCAATGGCAACGGACGGAAACGTCACAAATGACGAAGCTGTTTTAAGGCTTATCGTTCCTGAAAACTGGGAGCTTGAAATCGGCGACAGCAGAACTATTGACTCCGTAATGGCGAATACAGAAAACAGAGTTCTTTCCTGGAATGTTCAGCCTGCCGATGTTGCAAGCGTTGACATCTGGGGCAGAATTACCGCTCTCAAGGAGGGTGAAGCCGTAATCACTGCGGAAAACAGCGACGGCGTTACAGATAGTGTTAAACTTAAGGTTGTAAAAGAAAGCACCAAGCTTAAGGAGAATGGCCTTAAGAAGGTGGATTTTACCGGTGAGGCAGTAAAGGAAAGCTCAAACCTTCAGAAGATTGTTACCCGTTACGAAAAGGATAGTAAGGATGTTCCTGCTGAGGTTTCCGATGCATCAAAATACGCTGAGGCTCAGACTGCTGTAACAGCAGACGGTGCGAAGTGGGAAATTACTGCTTACGGTGTGCTCCGTACAGATGAAAAGGCTGAAAACGAAAGAGACGTTGAGCAGCGCTTTATGGGCGACAGATATTTTTACGCAAACGATACGACCGACGGTAAGGTGCTTGCTATTTTTGCCGATGGTGAAAATGGTATCTGGACAGTTATGGAGGAAGGCTATTCACATATCGAAATGCTTCCTATCAGCGGTACTGACAAGGCGGCAATGATGAGTGAGGAAACACAGAAGTATGTTGCTAGACGCGGTATGGTTTCCAATGCTTATCTTATTGACGGTGAATGGATTCCCGAGGAAAGCGATAACGACGGTCTCTGGACATCAATGTACGGTGGCGGTGAGCTTATGCGTTACGCCGTGCTCAAAAACGATCCCAATGCTACAAAGGAAGAAATTGAAGCCGCAAGAAAGACAGCAACTCTTTCCGTTGAGGCTGTGCTTCTTCTTACATATATCTCAATGCGTGAGGGCACAGTTGAAGCTTATAGCCGTGCACAGAGAAACGGCAGTGCAAACGACTACGAAAAGGGTAAGTATTACACCAATGAGGCAATGCTTGTAGGCGGTGACTATTCACAGAATATTCCTTTTATGAGTCCTGCCGATGCTTTTACGGAAATGCACGAAAAATATATGAAGTCGGGTAAGCGCTCCTACGTTCAGGACTTTGAGGGAAATGACAACCTTGCTCTTTTCAATACAGAGGGCTGGGCAGATCCCAATACCACCGAAGGTGAGTATGCAATGCGCACAAGACTCCTTGAAGGCTTCTGGGCAAGAACCTATTCCTTCAAGAGTGAGAAGGAAGCAGGTCACAGCGACTATGACGGATATGCTTACTGGTCACACAACGGTGACGGCACCGCAACGGGTATGTCAACAAAGACCTACGGTGACGGAAGCGACTTCCTTCTCCATAATGAAAACTACAGAGGTCTTAAGGTGAACGCTACAGGCACAATTCCCGAAAGGCTCTGGAATGACCTTATCGGTGCCGATTACGATGTTTCTGATATTGTTTATAAGGGCGACACAAGCTCCGATGAAATTATCGGTCACCTTTTCCTTTACAAGCTCGCTTATGATATCCTTGCTCCGGAGGATCCCGAATTAAAGGCAATGCTTGAGGAAACAATGGAAAAGTTTGCTCAGCATCTTTCGGATAACTCATACACAATGGTAGACGGCTCAGGTCAGCCTACAACATGGGCAAAGTTCTCAAGAACCTATTTCCACAACGGACAGGTTCTCGGCGGCGCAGGACTTAATGCACTTGTTATGCTTACCGGCTTTAAGGTTGCCGCTTACATTACAGGCAATCAGAAGTGGGAAGACGAGTATAGGATGGCAGCTCTTGATGAAAGCTATGAGTTTGCAGAGATTATGACTCAGAATAAGGATCGTTATGATATGTGCATCCTTGAGGTTGTTAACGGCGTTTCACCCGTTCTCGGCTTTATTCTCCGTCCTCTTGTGGGCACAAAGCTTTTCAATACGCTTTACAGAATTATCCTCAACTATTCTGACGAGGAAATGGCAATGCTCGGCTTCTACACTCTTTTCCAGCTTGAGGATGATGAGGAGCTTCTCGCTTATTACAGAGAGGCAATTGACAGCTGGTGGTATTCAATGAGCTTCAGTGAAAACGCACTCTGGTACTATATTTATCAGCTTGCATATCCCGATGAGGTTAAGACTGACGCCTACGGCAACAACCTTGTTGACACAGCCGCATGGGTAGTTAACCGTCATCCCATTGATCTTCGCCGCCTCGGTGCAAGTAACTCCAAGCGTGACGATATATATGAGCTTGACCTTGACGATGTGGGCATCGGTGAAACAGAGGAGCTTTCCTTCAGTGCAGACGGTTATGTTCCTCCCTTCTGGAATTCAGATAATCAGACTCTTAAGCTTATCGGTATGATTATCGGACTTACAAAGTATGAGTGGGCAGTTGCTCCTGCTGATGAAAGAGCACTCCACAAGTACAACGGCTCAAGCTATGTGATGGACGGAGCGTATAATCCCGGTGAAATGGAAGGCTCAACAACTTATTCACTTCCTTATTGGATGGGCAGATATCATAATATGCTTGTTGAAAGATAAAACAAGAAAAGTTCTTTGGTTCTTTCTTACAAGAAAGAACGCCCGACCGGCGAGGTCATAAAACAAATTTTTGCAAATGTAAAGGTCACGGAAAAAGATAAATCCGTGACCTTTTTGCATGCATATTTCATTGACACAATCGTTACATTCTGTTATAATTTGCTCAAGAAATGATATGGAGGAAATATTATGAAAAAGATTATTTCGGTTTTAATGTGCGCGCTTATGCTTGCAGGCTGTGTAGCGTTGAGCTTTTCCGCTTCCGCTGAAAGCCTCTCAATCGGCAACGATGTGCTTGACACATGGTTCCTTGACGGAGAATGCCCCGGTGAGTTAGATTATGTTTATTATTCACCCGAGGTCAAGAAGGGTGAGAAGTATCCCCTTATGATATGGCTTCACGGTGCAAAATCGGGCGATAAGCCGAGAGCACAGCTCGAGTGGTACCGATTCAGCAACTGGGCATCACCCGAATATCAGTCACGCTTTAAAAATGCAGGCGGAGCATTTCTCCTTGCACCCCGCTCCTCAAAGGATATTACCCACAACTGGTACGAAACTGGCTGTGCATCCCTTAAGGCGACTATTGATTATTTTGTTTCAGTAAACGCTGATAAAATTGATACCTCACGCATTTACATAAGCGGTTATTCAACCGGCGGCTCAATGGTGTGGCATATGGTGACGAAGTATCCCGATTTCTTTGCGGCTGCTATGCCTATTGCTTCCCTTTATAATCCCACCTCGGGTGAGATTGAAAAGCTTGCAGATACTTCAATCTGGACATTTAACTGCGATAAGGACTTTTACGCGAGTGCAACAACCGCTATGGCTGTAACGACCTTTGATTACCTTAAGGAAATCACCAACCGCCCTGAGGGCTTACGCTTCACATCCTTCACCGAGGCTGTGTGGGCATCCGGTCTGAAGCAGGATGCCCACGACAAGGAGCATTACATCTGGGGTGCTGTTACAAATGATATGTTTATGGACTCGGGTGAGCAGTTCTACTATTCAACAACTGTTGACGGTTTAGGTAACACAATCACTTTTGAAAGTCCTGACGGAATTATAAGCTGGCTTTCACTTCAGACTAACGATAAGGCTGAAGAGGGTAAAACAGTTACAGGATTTGCGAAGATTATCGCTTTTATTCGAAATCTGTTCGATAAAATCCTTGCATTTTTCGGATTATAAAAAACAAAGGCTCACGGAGAATTTCTTCTTCCGTGAGCTGATTTTTTGTTCTTACTTCACAATAAATCCGCACTTTTTCATTGCCTTGTGAAGCGTTCTGTCAGCAATGCGTGAAGCGTTCTCAGCTCCCTTGTCTGCAAGCTGCATCAGATATGCCTGATCCTTCATCAGCATATTGAAACGCTCGCGGACGGGACGAAGCTCTTCAACAACAGCCTCACCGACAGCGTTTTTGAAATCGCCGTAGCCCTTGCCGGCAAAGTCTCTTTCAATCTGCTCCATTGAAAGTCCCGTGCAGCAGGAGTAAATGCCCATAAGGTTATTGATGCCTTCCTTGCCCTCACCGTAGTAAACTCCGCCCTCGGAGTCGGTAACGGCACTGCGGATTTTCTTCATAATGGTATTAGGCTCGTCAAAAACCGAAACAAAGGATTTGGGATTCGGGTCGGACTTGCTCATCTTTTTCATAGGATCCTGAAGTGACATAACTCTTGCACCCTGCTTGCCGATGTAGGGGTCAGGAATGGTGAAGGTCTTGCCGTAAATTCCGTTGAAGCGTGAAGCAATGTCTCTTGCAATTTCAAGGTGCTGCTTCTGGTCTGCGCCAACGGGAACAAGGTCTGCCTGATAAAGAAGAATATCAGCCGCCATAAGCACGGGGTAGGAGAAAAGGCCTACGTTTACGTTGTCGGCGTGGGACTGTGACTTATCCTTGAACTGTGTCATTCTTGACATTTCACCGAACTGTGTGTAACAGTTGAGAATCCATGCAAGCTGTGCGTGAGCCGGCACCTGGCTCTGAATGAAAATTATGCTTTTGTCAGGGTCAAGGCCGATTGCAAGCAGCAGAGCGAAAACCTCTGTAATCTGCTGACGGAGCTTTTTGGGGTCCTGTCTTACAGTAATTGCGTGAAGGTCAGCAACAGCAAAGGCAGAGTCAAACTCATCGGAAAGAAGCTTCCAGTTTTTGAGAGCTCCGAGGTAGTTGCCGAGGGTAGGAATGCCCGAGGGCTGAATGCAGGAAAGAATCTTCTTTTTTCTTTCAGGCTGTTCATTTTCGGGAACGATGATTTTTTCTTCCATTTTATGTCATCCTTTCGGGAGATTGCTTTATTTTAAGTATTATATAACAGTATTCCGAATGGGTCAAGGGGTAAAATCTTTAATAAGGCGTTATAAATAATAAATTTTACAAAAAAATTCTGTTTAGGTCTTGAAAAGAGTGTTTTTTCCGTGATATAATACCTTAATAAATTTTTCAGCCTAAGTGTAAGCTTGTGTTTATACAGCTTCACAAAACAAATTGCGGAAAGGAAAATGATTATGGAATTCAATTCAAAGTTCGTAAAAGAAGGACTCACCTTCGACGATGTTCTTCTTATCCCTGCTGAATCTGATGTGCTTCCTGCTGACGTATGTCTTGAAACTCAGCTTACCAAAAATATCAGACTCAACATCCCTGTAATGACAGCTGCTATGGATACAGTTACCGAATCAAGAATGGCTATTGCTATTGCACGTGAGGGCGGTCTTGGTGTTATCCATAAGAATATGAGCATTGAAGAGCAGGTTGCAGAGGTTGACAAGGTTAAGAGAAGTGAAAACGGCGTTATCACTAATCCTATGTTCCTTGCACCCGACAATTATGTTTATGAAGCAGAAGAGCTTATGCACAACTACCGCATTTCAGGTGTGCCCGTTTGCGAAAACGGTAAGCTTGTAGGCATTCTTACAAACCGTGACCTCCGTTTCCTTTCTGATTACAATATCAGAATCAGTGAGGTTATGACAAAGGATAACCTTGTTACAGGTAAAGAGGGTACAACTCTTGAAGAAGCAAAGATTATTCTTATGAAAAATAAGATTGAAAAGCTTCCTCTTATTGATGCTGAGGGCTATCTTAAGGGTCTTATCACAATCAAGGATATTGAAAAGGCTGTTCAGTATCCCCACTCTTCACGTGATGACCGCGGCAGACTTCTTTGTGCTGCAGCTCTCGGTGCAACTGCAGACGTTCTTGACAGAGCAGCTCCTCTTGTTGCTGCAGGCGTTGACGCTTTTGTTCTCGACTCTGCTCACGGTCACAGTAAAAACATCCTCAAGGCTGTTGAAAAGGTCAAGGCTGCCTTCCCCGAAATTTCACTTATTGCAGGTAATGTTGCAACTGCAGCCGCAACCAAGGCTCTTCTTGAGTCAGGCGCTGACTGCGTGAAGGTTGGTATCGGCCCCGGTTCTATCTGTACAACCCGTGTTGTTGCAGGTATCGGTGTTCCTCAGATTACCGCTATTTATGACTGCGCTGAGGAGGCTGCAAAGTACGGCAAGAACGTTATCGGTGATGGTGGTATTAAGTATTCAGGTGAAATCGTTAAGGCTATTGCAGCAGGCGCTTCCGCAATTATGGTAGGCTCACTCGTTGCAGGCTGTGAGGAATCACCCAGCGATACAGAAATCTATCAGGGCAGAAAGTACAAGGTTTACCGCGGTATGGGTTCAATTGCTGCAATGAATAAGGGCAGTAAGGACAGATACTTCCAGGCAAACAATAAGAAGCTTGTTCCCGAAGGTGTTGAAGGTCGTGTGCCCTACAAGGGAACTCTTGGCGAAACCGTATATCAGATGATGGGCGGTCTTCGTGCAGGTATGGGTTATTGCGGATGTGCAACAATTGATGAGCTTAAGACAAAGACTCAGTTTATCAGAATTACATCAGCAGGCCTTATTGAAAGCCATCCTCACGATATTTCAATTACAAAGGAAGCTCCCAACTATTCAATGGGCTCAGGCATGTAATTAAAAAAGTAAAGTTTTGGTTGAGCTTTTACAAAAGCTCATAGGGGTTTAAGTGGGCAACGCCCCCTTAACTTTTTTATATAAAGACAATGACAAAAGCAGGTGCTGACTTACACCTGCTTTTGCTGTTTGTAATTATATAATTTGTTTTATCGCTCGCCGCGTGGCGTTACCTTTCTTGAAAGAAAGAGTCCTCTTGTGGTTCCCAAAATCGCTTTTCGGCTTGGAGCGCCGAGCGATTTTGACCGCTATGCCATCCTCGCCTCGCTTTATCGTCCGCAGGACGCGCTTCGGCGACGATGCCAAAGAACTTTAGAGTTTTTACTTTAAAAGCTCTTTGTACATCTTAATGTACTCGTTTGCACTCTTGCCCCAGCTGCAATCACATTCCATTGCTCGTACGACAAGCTCGTCCCAATGAGCCTTGTCAGCATAAGCGTCAAGACCTCTTCTGATGGCACCGAGCATATCGTGAGCGTTGTAGGTTTTGAAGGTGAAGCCGTTGCCCTTGCCGTCGCCGCTGTCGGAAATTGAGTCACGAAGACCGCCGGTTTCACGAACGATTGGTACTGTGCCGTAGCGAAGAGCAACCATCTGTGAAAGTCCGCAGGGCTCGCTCTTGGAGGGCATAAGGAAGAGGTCGGCGCCGGCATAAATTTTTCTTGCAAGAGAAGGAACAAATCCGATTCTCACGCCGAGCTTATCGGGATATTTGTTAGCCATCTCCTTAAAGAAGTTTTCATACTGCCAGTCACCTGAACCGAGAACAACAACCTGAACATCGCTTGTGTAGAGAAGCTCGTCAAGGATACCCTTGATAAGATCAAGTCCCTTGTGAGAAACCAAACGTGTAACAAGACCGATAACAGGCACATCTGCTCGCTGGGGAAGACCCATATTTTCCTGAAGCTGACGTTTGTTTTCGGCTTTGCCTTCTTTTACATCCTTAACGGTGTAGTTTCTTACAATACTTTCGTCGGTTTCGGGGTCATAGTTAATTGTGTCAATACCGTTGAGGATTCCCTGAAGCTTCCACTGACGATCACGGAGAATGGTATCAAGTCCGTGGCTGTACCAGGGATCAAGGATTTCGTTTGCATAAGAGGGTGAAACTGTTGTTACCTTGTTTGCACATTCGATAGCGCCCTTCATAAAGTTAACGTCACCGTCGTATTCAACAATGTCGGTATCAGCGGGATTGAGACCGATAACGTCGTTAACAAGCTCCATACCGTAAGTTCCCTGATACTGGATGTTGTGGATTGTGAAAACAGTTTTGATACCCTGATACCAGGGATCCTTGCTGTAAATTGTTGAGTAGAAAACAGGGGTGAGAGCTGACTGCCAGTCGTTACAGTGGATAATGTCAGGCTTGAAGTCAACTACGGGAAGAATTTCAAGTACGGCGCGTGAGAAGAAGGTGAAGCGTTCCGCGTCATCGTAGTGACCGTAGATCGTGTCACGCTTGAAGTAGTACTGGTTGTCGATGAGGTAGTAGATTACGCCCTCGTGCTTTGCCTGGAAGATGCCGCAGTATTGTCTTCTCCATGCAACGGGAACGGAAATGTTTGTAACAAAGGTCATTTTGTCCTTCCATTCCTGCTTGATTGTGTCATAAAGAGGCATTACGACTCTGCAACCGATAAGTCTTTTGCGCAGAGCCTGAGGAAGCGAACCGGCAACATCGCCGAGTCCGCCACTGGCCATAAAGGGCAATGCCTCACTTGCTACGTATAATACTTTCATAGTTTAAGTGGTCCTTTCTGAAAAAATGCGAAAAGAGGAAGTTTTTTGAACACTTTTTTCAAAAAAGTGTTGCCTGCCCGGCGAGGGCAATTGTAACTGTCGCTCGCCGCGGGGCGTTACTTTCTTGTAAGAAAGTAACCAAAGAACTTTACTTGTTTTTAAACAGTAATTCCCTTGCCAATGTACAGCGGATAAGTTTCAGCACCGCTGATTTCACGGTTGGGCTTGATTACAACGTCCTTATCAAGAATTGCACAGTTTACCTTTGCGCCTGCGCTGATGAAGCTGTCCTGCATGACAATTGAGTTTTTAACAACAGCACCCTCTGCAACATGAACGCCGCGGAACAGGATTGAGTTTTCAACAGTACCCTTAATGATACAACCGTCTGCAATGAGTGAGTTGGTTGCGTCGGCACAGATTCCGTAAATTGCAGGCATATCGTCTCTTACCTTTGTATACACGGGATTTTCTGCGTTGAAGAGATCTCTGTATTCGCCGGAGAGAAGCTCCATACTGATATCGTAGTAGCTCTGAAGTGAGTCGATAACCTTTGCGTAGGTGTCAATCTTGTGACCTCTGATGTTAAGTGAGTTCACATTGGCGGCAAGGATATCTCTTTCAAAATTCTTTGCACCCATAATCTGAGCGCTGCGAAGAAGTCTTTCGAGGAGCACTCTGCTCATAACAATAATGTTCAGTGAGTAGTCACAGGCTGTATCAGAAGTTTCGCCTACTTTGATAGCGTTGATTTTTGCATCATCGCTGATGTCGAGAGTCATAACGTGGCTTAATTTGGGAGCAATACCTCTCTTATAAGCGATGGTGATATCTGCACCGCTTGCCTTGTGACCTTCAACGATTGCTGTGTAATCAAGGTTGCATACTACATTGCAGTCAGCCATAAGAACGTATTCGTTTGTTGACTTTGAGATGTAGGGAAGCATAGCCTCAAGAGCGTTGATGCGGTTTTCGTAAACCTCTCCTGCAAAGGGAGGAAGGAAGGTTATACCGTCTCTTTTTCTTGAAAGATCCCAGGGCTTACCTGAACCAAGGTGATCCATAAGTGACTGATAGTTGGCCTTTGTGCTCACACCAACCTTGCCGATTCCGCTGTTTACCATGCTTGAAAGAACAAAGTCGATGAGTCTGTATCTGCCTGCAAAGGGAACAGAGCCCATTGTGCGGACACTTGTAAGCTCGCTTAAAAGTGAATCGTAAGCGTTAGAATAAATAATTCCGAGTACGTTTGAAGCAGCCATTATTTAACCCCCTTTATATCTTCGTCGATCATTTCTTTTGCTTTTACTTCGACGCCCTTACCGATTGTAACCTTTTCGCCGATAACGGTAACGCCCCAGTTTTCAAGGTTGTCGATAGCTTCAGGGCATTCGCCTATATGAGCGTCTTCTTCGATAACTGCGTTTTCTGCGATCATAGCATATTCAACAACAGCGCCCTTTTTGATTGTTGTGCCGGGCATAACGATTGAGTATTTAACCGTTGCACCCTCCTCAACAGTTACATTTGAGAAGAGAATGGAGTAGTCAACCTCACCTGCAATGTAACAGCCCTCGCCTACCATTGAATTTTCAACCTTTGCCGTGTCAGCGATGAAATGTGGAGGAGCGATGGGATTGCGTGAGTAAATCTTCCAGCTGTCGTCGGAAAGGTCAAGGTCAACCTTGGGATTGAGAAGGTCAAGGTTTGCTTCCCAGAGGCTTTCGATTGTACCAACGTCCTTCCAGTAGCCGTCGAACTTGTAAGCGAACATTCTCTCGCCGGCCTGGTGCATTGCGGGGATAACGTTGTGACCGAAGTCGTTGTGTGATTCGGGGTTAGCTTCGTCATCAATGAGGTACTGACGGAGCTTGCTCCAGGTGAAGATGTAAACGCCCATTGAAGCCTTGTTGCTTCTGGGGTTCTTCGGCTTTTCTTCAAAGTCTGTGATTGAGCCGTCGTCGTTTACAAACATAAGACCGAAACGTGAAGCTTCTTCCCAGGGTACCTCAAGCATTGCGATGGTGCAGGCTGCATCCTTTGACTTGTGATATTCGAGCATCTTGTTGTAGTCCATTTTATAGATGTGGTCACCGGAAAGAACTGCAACGTATTCGGGATTGTATCTGTCGATGAAGTTGATATTCTGATAAATAGCATTAGCAGTGCCTTTGTACCATTCTGTGCCTTTGATCTGCTGATAGGGAGAGAGGATATGTACACCGCCGAAAGCACGGTCAAGATCCCAGGGCTGACCGTTTCCGATGTAGTCGTTCAGCTCGAGGGGCTGATACTGGGTGAGAACACCTACTGTTTCAATACCGGAATTGATACAGTTTGAAAGAGGGAAGTCAATGATGCGGTATTTACCGCCGTAGGGTACTGCCGGCTTTGCAATGTTTTTGGTAAGGATACCAAGTCTGCTGCCCTGTCCGCCTGCAAGAAGCATAGCGAGACATTCTGTTTTCTTGAGCATAGTAATTCCTCCTGTTATTTATTTTGTAATGTTTTTTTGACTGGTTTTTTAGCGGGCTTGCCTTTGTATTTCAGAAGAAGGAAGGAAAGTCCGGGGAGATCCAGCGTGATGCTGTTATCGAAACCGTGCATTCCTTTTTTCTTCGAAGTAACCTTTGTTTTGGTGCCTTTTCCTTCTCCGCCGAAGGCTGTGTCGTCTGAGTTGAGGATAACCTCGTAGACACCTTCGTTTTCAACACCAAAGGAGTATTTTTTTCTGGTTACGGGGGTGAAGTTTGCGGCAACTATTAACTCTTCGCCCTTTGAGTCTCTTCTTGAAAAAGCAATTACACTGTTGGTGTGGTCATCGCTTACGAGCCATTTGAAGCCTTCCCAGCTGTAATCAATTTCCCAGAGGGCGGGATGCTTAAGATAAATATGGTTGAGCTTTTTTACATATTCCTTTAACTGACGGTGCTTTTCGTAGTCGAGCAGAACCCAGTCAAGACCGCTGTCGTATTTCCATTCAATGAACTGTCCGAATTCCTGACCCATAAAGGTAAGTTTCTTACCGGGGTGAGCCATAAGATAACCGAAGAAGGAACGTATACCTCTGAATTTGTCCTCGTATTCGCCGGGCATCTTACCTATAAGAGAGCATTTGCCGTGTACAACCTCATCGTGAGAAATGGGAAGAACGAAGTTTTCCGAGAAAGCATAGAAAAATGAGAAGGTGAGAAGATTGTGGTTGAACTTTCTTGAAAGACCGTCCATTGAGAAATATTTCAGTGCATCATTCATCCATCCCATATTCCATTTGAAGTTGAAGCCGAGACCGCCGATATCGGCAGGCTTGGTCACAAGAGGCCAGGCGGTGCTTTCTTCTGCAATCATAAGGGGATTTTTGAACTCGCGGAAAATACCGCTGTTAAGCTTGCGGAAAAATTCCACAGCCTCAAGGTTTTCGTTACCTCCGTATTTGTTAGCGACCCACTGACCGTTTTCTCTGCCGTAATCAAGGTAGAGCATAGAGGCAACAGCGTCAACCCTAAGTCCGTCTATGTGGTATTTGTCAAACCAGAAGGCGGCTGAGCTTGTAAGGAAGGAGATAACCTCGTTTCTGCCGAAGTCGAATACCATTGTGCCCCATTCCTTGTGTTCGCCCTTTTTGGGGTCCTTGTATTCGTAGCAGGCCTCTCCGTCAAACATTCTGAGTCCGTGCTCATCCTTGGGGAAGTGGGCGGGCACCCAGTCAAGTATAACGGAAATTCCGTTTTTGTGGCAGGTATCAATAAGATACATGAAATCGTGGGGTGTGCCGAAGCGGGAGGTTGCGGAAAAATAACCTGTTACCTGATAGCCCCAGGAACCGTCGAAGGGATATTCCGAAAGGGGCATGAATTCAATGTGGGTGTAACCCATATCCTTTACATAGGGAACAAGCTCTTTTGCAAGATCGCGGTAGGTGTAAGGGTTACCGTCTTTATGCTGCTTCCAGGAGCCGGCATGCACCTCGTAAATGTTCATAGGTGAAGCATAAACATTTACGGTCTCCTTTTGCTTCTGCCATTTGCTGTCGCTCCATTTGTAGCCGTCAAGCTCAAAATATTTTGAGGCCGTTCCCGGTCTTGTTTCAGTATGAAAGGCATAGGGGTCAGCTTTGGCGTTTTTTTTGCCGTCGGCAGCGGTGACAAGAAATTTATAAGCGTCAAAAGCTTTTACTCCGCTGAGGTAGCATTCCCACATACCGGCATCGTTGATTTTTGTCATAACGCCGCGGCTTTCATCCCAGTCGTTAAACTGACCGATAACGCTTACGGCTCTTGCGTGAGGAGCCCATACACGGAAGGAGAAAAGATCCTTTTCATCTTTTACTTTATGACAGCCCATATATTCATAGGCTTTCATATTGTTTCCCTGATGAAAAAGATACAAGGCAACATCGTCGCCAAGGATTTTTTTCTCAGCCATTTCAACACCTCTTTAAGTTTAGATTTTTATACATATAACATAATATCACTATGAAAACTAAAATTCAATAGAATTTGTGAAAATATAACATATTGGTTAAAAAGTATTATATTTGTTTGTGCATGTTGTTAGAAGATTTGTTAAGAAATGTTAAAGTAAAGTGCGAAAACAGCATCTTTTTAATTTTAAAACAGCTTTTTTGAATAAAAGGTCGTAAAAGAAGGGGTTGCTGTGAAAAAATGATGTGTTAAATATGTAAAATTTTTTCTGTTCTATTGACAAATCCGGTTTTTTTAGGTATGTTATTAAATAAGTATAGTTGTCACTTGAATCGGACGGAATGTTCGGTCTTGTATATTGCTTCAAAGGAGATATGGTTCAATGAAAAAAGAAGTTAAGGCAATAATTGCATTAGTGCTTGCAGTATGGATTTTACTTATGGGTATTGAAATCGGTGCAATGCGTGAAAAGAAAAAAATTGCAAGTGCAAACAGCACAGTAGCTGCAAGTCAGGCTCCTCAGACAACTGAGCCTACAACCTCACAGCCTGTTCAGCAGGATGTTATTCAGGTTCAGCCTTCAACACAGAGCAGTGTTCCTGCTGTTAATCCCTCAACTCCCGACAGTGCCGCAACACCCGGCTCTGACACAAGCGTTGATGTTTCAGCTCTTTCAAAGGAGCAGATTCTTGCTAAGGTTTCAGAGGCTGTTAATAAGGTTAAGAATGAGCAGAATATGACCGCTCACAAAACAGAGTATATTACCGTTAATCTTACAAGACTTTCAGCTGAATCTGTCAGAAGCACTGTAAACGGTATTATTTCAAACCTTGTAGGTGAGCCTACGGATGAAATCATTAAGGTTGCAAACGGTACAGCAACATATCCCGACGGTAAAACAAAGCCCGTCAAAGAAGCAATTCCTCCCTCAAACGATGCAACAAAGGATTTTGCACTTACAGTTGATGGCGTTGCAAGCGCAACAGCAACAAAGCAGGGCGAAAATACAGTATATACTGTAATTCTTGTTCCTGAGTCAACTACGGCTGCAAGCCCCATTCCTGCACACAACTCAGTTGCTATAGGTTATCTTAACCTTATGGGTCTTGACCTTCCCTCAGGTGTAAGCATCACTGATTCAAAAATGGAATATCCCGGTTCAACCGTTGAGGTTACTGTTAACCCTGCAGGTCAGGTTATCAAGCTTGTGAACAAGATGCCCATGACCGGCTTTGGTGCTGCTAAGATTGCATTTGTTTCAGGCGATGCTGATTTCGAAGGTAATCTTGATGAAACCTGGGAATTCACCTATTGATAAACAAATACTTCTACGGCGACGCTTTTAAGTGTCGCCGATTTTTTTATGTTGATTTTGGGTCTTTACTTATCGGAATTTTTATGATACTATATATTGAGTTTTAGTTTTTATTTGACAAATTATTTCAGTATAAAATAAATCGATTTATGATTAACAGAGGATATTTGATATGAATAATAAAAATGTAACCCCGAATAAACAGGAAAAAATTGTTCTGTATTTTATGAAGCTTCTTATAACAGCTTTCTTTTCAGGTATTATCTATTACAGCTGGCTCGTTTACTATAACCCTAATCTTCCTACGCCCTTCTTCCGCTTGGGTAACTATCTTATGGGCGTACTGATTGTTGCTGTTTACATTTCCTTCGTTAAGGTTTACGGCGGCTTTCTTGTGGGAACATCTCCCGTGTGGGATCTTATTTTCTCGCAGATTATCGCGGTCGGCTTCCTTCAGGGAATTTGTTACGTTGTTTTTTCACTGCTCAGCTATAAGCTTCTGCCTGTATGGCCCTTTGTGGGAATGTTCGTTATTTTTTCTGTTATAGCTGCAGGCTGGTGCTATCTTACCGATCATTTCTATTTTAAAATACACAAGCCGAAAAGAACTATTGTTGTTTTCGGTAATGTTGACTCTTACCGTTCTCTTAAGGGCATAAAGAGTATGGATAAACGTTTCACTGTGCTTGAAACCGTTAACTGTGAACAAATTCCGCTTAATGATCTGTTCAGGAATATAAAGAAGGTTGACGCTGTTTTTCTTTGCGGTGTACCCTCTGATTACCGTAATGAGGTTGTTAAATTCTGTATCGCCAACGGTAAGGTTGCTTACGTGAAGCCGAAAATTTCGGATACCATTATCCGTGGCGGCAGAACTATTCAGCTTCTCAATGTGCCTGTTTACCGTTGCAGAAGAAGTGATGCAGGTCTTATTTATCTTGTAGTCAAGAGATTTTTCGACATTGTGCTTTCACTTATTGCTATTATAATTTCTCTTCCCTTTACTGTAGCTACAGCTATTGCTGTCAAGGCATATGACGGCGGTCCTGTTTTCTATAAACAGGTGAGACTTACAACTAACGGCAAAACCTTTGAGCTTATCAAATTCAGAAGTATGATACAGAATGCCGAAAAGGACGGCGTTGCAAGACTCGCATCTGAGGGCGACAGCAGAATCACACCTGTAGGTAAATTTATAAGAGCAACACGTCTTGATGAGCTTCCTCAGCTTTTCAACATCCTTAAGGGTGATATGTCCTTTGTCGGCCCCAGACCCGAGAGACCGGAGATAGCAGCTCAGTACGAGAAGGATATTCCCGAATTTGCTCTGAGACTTCAGGTTAAAGCCGGTCTCACCGGTTATGCACAGGTTTACGGTAAATACAATACACCGCCTTATGATAAGGTGCAGATGGATCTTATGTACGTTGCAAATCAGTCTTTGCTTGAGGATTTCAAGCTTATGCTTATGACCTTCAAGGTTATGTTCGTTCCTACAAGCACCGAAGGCGTTGATGCATCACAGACGACGGCTAAAATAGAAAAAGAAGAAGCCGGGGAGTAATTTATTATGTATAACAATTTCAGGGGCTTTCAGTACAGCACAAATCAGGATTTTTATCCCGATTATTTTATCCGCAGAGAAAAAGAGAAATCAACTTTGAAAAAGCTCGGTCTTTATACGGGCGGAGCGGTTATTGCATCTGTTCTTTTGCAAAGCTTGATTATCATTGCAATTAAGCTGTTTGATCTTGCTGACAGATATTATGACGATGCATATTTCAGCAGTGCTGCGGATATACTTATTGTTATTCTGGGTATGCTTCTGCCTTTTCTCTTTTTCGGCAAGAAAATGAAGACAGCTTCGGGAGCTTCTGATATACCTTCTCTCGGTGCACCTTTCAGGGCAAAGCTTATGCTTCCGGCGGTTATTGCGGGTGTAGGTCTTTGTATGCTTGGCAACATCATCAACAGCTATATTACAATGTTTTTCGACAGCTTCAATGTGGAGCTGTCGGCGCCTGATATTCCTATGGCTCACGGAGTCGGCGGAGTTATTCTCACCTTTTTCCGTATTGCAATAACTGCTGCACTGGTTGAGGAAATTGCTCTCAGAGGTTATGTTATGGGCAGCCTGAGATTTTACGGCGACAGCTTTGCTATTGCTGTTTCTTCTGTTGTGTTTGCTGCAATGCACGGTAATATGGTACAGGCTCCTTTTGCTCTTATGGCAGGCTTTGCTCTCGGTTATCTTTCTGTTAAAACAGGAACAATCTGGACCGGTATAATTATCCATGCTCTGAACAATTCTCTGTCTATAATAGTATATTACCTGAGTGAGCGTTACGGTGAGGAACAGATTGCAATACCCTATGCTCTTGCTCTTTACGGCCTTATCGGAGCCGGTCTGCTGTGTCTGTTATATTTTGTCAATCATTCCCGTGATGTCAAGCTTTGGCAGAACAGGAGCCTTCTCAGCACAGGCGAAAAAATCAAGGCGTTCTTTCTGAGTCCTACAATGATAATTACAATGATATATATGCTTTATGTAACGCTTGAATATATAAATCCCGGTCAATAATATTTTTTTGAGGAAGTTATGATAAAAGAGGAATTTATGCGCACAGCCGTTGAAAATGCAAAAAAAGCGGCTGAGGCAGGAGAGGTTCCTGTCGGAGCGGTGATTGTAAAAGAGAATAAAATCATTGCCGAGGGATATAATAAAAGAGAAATGAAGCAGAATGCTTTGTCTCATGCGGAAACCGAGGCGATAAACGCTGCCTGTGAAGCGCTTTCCTCCTGGAGGCTCGATGGGTGTACAATGTATGTTACTCTTGAGCCTTGTCCTATGTGTACGGGTGCGATTATGGCCTCCAGAATAGATAGAGTTGTTTTTGGTGCCTACGATGAAAAAGGTGGTGCCATAGGTAGTGTGTGTGACCTTTGTGATATGCCTTTTATGAGTAAACCGCAGGTGATCGGAGGCTTTATGGAAAAGGAATGTGCCGATGTTCTGACGAGATTTTTCGGCAGTATCAGAGGCTGAAAAGTGCGAAAAATAACTATGAAAAAATTTTTGAAAAAAATCAAAAAAAGTATTGACAAATCAAAGATTGTATAATATAATATGCAAGCGTTGTGTTGAGCGGCGTAGACATGGCGGCATAGCTTAGTTGGCTAGAGCGTTCGGTTCATACCCGAAAGGTCGTAGGTTCAAGTCCCACTGCCGCTACCATTTCAGTAAAATAAAGAGTGACGGATACGCGATCCTCCTCTTTTACATATAAGGCCCGGTGGTCAAGCGGTTAAGACACCGCCCTTTCACGGCGGTAACACGGGTTCGATTCCCGTCCGGGTCACCAAAAACAAAAATCCTTCGCTTAAGCGAAGGATTTTTGTTTTTGAATGATGTTTGCCTTCGGCAAATGATGTCGCTTACGCTGATGATGTCGGCTATGCCTGATGATGACGCTTCGCTGATTGATTTTGGCAAACATCGCATCATTGCGAGGGATAACGAGCAACATCACTATGCGACAGCATAGCATCATATCGCCATAAGGCGATGCATCATTGAATTGTATCAGATTTTGTGTTATGATAATAAAAAAAGGAGGATTGTCTTATGAAGGAAAATAAGCTTGTAGAGCTTTCAATGGATTTTGCCGTTGATATTATAAATCTTGTGAAGCATCTGAAGGCAAACCGTGAATCTATTGTTCATGAGCAGATTGGAAGAAGCGGTACAAGTATCGGTGCCAATATTCACGAGGCACAATACGCACACGGTAAAAAGGATTTTATTTCCAAGCTCGAAATCGCTTTAAAGGAAGCAAAAGAAACTGGCTATTGGCTTGAATTGCTGCGAAGAACCGATTATATAGACGAGCCTACTTATAAAGAGCTTTCCGCCAAATGCTCATCATTACGAGTTATGTTGATAGCTTCTTGCAGAACTGCAAAGGAGAATATGAAATAAAGTCTTTGATAACAACAGTCGCAATGCAAAATTTAGTGTTGCGGCTGCTTCCCTATTTATAAATTGTAATAAATCTGTTATAATTATAATCACCACTTTTAATTTTTACCCCTTATAATAAAACCGTACCCTGAAAGGAGGAGATTTAAATGTACAACGTGCTCGTCTGTGACGACGATAAAGCCATTGTCCGTTCAATTGAAATTTACCTTAAGGCTGATTCCTATAATGTGTTCTGTGCCTATGACGGTGCAGAGGCGTTGGAGATTATGGAAAGGGAGAAAATCCACTGCATTGTTATGGATATAATGATGCCGAGGATGGACGGGATTTCCGCTACGCTGAAAATCCGTGAGAAAAGCAATGTGCCACTCATTTTCCTTTCAGCAAAAAGTGAGGACACGGACAAAATTGCAGGGCTTACCTTCGGCGGTGACGATTATGTTACAAAGCCCTTTAATCCGTTAGAACTTTGTGCAAGGGTCAAAAGCCAGATAAGGCGCTATGTTTCTCTCGGCTCCATTGAGGGCGAAAGCCATATAATCAAAACCGGCGGACTTGTGCTTGACACAAAGGCGAGGAGCGTTACCCTTGACGGTGAGGAGATACGCTTCACCGCAACGGAGTACAAAATTATTGAGTACCTTATGCTCAATATGGGTCGCACCCTCTCCTCAGTTCAGATTTACGAAAACGTGTGGAACGAAAAGGCATTTTCAACGGAAAAAACTGTTACGGTACATATAAGAAGAATCCGTGAAAAGCTTGAGTTTGACACGAAGAACCCGAAATATATAAAGGTGGTGTGGGGAATTGGATACAAAATTGAAAAATTTTAACGGAAGAACACTTTTAAAAATTATTGCATTTATGCTTTGCATCTGCTGTGTTGTCAACTGCACAAGCAGTGCACTGAGCACACTTTACAAGGTGGATGAGTACAATATAAGTGATTACGCTTACGGTGATGCTGTCAGAAGCATTTATATGAATCAGGAGCTCACCAAAACAAGCACCTTTAAGCATCATATGAGCGACTTTTCCTATGGGCTCGAAAGCACGGTCGGCCGTTACGGTGACGGAAGCGAAGAGGCCTACAATCAATGGAAAAGCAGCATTGAAAAAAACAATGATGAAATCTATAAGCGTTCAAGACAGAATCTTATCAATCATGTTATTGCAGATGAGTTCAACCTTTATCTTGCCCTGGTTGAAAAGGGACTTGTAACTCCTCTGGGTCTCATTGCCGATGCCGAATACAGCGGAAGCACAAGAGAGCTTTACGTGTGGAATATTACGGATTACGGCATTAGCTACAATCAGCTTTTCGGGCAGTCAAGCGGTGTTGTTAAATATGTTGACAACGAAGATGTTAAAAAGAAGGCTGAGGAGCTTAAGGCTGACGGTGTTTTCAAGCTTAATAATAACTATCAGATTCTTGATACCTATGACTATTACGATGACGATTATTATGAGGGCGCAGATGAATACCGCATTGTGACAACCTACAAGCCCGGCTATTATGCTTTTAAAATAAATGATGAGGTATTTAAGGCAACCATTGATAACTATGACTTTTTAAAATATGACACCTACGGCTCGGCGGAGGAATTCAAAAGAAATTATCAGAAATTTGCCGATACTCTGAATGAAGAATATCCTTCGGGTAAGTACTATATCAATGCAGGCGGGGGAAAGGTCTACACCAACATTGACGGTCTTGATGCAAAAAGCACCCGTGAGGAGATTATAAAAAAGCTTGAAGCATTCGGCTTTTATTGCTACGGCAACGGCTACGGAGATATGCATCTTCCTAACGGAGACTATTACACCTATGGAGGTTTTAACGGTTACCGTCACTACAGCGACGAGTACGGATATTACTACGATACAACAACTCTTCTTACGACTGTAGTAACAACTCAGCCACAGACAACCATGGTTGTTGTTAATGTAAACGGGGAGGAAGTTACCACTCCTGTATCTGCACCGGCTGCTTCACCCGAACCTACTACTGCGGTTACCGCAATCCGTTACCTTTATGATGACGGCACACCCTTTGTTGATGAGAGTGCCGACGGCTGGGGTTGTTACTTCGCTGTTGATATGCACGGTGACTACCCTGAAACAGACCGCTTCAGAACGGTGGGGACACAGATCGCACTTGCTGAGGAGATTATAGGCGACCTTGCACTTACCCTTGGTGTTATGGGAATGCTTTTCCTTGTCTGCTTTATTTATCTTGTTATAACCGCAGGCAGAAGAAAGGGCGAAAAGGAAGCTTATCTTTTAAAGACCGACAGAATTTTTGTCGATTTGAGAATTGCAATCGACGGACTTTTAGGCTTCGGTGTGTTTGCACTTGCAATATGGGCAGTCGACGAGCTTGCCGACGAGGTGCCCAAAACCTTCATTAAGGTCTGCTGCGTGCTTGCGGCTCTTATTGCCGTGCTTGTGCTTGACCTTGTGCTCTTTATCGTGAGACACATCAAGGCAAGGACACTCTTTAAGAGGCTTTCCCTTGTGTGGATCATCAGATGGTGCATAAAATTCTACAAAGAAAAGATAAAGGCTGTCATTGACGAAAAATTCCTTTACACAAGGGAGTTTGCAAAGGGTACACTTATCAGAATCGGCATTGTTGCCGTAGCTAATCTGTTCCTCGGTTTCTGTGCTTCTATTGAAGTGATGAATAACGGAACATGCTTTATCAGCGTTCCGTGGGTACTGTTCAATGCCGGTGTGCTTGTATGGGTTATCCGCTTTGTTGGTAGTATGCATAAGATTTTCACCGCCCTCGAGGAAATCCGTCAGGGTAACTATAATGTTTACATCAACACCTACGCTATGCCTAAAACTCTCAGGGAAAGCGCCGATAAGGTTATGAGCCTTCGCGACGGACTTAAGACGGCAGTTGAAGAAGCTGTAAAGCAGGAGCAGACAAAAACGGAGCTTATCACAAATGTTTCACATGACCTGAAAACTCCGCTGACAAGCATAATCAACTATGTTGAGCTTCTGAAAAAGTGCGAGATAAACGACTCCGATGCAATAGAGTATCTGGATGTTCTCGGTGAAAAGAGCGACAGACTTAAAAAGCTTATTGAGGACCTTGTTGAAGCATCAAAGGCATCAACAGGCAATATTAAAGTAGAGTTTGTTGAGGTCAGTCTCAATGAAATGGTAAGCCAGCTTTTAGGTGAGCACGCTGACGGACTTGAAAAGAAAAAGCTTAATGTTGTTGCCGAATTTCCCGAAAGGGAGCTGACGGTACAGGCTGACGGTAAGCTCCTTTACAGAGTGATGGAAAATCTTATTGTCAACGTTGAAAAGTATTCACTTTACGGCACGAGAGTTTATGTCAGTGTAAAGCAGGAGGGTGAATGGGGTGTTGTTACCTTCAAGAACATTTCCGAGCTGCCGCTGAACATTACGGCAGATCAGCTTAAGGAGCGTTTTGTCCGCGGTGACGAGTCACGCTCGACAGAGGGCAACGGTCTCGGGCTTTCTATTGCGCAGAGCCTTTGCGATGTGCAGGGCGGAGAGCTTGAAATAAGCATTAACGGTGACTTGTTCACGGCGAAGGTGAAGCTGAAGAAGTAAGAATTAAAGTTCTTTGGGTTACCCTTCTTTCAAGAAAGGTAACGCCCCGCGGCGAGCGATGAAATGTTATGTGCAGATTTGTTGCTCATTAAAATGGTAGAATGAAAAGAGTGATAAAATGAAAAAAACAATTATCGCTGTACTTGTATTTGTTCTTTGCATTTCTGCAGTTGGAGCGGCTAATTGGATCTTTGGTAATCCCGGGGGCGTAAGGGTTGATTATAACAACTGTACTGAGTATTCCAAAGACGATATCGATTCGGCTGCGAAGGTTGTTATGGAAAAGGTTGAGGAAATGGAAGGATGTGTTCTGTTTTCATTGAAGTTCAGCAATGCTGATGAGCTTGATTATTGCAGAAGCCTGAATGAGCCTGCGAATTATGAAGAGTGTATTGTCTTCAATTCAGCTTTCCGAAGTCCCTTGAAAAGTCGTTTCGGTGCCTGGAACACAAACAGGCTTTATACCTGGGATTGGTACCTTGCAAGAGTAAAGGACGGCCAATGGGAGCTCGTTACATGGGGATATGCTTAAAAAAGATAATCAGGTGTTTTACCTTTGGGTAGAACACCTGATTTTTTTACGTTTGTTATTTGCTTGCTGTGTTAATTGATGCAATGAGTATACGGCGGATTGTTCCGCATTTAACCAATAAATTGTGCAGTTTTTCTTTGTCTGACAATTCGGCTTTTATAAAAAGCTCTAACCAAAATTCTGATTCGTAACATTCCTTTAATGATATCTTCAATTTGGAGATGAAGTCCGCTTTGCTTTGAGCATAGTTAGCTTCATGAATGTTTGCACCGATTGAGGTTGCCGAGCGTTCAAGTTGGTTGGTAGAAGAATAATGTCCTTTTATAGTTTCGCACAACATAAGAATGTCTACTGCGAAATCCATTGATAAATCTACAAGTTTGTTTTCTTTCATCGTTTTAGCTCCTGTGTCAGGTTGTTTTAATGAAATATTGCTTCGCAATATGAAATAATCCTGACGGATTATGAAATATTTTGCCATAGGCAAAATGTGAAATAAAATAAATCCCTATGCACCGCAGTGCATTTCATAGCGTAGCTATTTCATATGCCGTAAGGCATATTTCATAAATCCCCTTAGGGATTTATTTCATTGAAGCACGATTTCTATTTGAAATCGTGCTTCACCTTCTCCCAATATTCCTTTGCCGCCTGCTCGGTCTTATTCTCTCCGTGAACATAATAAGTCCTGTTCTTAATCTTATCGGGCAGATATTGCTGTGCTGTCCAATGATTCGGATAATCGTGAGGGTACTTGTAAAACTGCCCCTTGTTCTGATTGTCCTCACCGTCAAAATGCTTGTTCTGAAGCTGACGGGGGATAGGTCCCGAGTTGCCGCTTCTTATGTCTGCCGCCGCCATATCATAGGCAAGGTAGGCGGAATTTGACTTGGGGCTGTTGCATACAAGCACAACGGCATTTGCAAGGGGAATCCTTGCCTCGGGGAGTCCTACCATAAGCGCAGTATCAACCGCTGCTTTGACAATGGGTATAATCATGGGATAGGCAAGACCCACATCCTCGTTTGCACAGACAAGTAGGCGCCTTGTTGCGCTCGGTAGGTCGCCTGCTTCAAGGAGCCTTGCAAGGTAGTGAAGAGCTGCGTCGGCGTCGGAGCCGCGCATACTCTTCTGAAAGGCGGAAAGTATGTCGTAGTGCTCGTCACCCTCGCGGTCATATTTCATAGCGCTTTTCTGTGTCAGCTCATCGGCGGTTTCAAAGGTGATGTTGATTTCACCCTTTTCGTCAGGGAGAGTGCTCAGAACACAAAGCTCAGCGCTGTTCATTGCCTTTCTTACATCGCCGCCGCAGGAGCGTGCAATGTGAAGCATAGTCCTGTCATCGGCATTGATTATTACGCCCTTTTCCTTTTCAAGGAAGTTGAAGGCTCTGTTTACCGCAGGGATAATATCCTCGGGTGTAACGCTCTTGAATTCGAAAACCGTGCTACGGCTAAGGATTGCCCCGTGTATGTAAAAGTAAGGGTTTTCTGTTGTGGAGGCAATGAGAGTGATTTCTCCTCTTTCGATATAATCAAGGAGAGTCTGCTGTTGCTTTTTGTTGAAGTACTGAATCTCATCAAGATAAAGCAGTATGCCGTTGGGTGCGGCAAGGGTGTCAAGCTCATTTACTATTGCGCGGATATCCGCGGTGCCGGCGCTTGTGCCGTTGAGCTTGTGAAGCTTTCGGTTTGTTTTACGGGCGATAATCGAAGCAAGGGTTGTTTTGCCTATGCCCGAGGGTCCGTAAAATATAAGATTCGGAAGCTCGCCCGATTCGATTATATTGCGAAGCGCTTTACCTTCGCCGAGCAGGTGTTGCTGACCTACCATATCATCAATCGTAAGCGGTCTTATTCTGTCTGCAAGTGGTGCTTTCATTGTGTCACCTTTCAATTCTGATTATGATTGTATACAGCACCCGAAGGGTGCCCTTTCTGCTTGCTACTCGTTATCTACTGCTTTTTTAAAATCCCAGATTATCATTAACAAGCAGAACAATAATTCTGTCTTTTGCTCTGCTTCTTCTTGTGATAACAACCTGATTGCAGATGCAGTCGGGACTGTAGCAGTCATGGCATCTGCCGTCGGCGGCGCAGGGAGTGTTTTTGCCCAGGCGTACCGTGTTAGGAGGTGAAGCGATGTTTCTTACTCTGTGAAGAGCTTCGGGGACGTCTGTTGCAACCTTGTTCATACCTGCAATCACAATTACGTGTTCGGGTCCGAAAATGAGGCTTGCAAGGCGGTTGCCGAAGCCGTCAATGTTCACAAGCTCACCGTCAAGAGTGATAGCGTTTGTTCCCATAATGAAATAATCGCAGAAAAATGCGGTTTTGTAGAATTCGTTAAGCTTATCGGCAGGCCAGTCAGCTCTGTCAAAAACGGTGCAGTCCGGGTTAGCCTTAAGTGCCTCAGGGATGCCGCACTCTTTTGAGCTCATTGTGCCGCCCCAGCTTACGCTTTTGCCGTTTCCGATTATTTCAAGCACCTTTTCACAGCAGGCTTCCTTGCTTTCGCAGTAGTAGGCTGTCATATTGCGTTTTTCGATATTTTTTATAATTGATTTTGCCTGATTTTCTCTAGCTTTTTTTAAGTTATCCATAAAAATTTCTCCTCGTTTTTAATTACGGATTGATTATATCAAAAAAGAAAAGGCTTTTCAACATTCTTTTGTTTTTGTGTTTAAAAAATTGACAGTTGTTTATAAACACTTTTGTGAAAAACTAAAATCAAGGCATACATAAGGCATTTTTACTTGGTTTTACAACTAAAAAAACAAAAAGACAAGGAATATTTAGTATATATTGAACAAAATGCGTGAAAATGTCTTTTCTTTTTTGATTTTTGGTGGTATAATACAGCAGTTGAATAGCGACCTTAGTTGACTTGGCGGATTTTTTACTCTTAATCCCTTGTTTTTGTACCGCCTTGTCCCTGGATATATACTCGGGCCCCGGGCCTGTGAACAGGAAACGGATGTTTTCTGAAGAAAAAATGAAAGAGGAGATTTAATTTTGGAAAAGCTGGTTATCCACGGCGGCAACAGACTGTCCGGTGAAATAGAAATAAGCGGCGCTAAAAATGCTGCTGTTGCAATTATTCCTGCAACTCTCCTTGCACAGGATGTTTGCAGAATTGAAAACCTTCCCAACATAAGTGACGTTACCTGTATGTTTAAAATTCTCACCCAGATGGGTGCACAGGTAAAGATTATCAATAAGCATACAGTTGAAATCAATACAAAAACCGTAAACTCATATATCATCCCCCATGAGATGACAAAGCAGCTGCGTGCTTCATATTATCTCATCGGTGCTCTTCTCGGCAGATATTCAAGAGCCAAGGTTGCACTTCCCGGCGGATGCAATTTCGGTGTAAGACCTATCGACCTTCATATAAGAGGTTTTGAGCTTCTCGGTGCAAACGTTACCGTTGAAAATGCTATGATCAATGCAAAGGCTGACCACCTTACAGGCAGCGCTATCTATATGGATAAGGTTTCTGTAGGTGCAACAATCAATATTATGCTTGCCGCGGTAAAGGCAAGAGGACTTACGATTATCGAGCACGCAGCAAAGGAGCCTCACATTGTTGACCTTGCAAACTTCCTTAATGCAATGGGTGCCGATGTAAGAGGTGCCGGTACAGACGTAATCAAAATTCACGGTGTGCAGAATCTTCACGGTTGTACTTATTCTATTATTCCCGACCAGATTGAGGCAGGTACTTATATGGTAGCGGCTGCCGCAACGGGCGGCGATGTGCTTGTCAAGAATGTTATTCCCAAACACCTTGAATCTATTACTGCAAAGCTTCTTGAATGTGGTGTAAGCGTTACGGAGTACGATGAGGCTGTGCGTATTGTTTCTGACGGCAAGTTCAGAAAGTGCAATGTGAAAACAATGCCTCACCCCGGCTTCCCCACGGATATGCAGCCTCAGATGGCTGTGCTTCTTTCCGTTGCCAACGGAACCAGTATTGTTTCTGAAAGTGTGTGGGATAACCGCTTTAAGTATATTGACCAACTTATAAGAATGGGCGCTAATGTTCAGGTTGACGGCACAATTGCTGTTTTCCAGGGTGTGCCTGAGCTCACGGGAGCTCCTGTAAGAGCTGACGACCTTCGTGCAGGTGCGGCTATGATTATTGCCGGTCTTATTGCAAGAGGCAAGACGGAAATTGAGGATATAATCTATATTGACCGCGGTTATGAGGATTATGTTGAAAAGCTCCGCAATGTTGGAGCCGATATTTACCGTAAAACTATTACTCCCGACAGCGAAAAAGTCGGAAGTGCAGGCTAAAATTATAAAACAGCTGCCGTTTTTTCGGCAGCTATTTTTAAAATGCAAAACGCAAAATTGCGGTGAGAGATTTTTGCATAGCTTCAGGTAGCTTCCCTCAACTGTAAAAGAATAAATTATAATTATTTGTATTTTGAACTTTGCACTTAATCAGGAGCAGGCTTTTGTGAAAGCAGTTCAATATTTTCGGAGGTACATAAAATTGCGTTTCTGTTCACTTTTTTCATCCTCGTCAGGCAATGCCACCTTTATCGGGTCGGCTAAAACGGGGATTCTCATAGATGCGGGAGTGAGTGCAAAGAAGCTCAAGGAGGCTCTTATTTCAAGAGAGCTTGACCCGTCGCGGCTTTCCGGTATATTTATTACTCATGAGCACAGTGATCATATCAAGGGTATGCGTATTCTTGCCTCAACCTTTAATATACCCGTTTTCGCCTCGGCGGGCACGCTGAAAATGCTTGAGGAGGGCGGTCAGGTTACAGCTAAATTTCCTTATGCGGTGCTTGACGAAAAAGGTCTTGATCTTGGTGATATTTTTGTAAAGCCTTTCACTACACCTCACGACAGTGTGGATAGCTGCGGCTATCAGATAACCTTTTCTGACGGACAGAAGGCGGCGATTGCAACAGACACAGGATGCATTACAGATGAAATGCGTGAAAATATTATCGGGTGCAGTCTTGTTATGCTTGAATCCAATCACGATGTGGGGATGCTCCAGAACGGCCCCTATCCTTATTATCTTAAGCGTCGTATACTTTCCGACAGAGGACATCTTTCAAACGATGCCTGTGCCGAATTTGTAAAGGAGCTTGTGCAGAAGGGTACGAGCAGAGTTTTTCTCGGTCATCTCAGTGATGAAAATAATTTTCCTGATCTTGCCTTTCAGACAAGCCTTGCGGCTCTTTGTGAAATCGGAGCAGTTAACGGAAGAGACTGTATTCTTCAGGTCAACAAAAAGGAAAACGATGAAGGAATTATACGCTTTTAGTCGTGTTCGGTAGGGAGGGCTTATGGTAAACCTTAATATTATCTGTATAGGAAAGCTTAAAGAACAATATCTGCGTGATGCTTCGGCGGAGTACCTTAAAAGGATGCAGACGATATGTAAGCTTACGGTAACGGAAATACCTGCTGAAAAGCTTTCGGAAAATCCTTCTCAGAAGGAAATTGACAGGGCTCTTGATGCAGAGGGCAAAAAAATAATTGAAAAAATCCCTAAGGGCTCGGCGGTGTTTGCAATGTGCATTGAGGGTAAGCAGAGAAGCAGTGAGGAGCTTTCTGCAGAGCTTGACAACCTTGCTCTTTCCGGAGTGAGCAATGCGGTGTTTATTATCGGAGGATCTTTCGGGCTTTCCGATGAGGTCAAAATGAAAAGCAAGTACAAGCTTTCAATGAGCAGAATGACCTTCCCTCATCAGCTTGCGAGGATTATGCTTCTTGAGCAGCTTTACAGAGCCTCACAGATTTCTATGGGTACAAGGTACCATAAGTAATAGCATAAAAGGAGGAAACGGTTATGTTTGTTCTCGTTAAAAAAATTATAAGTGCATTTGTTGCTTTTCTTACAGTAGCTTTTTCGGGCTTCGCTGTTCCGTCGGAAAAGAAATGTGAGCCTGCTTTTACAGGCAGCTTCATTCAGTCCTGGGCAAGCAGCAGTTGGGACGACGAACAATGGGAAAGCGAAATGCAGTACATGAAGGAATGCGGTCTTGAATATCTTATTGTTCAGGATCTTGCAACCAAGTCATCGGAAAAGAGCGGCGGAGAATGGAATATTTACTATGACAGTAAGCTTCCTGAATTTGAAAACGCTTACAGAAGCGAAAACGATGTGCTTGCAAAAGCTCTTTACCATTGTAAAAAAGCAGGGATAAAACTTTTTGTTCCCCTTGCGATGTTTGATGATTTCTGGACGGAGACGGCTCTTACAGATCAGTATGCCGAGGTTTGTGTGACGAGTCAGAAAATGGCACAGGAAATTTACGCTGATTATTATGATGGCTATGAGGATACCTTCTTCGGTTGGTATTTTGTGCCCGAAATCAGCAATAACCTGCTTAATATAATCGGGGTTAAGCGTCTTGCTGACGGAATTAACGGGATTCTCGGAAAGCTCACCGAAACAGATCCTTCCCTTCCTCTGCTTTTAAGTCCGTTTTATTCAAATTATCTTTCAGGCGGTCCGATGCTTTCTCTTGCTCAGATTGTCAGCTTTTTTGAATATACTGACTTCAGAGACGGTGATATTTACTGCCCTCAGGATGCTGTAGGAGCAGGCTGGATCAAGGAAAAGGATCTTAAGAGGGTATGGGCTAATTATGCTCAGGCCATAAAAACCTGTGATGCGGATGTGAAGCTCTGGGCTAATGTAGAGTGCTTTACAACAGCAACCCCTGACACTCTTACTGACGGTATTACAGGTCCCTCTGCTACAGAAAACACGGTTTATGTTCCCGCTACCTTTGACAGGCTTGTAAGACAGATGGATATTGCCTCTGCTTATGCGGAAAATATTATTACCTTTTCATTTAACCATTATTACAGCCTTAAGTTTGCAAGCAGTATGTTTATGGATACCTACAAGGATTACCTTGAAAATGACTATGTTCTTGAATCCGAGGCTCCAGGAAAAGTGAACGGACTTGTAAAGTCGGAAACAGAAAACGGAATTGAGCTTACCTGGGATGAAGCGGAAGATAATTTCGGCGTGGCATACTACAGAATTGAAAAGAACGGTAAATTCCTTATGAGAGTTGAAACCTTTGCAGGTGGCGAGCTTGTCTGTGCTGATGAAAAAGGCAGAATGAAGGACACTTATACCGTAACTGCGTTTGACGCGGCAGGTAACTGCTCAGAGAAAGCAAGGGTCTGATGAAAAACTTTCAAAAAACTATTGATAAATCAGCAAAATAGTGTTATAATACGGTTGATCTCTATGGTAGAGTGGGCTTTTCGGAAAGAAGCCCACTCTTCTTTATTGCAAATTTACAACTGAATATTTTAAAAGGAGTGGTTTTATGGCAAAAGGCGGAAATACCGTGAAAACGGTCTGGGAGCTTGCTGAGCCCGTTGCGAAGGAATTGGGTCTTCGTTTGTGGGATGTTCGTTTCCTTAAGGAAGGCTCTCAGTGGTATCTTCGCATTTTCATCGATAAGGACGGCGGAGTGAGTATCGACGACTGTGTTGATATGACCCATGCAATCAACGGCCCTCTTGATGAAGCTGACCCCATTGAACAGGCTTACTGCCTTGAAGTAAGCTCGCCCGGAATTGAAAGAGAGCTTGTAAGAGACGAGCATTTTCTTTCAAATATCGGTGAAAAAATCAAAGTGAAAATGATAAGACCCGTTGAGGGCAAAAGAGAGTTTTCAGGCGTGCTTGAAATCTTTGACGACGGAAGCATCACAATAAGATGTGATGACGAAAGCGGAATAACCTTTACAAAAAAAGAAGCATCATGGGTAAAGCTCGATGACTTCGATATGTAAATAAAAGTGACCAATAGATTAAAGAAAGGTGAATGACAAAAAAATGAACAAAGAATTTTTCGAAGCAGTACAGATGCTCGAAACAGAAAAGGGCATTTCCTCAGAGTACATCTACGATAAAATCAAGGCTGCTATCATTTCAGCAACAAGAAACAGCTACGGTAACAAGGACAACGTTGTCTGTGAAATCAATCCCGAAGAAAAGAGCATGAAGGTTTACGTTAAAATTGAGGTTGTTGACGAGGTTCTCGAGCCCGGCGCACAGATGACCCTTGATGAAGCAAGAAACTACGATCCCAACGCTATGGTAGGTGGAATCATTGAACTTCCTCTTGAGCCCAAGAAGTTCGGCAGAATTGTTGCTCAGACAGCGAAGAGCGTTATCCGTCAGGGTATCCGCGAGGCTGAAAGAGATATTGCCGCAAAGGAATTCCAGAACAGATATCAGGAAGTTGTTACCGCAAAGGTAAATATGGTTTATTCCGATACAGGCGATGCTTCAATCGAAATCGGCAGAGCAAACGCAATTCTCAATAAGTCTGATATGATCCCCGGAGAAGAGCTTCAGGC
Source organism: Clostridia bacterium (assembly GCA_017473435.1). GTDB lineage: Bacteria > Bacillota > Clostridia > Oscillospirales > Acutalibacteraceae > UBA6857. Next base: position 106,140 of record JAFULG010000003.1, on the reverse strand, counting down.
AGGTCAGCTTATCAAGGTTTATGTTGCATCCATCAGCCAGGAAAGCGGTTCAAGCTATGCAACAATTTCAAGAAAGCATCCCGGTCTTGTAAAGAGACTCTTTGAGCAGGAGGTTCCTGAAATTTACGACGGTACGGTTGAAATCGTTTCCGTTTCAAGAGAAGCAGGCTCAAGAACAAAGATCGCAGTTAATAGCCACGACGAAAATGTTGATGCTGTAGGTGCTTGCATCGGTCCCAGAGGTCAGAGAGTAAGCAACATCGTTGACTGTCTTTGCGGCGAAAAGATTGATATTGTACGCTTCAGCGAAGAACCCGAAAAATATATTGCAGCAGCACTTGCTCCTGCAGAGGTGCTTACCGTTACCGTTGATGAAAACGGTGCGAAGAGCTGCCGCGCAGTAGTGCCTGACAGCCAGCTTTCACTTGCCATCGGCAACAAGGGTCAGAATGTTCGCCTTGCCGCAAAGCTCACAGGCTGGAAAATTGATATCAAGCCCCTCAGTCAGGCAAACGATTGATTTTAAGAGGGTTATAAAATGACAACAAAAAAAATACCCATGAGAAAATGCCTCGGTTGCGGTGAAATGTTTCCGAAGAAAGAGCTTGTCAGGGTTGTAAAAACCAGAACGGGTGAGGAAAACGGTGTAGAAACCTATACTGTAAGCCTCGACAAAACCGGTAAAATGGCAGGTAGGGGAGCATATATATGCAAAAATGTAAAGTGTCTTCAGGTTGCCGCGAAGGCAAAGCGTTTCCAAAGGGCACTCGAATGTCAGATTCCCGAAGAGGTATTCGAAAAAATGGCGGCGGAGATAGAGAGCGATGAATGATAAATTCTTAAGTCTTTTAGGTATGGCAAGAAGATCGGGCAACCTTTGCCTCGGTCACGATGCCGCAGTTTCCTCCGTTGTTAAAAATAAGGCGCAGCTTTGTATCGTTTCCGAGGAAGGCTCCGAAAGGCTGAAAAAGGAAATGAAGCATGCCTGCAGCTTTGAAGGAAAGAACATACCCGTAATTATTGTAAACTATGAGATAACAGAGCTTTCAAAGGCGATAGGCAGTAAGGCGGCGGTGATTACCGTTACCGATGAGGGCTTTGCCTCGGCTCTTGTTAAGAGATACGAAGAAGGTCAGATTAACGCTGACTAATAAGGCAGAAAGGAATGACACTATGCCAAGAGATAAGTACAGAATTCACGAGGTCGCAAAGGACTTCGGCTTAAACAGCAAGGATATTATTGCTATCCTTGAAAAATATTCCGATGAACCCAAAAAGCACAGTACAGCCCTTGAGGATAAAGAGCTCAATGTGATTTTTGATACCCTTACACAGAACGCTCAGGTTGAATCCTTTGATTCATATTTTGCCGCAGGTGAAAAGGCAAAGGCTGAAAAGGCTGCTCCTGTAAAGGAAGAAGTGAAAGAGCCGGCAAAGGCAGAGTCTGCAGAAAAGAAAGATGCTCCCAAGGCTCCCGAAAAGAAGGCTGCTTCCAAGAAAGATGCTCCTAAGGCAGATAAGCCCCAGACAAAGGAGGCTCCCAAGACTCCCGAAAAGAAGCCTGCTCCCGAAAAGAAGTCTGCACAGCCTCAGCAGAATGCTCAGCCCAAAAAGGAAAAGAGCGACAAGCTTCAGGCAAGAACAAAGGGCGAAAAGAGAACAATCGACACAAGAAGCAGTAACGTTGATCTTGAAAAGTACAACGAAAAGTATGATGAAATGGCATCACAGGGCGGCAGACGCGATAATGATATGGGCGCTTCAAAGCAGAAGCTCAAGCAGAAGTCTCAGCAGTACAGAAAGCAGGGTATGCGTTCAGGCAAGAGAGAGACAGAGGCTGAAAAGCTCAAGAGAATTGCCGCTGAAAGAGCAAAGAAAACTCTTACAATCAAAATCCCTGATGAAATCACCGTCGGTGAGCTTGCTGAAATGCTCAGAAGAACAGCCGCAGAGGTTATTAAGGAAATGTTCAAGCTCGGTACAATGGCAACGGTAAATCAGGTTATCGACTTTGATACAGCTGAAATTGTTGCTACAGAGCTTGGTGCAAAGGTAGAAAAAGAGGTTGTTGTTTCAATCGAAGAAAGAATCATCGACGACCATCAGGACGCAGAGGACGATCTTCTTCCCAGAGATCCCGTTGTCTGTGTTATGGGTCACGTTGACCACGGTAAGACTTCAATTCTTGACGCTATCCGTAACGCTTCCGTAACTGCAACAGAAGCAGGCGGTATCACACAGCATATCGGTGCTTACAGAGTTGACCTTGACGGTCAGAAGATTACTTTCCTTGATACTCCCGGTCACGCTGCTTTCACCTCAATGAGAGCAAGAGGCGCTATGGCAACTGACATCGCAGTTCTTGTTGTTGCTGCTGATGACGGTATTATGCCCCAGACTATCGAAGCTATCAACCACGCTAAAGCAGCAGGCGTTCAGATTATTGTTGCTATTAATAAAATGGATAAGGAAGGCGCAAACCCCGACAGAATCAAGCAGCAACTCACAGAGCACGGTCTTGTTCCCGAGGAATGGGGCGGTGAAGCAATCTGTGTTCCCGTTTCCGCAAAGACTCATATGGGTATTGACAATCTTCTTGAATCAATCCTTCTTGTTGCTGAAATGTCAGAGCTTAAGGCTAATCCCAACAGAGCCGCAAAGGGTGTTGTTATTGAAGCAAGACTCGACAAGGGCCGCGGTCCTATCGCAACACTCCTCGTTCAGAACGGTACACTCAACGCAGGTGACATTGTTGTTGCAGGTCAGTCCGTTGGCCGTGTAAGAGTTATGTCAAACGAAAGAGGCCAGAGAATCAAGCAGGCAGGTCCTTCTGTTCCCGTTGAAATCACAGGTCTTGACGTTACACCCAACGCAGGTGACATTTTTGATGTTGCTTCCGATGAAAAGCTTGCAAGAGAGCTTGTTGAAAAGAAAAAGCACGAGGCAAAGCAGGCAGAGTGGAACGCACAGCAGAAGGTTACACTCGACAATCTCTTCTCTTCACTTAAGGAAGGCGAGCTCAAGCAGCTCAACATTGTTGTAAAGGCTGATGTTAACGGCTCAGTTGAAGCTGTTAAGCAGAACCTTGAAAAGCTTTCCAACGAGGAAGTAAAGGTGTGCGTAATTCACGGCGGCGTTGGTGCAATCAACGAATCAGACGTACAGCTTGCAGCTATTTCAAACGCTATCATCGTAGGCTTCAACGTTCGTCCTGATACAAACGCGGTTGCTCTTGCAGAGCGTGACAGCGTTGAAATGAGAATGTACAGAGTTATTTACGACTGCCTTGAAGAAATTGAAGCTGCTATGAAGGGTATGCTTGCTCCTAAGTTCCGTGAGCTTGCTCTCGGACGTATTGAGGTAAGAACTGTTATGAATCTTTCCTCTGCCGGTAAAATTGCAGGCTCCTATGTTCTTGAGGGTAAGGTACAGAGAAATGCACTTATCCGTGTTGTCCGTGACGGTATTGTTATCACCGAGGATTCAATCTCCTCTCTCCGCCGTTTCAAGGATGACGTAAAGGAAGTGCAGACCGGCTTTGAATGCGGTATCGGTCTTGAAAAGTTCAATGACATCAAGGAAGGCGATATTTTCGAGTGCTTCATGATGGAAGAATACCGCGACTAATTTGACTGTCAGAAAGGATATATACCATGGCAGGTTTCAGAATTAACAGAGTAAGCGAAGATATTCGCAGAGAAATAATTGCCGTTACACGGGAGCTTAAGGACCCCCGTGTAATGGGTAAAATGCTCACTGTTGTCCGCGTTGAGGTAAGCTCCGACGCTTCATATGCAAAGGTTTACGTCAGCGATCTTAAGGGCATTGAGTCAGCAAAAGAGGCAGTTAAGGGTCTTACTGCCGCAACGGGCTTTATCCGCCGTGAGGTAGGTTCAAGGCTTCATCTGAGAAAGACTCCCGAGCTTAAATTTGTTGCTGATGACTCAATTGAGCAGGGCTTCAATATGTTTAAAAAGCTTGAAAACAAAGGTGAAAGCGATGAGGGTTGATTTTTCTGAGGCTGTAAACGAGCTTAAAAATGCCGATGATATTCTCATTCTTTGCCACAGAAATCCCGACGGTGATACCCTCGGAAGCGGCTTTGCTCTGCTCAGGGCTCTGAAGTCTATGGGGAAAAGGGCAAGGCTTTCCTGCGATGATAAAATACCCTCAAAGTTTTCTTATCTTTATGAAGGTGTAGAGAATGAGGACTTTGAGGAAAAGTTTATTGTAAGTGTGGATGTTGCTGAAAGAAAGCTTCTTGGCGAAAGATACAATGAGCTTTACGGCGAGAGGGTAGATCTTTCCTTCGATCATCACGGTACAGCAAGGCTTTTTGCTAAAAAAACTTATTGTGAAAGCGAAAGTGCCTCCGCTTGCGAAATACTTTTCGGCGTTATTGAGGCTCTCGGTGTTGAAATTGACAATAAAATCGCTGACTGCCTATATACGGGCATGAGTACAGATACCGGTTGCTTCCGATATTCAAATGTTACTCCGCGTACCCATCGCATTGCTGCAGAACTTATTGAAAAGGGTGCGGATCATACCGGAATAAACATTAAAATGTTTGAGACAAAAAGCATGAACAGTATTATGCTTGAAAAGCTTTGTCTTCAGAGTCTTGAATTTTACGCAGAGGGCAGAGTTGCAGTTATAACCGTTACAAAGGATATGCTTGAAAGCTGTAACTGTGACAAATCGGACCTTGATGCAATCAAGCCTATAACAAGGCAGATTGAAGGGGTTGAAATCGGACTTACGGTAAAGCAGGAGGATAACGGTAAAACGGGTATTTCCGTAAGAACGAGCGAGAATTATGATGCGTCACTTATATGTGCTCATTTCGGTGGCGGCGGTCACGCAAGGGCGGCAGGCTGTGAAATGAAGTGTACGCCGGAGGAAGCAAAGAACAAAACAGTGGCTTTTATTCTCGAGAGCTTACTGTGATATGGGGACAACCCCTTCCTTTTAAAGGAAGGGGCGACCGCATTAGCGGCGTAAGGGTCGTCTGCAGATGACCTGCGGTCCTGAAAGAGGTGTAACCGATGACAGGTTTTGTGTTTTTAAACAAGGATGAGGGCATGACCTCATTTTTTGCCGCAAGCAGATTAAGACGGATTTTTTCTACAAAAAAAGTAGGCCATACGGGCACTCTTGACCCTATGGCGACCGGAGTGCTTCCTGTTGCTGTAGGCGGTGCTACGAGATTTATCGACTTTATACCCGACAGCGACAAGTCTTACAGAGCCAGATTTCTTCTCGGTAAGACCACCGATACCCTTGATATAACGGGTCAGGTGCTGACGGAAAGCGAAGTTAATGTAAAACGAGAGGATATTGAAAAAATCATTCCTGATTTTACGGGAGAGATTTTTCAGGTGCCTCCTATGTATTCCGCTCTCAAAAAGGACGGTGTACGTCTTTATGACCTTGCAAGGCAGGGGATTGAGGTGGAAAGGGAAAAACGGCAGATTACTGTCTATTCTCTTTCTCTTACAGATTATGAGGGCGAAAATGAATTTGAAATTGATGTTTCCTGCAGTAAGGGAACTTATATAAGGACGCTTATTGACGATATGGGAAAAAGACTCGGTTGCGGTGCGGTTATGACAAAGCTCGAGCGCACAAAGGCAAACGGTGTGGATATTGCCGACTGCCTTACTCTTGAGGAGCTTACGGCTCTTTGTGAAAAGGGTGAAGAAGAGTCTTCGCTTCATACAGTTGACAGGTTGATTCCTTATGATATAATAAAGGTAACTGACAATCAGGCCAAGCGCTTTTCAAACGGCGGTGAGCTTGATACCGAAAGACTGAAAATTATTCCTCAGACAGGTCTTTATAAGGTGTATTCACGTGAGGGGCGTTTTCTCGGCCTCGGTGAAATCACGGAGGATAAAATACAGCTTAAGGTGAAAAGGGTTTATGTAGAGCTTTAACGGAGGCGGAGTATGTTTCAATTACCCGAAAAAATAAAAAATCAGGGCACAGCAGTTGCTTTGGGATATTTTGACGGAATACATCTCGGACATAAGGCAGTACTCGATACTGCTCTTAAATGGGCTGAAAAGGAAAATCTCGTCCCGGTTGTTATGCTTTTCGATATTCATCCGAGAAAGCTGATTTCAGGCGACGTTCCTCCGATGCTTTTAAGCGAGGAAAAGAAAAAGGAGATTCTGACGGAAAAGGGATTCACAGTGGTTCCTTTTAATTTTCGTGAGGCAATGGATTATTCTCCTAATGAATTTATTGATAGAATTCTTATTGACGGGCTTAATGCCAGGGTTGTTTCCTGCGGCTTTGATTATCATTACGGTAAGGGCGGCAGAGGCGATGCCAAATCTTTGGGTGATGAGCTTGAAAGACGCGGAGTGAAGCTGTTTGCTGAGGAGGCCGTTCTTGTTGACGGTGAGGTTGTTTCCTCTACTACAATAAGAGAACTTATTTCAAATGGCGAAATTCAAAAGGCAAATACGATGCTCGGTTATTGCTTTTCTTATGATTTTACGGTGAAAAAAGGTGACGGCCTTGGCAGAGTCCTGGGCTTTCCGACAATAAATCAGGGCTTTCCCGAGGATTTCATTGTTCCGAGATATGGAGTTTATGCTTCAAAGGTACTGCTTGATAATAAATGGTATCCGGCGGTTACAAATGTGGGTGTAAGACCTACCGTTGCAAATTCATCAATGCGAAGTGAAACCTGCATATTTGATTTTTCCGGTGATCTTTACGGGAAAAATGTTGAAGTAAGCCTTCTAAGATTTATAAGAGATGAAATTAAATTCCCTGACATTGATGCCCTTTCGGCGCAAATCGAAAAGGACATTGTTACGGCAAGAAATGTATATGACGAGGTAAGTAAAAATGGCTAAGTTGGATGTAAAAGCAATATTTTTTGATTTTGATGATACTCTCCAGAGCAGAAAAGGCGCCTACAGACTTTACTGTGAAGATTTCCTTACTAAATATTTTCCCGGCATAAGCGAGGCTGAGCGCCTTCAGAAGCTTGATGAAATGGAAGAGTATGTTGACGGCGGATACAAGGACAGAGAGGTGTACTTCCCTGAGATTATTAAGCTTTGGAAGTGGGAAAAACATCCTCCCATGCAGGAGCTTTACGACAGCTTCAACTATGACTTCGGAAAGCATATTGTAATGCTTGACGGTGCAATTGAGGTGCTTGAGGAAATCAAGAAGAGAGGCTATATTCTCGGCTGTATAACAAACGGCGTTTCCTCTCTGCAGAACATAAAGCTCGATACAGCAGGTATAAGAGATATGTTTGATGTTGTTGTGGTTTCCGGTGATATCGGAATTTACAAGCCTGCAAGAGGCATTTTTGATGAGGCCTGCAAAAGAGCGGGCGTTAAAAATGAAGAAGCTCTTTTTGTCGGAGATCATCCGGTTAACGATATTCAGGGTGCTCTCAGCGCAGACATGAAGGCTATCAGAATGAATTACGGTGATTTTTACGGAAAGGGTCTCGGAAACGAAGGCGTTGAAGCGGAAATCACAGAGATAAAGCAGCTTCTTGAATATATCTGATTATCATAGGCTTAATCAGTAACAAATAGGAGTGAAAGTAATGATTTGTAAAAACTGTTCAGCTGAATATGATGATTCTTACTCCTTCTGTCCCAAGTGCGGAAAGGAGAATAGGGAGAAATTTGCCGTTGCGGTACCGGAATATCCTGAATACACCGAATATAAAGCACCGATGGAATTTACCGATATTTCAAGCTTTTCCGATAATGCTGACCGCAGCGAATATTCTAAAGAAGCCTTAAGTGTTCAGCAGGAAGCCGAAAATTACGGTGATGGGTCTGAGATTGAAGAGCAACAGCAGGTTGAGGCAACTCAGGTTTTCAAGGCTGAGCCTGAACAGGCAGAGGAGACTTTCAGCTTGCATAGCGACAGCTCTTCTGTTGAGTCAAAAGCCGAGCCGGAGGAGCAGCCGGCAGAGGTCGTTGAAGAGGTAAAGCCCCTGGCGAAAAAGAAAAGGCCTGTTCGCCGTGAACCGCCTGTAAACAGAAAAGAAGAAAATAAAACATTTGCTGCTATTATTGCAATTATGTGTGTAGTGGCTGTGCTTGGAGCGTCACTTTCAGCACTTAAAATAAGCACAGATACTCTGGAGACAACCGAACCGGTAGAAAAGGTTGTTGCCGCTGTAGGCTTTTCCGCTCAGGAGGAGCTTATGCTTGAGGAGGTTCTTGCAAGGTGCTATGCAGCCGTGAAAACGGATTATAACAGCGAGTTTACTGATGTTGAAGCCTTCCTCGGCAGAGTTAATCCCGGTGATGCAGGCGGAATTTATTCAAGGATTTACAATGAAAATCCGTCTTTGCAGACAGAGGCAGATCCTGCGCTGAGATTTTGTGACGCAGAAAAGGGAGAATATTCTTATTATAGAATAGAAGATAAAAAGATTGATGATATGCTGTCAATTTTCGGCTTGGAGCCTTGCCGCGAGGTAAATGTAAAAGACTGCTATTATTATGACGGATATTATTATTTTGCTCCCGTTATGCAGAATGCAACTCCTGTTGTCAAGGCTGAAATCACAAAGAGTAAGAGAGTTCTTGACGGCTGCTATTATTCCGAGTGCCACTTCTACACGGAAGATAATGTACAGACAGATACCTACTATCTTGTAACGGAAAAGGTTGACGATACTCAGAACGGCACTCTTTCCTTTAAAATTAAAAGAATAAGCACCACACCTATTTTTGATTCCAACGGTAAGCTTGTTGAAGCAAGAACCTATAAAATCAAAAAGCAGGTGATTGAGGGCAAGACAAATGACGGTAAGGTTTATTGCAGATACACCTTTGAATATCCTGAATTCACAGAGGATAATGCAGGCTATCAGGCTATAAACAGGTTCTTTATCGATGCTGTTAATTCTTACAGTCTCAGAGTCGATTCTGCACAGAAGGCTTATGAGAGCTTTATAAGTCAGGGCGGAAAGGACAGCGACCTTCCGTTGACAGAAACAGTTATCGCAAGGGTAAGCTACGAAAACGAGAATTATATCTCCATCGTTGAAAAAATCGGTGTTACAGATCCGACTCCCGTACAGACCGTTCCCGAAACAACTCAGGCTGTTGAAGAAAGTGAATATGAAGAATCGGATGAGGAAGTTGTCAATGAAGCTGCCGAGGAAGTTAAGGATGAAGGTGTAAAACTCTTCGCAAGAAATGTTGACGGATACGTGTTTGATAAGACTACCGGTGAATTTGTTTCAAAAGATGTGCTTGTGGGTAAGGATTATATGGCAGTAAGTGAGATTCTTTACAGAATCTACAACGGCTATGAATACGAAAGCATTATCCCCGAAGCAAAGGTTGAGGAAGTAACCGACGAATACGACGAGGTTGTTGAAGACGAAGAGTATTACGAGGAAGAAGAGGATAAGTACTATTACTCTGACGATGAAATTCCCGATGACGAGGACGGCTTCGGTACGATTCTTTACGAAAGTGCATGTGCCTTTACGGAAAACGGTCTTACCTTCTATTATGTAAATGAAAACGGTATTGTGGAAGAGGTTACAATTCCCTTTGCTGTTGTTGAAAGATTGGCACAAGCGTAAAATAAAAAACGGAGTTGTAAAATTTTTTTACAGCTCCGTTTATCTTTTTTATTTTACGTAGCACTTTACAATTTCGCCGATGTACATTCTGTGGTAATCCTTATCGGGATAGCATGTGCTGTCTACCGTCCGGTCGATGAAGCCCTCGGGATTGATGTCCTGAAAGGCCAGCTTTTTGCAGACAAGTACAATTTCCGCTTCTTCAAAGCTCATACTGCCGTCAACGGCTTTGGGTGTAAGGCCGGTTTCGCTTGCCTTGTCAACGTCACGTCCGCTGTTTTTTCCGCAGTAGACAAGTGCCTTCCTGTATTCTTCACCGAAAAAGCTTAATGTGAAAAAGTCTTCTTTTTCGGTAAATTCATAGGTATATCTCTGAGGGCGGATGAAGCAGAAGCAGACGTCCTTATTCCAAAGCTCGCCGAGCGCTCCCCAGGAGGCGGTCATCGTGTTCCAGCTGCTTTCGTTGCCTGCGGTGATAAGTGCCCAACGCTTGTCGAAGAGAGAAACGGCACTTTCGTTAAGCTCTTTTATGTTGATCTCTTTCATATTAACACCTCTGAAAATCTGTTTATTATGTTTTTAACAGCATAAGCTTATATTTTTTATGATATGCATTATAGCATAAAAATACTATTGTGTCTATATAAGTATTACACCCTTTTTGACTTTAAGGGTCAAGTTTTTGGTGAGAATGTCAAATATTTCAATTCACAGAAAAAATCTTTTAAAAAAGGTTGCAAAAAATTCTGTAATCGGTTAATATATTAAAGGTTAAAAATTTATTTTTCAATTCAATTTTTGGAGGTAAATCATTATGTCAGTAAAAGTTGCTATTAACGGTTTTGGTCGTATCGGCCGTCTTGCATTCCGTCAGATGTTCGGTGCAGAAGGTTATGAAGTTGTTGCTATCAACGACCTCACAAGCCCCAAGATGCTTGCTCATCTTCTTAAGTACGATACTGCTCAGGGCAGATATGACGGTCACTCCGTAGAAGCAGGCGAAGACTCAATCACAGTTGACGGCAAGGAAATCAAGATCTACGCTAAGCCCAACCCCGCAGAACTTCCCTGGGGCGAAATCGGTGTAGACGTAGTTCTCGAGTGCACAGGTTTCTTCTGCTCAAAGGATAAGGCAGCTGCTCACATCGAAGCAGGTGCAAAGAAGGTAGTTATTTCTGCTCCCGCAGGTAACGACCTCAAGACAATCGTTTTCTCAGTTAACGAAAAGACTCTTACAGCTGAAGATACAATCATCTCTGCTGCTTCCTGCACAACAAACTGCCTTGCTCCCATGGCTAAGGCTCTTAACGAGTATGCAGCTATCCAGAGCGGTATCATGACAACTGTTCACGCTTACACCGGTGATCAGATGGTTCTCGACGGTCCTCACAGAAAGGGCGATCTCAGAAGAGCACGTGCAGCTGCTGCAAACATCGTTCCCAACTCAACAGGCGCTGCTAAGGCTATCGGTCTTGTAATTCCCGAACTCAACGGCAAGCTTATCGGTTCAGCTCAGAGAGTTCCCACTCCCACAGGCTCAACAACAATCCTTGTTGCAGTTGTTAAGGGTGACGACGTAACTAAGGAAGGCATCAACGCTGCTATGAAGGCTGCTGCTTCCGAATCCTTCGGTTACACAGAGGAAGAGCTCGTTTCATCCGATATCGTTGGTATCAGATACGGCTCACTCTTCGATGCTACTCAGACAATGGTAACAAAGATCGAAGACGGTCTCTATCAGGTACAGGTTGTTGCTTGGTACGACAACGAAAACTCATACACAAGCCAGATGGTTCGTACAATCAAGTACTTCGCAGAGCTTGCATAATCTGAAGCTTTAATATTAAGCGCAGACCAAAAATCAAAAACGGACAAGCACTTCTTTCGGAGTGCTTGTTTTTTTTGATTTTTTAGACGTTTTTTCACCCACTCGACGTACCCTTGTACGCCTTCGGGGTGAAGAAAACGCCTTCTGTATCTTAATCTTAAAGCCTCGGAGATTCGAATCTGATTTAACGTTTTTTCTTCGGACGATTCCGTAGGGACACGTTGTGCTGTTTTTTTGCGTAGGATCGCTTTATATGGTGGACCGTTGTTGCTGACACTTGCTTAAATTTTTTAATTGACAGCAGCCGGGTGTTTTGTTATACTGAAATTGACAAAAAAACACTAAAAGGAGGTAAAAACAATGGAGAAAACTATCCGTAATCAGAAAATTATAATTGCTCTGCTGACGGTGTTGCTTGTTTATAATTTATTTGCGTTATCAAAGCTTGATTCCAGACTTGATAACATCAATAACAATCTTTCCAACAGTATTCAGCAGGTAAGGTCAAATGTGAACTCAATTATTTCCGAAATCGGTGACATTAACCGTCGCGATAAGCAGGAAGCAAGTCTTATCACTTCTTTTGATTTTGAATACGGTGAGCTTGATGCAGAGAAAATGACTGTTCCCGTCAAGGTTAAAATTGTTCCCAAGGCTGTCGTAGAGGATTCTGCACTTGCGCTTGAATTCGGCGGAGAAACGGTCGGACTGAAAAAGAGCGGAAGCTCCACCGCGTTTACCGCTGAATTTGAAAGAGATATTTTTGACGGTAAGGGTGATGTGCCCGTAACGCTTGTTATAAAGGCAGACGGAAAATCACAGACCGAGGATTTGGAGTGGAATCTCGGCGGACTTTATTGGGAGTATATACCTAATTCCAATGCAACGTTTATATTCGATGATATCACCTGGAGCGAGAAAAGTGGTATTATAGTTGACGGTACTGTTGTTTTGATGCTTGACGATGAAGAGTCTGATAACTTCAAAAACGCAAAGCTCATTTACAAGGTTAACGGCAAGGTGCTTGCCGAGGAGGAAACCGGCGACGATGAGCATATTCGTATTTATAAAACCTTCCCCGGCTACGGCGTTGGTGATACCTTTGAGCTTTATTTTGAGGCCGAGGACAAATTCGGCTTTATTCACGAAAGAATGTTAAAAAAGATAACAATGGACGAAGAGGGCACAGTCACAGAGGAAGCATTGACCGAGGACGGAAGCTTTGTAATAAAGGACAGGGACGGCACTGTGCTTTGTTGGTAAGGATTGTTTAAATAAAAGGAAACATTAACAGTAGGGGGAACTAAAATGTATTGCGCGAATTGCGGTAAAGAAATCGGTGAAAATGAAAAGTACTGTTCACAGTGCGGAAATCCTTCGGCGGGAACAGCTGCGCAAAGGACAGAGCGGAAAAATAATGCTCTTATAATAGGACTTTGTTGTGCGGTTGCCATACTTGTTGTCGGAATATTTGTCGTGGGGGTCTTTTTAGGTAAAAGCGACGGTTATAAAATTCAGGTTGATGTTCCGGCGGAAAGTACCGAAGCTACAGAAATGAGCACAACGAAAAAACCGGTTGAAACGACCGTAAAGGTAACAACTACCAAGGCTTCGGGGACAAAGCCGACAGACAGCAAGGGCATTGTTGAACCGGATTACCCTATGCTGGGCAGTATATATTATGTTGAGCCGGAGGAGGGTCTGTATCTTCGTAAGGGATCCGGTAAGCAGTATGCGGATCTGAGTATTCTTAAGCAGGGAACAGCTATGACAGAAATAGGCAACAGAGCGGATTCTCCCGGTTGGACCTACGTGCGACTTATGGATGGAGTTACCTGCGGTTGGGTGAGCACGGCATACCTTACTTACAGTAATCCGAATACAGACCTGGAGCTTCTGTACAGGTATTATTATTACAGCAACAGAATTGATACTGTTGTTCTGGATAAGGAAGGTCTTAACCTCAGAACAGGTGCTTCAAGGGATTGCAGACGACTGGGAACAATTCCTTATATGCGCACAGTTACTGTAATAGGTTATTCGGCTTATGACGTTAACTGGCTTTATGTCAGCGTTTATCTCGACGGCAGAACACAATACGGTTACGTTGACGGACGCTATCTTCAGCATTGAAAACGGCAATGAGCAAAATGTTTTGTCAAAAAAGATTGACAAAGTAAATTGTTTGTTGTATAATAACTTTCCGCGAGTTATCGCCTGTTAATTTAAAAGCGTCGGACTCATATTGCGTTACTACTTACACTACTTGAGCAATGTGTCCCGTTTTAATTTTACAAAATTTATTATTAAAAGGAGGTTAACGCAATGAAAAGAACTTACCAGCCCAAGAAGCGTCACAGAAAGATGGAGCACGGCTTCCGTAAGAGAATGTCCACAAGAAACGGCCGCAAGGTACTTGCACGTCGTCGTGCAAAGGGCAGAAAGCAGCTCACATACTAATTAAACTCACGGCTTAATTGCCGCAATCCTTTGTAAAAGTATATACTTTTACAGTAGTTCACTTTACTGTGTTGGGATTTGATTTTTTTGCAGAAATACCTTTCTTTAACTGAAAATACTGACTTTCAGCGTGCATATCACCGCGGAAAGTCCTGCGCGCGACCTGCACTGGTTGTTTATTCAAACAAGAACCGTGTGGGTGTTTGCCGTGTCGGTATTACTACAAGTAAAAAAATCGGCAATGCAGTTGAACGCAACCGTTCCAGAAGAGTAATAAGGGCAGCGTTCAGAGCTGTAAGTGAGGAATATACCTTTAAGGGGAATTTGGATTTTGTCTTTGTTGCAAGAAGCAAGACGAAATATCTGAAAACCGAAAAGGTGCGCCTTGCTATGGTGGAATGCTTACGAGAGGTCGGTGCCATTGAATGAAGAGGGCGCTTTTAGCAGTCATCCGATTTTACCGCAGGCACATTTCGCCTCATCTTCCGCCGATGTGCAGGTATTATCCTACCTGCTCATGCTATGCCATAGAAGCGATTGAAACCCATGGAGCACTGAAGGGCAGCCTTCTTGCCGCGTGGCGTGTTTTGCGTTGCAACCCTCTTTCACCGGGGGGCTTTGATCCCGTGCCGCCAAAAAAGGACAGGCATGGTTAACTTATTGTACTTTTCGGGAAAAATTCACGAGAGGAAATTTAAAAAATGTTTGATTTCTTATACGGCATTTTCGGTTATCTGTTCAGATTTCTTCTTCCTATTGTAGGTAATTACGGACTTGCACTTGTTCTCTTTACTTTATTCTTCCGTGCAATTCTTTTGCCTGCAACTATCAAACAGCAGAAGTCTTCTGCTAAAATGGTTCGTCTTCAGCCTAAGCTTAAGAGAATCAGAGAAAAATATCAGGATTATGCTCCTCAGGAGAGGAACATGAAAATTCAGCAGGAAACAAGCGAGCTTTACCAGCGTGAGGGTTATTCAACAATGGGTGCGAGCTGTGCTCCTCTGCTTTTCCAGCTTCCTATTCTCTGGGGTCTTTACGGAATCATCCGTAAGCCTCTTACTTATGTTCTTGAAATTTCAGGAGAGGCAGTCAAGGCTTTTGAGAGCGTTATGGTTACAATCACTAACGCTGCACAGGGTGTTGATATTGCCGAAACAGCCGGAAACATTGCCAAGAAGGCAAATTCTGCAGCTGCATATGTTGAGGCAACAATTATTTCTAACATCGATGCAATCGTTGAAGCAAAGCCCGAGCTTCTCACACAGTTCGGCACAGAAATTGAAAAGATCCGTGCATTTGATTTCTCTGTTTTCGGAATCGACCTCGGTTCAATTCCCAGTGAATTCTATGCTCAGCACGGTATCAGCAAGGCATCAATCCTTGTTCTCTTAATTCCCGTGCTTTCCGGTCTTACATCACTTCTTACAAGTCTTCTTACTCAGGCAAGACAGAAGAAGAACAGCGGTCAGATGGATAATCAGCAGATGATGGGTTGCATGATGCTTTCAATGCCTCTTATGTCTGTAATGTTTACCTGGTCAATGCCTGTTGCTATGGGTATGTACTGGATTCTTTCCAATGTTCTTGCATTTGTACAGACACTTATTCTCGGTCATATCTATGCTCCGAGAAAGACAATTGCAAAGCTTATGGTTGACGAGACGGTTTACCGCCGTTCCTACGAGAAGAACAGAAAAGCAATCCTTAAAAAGGAAAGCGAAACCGAAGCAGAATAATTCAGAATTTTATCCTATTTAAATAATAACACAACAAACGGTGGTGATAACAAAATGATACATGAAGCTACGGCTACAGGTGCAACCGTTGAGGAGGCTCTTTCAAACGCCCGTGCACAGCTTAACGCTCCCGCACTTGCCGATGTGCATACAGAGATTATCTCAATGCCCACTAAGAAGATCCTCGGACTTTTCGGCGGCTCACCTGCAAAAGCAAGAGCATATTATGAAACTCCTGACGCACCCGAGAAAAAGGCTCCCGCTAAGAAGGCTGAAAAGGCTCCCAAGGCTGAGAAGCCTGCTGCTAAGGCAGAGAAGAAGGAAGCTCCCAAGGCTGAAAAAGCAGAGGCTCCCAAGGCTCCCGCAAAGGAAGCTGAGAGAACTTCAGTTGATGCTGCTTCAAGCAAGAGCATTACAGCAGCGGTTGATTACATTACAGCTGTTGTAAAGGGTATGGGTGTTGAGAATGTTGATATTCAGGCTTTCCGTACAGAGGAAAATGAGATTATCCTTGAGCTTGACTGCGGCGAGGATTACGGTATTGTAATCGGCAGAAGAGGTGAGACCCTCGACTCCATCCAGTACCTTACGAGACTTGTTGCTAACAAGACAAAGCAGGACGGTGAATATTCACGTATTTCCATCAATGTAGGAAGCTATCGTGAAAAGAGAAAGAACACTCTCAGAGAGCTTGCAAAGAAGAATTCTGAGAAGGTACTTAAATACGGCAGAAATGTTACATTTGAGCCCATGAACCCCTATGAAAGAAGAATCATTCATACAGCGGTTCAGGAAATTGAAGGCGTAACCTCACATTCCGTTGGTGCTGATGCATCAAGAAGAGTGGTTATTACCCTTGCAGAGGGCGTTAAGCCCACACACCCCTCAAAGGGTGGCTACAACAGAGGCAGAGGCGGACGCGGCGGCTACAACCGCGGCGGCAACAGAGGCGGACGCTCACAGAGCAACCGTGTTGATGCTCCCACAAGAGCACCCAGAACTGATGCCGGCGCTGAAAAGGTTTCCCTTTACGGCAAGATTAACTGATGAGAAAACCTCCCGATTCGGGAGGTTTTTTGTATGTGGAGACAGAAACAAGAAAAGTTTTTTGGTTACTTTTTTTGAAAGAAAAGCAACCAAAAGAACTTTCGCTTTCTTATTTTACGGCAGTATATTTCCCGCTGCACGGTAAATCTCATACCATTCTTCACGGCTGAGCTTAACCTCACTCGCCTTTATGCAGTCAGTAAGCCTCGTAAGATTAGTCGTACCCGTAACAGGCTGCATCTTCGCAGGGTGACGGAGTAACCACGCAAAAGCAACCGTCGTCTTTGAAACTCCGTATCTGTCACCTGTTTCCTTAAGCACCTTGTTTAGCTTCGGAAATTTTCTGTTGTCCACGAAACAGCCTTCGAAAAAGCCGTATTGCATCGGTGACCAGGGTTGAATCGTGATTTTCTTAAGGCGGCAGTAGTCAAGCACACCTCCGTCGCGGTTTGTAGCTGAATCGTTATACATATTCACATTGATGCCCGCCTGAATCATCGGCGCGTGCATTATGGAAAGCTGAAGCTGATTTGCACAAAGAGGCATATCAAGGCAGGATTGGAGAAGCTCCATCTGATAGGGGTTCTGATTGGATACACCGAAGTGACGCACCTTGCCCTTTGTCTTCAGCTCTTCAAAGGCTCGGGCAACCTCCTCGGGCTCCATAAGCGCATCGGGGCGGTGGAGCAGAAGCACGTCAATATAATCCGTGCGCAGACGCTTAAGACTTCCGTCAACAGAGGAGATAATATGCTCATAGGAAAAGTCAAACTGACCCTTGCGGATACCGCACTTTGTCTGAATAATAAGGTCTTCTCTGTTCAGCGCGGCAACAGCCTTGCCGAAAACCTCCTCACTCTTACCGTCACCGTAAATATCGGCGTGATCAAAAAAGTTAGCACCGTTCTGAAGGGCGGTGTCAACAAAGGCGCTCACCTCTTTTTCATTCATATTGCTTATTCTCATACAGCCTACAGCGACGGTAGGCACCTGTAAGCCTGTTTTTCCGAGCTCAATTTTATACATAGTTTTTTTCTCCTTATATTTGTTTATCTGAATTATATCATCCGGAAACAGTATTTTCAATTAAATTTTATTTTCTTTTGTTGACAATAATAGCTGTGATGCTTAAAATTATAGTATGAAACGAGGTGTAGAAATGCAACAGTTCAATGTTACTGGAATGTCCTGTGCCGCTTGCAGTGCAAGGGTGGAAAAAGCAGTTAAGCCTGTTGTGGGTGTAGAAAGCTGCTCGGTTAACCTTTTAACAAACACTCTTACTGTTGAAGGAACAGCTTCCGAGAAGGATATAATAGCCGCCGTTAAAAAGGCAGGCTACGGAATAAAAACGCAAAAGGAAGAAAAAAATAGCGCGGAAAACACGGACGATAGGGAAACGGTCAGACTTGTCAGACGGCTCATTGTTTCGCTTGTGCTTTCAGCTTTGCTCATGTATATCGCTATGGGTCATATGCTTTCCTTACCGCAGATTGCTTTCATTGAGGAAAACGCTGTGCTTAATGCGATTCTACAGATGATAATTGCGGCTGTTGTTATGGTTATAAACCGAAAGTTTTTCGTCAATGGCTTCAAGGGGATAATGAACAAGGCTCCTAATATGGATACCCTTGTCGCTCTCGGCTCGGGGGCGTCATTTCTGTGGAGCATTGCAGTGCTTGTTATGTTAGTGAATGCACAGAGGCTTGGTGATATGACAGAGGTTATGGAGCTTCGTCATAACCTTTACTTTGAATCGGCAGCAATGATACTTGCACTTATTACTCTCGGCAAAATGCTTGAAAACAAGAGCAAGGGTAAGACCACAACGGCGCTTAAGGCTCTTATGGATTTAAAACCCAAAACTGCAAGGCTTTTCAGAAACGGCGAAGAAGTAACGGTTAACGTTTCCGAGGTAAAAAAAGGAGATATCTTTATCCTGAAGCCGGGTGACAGCGTGCCTGTAGACGGCGTTGTAACCGAAGGCGAAAGCGCAATAAATGAGAGCAGTCTTACCGGTGAGAGTATTCCCGTGGATAAGAGTGTTGGTGACAGAGTGAGTGCCGCTACAATCAATCAGTCAGGTTATCTTAAGTGTGAGGCTGTTGCCGTAGGAGAGGATACAACAATTTCTCAGATTATAAAAATGGTGAGTGATGCCGCCGCAGGTAAGGCTCCTATTGCAAAGGCGGCAGATAAGGTTGCAGGTGTGTTTGTTCCTGCAGTTATGGTGATCGCCGTAATAACATGCGTTGTGTGGCTTTTATGCGGTGCAGAGCTCGGATTCGCACTTGCGAGAGGTATCTCTGTTCTGGTTATAAGTTGTCCTTGTGCTCTCGGTCTTGCAACTCCGGTGGCTATAATGGTGGGCAACGGTGTTGGTGCAAAAAGCGGAATACTTTTTAAAACCGCTGAGGCGATCGAAAAGGCAGGCAGAATAAAAATTGTTGCCCTAGATAAAACCGGCACGGTTACAAAGGGTGAGCCTGAGGTTACGGATATGCTGACTTGTGGCCGCTTTGGCGAAAGAGAGCTGCTTGATATTGCTGTCGGACTTGAAGCGAAAAGTGAACATCCTCTTGCTAAGGCGGTTGTTGCTTACGGAGAAGAGAAGGCGGTTGAAGCTTGCGGTGTATCAGATTTTGAAGCTGTTACGGGTAAGGGACTTAAAGGAAAGCTTAACGGTAAAGATGTGTACGGCGGAAACTACAGCTATATTTCGTGTTTTTGCAATGTGGCTGATGAAATCAGAGAAAAGGCAGATGCTTTTTCAAAGCAGGGTAAAACTGTTTTGTATTTTGCCTGCGGCTATGAGCTTGCAGGTATAATAGCGGTAGCGGATACGGTTAAGGAAAGTAGCCGAAGAGCAGTTGCAAGGCTTCACAAAATGGGAATTGAGACGGTTATGCTCACGGGAGACAACGAGGATACAGCGTCGGAGATTGCAAAGCAGGTGGGTATAGACAAAGTTATTGCAGGTGTACTTCCTGACGGAAAGGAAAGAGTGATAAGAGAGCTTAAAGGAAAGAATCCGGTTGCAATGGTAGGTGACGGTATAAACGATGCTCCTGCTCTTACCGGTGCCGATCTCGGTGTAGCTATAGGTGCAGGTACGGATATTGCTGTTGATGCGGCAGACGTTGTTCTTGTCAGGAATGACCTTGAGAGTGTATGTGATATGATACACATAGGCAGAAAGACCCTTCGGAATATTCATGAAAATCTTTTCTGGGCTTTTATCTATAATGTTATAGGGATACCTCTTGCAGCGGGCGTATGGATTCCTCTTTTTGGCTGGGAGCTTAATCCTATGTTCGGAGCAGCTGCTATGAGCCTTTCGAGCTTTTGCGTTGTGATGAATGCGCTGAGGTTGAATATGATTGGAGGGCCGAGGGCCAAAGGGCCAAGGGTCGAGCACAGGTAAAGCAATTCACTTGTTTTATCAGCTCGTATTGATTAATTATAACAAAAACAGGTAATCTCATTTTTTTGAAATTACCTGTTTAACTTTTATATCAGTATTAAATGTGCTTCGGAGTTGATACTTTTCCCCTTCTCGGCCCTTGGCCCTTTGGCCCTCGGCCCTCACCTACTCTTCCTCGCCATTCCCGCAATGCACGCAATATAAACATATACAATGGGGGTTGTAAAGGGTTGTGCAATGTTTACCGTTGCCTGCATCCAGTAAGCTATAAGAGCTGTGAGGAGCGCTACGGCAAGAGTGCTTTCCCTGAGCTTTTTAACTACTGTATAAATTACGCTCGCGATAACACCGAGATATGCGGAAAGCCCCACAATGCCTGTGGTCATAAGATACTGAAGATATTCGTTGTGTGCCTGGTCAAGGCTTTTTCGTTCAAACAGCTTTGCCGAAGCTGTTACCTTGTGAAGGGTTTCAAGTCCGGTGCCAAAAAGCTTTTCCTTGAAGGAGTATTCATACAGATAGGTTTTTACACAGAAGCGCCATATTTTTCCCCTGTAGGTGCCCCATTCCGAGGTGATTTTAAAAGCTCCGTTAAAGCGGGGGAGTCCTACGGTGTTCGCGAGTATAAAGCAGATTCCGATAACAAGTACAAATACTACAAGGCAAAGAGGGTAAATTACCTTGAGAATTTTTATTTTGTCGGGGTATTTATGTACGATTAAATAGGCGAGTGCACAGCAGATAATTATTACCGCAGATATATATGGATTTACAAGGATTTTCAGAAGCCTTGAAACAGCGATGTTTCCGTTGTCGGCAAGGTTGTAAATGAGCATATATGCCTGAGTGGAAAGCACGATGATAACTATGCTTACAAGAAATCTTTTGAGTCTGTGAGGTCTGCTGTAAAAGAAAAGAGGCATAATAAGCAGTGAGAAGCCGAAGCCTACAACAAAGCTCTCGCTTGAGGTTACCATCATACCAAAGGAGCCGATGATAAGAGCGGCGGTATAAACCGTTCGGCTGATTTTCCCTACGCTCAGGCAGAAGCCACACACAACAAGAGGCATAAGAAGGCACATATAGCTGCTGTAGAAATTTATGTTTCCTATAGTTGAAATAAATGTTGTCTTGTATTTTTCGGCAATTCCCTCGTAAAGAGAGAGGGGATCAATGCTGTAGCAGTGAAGCACACCCAGGACGGATACTATTGAGAAGGCAAAAACCGCAAAAAACAGAAAGCCCTGAGCGGATGTGAAATTTCTCGATATAATAAAGTAAATTACCGTATATATAAATATTGTATAGAAGCCCTGATATCTTGATGAAAGACCCAGCCAGGTGTCGCTGTATGATGAAAGCAAAGAACTTACAAGCATTACTCCGCAGAAAAGCGCCATAGCCTTATCAGAAACGGATAAGTCGTTCAATTTTAAAACGCTGCCGACAGGAGGTCTGGTTGCTTCCGGATTTTTAGTTTTAGAGCCTCCGCATACAACAAAGGCTGTAAGCGCAATACTTATAATATGAAAAAAGATGCTTTTTGTTTCTGTTATATTAAAATATTTATCTGTGAAAATCAGAGGCAGTCCGAACATAATGCCTATTAGATAATATATAACTGCATTCTGCAGGGGAGTTTTAACGGCTTTTTTTGCCTGCACTTTAGTTTTCATAGCGTTAACCTTCTTTATATACAATTATATCAGTAACTGTTATTGCAAGGGGTAATATAGCATAAAAAATCCCTTAAGTCAATCTATCTGTTATATTGCATAATTATGCCAATTTAACAATGTACACTATGCCGAAAATTTTTTTACACATTGCTTTTTCCTGCAGAAAGCACTATAATTGAAATACTATATGTAAAAGAAAGGAGTTTTGACATGGCAGAACAAGCAAAAAAGCAGAAGCTTAATGTCAAAAAGACCATATTAACCGGCTTCGGTTTCTTGGCAACCTCAATAGCGTGGGCGATTTATGATCCCTACATCACAAAGATTCTTAACAAAATTCTTACCGAAAGCGAATTTATTACAAACCTCAGCGCTTCTCTTGCGAAGGCTATTCCCTGGATTGGCGAATTCGCAGAGGCACAGGGTCAGAGTACAATTTCCGCAACGGGCGGTTTTTCATTGGTACCCCTTTTCATCGGTATCATTATGACATTTGATAATATCTTCGGTGTTATCTTCCAGCCTACCTTCGGTAAGCTTTCCGATAACTGCCACTCAAAGCTCGGTAAACGCCGTCCTTTTATTGTAGGTGTTGCTCCCATTTCAGCGTTACTTTTTGCTTTGATTCCCGTTGTTGCACTTAAAACAGAGGGCGAATTACAGCTTCCTCTTACAATGCTTGTAATCATTCTTTTTGTTTTCTCAATGTCCTTGTGGAGAGCTCCCGTTGTTGCTCTCATGCCCGACCTTACTCCTCCTGAGCTTCGTTCAGAGGGTAACGCAATCATTAACCTTATGGGCGGTATCGGTTCGGCCGTAGGTATGGTTGCAGGTACAATCGGTATTGCACTGTGCACACTTTTCGCAGGCTACAGCAAGGCTGAAATCAAGGCTGATGAAACCGTTTCCTTCCCCTATGTTTTCATCGTTGGTTCACTTGTTATGATTATCGGTATGCTTATTCTTCTTTTCTTCGTTAAGGAAGAGGATACCAGTATCAGAATCAAGGCTGATGCCAATCAGTACGCTGACGAAAAAGCTCTCAAAAAGGCTCAGAAGGAAGCAGCAAAGCAGAAGAAGGCAGAGCTTAAGGCTATGAAGCTTTCAAAGGGTGAAAGAAAGAGTCTTGTGTTTATGCTCGGCACACTTTTCTTCCTTTTCTGTGCAGCTAATGCTATCACCACATTCTTCTCTCTTTTCGCACAGGAAATCCTTCACATGATTACCTCCGAGGCAACCTTCATTATGCTCATCTTTGCAGTATGCTCAGGTGTGGCTGCTATTCCTGCAGGTAAGTTCGGAACAAAGTTCGGCAGAAAGAAGACTATTATCGGCGGCCTTGCTGTGTTCCTTGCAGCGTTCATTGTGTTCTTCGGTGTATTCCTCGGTATGCTCGGCGGTAAGGATCTTTCAATCAACGATTACGTAACAGTAAACAACGCATATATCGCAGTAGACGAAAACATCAACGCTTACAACGCAACTGTAAGTGATGCCGCTCAGGCAGAGGGCAGAAGCCTTTCAGAGGATGAGGTTCTCAGCATTGAAGGTTATCTTGCTTATAAGAGCGGTGACGAGCAGACAGATGCAGTCAAGGGCTATTATGCAGCCTACGAGACACATCTCACCTCAACTCTCGGTGAGAGCATCTTCGATGAAATCATCAACGTTGCAAATACAGTTCTCGGTACAGAGGCATCTACTGTTGATGTAGCACTCGGAGCAATTGTTGAAACTGTTGACAGTGTAACAAAGATTCTCCGTGTTCTCATTTATCCCGTTCTTGTTCTCGGCGGTGCTGCAAATATGTTCATCACCGTTAACACACTTCCTCTTGTTCTTGAAATCGGCGGTGTTGAAAAGGTTGGTACCTTCACCGGTTACTACTACACAGCTACCTTCTCAGCACAGATTGCTTCTCCCATCGTTTACGGCTTTATCAGAATGTTTGCCGGCACATATATGTCGCTGTTCTATTACAGCCCGATTATGTTCGGTCTTGCAATCATCCTCATTATGTTCGTTAAGCACGGTGAGGCAGTTCCTCAGGAGATTATTGATAAGATTGAAGAGGAAAACGCTGATTAAGAAAAGGGCCAAGGGCCAAAGGGCCGAGTAAATGCAAACAGCATAAAACAATAAAAGTTTTGGTCAAGCTTTTACAAAAGCTTGCAGGGGTGAGGGGACAGAGTCCCCTCATTCTTTTGTTTTATTAGTTGTTCGAGTTTAATAGTTGTGCGGCTTCATTTATATTGGAGCTGACGTATAAAGTTTTTTATTTCCTCAAGCCGTTTTTCACCAAAATCCACATACCATCATATATAATAAAGCATAGAAGCATAAAAATACTTGTGTACAGGGCGGAAGTCATCCTATATTTAGTATACTTTTGTCAGTTAAATCACAATAAATAGTGCACAAAAAACGCCTGAAAAAATCTTGCAAATTTCACAAACTTTTTAGTGAAAAACTATTGACAAACACCCGGGGCTATGTTATTATATTCAGGCATGTGAAACGGGTTTGGGTATAACTCTGTCTTCACATAACCTAAACGATATGCGATGATGCGGGAGGTGGCTGTCCTCTGAGGCAGGAAATTTCCGCGGAGTATGTCCGATTTAAAACCGGGCGATCTATATTTCATCTTTAACGCTGTTATCTTGCGTTAAGGTCGGGTGCGGTTCTCCTTAGGGGAATTCTGCGCTTCGGACTTAAACAGCGTATGGGGTGAACTGTGCTTATTTGAGCTGACGACCGGAAATATCAAGTTTCCGGTTTTTAAAATAACCGGGCTACAAACACCCGGGCGAGCGTAAAAAATAAGCAACGCCCTACTAATTCTTAATTAGGAGGCAAACAAAATGGCAGTAAAGGAAAAGATCCGTATCAGACTTAAGGGTTACGACCACAACCTTGTTGACAAGGCTGCAGAAATGATCGTTGAGGCTGCAAAGCGTACAAATGCTACAGTTTCAGGTCCCATTCCTCTTCCCACAGAAAAGGAAGTCGTAACAATTCTTCGCGCTGTTCATAAGTACAAGGACAGCCGTGAGCAGTTTGAGCAGAGAACTCACAAGAGACTCATCGACATCATCAGACCTACACCTAAGACCGTAGAAGCTCTGACAAGTCTTGAGATTCCTGCAAGTGTTGAAATCGAAATCAAGAGATAAACAAACTGATTTCTATACCCGGTTAACACAAAACAGGAAATAAGGTCACGTTGCCGGACGGCAACCAATAACCAAAGGAGGATAACAAACATGAAAAAAGGTCTTATCGGCAGAAAGATCGGCATGACTCAGGTTTTCGACGAAAAGGGTAACGTAATCCCCGTAACCGTAGTTGAGCTCGGTCCCTGCACAGTAGTTCAGAAGAAGACAGTTGAAAATGACGGTTACAATGCAGTTCAGCTTGGCTTCGAAGACAAGAAGGTAACAAGAACAAACAAGCCTGAGAAGGGTCACTTCGACAAGGCAAACGTTGGTCCCAAGAAGGTTCTTAAGGAATTCAGACTTGAAGACGACAGCGCTCTCAACGTAGGCGACGTAATCAAGGCTGACATCTTTGCAGCTGGCGAAAAGGTAGACGTAGTCGGCACAAGCAAGGGTAAGGGAACAGCAGGCGTAATCAAGAGATGGAACTTCGGCAGACTTAAGGAAACACACGGTACCGGCCCCGTTGCAAGACACGCTGGTTCACTCGGTGTTATCGACCCCGCCCGTATCTTCAAAGGTAAGAAGATGGCAGGTCACCTCGGCTGCGAAAGAGTTACAATCCAGAACCTCGACGTTGTTAAGGTTGATGCAGAAAACAACCTCATCGCTATCAAGGGTGCAATCCCCGGTCCCAAGAAGGGCATCGTAGTGGTAGCTAACAGCGTAAAAAAATCATAAGAAAGGAGCTCTAAGAAATGCCTAACGTATCAGTATTTGACGTAAACGGAAAAAAGGTTGCAGATATGGATCTCGCTGACGGTATCTTCGGTATCGAACCCAACACCTCAGCTATGCACCTTGTAGTTGTTAACTATCTTGCAAATCAGCGTCAGGGTACACAGTCAACCCTCACACGTTCAGAAGTTAGCGGCGGCGGCAAGAAGCCCTGGAGACAGAAGGGCACAGGCCGTGCAAGACAGGGCTCAACAAGAGCTCCCCAGTGGTATCACGGCGGTATCGCACACGGTCCCAAGCCCCGTGACTACGGCTTCAGCATCAACAAGAAGGTTAGAAGACTCGCTATGAAGTCAGCTCTCTCTTCAAAGGTTGCTGCTAACGAGCTTATCGTTCTTGACGATCTCAAGCTTGACGCTATCAAGACAAAGGAAGTTGTTAAGGTTCTTTCAGCTCTCGAAACTGGTAAGAAGACACTTATCGTTCTTCCCGAAAAGAATGACATCATCTACAGAAGTGCAAGAAACATTGCAGGCTGCAAGACAACTCTTGTAAACACACTTAATGTATATGATATTCTTAACTGCAACAGCATCGTTGTTCTCAAGGACGCAGTTGCTAAGATTGAGGAGGTTTATGCATAATGAAAAGAACAGCACATGATATCATCCTCAAGCCCGTTATCACTGAAGAATCAATGATGGGCACAGCATTCAAAAAGTACACCTTCAAGGTTGCTAAGGATGCAAACAAAGCTGAAATCAAAGCAGCAGTTGAAGAGGTTTTCGGCGTAAAGGTTTCCAAGGTTAACACACTTAACTGCAAGGGTCACCTCAGACGCTACGGCCGTTACGAAGGCTACACCCCCGCTTGGAAGAAGGCTATCGTAACCCTCACAGAAGATTCCGATACAATCGATTTCTTCGACGGTCTCCTTTAATCAATAAAAGGATGCCGATTTGAAATAAAATTCAAATCCGTATGGCAATGTATGTAGGTTAGACAATCCTACGCTAAACCAGATAGGAGTGTGAACAAAATGTCAATTCGTGTTTTAAAGCCTGTAACAAACGGCACACGTAATATGTCAGTTACAGACTATTCTGCACTTTCAAAGTGCGGTCCCGAGAAGAGCCTCCTTGCTCCTCTCAACAAGAAAAGCGGTCGTAACAGCTACGGTCGTATCACCGTTCGTCACAGAGGCGGCGGAAACAGAAGAAAGTACCGTATCATCGATTTCAAGAGAGATAAGTTCGATGTAAAGGCAACAGTTGCTACCATCGAATACGATCCCAACAGATCAGCTCACATTGCTCTTCTTCAGTATGAAGACGGCGAGAAGAGATACATCCTCGCTCCTTCAGGCCTGAAGGTTGGCGATGTTGTAGAAGCAGGCGCAGGCGCTGACATCAAGTCAGGTAACGCTCTTCCTCTCACAAACATCCCCACAGGTACATTTATCCACAACGTTGAGCTTTATCCCGGCAGAGGCGGTCAGCTTGCTAGAGCAGCTGGTAACTCAGCACAGCTTATGGCTAAGGAAGGCGGTTACGCTCTTCTCAGACTTCCCTCAGGCGAACTTCGTAAGGTTTCAGAGCTTTGCATGGCAACAGTTGGTGTTGTAGGCAACGAAGACCACGAAAACGTTAAGATCGGTAAGGCAGGTCGTACACGTCACATGGGTATCAGACCTACAGTCCGCGGTTCAGTTATGAACCCCTGCGATCACCCCCACGGTGGTGGTGAAGGTAAGTCACCCATCGGTCGTCCCGGTCCTGTTACTCCTTGGGGCAAGCCTGCTCTCGGCTACAAGACTCGCGCTAAGAAGAATCGTTCAGACAAGCTTATTGTTAAGCGTCGTAACGACAAATAAGTCGATGAAAGGAGCTAAAAATAATGAGCAGAAGCACTAAAAAAGGCTTTTACGTACAGGAAAAACTTTACGATAGAGTCATCAAGATGAATGAAAAGGGCGAGAAAATCGTTCTTAAGACATGGAGCCGCAGCAGCACAATTTTCCCTGACTTTGTTGGCCACACCTTCGCTGTTCATGACGGACGTAAGCACGTTCCCGTTTATGTAACAGAAGATATGATCGGTCACAAGCTCGGTGAATTTGCTCCCACAAGAACCTTCAAGGGTCACGCAGGTTCCAAGACCTCAAACAACGGTAAATAAGTCGAAAGGAGTGTATTAAAATGGAAGCAACAGCAAAAGTTACTTTCGTGCGTATCGCACCTCGTAAGGTTAAGATCGTTCTCGACCTTATCAGAAATCAGCCTGCTGAAAAGGCAATGGCAATTCTCAAATACACGCCTAAGGCTGCGTGTGAGGTTGTTGCAAAGCTTTTAAAGTCAGCAATGGCTAATGCAGAAAACAAGGATATGGACATGTCAAAGCTCTACGTTGCAGAATGCTACGTTGGTCAGGGCCCCACTCTTAAGAGAATCCGCCCCAGAGCTCAAGGCAGAGCTTTCCGTATCAATAAGAAAACATCTCATATCACCCTTGTACTCAAGGAAGCAGAATAAGTTAGGAGGAGGTAAAACATGGGCCAGAAAATTAATCCCACCGGTCTTCGTATCGGTGTAATCAAAGACTGGGAATCACGTTGGTATGCTAAGAAGAGCGACTTCGGCGCAAACCTCGTAGAGGACTATGAACTTCGTGAATATCTCCTTGAAACCCTCGCTCCCGCAGGTGTACCCAAGGTTGAGATTGAAAGAACAGCAAAGCGCGTTCGTATCAACATTCACGTTGCAAAGCCCGGTATGGTAATCGGCCGCGGCGGCGCAGAAATTGAGAAGCTTAAGGCTACTCTTGAGAAGAAGCTCGGTAAAGAGGTTTCTCTCAACATCATTGAAATCAAGAACCCCGACGTTAATGCTCAGCTTGTAGCTGAAAGCATTGCTTCACAGCTCGAAAGAAGAATTTCCTTCCGTCGTGCTCTCAAGCAGGCAATCGGCAGAGCTATGAAGCTCGGCGCAAAGGGTATCAAGTGCCAGGTTTCAGGTCGTGTAGGCGGTGCTGAAATCGCAAGAAGCGAAACTTACAAAGAGGGTACAATTCCTCTTCAGACAATCCGTGCTGACATTGACTACGGTTTCGCAGAAGCAAAAACAACTTACGGCCGTATCGGCGTAAAAGTATGGATCTACACAGGCGAAGTTCTTCAGGTTTCCAACAACGAGAAGCGTGAAAGACCCGCTCGTCGCAGACCCCGCAAGGAAAACAGAGAAGGAGGAGCTAAATAATGTTATTACCTAAGCGTGTAAAACGTCGTAAGGTTCAGCGTGGCCGTCTTAAGGGCGCTGCTCATAAGGGCAACAAGGTAACCTACGGTGATTTCGGTCTTGTAGCTCTTGAGCCTTCATGGATCACTTCAAGACAGATTGAAGCAGCCCGTATCGCTATGACCCGTTACATCAAGCGTGGCGGTCAGGTTTGGATCAAGATTTTCCCTGATAAGCCCATCACTCAGAAGCCTGCTGAAACCCGAATGGGTTCAGGTAAGGGTTCACCCGAATATTGGGTAGCCGTTGTTAAGCCCGGCAGAGTAATGTTTGAAATCAAGGGCGTTGATGAGGAAGTTGCTCGTGAGGCTATGCGTCTTGCAGCTAACAAGCTCCCCATCAAGTGTAAATTCGTAACTAAAGCAGAACAGGAAAAGGATGGTGAACAGTAATGAAAGCAAATGAAATCAGAAAACTGTCCGCCGCTGAGATGGATGCAAAGCTCGCAGAGCTTAAGAAGGAACTTTTTAACCTCCGCTTCCAGCAGGCTGTTAACAAGCTTAGCAACCCCATGAGAATCAGTGCTGTTAAGAAGGATATCGCAAGAATCAAGACTGTTCAGCGTGACATCGAGCTTCACGGCGCTAATTCTTAAGAAAGGGAGGACTGAATTATGGAAAGAAACCTCAGAAAGACACAGGTCGGCATCGTATCCAGCGATAAGATGGACAAGACCGTTGTTGTTACAATCAAGGATAAGGTCAGACACCCTCTTTACAAGAAGATCGTTAACCGTACCATCAAGGTAAAGGCTCACGACGAAAAGAACGAGTGTGGCATCGGTGACCGCGTTCTCATTATGGAAACCCGCCCTCTTTCAAAAGATAAGAGATGGCGCGTTGTAGAAATTATCGAAAAAGCCAAATAATTGGTGCAGCTAAAGGAGGCCAAACACAATGATCCAGCAGCAGACTTATCTCAAGGTTGCTGACAACACAGGTGCAAAGGAAATCATGTGCATTCGTGTTCTCGGCGGCACAGGTAGAAGATATGCTAATATCGGTGACGTCATTGTTGCTTCTGTTAAGAAGGCAGCACCCGGCGGAATCGTAAAGAAGGGCGACGTTGTCAAGGCAGTAGTTGTACGTACTGCAACAGGCGTTCGCCGTGAGGACGGCACATACATTCGTTTCGACGAAAATGCAGCCGTTATCATCAAGGAAGACAAAAACCCCAAGGGTACCCGTATCTTTGGACCGGTAGCAAGAGAGCTTCGTGAAAAGGATTTCCTTAAGATTCTCTCACTCGCTCCCGAAGTACTTTAAGGAGGTGTCACGATGAATAATAAGGTTCATGTTAAAACAGGCGACACAGTCGTTGTTATCAACGGTAAAGATCGTGGCGCTAAGGGTAAGGTTATGCAGGTTAGCCCCTCAGAAGGTAAAGTAATCGTTCAGGGCGTTAACATTGTTTCAAAGCACGTTAAGCCCCGTAAGATGGGCGAAGCAGGCGGCATCATCAAGGCAGAAGCAGCTTTTTACGCAAGTAAGGTTCAGCTTGTTTGCCCCAAGTGCGGCAGACCCACAAGAGTCGGTCACGTTATCGATGAAAAGGGTAAGAAAATGCGCGTATGCAAAAAAGACGGCTGCGGCGCACACTTTGAATAATTAAGGGAGGAACATGACAATGGCAAGATTAAAAGAGCTCTATGTCAATGAGGTTGCACCTCAGATGATGAAAAAGTTCGGTTACAAAAGCGTTATGCAAATCCCTAAGCTTGACAAGGTAGTAATCAACGTAGCTTGTGGCGATGCTATCCAGAACTCAAAGGTTCTCGATGCTATCGTTACAGATATCAGAACAATCACAGGTCAGCAGCCTGTACTCTGTAAGGCTAAAAAGTCAGTTGCTAACTTCAAGCTTCGTGAGGGCATGGTAATCGGCGTTAAGGTTACTCTCCGCGGCGAAAAGATGTATGAGTTCATCGACAGATTCTTCAACCTCGCACTCCCCAGAGTTCGTGACTTCAGAGGAATCAACCCCAACGCTTTCGACGGCAGAGGTAACTACTCAATCGGTATCAAGGAACAGCTTATTTTCCCTGAAATCGAATACGATAAGATCGACAAGGTTCGTGGTATGGACATCTGCTTCGTAACCACATCCAAGAATGACGAAGAAGCAAGAGAGCTCCTTTCACTTATGGGCGCTCCCTTCGAGAAATAATTAAGGAGGTAAGTAGCAATGGCAAAGACTTCAATGAAAGTTAAACAGCAGAGAGCAGCAAAGTACTCAACAAGAGCATACAACAGATGCAAAATCTGCGGCAGACCTCACGCTTATCTCCGTAAGTACGGAGTATGCCGTATCTGCTTCAGAGAACTTGCTCACGCAGGTCAGATCCCTGGCGTCAAGAAGGCAAGCTGGTAAGCAATTGCAAATTATTAAGGAGGTAAAGGAATAATGCAAGTTACAGACGCAATCGCTGATATGCTTACAAGAATTCGTAACGCTAACTCAGCAAAACACGACTCAGTTAAGATTCCTGCATCCAACATGAAGAAGGCAATTGCTCAGATTCTTGTTGATGAAGGTTATATCAAGGGCTTCACCGTTGAAGAAGACGGTAAGCAGGGAATTATGGAAGTACAGCTTAAGTACGGTCCCAACAAGAGCCAGGTTATTACAGGTCTCAGAAGAGTATCTAAGCCCGGTCTCAGAATTTACACAAATGTTGAAGATATGCCCAAGGTTATGAAGGGTCTCGGTATCGCAATCCTTTCAACACCCAAGGGTATCATGACTGACAAGGACGCTCGCAAGGCTAACGTTGGCGGCGAAGTTCTTGCATTCATCTGGTAAGGAGGTACTGAAATGTCAAGAATTGGTAGAGCTCCTATTGCGATTCCCGCAGGAGTAGACGTTGTTGTTGACGGCAGTACAGTAACTGTTAAGGGTCCCAAGGGCACTCTTACAAGAACCTTCCACAGCAACATGAACATCGAAAAGAACGATGCAACAATTATTGTTACTCGTCCTAACGATCAGAAAGAAAACAGATCACTTCACGGTCTTACCCGTACCCTTATCGCTAATATGATCGAGGGTGTAGCTAACGGCTACAAGAAGGAACTTGAAATCAACGGTATCGGTTACCGTGCTGAAAAGAAGGGCAACGCTCTTTCAATGAAGATTGGTTTCTCACACGACGTTGTAATGCCCGAAATCGACGGCATCACAATCGAAGTTCCCTCACCCAACAAGGTTATCATCAGCGGTCCCGACAAGCAAAAGGTTGGCCAGTTTGCAGCAGAAGTTCGTGAACACAGACCTCCCGAACCCTACAAGGGCAAAGGTATCAGATATGTTGACGAATACGTTCGCCGCAAAGAAGGTAAAGCCGGTAAGGGCAAATAAGATTGGTAAAGGAGTGACAATACAATGGTTAGCAGACAAGATAGCAATAAAGCAAGAAAAAAGAGACAGAAGCGCGTACGTGCTAAGATCAGCGGTACTGCAGCATGTCCCCGTCTTAATGTTTACCGTTCCAACAGCCACATCTATGCTCAGTTGATTGATGATGTTGCAGGTGTTACACTCGCAGCAGCTTCAACAACAGAAAAGGATTTCACTGAATACGGCGGAAACAAAGAGGCAGCTCACAAGGTGGGCGAAACACTCGCAAAGCGCGCAATCGAAAAGGGCATTGATGAATGCGTTTTCGACAGAAGCGGTTACATTTATCACGGTCGTGTGGCTGAGCTCGCAGATGGTGCTCGTGCCGGCGGACTTAAGTTCTAAGCAAGGAGGATATTTACAATGACTAAAATTGACGCATCAGCTTATGAACTTACAGAGCGTGTTGTTGCCATCAACCGTGTTTCAAAGACAGTTAAGGGTGGTAGAATCTTTAAGTTCGCTGCTCTCGTAGTTGTCGGTGACGGCAATGGCATCATCGGTTTCGGCCTCGGTAAGTCAGGTGAAGTTCCTGACGCTATCCGTAAGGGTATCGAAGATGCAAAGAAGAACCTTATGAAGGTTGCTCTCAAGGGCACAACCATTCCCCACGAGATTATCGGTAAATTCGGCGCAGGCGTTGTTCTTCTCAAGCCCGCTGCTCCCGGTACCGGTGTTATCGCCGGCGGTCCCGTTCGTGCTGTTGTTGAAACAGTAGGTATCAAGGACATCCGTACAAAGGCTCTTCGTTCAAACAACCCCTGTAATGTTGTTAGAGCTACAATCGACGGTCTTTCAAAGCTTCGCAACGTAGAAGAAGTTGCAGAAATCCGCGGTAAGACCGCTAAAGAAATCTTAGGTTAAGGAGGGCGTTCAAGATGACACAGGTTAAGATTAAGCTTGTTAAGAGCCTTATCGGCTCAAAGAAGGATCAGATTGCTACCGCCCAGGCACTTGGTCTTAAGAAAATCGGGGATGTGACTGTACAGCCCAACAATCCCCAGACTCAGGGTAAGGTGAAGAAGATTTCTCACCTTCTCGAAGTTACTGAAGCTTAAATTGAGGAGGTGCGAAACATGAAATTGCACGAACTTTCACCTGCAGCAGGTTCAACACAGAGCCGTAAGCGTATCGGCCGTGGTCCCGCATCAGGTCAGGGTAAGACAGCCGGTAAAGGTCATAAGGGCCAGAAGGCACGTGCCGGCAGAGGCATGCGTCCCGGTTTTGAAGGCGGTCAGATGCCCCTTCAGAGAAGAATCCCCAAGAGAGGCTTTGTTAACATCTTCGGTACAGAAATGGCTATCGTAAATGTTGCAGCTCTCGAAAAGGCTTACGCAGCCGGCGAAACAGTAACAATCGATTCACTCATCGAAAAGGGTCTCGTTAAGAAGGCTCTTGACGGCGTAAAGGTTCTCGGTCACGGCGAAATTTCCAAGGCGCTCACAGTTCAGGCTAACGCTTTCAGCGAATCTGCAAAGCAGAAGATTGAGGCAGCAGGCGGAAAGACCGAGGTGATCTGACATGATTAGTACTTTTATAAATGCTTGGAAGATTGCAGATCTTCGTAAGAAGCTCCTCTTCACTGCACTTATAGTAGTAATTTTCAGAATCGGTGCTGCTATTCCGGTACCCTTCACTAACATCCTCGCTGAAAACGGTATCATTGATCCTAACGGCGAAACATTTATGAACTATCTTGCTATGATGACAGGTGATGCTTTTGCATACGGTACAATCTTTGCACTGTCAATCACACCCTACATCAACAGCTCGATTATTATTCAGCTTCTCTCTGTTGCAATTCCCTACCTTGAAAAGCTTTCAAAGGAAGGCGAAGAGGGCAGAAAGAAGATTGCTACAATTACAAGATACACCACAGTTGCTCTTGCTCTTTTACAGAGTACAGCATACTTCATCTACCTCAGAAGCCAGGGCTATATCGTAGGCGACTTCAAGGGCTTTGCACTCGTTGTTGAAGCTCTTGCAGTTATCCTCTGTCTCACAGCAGGTTCAACCTTCGTTATGTGGCTCGGTGAGCAGGTAAATGAAAAGGGTATCGGTAACGGTATCTCAATCATCCTTTTTGCAGGTATCGTTTCACGTATCCCCACAATCATTTCATCACTGTGGTATTACATTCAGCTGGACAACACTGCATACTATGCACTTGTTCCTACTGTTGTAGTTTGCCTTCTTGCGATGATCGCTTTCATCGTATGGATGGACAACGCAGAAAGAAGAATTCCCGTACAGTACGCAAAGCGTGTTGTAGGCCGTAAGATGTACGGCGGTCAGAGCACTCATATCCCCATCAAGGTTAATATGTCAGGTGTTCTTCCCGTTATCTTCGCTTCATCAATCCTTTCACTTCCTCCCACAGTAGAGATGTTCCTCTCAGAGGATAAGGTTGAGAAGTTTGCAGGTTTCTTCAATCTCTTTAAGACAAGCCACTGGTTCTATTCAATCATTTACTTCGTGCTTATCCTGTTCTTCGCTTACTTCTATGCAAGCATCCAGTATAATCCCGTTGAAATGGCTAACAACATCAGAAAGAACAGCGGTATGATTCCCGGACTTCGTCCCGGTAAACCCACTGCCGATTACATCAAGAAGATTCTTAACAGAATTACACTTCTCGGTGCATTGCTTCTCTCAGTAGTTGCTCTGTTCCCCAACGTAATCACACTGTTTACAAATCTTATTGGTGCACCCATGACTCTGTCACTCGGCGGTACATCACTTATCATCGTAGTTGGCGTTGCTCTTGAAACAGTTAAGCAGCTTGAAAGCCAGATGATGATGAGACACTACAAGGGATTCCTTGACTAATTAATAAAGGAGACGTAACCATGAAGTTAATTCTTTTAGGTGCACCCGGTGCAGGTAAAGGCACACAGGCAGAATTCATCTGCGAAAAGCTTTCAATCCCCACCATCTCAACAGGTAACATTATCCGTGCAGCTCTTAAGAACGGCACAGAAATGGGACTCAAAGCCAAGGAATTCATTGACGCAGGTCAGCTCGTACCCGATGACGTTGTTATCGGAATCATAAAGGAACGCCTCAGCGAGGATGATTGCAATAACGGCTTCATCCTTGACGGCTTCCCCAGAACAATCCCTCAGGCTGAGGCTCTTGACGAAATGGGCATCGAAATTGATAAGGTTATCGACATCGAGGTTCCCGATGAAAAAATCGTCCTGAGAATGAGTGGCAGAAGAGTATGCCCCGCTTGCGGTAATTCATATCACCTTCTCTACAAGAAGCCTGAAAAGGATGGCATCTGCAACGCTTGCGGTGCAGAGCTTATCATCAGAGCTGACGACCATCCCAACACGGTTAAGGAAAGACTTGATGTATATCACAGTCAGACCGAGCCGCTTAAGGATTTCTACGAAAAGAAGGGTAAGCTCTTCATCGTAGAGGGACAGGAAGAGGTTGCTGATACATCAGCCCTTGTCCTTAAAGCATTGGAGGAATAAGCATGATAGTGCTCAAAACATCCCGCGAGCTTGCTTTGATGAAGGAAGCCTGCAGGATATCAGCAGGAGCGCTCAAGGTGGCCGGAGAGGCGGTCAGACCGGGTATTTCAACCTGGGAGATTGACAAGATCGCCTATGATTACATCAAAAGTCAGGGAGCTGAACCTAACTTCCTTGGCTTGTACGGTTTCCCGGCTACTGCATGCATTTCCATAAATGATGAGGTCATTCATGGAATACCTGATAAAAAACGCATCCTTAAGTCAGGGGACATTGTTTCCATTGACCTGGGAGCGAAAATAGCCGGCTATAACGGCGACAATGCCGCCACTTTTGCTTGCGGAGAAATCTCCGATGAGGCAAAGCGGCTGATGGACGTAACCCGAGAGAGTCTTTATAAGGCAATCGAGGCTGCGGTTCCCGGCGGCAAAATCGGTGATATAGCCTATGCGGTTCAGAGCTTTTGCGAAGAACAAGGCTACGGTGTGGTCCGTGAGTATACCGGACACGGCATCGGTAAGGCATTACATGAAGATCCCAGTGTGCCGAATTTCGGCACAGCCGGCCGAGGCGTACGCCTGTTACCGGGCATGACACTCGCTATTGAGCCGATGATCAATCAAGGTACTGCAAGGGTGAAGGTCCTCCCCGACGGATGGACGGTAAAGACCCTTGACGGAAAGCTTTCCGCACATTTTGAGCATACAGTGGCTATCACAAAGGACGGCCCCGTAATTCTCACACAGCCTTAAGGTGAATGAGAATGGAATATGTGAAGGGACAGGTTCTGGTTTCCGTTGCAGGTCACGATAAAGGTGAGCTGCTTACGGTTACGGACTTTGACGGAAAAAGAGTTATGGTGTGTAACGGAAAGGGCAGAAGGCTGGAAAAGCCTAAGGCAAAAAATCCTAAGCACCTTGAGAAAACTCAATTTGTTCTCGATGAACACTCAATGGCAACAAACCGGAGCATCAGAAAACAGCTTAATAAAATAGCGAACCCAGGGGGTTAAAGTTATGTCAAAACAGGATATGATCGAAATCGAAGGAACAGTTGTTGAGGCACTTCCCAACGCAACC
This sequence comes from Clostridia bacterium, assembly GCA_017473435.1. Classification (GTDB taxonomy): domain Bacteria; phylum Bacillota; class Clostridia; order Oscillospirales; family Acutalibacteraceae; genus UBA6857. The sequence goes on along the minus strand of JAFULG010000003.1, from coordinate 69,228 downwards.
TTCCAGGTCGAACTCGAAAACGGTCACAAAATTTTAGCGCATATATCGGGAAAGCTCAGAATGAATTACATTCGTATCCTTCCCGGTGATAAGGTCACAGTCGAAATGTCTCCATATGACCTGACCCGCGGACGCATTACATGGAGATCAAAATAAACCTGACAGTTTGAATTTAAAGGAGGCAATCCTATGAAAGTCAGACCTTCTGTAAAAAAGATATGTGAAAAGTGCAAGGTAATCAAGCGTAAAGGCAAGATCATGGTTATCTGCGAAAATCCCAAACACAAGCAGCGTCAGGGCTAATCTGACGCCCGTAAATAAGGAGGCTTAACAAATGGCTCGTATTTCAGGTGTTGACCTTCCCAGAGATAAGAGAATTGAAATTGCTCTTACTTACATCTTTGGTATTGGTCGTAAAACCGCTACAGATATCGTTGCTGCAACAGGTATCAATCCCGACACAAGAGTTAAGGATCTTACCGAGGACGACGTTTCCAAGCTTCGTGAGTACATCGACCGTAACGTAAAGGTTGAAGGTGACCTCAGAAGAGAAACAGCATTCGATATCAAAAGACTTATTGAAATTGGTTGCTACCGTGGTGTTCGCCACAGAAAGGGCCTTCCCGTAAGAGGTCAGCGTTCAAAGACAAACGCTCGTACTCGTAAGGGTCCCAAGAAGACAATCGCCAATAAGAAGAAATAATCTAAGGAGGATACCATTATGGCAAAGGTTGCTAAAAAGGCTACCACAATTCGTCGTCGCCGTGAGCGCAAGAACATTGACCGCGGTGCCGCCCATATCCAATCCACCTTCAACAACACAATCGTTACCATCACTGATATGCAGGGTAACGCAGTGTCATGGGCAAGTGCCGGTGAAATGGGCTTCAGAGGCTCAAGAAAATCCACCCCCTTTGCTGCTCAGACAGCTGCTGAAACAGCTGCAAAGGCTGCAATCGAACACGGCATGAAGACCGTTGAAGTATATGTTAAGGGACCCGGTGCTGGTCGTGAAGCTGCTATCAGAGCTTTACAGACAGCAGGTCTGGAAGTAACAATGATCAAAGACGTTACTCCCATTCCCCACAATGGCTGCCGTCCCCCGAAAAGAAGACGCGTATAACGGAGGTACAAACGTATGGCAAGATATACAGGTGCGGTATGTAAGATGTGCCGCCGCGAGGGTAAGAAGCTCTTTTTAAAGGGCGACAGATGCTACACAGGCAAATGTGCTTTTGAGCGTCGTTCCTACGCTCCCGGTCAGCATGGCCAGAGCCGCAAAAAGAATTCTGAGTATGGCCTTCAGCTTCGTGCAAAGCAGCAGGCTAGACGTTACTACGGTGTTCAGGAAGGTCAGTTCCATAAGTACTTCATTATGGCTGAAAAGAAGACCGGCGTTACCGGTGACAACCTTCTTCGTATCTGCGAAAGCCGTCTTGATAACGTAGTTTACACACTCGGCTGGGCTTCTTCAAGAGCTGAAGCAAGACAGCTTGTAACACACGCACACTTTACTGTTAACGGCAAAAAGGTTGACATTCCTTCATACCTTCTCAAGGCCGGTGACATCGTTTCAATCAAAGCAAAGAGCCGCGACAGCGTAAAGATCAAGGCTGTTCTTGAAGCAAACGCATCAAGACCCGTTCCCGCTTGGCTCGATGTTAACCGTGAAAACCTCGAAGCTAAGGTTGTTGCTCTTCCCGATCGTGAGCAGATCAATGCTCCCGTTGAAGAACACCTTATCGTCGAATTCTATTCTAAGTAATAGTTTAATCACGGGATAACCCGTAAACACATCCACAATAGAATAAGGAGGGTTTTGCATGATAGGCATTGAAAAGCCCAGAATCGAAACTGCAGAATTAGCAGCTGACGGTACCTACGGTAAGATTATCGTTGAGCCGTTAGAGCGTGGCTATGGTGTGACACTCGGCAACAGCCTGAGAAGAATTCTTCTCTCATCACTTCCCGGCTACGCAATCACCAGTGTTAAGATTGACGGCGTTCTTCATGAGTTCTCCACCGTTCCCGGTGTAAAAGAGGATGTTACTGAAATCATTCTCAACCTTAAGAACGTAATCCTCAAGATTCACGGTGAAGGCCCCAAAACAGTTTACATTGATGCAAGCGGCGAAGGCGAAGTTCTTGCAGGCGACATCAAATGTGATTCAGAAGTTGAAATTATCAACCCCGAATATCACATCTGCACCCTTGACAAGGACGCTCACATCAATATGGAACTCACTGTTAACAAGGGTCGTGGATATGTATCGGCTGAGCAGAACAAGAAGCTCATGCAGCCTGTTATCGGTGTAATTGCGATTGACTCAATCTACACTCCGATTCTCAAGGCAAATTATACTATTGACGACATTCGTGTCGGCCAAGAAATTGGCTTTGACAAGCTCACACTTGAAGTGTGGACAAACGGTACAATAACAGCCACAGAAGCTGTTTCACTCGGTGCCAAGTTTCTCAACGAACATCTCGCTTTGTTCGGCGACCTCTCAGGTGAGGCATACGACACAGAGATAATGGTTGATAAGGGCGAAGACGCCAAGGAAAAGGTTCTCGAGATGACTATTGAGGAACTTGATTTGTCGGTACGTTCATTCAACTGCTTGAAGCGTGCAGGCATCAACACTGTTGAAGATCTTACAAACAAGACAGAGGACGATATGATGAAGGTTCGTAACCTTGGTAAGAAGTCCCTTGATGAAGTTATCAACAAGCTTCATTCATTCGGTCTTGATCTTCGCAGCGAAGACGAATAATAACATTCTACAGTAAAGGAGTGATTTCAAATGGCAGGTACCAGAAAGCTCGGCAGAACTAGCGACCATAGAAACGCTATGCTCAGAGGAATGGTAACTTATCTCTTAGAGAAAGGCAGCATTGAAACCACCGTTACAAGGGCTAAGGAAGTTCGCGCTATGGCTGAGAAAATGATTACTCTCGGTAAAGTGGACAGCCTTCACAACAAGCGTCAGGCTCTTGCATACATCACAAAGGAAGATGTAGTAAAGAAGCTCTTCGACGAAATCAGCCCCAAGTATAAGGACGTAAACGGCGGTTACTGCCGTATCATCAAGACAGGTCCCCGTCGCGGTGACGCTGCTGAGATGTGCATCATTGAGCTCATCTGATGATACAGAGTTAATACTGATTAAAATCCCATCTGCTTAAGCAGGTGGGATTTTTTTGTATCCGTGGGTGAAAATCAAAGTTTTTTTGATTACTTTTTTTACAAAAAAAGTAATGCCACGCGGCGAGCGAGAATGATAAGCACAGGATTTGATCACACAATAAGTTTTTTATTCCGTTTTATTTATGACCTCGCCGGTCGGGCTTTCTTTTCTTGTAAGAAAAGAAACAAAAGAACTTTACATTTTTTCTTCTAACCTCTTGAATTTTCTTACAAAATTTGAGATAATATACTGAATTATAATCTGTTATTATGCCAATTTGTCAGGAGGATTAAAATGAACGATAATCTTAAGCTCGCCGAGCTTTTATTTCCTAATATAACAAAAACCCCTGCCGATATGGAAGAGATGTTTCCTCCAAGAAACCTCAAGGAAGGCGCAAGAGTAACACGCCTTGCTCCCTCTCCTACAGGCTTCCTCCACTTCGGTAACCTCTTTGCAGGTATGGTTGCATACAAAACCGCAAAGGTAACAGACGGTATCTTCTTTGTCCGTGTTGAGGACACCGATCAGAAGCGTAAGGTTGAGGGTGCCATTGAGGTAATGCTCAAGGGCCTTGAAGCCTTTGATGTTGTTGCCGACGAGGGTGTTGTAGGTGAAGACATTGAAAAGGGTGACTACGGCCCCTATTATCAGAGCAAGCGTAAGGATATTTACCACGTTTATGCAAAGCAGCTCGTTTCCGAAGGTCTTGCTTATCCCTGCTTCTGCAGTGCAGAGGAGCTTGATGAAATCAGAGCTCAGCAGGAAAATGAGCCTCAGAAGGGCTATTGGGGACCTTATGCAAAATGCCGCAATCTCACACTCTCTGATATCGAAAAGAATCTTGCCGAGGGTAAGCAGTGGACACTCCGTCTCAGAAGCCCCGGTGATGCAGAGAAAAAATGCTTCTTCGACGATATGATAAAGGGCAAAATTGAAATGCCCGAAAATGTGCAGGATGTTGTTCTTCTCAAATCCGACGGTATTCCTACCTATCACTTTGCTCACGCAGTTGACGACCACCTTATGAGAACAACTCACGTTGTCCGCGGTGACGAGTGGATGTCAAGCTGTCCCATTCACCTCCAGCTTTTCAAGTGCCTTGGCTTCAAGGTGCCGAAATACGCTCACGTTGCTCCTATTATGAAGGAGGAAAACGGCGGCAAGCGTAAGCTCAGTAAGCGTAAGGACCCCGAAGCAGCAGTTACCTTCTACGTTGAGCAGGGTTATCCCAAGGAGAGCGTAAACGAGTACATTATGACTCTTATGAACTCTAACTTCGAGGACTGGAGAAAGATAAACAAGGATGCCGATATCGACACCTTCCCCTTCAATCTCAAGAAGATGAGCGTTTCAGGTGCTCTTTTCGATATGGTTAAGCTTAACGACGTAAGCAAAAATGTAATCTCCGTAATGAATGCGAAAAAGGTTTATGATTATACCGTCGCCTGGGCAAAGGAATACGACAAGGAGCTTTATGAGCTTCTCACAAGAGATGAGGAATTCTCCGTAAATATTCTCAATATTGACCGTGAGGGCCCCAAGCCCCGTAAGGACATTGCCTGCTTCAGCGAGGTCAAGGACTACATCAGCTATTTCTTTGATGAAATCTACGAGAAGAATTATGAGCTTCCCGAAAATCTTACAAAGGAAGCTGCAGCCGAAATTCTTGAAGCATACCTTAAGGAATATACTGCCGCTGATGACAAGCAGGGATGGTTCGACCGTATAAAGGCTCTGTGTGAGCCCCTCGGCTATACTCCCAATGTCAAGGAGTACAAGAAAAATCCCGAAGCCTTCAAGGGTCACGTCGGTGATGTTTCAACGGTAATCAGAATTGCTGTTACCGGCAGAAGAAACACTCCTGACCTTTGGGCTATTATGAGCCTTCTCGGTGAGGATAAGGTAAAGGCAAGACTCAGCGTGGCAATGGAGTTTTATAAGGGATAATCCTGAAAAATGCCCTCTCAGTCACTTCGTGACAGCTCTCCCATAGGGAGAGCCACGCCTTGTAAATAAGGTGAGAATAAAATCTTGCCTCTCCCTTCGGGAGAGGTGGCAGACCGTAGGTCTGACGGAGAGGGTCCCAACAACACAGAAAGGAAGAACACAATGGAAGAAATTACAAGCGTTTCCAATTTTATACACGACTTCATTGATGAAGATCTAGAAAAGGGCGTTTACACTCACGTGCAGACCCGTTTCCCTCCCGAGCCCAACGGCTACCTTCACATCGGTCACGCAAAGGCTATACAGATTGACTTTTCAACTGCTGAAAAATACGGCGGTACCTGCAATCTTCGTCTTGACGATACAAACCCCTCAAAGGAGGACGTTGAGTACGTTGATGCTATTAAGGAGGATATCCTCTGGCTTGGCTACAAGTGGGATAAGGTGCTTTACGCATCAAGCTACTTCGATTTTATCTACGAATGCGCAATAAAGCTTATCGAAATGGGTAAGGCTTATGTATGTGATCTCACCGCTGACGAAATCCGAGAGTACAGAGGTACACTTACAGAGCCGGGTAAGAACAGTCCCTACCGTGAAAGAAGCGTTGAGGAAAACCTTGACCTCTTCAAGCGTATGACTGACGGTGAATTTCCTGACGGTGCAAGAGTGCTTCGTGCAAAAATTGATATGGCGTCACCTAACATCAATATGCGCGACCCTGTTATTTACAGAATTGCTCATGTAAGCCACCATCAGACCGGTGACAAGTGGTGCGTATATCCTATGTATGACTTTGCACATCCTATTTCAGATACAAGAGAGGGTGTAACCCATTCACTCTGCTCCCTTGAATTTGAGAACCACAGACCTCTTTACGATTGGTTCCTTCGCGAGCTCGGCTTTGAAACTCCCTCAAGACAGATTGAGTTTGCAAGGCTAAACCTCAACTACTGCCTTACAAGTAAGCGTAAGTGCTTACAGCTTGTTAACGAGGGTATTGTTGACGGTTGGAATGACCCGAGAATGGTTACAATCAGCGGTATGAGAAGAAGAGGCTATCCCGCTGAGGCAATCCGCGATTTCATCAGCCGTGTAGGCGTTTCAAAGGCGTTTTCCGTTGTTGATTTCGGACTTCTGGAGGCTTGCGTAAGAGATAATCTTAACGTGAATGCTCCCCGTTGTATGGCGGTTCTCCGTCCTCTCAAGGTTATTATTGATAACTACCCTGAGGATCTGGTAGAGGAAATTGAGCTTCCCGTAAATCAGGACAGACCTGAGATGGGCACGAGAACAATCCGCTTCTCTAAGGAAATATTTGTTGAAAAGGAAGACTTTATGATTGAGCCTCCTAGGAAGTATTTCCGTCTCTTCCCCGGCAATGAGGTAAGACTTAGAGGTGCATATTTTGTTAAGTGCGTCGGCTACGACACCGACGAAAACGGTGAGGTAACAGCAGTTCACTGCACCTACGATCCCGAAAGCAAGGGCGGCAACTCACCTGACGGCAGAAAGGTAAAGGGTACTCTTCATTGGGTAAGTGCAAAAAATTCCGTAGAGTTCGAGGCAAGACTTTACGACAGACTCTTTGTTAACCCGAATCCCTCCGATGAGAGCGCAGGCTCCTTCAAGGACAATCTTAATCCTGATTCGCTCACAATTCTTTCAGGCTGTCGCCTTGAAGATGGCGTAAATGAGCTTAAAGCAGGGGACACCTTCCAGTTTATGCGTCAGGGTTACTTCTGTGTTGACACAACGTCAACAGAGGATAAGCTTGTATTCAACAGAACGGTTGCTCTCAACTCGTCCTGGAAATAAGGTAGTAAAGAGATAAGGAGACATAAAAATGAAAATAGCATACAGAATTATCACTCCGATTCTTTCAGTCGGAGCAATTGTAATCGGTATCATGCTTAAGCTTTTCCACTTTGCAATCGGTACCGTTTCAGAGGAGTTAAGCCAGCTTACAACACTCCTCGAAGCCTTCAATGTACAGACAAAGTTTGAGTTCTCCGTTGTTGATATCATTCAGCTTCTTATGGGCGTTGATACCTCAAAGGATAGCGAAGTTGACGTAATGGCTCTCATTCAGCCCATCCTTCCCCAGCTTATAGCTTTTGTTGTGTTCTTTGTGCTTGCACTCTTAATGCTTGTTGCAGTAGGTGCAGTTTCAGCGGCAACAAACAAGAGAAAGCTTGTTATGGGCCTTTGTGCAGGCGGTCTTGTAATCTGCTTTATTGCAATCATTATCAGTAACAGCGCTTTTTCAAAGATTATCGGCGGTGAAATCGCTCTTACCGATGTTGTAAGTGCTTTCTCTGAAAGCTCATGGGCAGCTCTTGCAGCAGCTTTTGTAACAATTTCAACAGCAACTCTTTCAGGTGGCTTCTATGGTGTATTCGGAATGTACATCCTTATCATTTTCTGGACTGTTATGTGTGATATGCTTATCAAACAGCCTATTCAGATCCAGAAGAAGCACAGAAGAAAGAAGCCTCTTAAGAGCCTTTCGGCTGTTTTCAGAAAATAAGCGAAAAGTTCTTTTGGTCACTTTTCTTACAAGAAAAGTGACGGCACGCGCCGAGCGATAAAATAATAAAATTTTAAGGTCACGGAATTTTCCGTGACCTTTGATTTTTACAGTAAAATATTAAACGACTCTGCCGGTCGGACTTTCTTTTCCCGGAAGAAAAGAGAAAAAAGAACATTTCCAGTTGTTTTCATTTTAATTTTTCCACAATTCTGTCCACGCACTCTTCTGCCGTAAGTCCCGTGCAGTCAAGGGTGAAATCAGCGTATTTGCGATAGAGGGGGAGCCTTTCATTGTAAAGGTCTTTTATAGTCGTGCCTTTTTTCATGGCTACACCACGGGTTTTTATGTTAGAAAGACGTTTTTCAAGCTCGGATACATTAACGTAAAGGAAAATTACCGTGCTTTCCGTTTTGAGCTTTGCCATTGCTTCTTCGCCGTAAACAGCACTTCCGCCCGTAGCGATAACACAGTTATTGAAACGGGAACGGCAGATTATATCGTTTTCAAGCTGTAAAAAGCCTTCTCTGCCTTTTTCCTCGAGAAGCTGACACAGACTTCTGCCTGTACAGTTCTGTATGATGAGATCGGTGTCGGTGAAGCTGCAAAGCAGACTTTTTGCAAGGATAACTCCTATTGTGCTCTTTCCTGCTCCCGGCATTCCTATAAGAGTGATGTTTTTCAATTGATATACTCCTTTTTTACTTTTTGCGGACGGATTTCTGCTTTTTCATTACACAAATCTGCTTTCCGCATTATATTTATTACAGATGAATGATAACACAGAACTTATAAGCTTTCAATATCTTAAGCTCAAAAAAGACAATATATTGTGCTTAAAAGGTTGAAATGTATAAAAATATAGAATTTACAGTATATTTATGCAATCTGATGAATAAAAAAGTATTATATTTTATAAAAATTCCCTTTTCTCTTGACAACAAGGGGGTAAATGTATTACAATAAAACAAATATGAAATAGATGTGTACTTATATAGGAACGGTGCGCATATATTTCATCTTAAGAACAAATCTATTTAAAACGGAGGAAAAACACATGAAAAAGTTTTTAGCAGTTCTTCTTGCAGCTCTCATGCTCTTCACTCTTGCAGCTTGCGGCGGCAACAACGCTACTGACGGCAATGCAACAGATGGCAATGCAACAGACGGCAACGCAGCAGAAGTAATCAAGACAATTACCGCAGGTACCGGTGGCACAACAGGTACATACTATGCTTTCACAACAGCAGTAGGTCAGCTTCTTAACACAGACGCTTATACATTCAACGTTATTTCAACAGGTGGCTCACAGGCTAACATTGAAATGATCGCTGACGGTGAAGCACAGTTTGCTATCGTTCAGAACGACGTTATGAACTATGCTTACGAAGGTACAAATGGCTTCGCAGCTCCTATCACTGATTTTTCAGCTATTGCTTGCGTATACTCAGAAGTTTGTCAGCTCGTAGCTACAAAGTCATCAGGTATCAAGTCACTTGCTGACCTTAAGGGCAAGACTGTAGCAGTTGGTGACGTTGGTTCAGGTGTTTACTACAACGCTACTCAGATTCTCGAAGCAGCAGGTCTTGACATTGATACAGATATCAAGAAGGTTACAGCTTCCTTCGGTGATTCAGCTCAGCAGCTTAAGGATGGCTCCATCGATGCAGCATTCATCACTGCAGGTGCTCCCACAACGGCTATCACTGACCTTGCAACAACAACAGATGTTGTTCTTGTTGACCTTGGTAAGGATGTTATCGATTCACTTATCGAAAAGTATTCCTTCTATGAAAAGTTTGAAGCAACAGCTGACAATACAAAGTATGATTTTGTTACAGAAACAACAAGCACAGTTGCAATTAAGGCTACTTTCGTTGTTACAAATGATATGAGCGACGACCAGGTTTACGAAATCACAAAGAATCTTTGGGAAAAGCAGGCTGACATTGCAGTTGCTCACGCTAAGGGTAACGAAATGATTAAGGAAAACGCAGTTGCAGCAGTGGGCAAGGTTCCCGTACATCCCGGCGCAGCAAGATATTATCAGGAAATCGGCGTAATCGCATAAGGTTAAAATATAATATCTTTATATAAATAAATGCTGCATTAACCTGCAGCATTTATTTAGGTTTTATAAAAAATAAATAAGAAGGAGGAAGCTCTATGGATGAAGCAAAGGCTTTTGTAGAAACAGAAGAGATTGTTGATGCTGACGCGATAATGCAGGAGTTCGACCGTGAAAGTAATGTGCGTGTTTTCACCGGCTGGAGAAAAAAAGTTATCACAGGACTTATGGCGGCGTTCAGCGTTTATATGATTTTTATGGCACTTGTTCTCCAGAATGCCACAAAGCACACAAAACTTACCACATTCATGGCTTTTATTATGTTCATGGGGTACATTATGTTCCCTGCGTACAAGAAGCAGACTAAAAAAATTAATTATGTTCCGTTTTATGATATAATTCTCGCCGTGGTTGGCGCAGGATCGTTCCTTTATTACACAATTTTTCAGGAAGATATTATCTTCATGTCAAGGCGTATAGGCACATTACAGATTGTAATTGCTCTTATCGCTATTGTTCTTATGGTTGAGCTCTGCCGAAGGGCAGTAGGCTTGCCGATTATATTTGTTGTGGGTGCTTTTGTCACCTATGCGGCAGTCAAGGCGTTTACGGCGAATCCCGGTATAGCGCTCAGAAGTCTTATGTACAGTCTTTTCTATGATGTGGCTAACGGACTTTTCTCGACTCCGGTTTACGTTTGTACAACATTTATTGTATTGTTTATAATTCTCGGTGCCCTTCTTGAAAGGACAGGCATCGGCACATTCTTTGTTGACCTTGCAAACTCCGTTGCAGGTTCATCTATTGGCGGTCCTGCAAAGGTTGCGGTTATTTCAAGTGCCCTTGAGGGTATGTACTCAGGTTCATCCGTAGCAAATACTGTTGGCTCAGGTTCAATCACCATCCCTATGATGAAAAAGACGGGATATAAGCCGGAGTTCGCCGCAGCTGTCGAGGCAGCTGCGTCAACCGGAGGACAGATTATGCCTCCCATCATGGGAGCTGCAGCCTTCCTTATGGCTGAAATGACAGAAATGCCCTATTCAAAGATTGCTGTTACAGCAATCCTTCCTGCGCTTCTTTACTTTATGGGTATCTTCGTTATGATTCACTTTGAAGCAAAGAAGCATGGTCTTAAGGGACTTCCCAAGGATGCGCTTCCCAACTTCTTCAAGCTTATGCTTAAGAACGGTTATCTCCTTCTTCCTATTGTGATGCTTGTTCTCGCAATGAACAAGTACAGCGCAGGTATTTCTGCCTGTATTGCTATTATGGGTGCGCTTATTGTTTCCCTTGTTCCCCGTGAACTTAACAAGAAGAATCTTTGGAAGCTTGTTTATCCTGCAATTCCTGCAGCTGCTTTTGTTGTTCTTTTTCTGACAAGCAAGGTTAATGTTGCGATTCTTGCCGGTATGCTTATAAGTGTTCTGATTTCCTTTGTTACAAAGAAGGAAACCACTCTTACTCCGACAGTTGTTGTCGAATCTCTTGAAAATGGTGCCAAAAACACAATCGGTGTTGCTGTTGCCTGCGGTATGGCCGGTCTTATCTCCGGCGTTGTTACAATGACCGCTCTCGGTCAGTTCCTTATCAATACCCTTGTTCCTATTGCTCAGAACAGCACCTTCCTTGCACTATTCCTTACAATGCTTTGTTGCATTATTCTTGGTATGGGTGTTCCGACAACAGCTAACTATGTTATTATGGCTACAATTACAGCTCCCATTCTTATCAAGATGGGTATTCCTGTTCTTGCGGCTCATATGTTCGTGTTCTATTTCGGTATTGTTGCTGATATTACGCCTCCTGTTGCTCTTGCGGCATATGCAGGCGCGGCAATTGCAAAATGCAACCCGCTTAAAACTGGCGTTACCGCAACGAGATTAGCGATTACGGCATTTATTGTTCCTTATATTTTTGCTTATAGCCCTGAGATGCTTTTCATAGGTGTTGAGCACTGGTACGACGTTGCACTTATCTGTGTATCTGCCATTATCGGTATTTTGGGTGTTTCTGCAGGTATGGAAGGATATATGTATGTTAAGTGTCCCTGGTGGCAGAGAATTCTTCTTCTCGGCGGCGGATTGCTTTGCATCATACCCGGTGCTGTAACTGATATTTCAGGTTTCGCACTTATTGCTGTAGTGTTTGCACTTCAGAAGATTGCTGAGAAAAAGCACCCCGAATTAAAGGTAGCATAAACAAGTAAAGTTCTTTGATTATTTCTTACAAGAAAGAATGTCTGCCCGGCGAGGGCAATTAGAATATATTTACACCGTCTGGAAAAAGGCGGTGTTTTTTCGTATATTCATAAATTCTCCTTTTGCTAAATAAAATATAGTATAACCGCTAAGGAGGAGTTATTATCAGTATTGAAAATCTTGATGAAATGATAAAAAAATACAGTGAATCTCTTGTCGAAATGGGAGTTATTTACGGCGGTGAAATTGAAAAAGAGCGTGAAATCTCACCAAAAACAGAGAATGAGAGCTCTTCGGAAGAAGCGACCACTTCCTCGGCTGAGACTGAAAACAACGAAAATGCCCAAGAAATGAGCGCGGAAACGACAAAAAACACATCAATTGAGGTTGAGGATGTCAACACTGATCCGGCTGTCGGTCCGCCCTCTGTCAATTTTCCTGAAGGAGAAGCGACATCGTTTGCTAATTTCACCGCCGCTGTTTTTTCGGGTGAGGAAGCATATCCCGTGGCAGGCGCGAAGGTAGTAGTTTACAGAGAAGACAATATATATGCTTTTCTTAGAACGGACGAAAACGGCAGGACAGAAGCTGTCAGACTTCCTGCTTTTCCGGAGGGTAATTCTTTAGAGTCGGATAATCCGCGAAGCAGTATAGACTACTTTGCCGATATATTTGCCGAGGGTTTTATAGCAAGAAAAGCGCTTCTGGTAAGTGCTGTAGGAGGCAGCGATATTCTGCTTAAGGTTATTATGATTCCTGAAGAGGAGAGGATAAGCTGATATGGCAACTCCGACTATACCCACAAGTATCAGGGTGCACCTTGGCTCTCCGAGATCAGGTGCGGAAAATGTTACGGTACCCTTTCGTGATTATATAAAAAATGTTGCCTCGTCAGAGATATATTCAACCTGGCCTGAAGAAGCCATAAGGGCGAATATCCTTGCGCAGGTTTCCTTTGCTCTTAACCGTATTTATACCGAGTGGTATCCTTCAATGGGATACGATTTCGATATTACCAACGATACAAATTTTGATCAGAAGTTTATTAACGGCAGAAATATCTATGAAAATATAAGCAGAATCACCGATGAGCTTTTTAACGATTACATACGTAAGGAAGGGACGGTTAACCCCTTTTTTGCTCAGTATTGTAACGGAACTACGGTGACCTGCGACGGTCTTTCTCAGTGGGGGACAGTACCTCTTGCTCAGCAGGGACTTTCTGCCTTTGAGATACTTGAAAATTATTACGGTGACGATATAGAACTTGTTGTAAACGCTCCTTTGCAGGATAATCTGCCTTCTTATCCAGGAACGCCGCTTTCGAGAGGAGACCTTGATGAAAACGTAAGAAGAATGCAGCTTTACCTGAACCGCATCTCTGCAAACTATCCGTCAATACCGAAAATCAGCGTCGTGAACGGGCTTTTTGACGAAAACACGGAAAACGCTGTAAGAGCCTTTCAGCGTATATTCAACCTGGCACAAGACGGAATTGTGGGCAAGGCTACCTGGTACCGTATAGTATATATTTTTTCTGCTGTTACACGCCTCGCGGAATTGACAAGCGAGGGTGTAGGGTATGAAAACCTACCTAAACGCTTCGAGGGTGATTTAAGCGTGGGGGACAGCGGTGGCCAGGTGGTTACTCTGCAATACTTTCTTGCAATTATTGCTTTTTTCAATTCTGCTGTACCTCAGCCTGATATTGATGGGGTTTACGGTGAAGGTACAAGACGTTCGGTAGCCGCTTTTCAGCGATTTGCCGGTCTGCCGCAGACGGGTAATGTAGACAGATTGACTTGGGATAATCTATACGGAGCTTATAAGGGTACGGTGGATTACCTTGAAGGTCAGCAGCTTATTGAACAGGTTAATACCAAGCCGTACCCCGGTGTTGTGTTAAGACGTGGCGATGTGGGTCCGTCGGTGCTGACATTCAAAACCTATCTGAATTTTATTTCACGCTACTTTTTTGATATTATGAGCCTTGCGGAAAACGGCGTGTTTGATATTCGTACCCAGAATGCAGTAAGGCAGTTTCAGCGTATATTTTCCCTTGAGCCTACGGGTCAGGTTAATGAGCTTACCTGGAATACCATAGCTGACGTTTACCGCGTTCTGCGGGAGGGTCAGCAGAGGTTAGAGGGTCAGTATCCGGGATATGAGCTTGGAACAGGAGGGTAAGCTATGACTGAGAGAGAAAGAGCGATAACGGAGCTTCAACAGTATTTGCGCAACATTTCGCGTAATGAATCCGACAAGCCTGCGATTATACCTGACGGCATATATTCTGAAGAAACAAAAAAGGCCGTTGAGGATTTTCAACGGCAGACGGGGCTTGAGGTTAACGGGATTGTAAATTTTGAAACGTGGGAAGGATTAGTAAGAGCAAACCGTCGTGCAGTTTACGAAAACACCTTGCCTGTGCAGATAGCTCCGATAAGAAATGAAGATTTACCCCTGAAAAGAGGCGATTCGGGCATCCTCGTGAAAACGCTCAAGCTTATGCTTGACAGCGTTGCGGACAGCTACGGTAATTTTAACAGAAGCACAGAGGGAGATCTGTTTGATGAGGCAACGGAAAGAGAGGTTATCCGATGGCAGGGGATAGCTTTTATCGGAGATAACGGTGAGGTGAACAGGGAAACCTGGGACAGCCTTGCACAATTTTATCTTTTACAGTAATAAGAAAACACCGTGTTACGTTCTTATCTTTGAACATACACGGTGTTAAATTAATGTTTCTGCGGGCTTAATATCAAACCACTCTTTTATACAAGCTGCCAATAAATCCTCAGCGTATTTTCTCTTTTCGGCGTTTTTCAAAGCTCCGTGGCCAACGTTTTCAATGCCGATAACCTCATGTTTGACTCTGTTTTCCGTAAGAACATCATCAAGCAGAACTGCACCCGAATAGGGAGCAATAGTGTCGTTCTTACCGTGTACCAGAACGGTAGGCACAGAATCTGGGGTGACAAAATTAACCGGTGAAAGCTCTCTGAACAGATTTTTGTAATTTGCTCTGTTTTCAGGAGTGATGTTCACGCCGCATACCTTTGAAAGAAGGGAGCACATATACTTTTCGTCACCGAGATAGTTTTGCTTGAAAAAGGCTTCTGAGGTAAGATCGGGAACAGAAGCGGTAACGAAGGTGCCAACGGGAGTGATCGGTGAAATTTTGCTGTACTTGTAGGAGTAAAGCAGAGCAAGGTGTCCGCCGGCTGAATGACCGCACAAAATAAGCTTAGTTATGTTCATTCCGTAACCGCCTGACATATTTTTGATATGGGTGAGGGCTGTGGTTATATCCTCAAGTATGTCATAAATATCGGCGTTTTCTTCGCCTGCGAGGCGGTAGTTGATTGATGCGGTAGCATAATCCTTATTTGAGTTCAGATTACTGAAGCTGTATTTCACCGTAGACTTATCACCGCTTGCCCATCCGCCACCGTGAAGAAAAACAACAAGACCTATTTCGTCACGGTTATCAATAGGGAGGCTGAGATCGAAGGTCTGCCTGGGGTTGCTGCCGTAAGCTATATCCTGAAAGTTGCATATAACGGTTTCAGTTTCAGGCTTTGCAGTACAGTTGCCTTCGTTGGTTGCGGCTTCGTTTTTTGTAAAGCCGATAACCTGTATAGAGGAGATGAGAATAAGCACAGAAAGAAAAAGTGAAAAAATTCTTGAGCGCATGGATTAACTCCTCATTTTTAACATCTTTTGTGTTTCTTTTGGGGTGAAAACAAGCCTACCTGAAAGAGGTAGGCTTATGTGTTTCTAATTAGTCAGCTGTGTAAGCCATAAGAGCTACCTGGCGTGCGCGCTTGATAGCTGTTGTGAGTTCGCGCTGATGACGTGCACATGTGCCGGTCACTCTGCGGGGAAGGATCTTTGCTCTGTCAGAAGTGAACTTACGAAGCTTCTGAACGTCCTTGTAATCGATTTCTTCAACCTTGTCTACACAGAATGCGCAAACCTTCTTGCGTGACTTTCTGTTAGAACGGTTGGAACCCTTTTCATATGCCATGATACGTATTCCTCCTGTTAATATTTTTTAGAAAGGTAAATCTTCGTCGTCGGTGATTTCTTCGAAATCGTTAGCAGTAGCTGTCTGATATGAGGGAGCAACTGCAGGAGCAACCTGAGGAGCAGGTGTTACGGAAGTGCCGGTTTCTGCCTTTGAACCGCAGAAGCTTACTTCACTTGCGAGAACCTCAAAAGCAGTTCTCTTTGCACCTGTGTTGTCTTCATAGTTACGGGTCTGGATACGGCCCTGAATAGCAATCATTGAGCCTTTCTGGAAATATCTGCAAACGAAGTTTGCTGTGCTTTCCCATGCTACGATTGTAATGAAGTCAGCCTGTCTCTGCTCGCCCTGTCTTACGAAAGAACGGTCAACAGCGATTCTGAAGGTTGCAACGGATTTACCGGTTGTGGTGGTGCGAAGCTCGGGATCAGCCACAAGGCGACCCATAAGTGTTACGCAGTTAAGCATTTTTCAGCTCCTCCTTACTTTCTGATAGTGAGAACGCGGAGAACACCTTCAGTGATGCCTGCAATACGCTCGAGCTCTGCGGGGAGCTCAGCCTTTGCTTCATAGTTCATAAGAACATAAGCACCCTGAGTTTCATCGTTGATCTCGTAAGCAAGGGTACGAACACCGTTTGCGCTGCCGAAGGGCTCTGCGGAAACAAGTGTGCCGTTTGCGTTGATGAGAGCCTGGAACTTTTCGCTGAGAGCGGTAACAGCTTCTTCACCCTTTGCAACTGAGAATACGAACATTGATTCATACTTGTTCATGTTTTTTACCTCCTTATGGTCTCTGGCCCCGAAACTCAATCCTTCGGAGCAAGGAAAATTTACGCAGTACATACTGCGACAGTTACGAATTATATCAGTTAATGGGAAAGTTGTCAAGGGGTTTTGTGAAAAAAGTGGAAAGTATAAGTGAATCGAAATGAAAAGTTTTTTTGGTTACTTTTTTTACAAAAAAAGGTAACGCCTGACCGGCGAGGTCATTATAAACAATGTACCACCAAGGTCTGAGCCAAGGTGGTACACTTAATTTAATTGTCGCTCGCCGCGGGGCATTCTTTCTTGTAAGAAAGAATCAAAGAACTTTACAAAAAAAGACACCCCACAGGGTGTCTTTTGAATTATTCTTCGATTTCTTCCTCTTCTTCTTCGATTTCGAATTCGAGAACTGCGCCGCAGCAGGGGCATTCAACCTCGCCTGCCTCGTCGATTTCGTCAAAGCCGATGCAAACGGTTTCCTCGCAAGCGGGGCATACAACCTCGATGCAGTCATCGTCGCAGCAGCAATCACAATCATCGTCGTCACAGCAGCAATCGCAATCGTCATCCTCGAAGCACTCGTAAACGAATTCCTCAACGTCGCCAAGGTCCTCGTCAAGCTCTTCAACGTAATCGGTGAGATCTTCAAGATCTTCGTCGATGTCGCTGAGGTCTGATGCGATTTCATCAAGTGCGTCGATAATAGCGGCAAACATCTTGCCTTCCTTCTTATCTTCGTCAATGTCAAGACCTTCCATAAGGCCTCTTAAGTATGCAACTTTTTCTGAAACTGACATAGTAGTTATCCTCCTTGTATATTTAAGTGAGCGGTGAATTATTCACCCTTTGAACGGCCGAGATATTCGCCTGTTCTTGTGTCAATCTGAATGAATTCGCCCTCGTCGATGAAGAGGGGAACCTTAACCTCTGCACCTGTTTCAAGTGTAGCGGGCTTGGTTGTGTTTGTAGCTGTGTTACCTGCAAAGCCGGGGTCTGTCTTTGTAACCTGAAGGTCAACAAAGTTGGGAGGCTCTACACCGAAAACATTGCCCTTGTAGGAAAGAATCTTACAAGTCATGTTTTCCTTAACAAACTTGAAGTTGTCGGAAAGCTCGCTGGCGTTGATGGGAACAAGCTCGTATGTCTCGAGGTCCATGAAGTAGTAAAGGTCGCCGTCGTTGTAGGAATATTCCATATCCTTTCTTTCAACGAAAGCTGTGGGGAACTTTTCACTGGGGTTGAAAGTTCTTTCAATAACTGAACCAGTGATAACGTTCTTTACCTTTGCACGAACAAAGGCTGCACCCTTACCGGGCTTAACGTGCTGGAATTCGATAATCTGAAGAACGTTGCCATCCATTTCGAATGTAACGCCGTTTCTGAAATCACCTGCTGATACCATTTTATATTCCTCCGAATAAAAAAATTATTTACCTCATTATTTTATACTAAAACTACGGATTTTTCAAGTCTTTTTTTAAAGTTAGATAGTATTTAGTACATATATTATGCAAATTCTTACAAATTTTATAAATTTACGTCTTTGCTATTGGGTTTAAAGCTTTTTTGTGTTATGATAAATAACAGATAAAATAATAAGGAAGTGAAAAAATGAAGAAGTTGCTTTACGCTCTGCTTATTACAGTATGCCTTTTTTCTCTTGCTTCATGCAGTAAAAATGAAAAAAACGATACCACAACCCTACCTCCGCTGACGGATGCGGCACAGCCTACCGGGGAGCTTACAACCGAGGAACTTACGGTAACGCTGACCTTTCCCGAGGGATGGACGGTTAAGGAAATGGCAGAGCTTCTTGAACAGAACGGTGTCTGCACGGCAAAGGAATTCATAAGCCTTATAAACAATACATCGTATCTCAAAACTCTTAGCTATTCATTTCTGGCAGATATAAAAGACAGCGAAAAGAGACCCTTTGTCCTTGAAGGGTATATTTTCCCTGATACCTATGAATTTTACAAGGAAGAGGGAGCGGAGACAGCGTTGACTCGTTTCCTTGATAATACGGAGCAGAAGCTTACCGCCGAGTATAAAGCCCGTGCAGCCGAAACAGGCTATACGATGGACGAAATAATCACAATAGCCTCAATTATTCAGGAGGAGGCAAGTGAGCATCAGCATATGCCGGGTGTTTCGTCTGTGCTTCATAACCGTCTTGAGGATGAGGATTACGGTATGCTCCAATGCGACGTAACGATTCATTATATCGATGAATGTGTAAGAAATTCACCGTATATCAGCGCGGATCCCGATGTTGTTGCGGAATATTACGACACTTACGAATGCTACGGTCTTCCTACAGGTCCTATATGCAATCCCGGTATACACGCTATTGAGGCGGCACTTAATCCGCCTGAAACAAATTATTTTTACTTTGTAACGGATGACGACTGGAATTATTATTATGCCGAAACCTACGAAGAGCATCAGGTCAACTGTGAGAATGTGGGAATTTACGGAAGATGAAGAAATGTAAAGTTCTTTTGGTTACTTTTCTTACAAGAAAAGTAACGGCACGCGCCGAGCGAAAAACAAATAAAATTAAGGCCACGGAATTGTTTCCGTGACCTTAATGTCTTTTAGGTTTAATTACTGTGCGGCTGCTGTGGTTGTCTGGGGAAGAGTAGGCTTAGGAAGTGTAGGAAGCTCAATCTTACCGAAGAGAAGCTTGAACCATTTGAAAAGTGATTTGAGGAAGTTAACGAGCTTTTCAATGGGATTGTTTGTAGGCTTTGTTGATGAGCTCTCTGACCATACATATGTATCGCAGTTTTCTGTTGTCATTTTTCGTGCAGTGTCATCCTCGTATGTGTATACCATAAACTGTGATATTTCAGTATCCTCTACGGTGAGCTGTCTGTTGGCTGAGGCAACATCATAAAGAATCTGAATTTCTTCATCTGTCCAATGGGCATGGGATGCACCCTTGATAAACCATGTGCTGTCGGGGAAGAGGCAGGTTGAAGCATCCACCTGCTTGTCGGGTGAAACATACTTGCGTTTTTCGGGAGTCATCTGAGCAAGATAGATGTCTGAAAGCGTATCGTAAATCTTTGAAGTTGTTGCGCCAAAGGATGACTTTTCAACGGTTACAAGCTCGTCAGCAAGTTCTGAGCCTGATTCGCATATAGGGATAATCTGATATCCGTACTTTGAAACGATACCTATATTAACTCCTTTAGCTTTAGCTGCTATAAGGAGATCGTCAGTTTTTCCTCTTACTACATTATAATTTTCAATTTTTTCAATAAGACCTGCGTATTCAACACGCTTTGCGCTGCCTTTTTCGCCGAAAACATAAAGCATAGCATCGTCATAATCTTCGGCAGAAACAGTTGACCAGTAGCCGGGCCAGGTGCAAAGGGTTGAAAGTGCGAGAGCTGAGGTTACACCCTTGACAACCTTATCGTAAATTGTCTTTTTTACGGAAGTGGTAATACCGTCAATAGCACCGCTCTTTGAAAGAAGGTCTACGGTTGCAAGGAGAAATTCATCCACATCGAAAACGCCGAGATAATTGCTGTCTTCAAGAACTCGGGTGAGTGAGTCTCCGTCAACGGTGAATTTACCGCTGATAGTCTGGCTGAGAATTTCTGAGCCATTGCATACACTTCCGTCAAGACCGATACCGCTGACAGCATCTGAGCCATATTCTGCAAGGTAAGCCATTACGATTGATGTGCCGAGACAGGAAGCTACAATACCAACCTTATCGTGACCGGTTTTAATTCTTATTGCATTGATGTAATCGTTGAAATCATCGGCAATTGCGGTGGGGTCGAGACGCCAGTCATAGTAAAAACGGTAGTCTTCGACTCCATAGTACTTTTTACTGCCGTATTTGTCTGTGTTCATATCGTTTTTAAGCTGCTGCTTACGGGAAGCGGAGAGACCTGAATTGTCGAGAGGATCGCCGTTTTTGTCAAGCAGTGCGTTGCCGAAAAGCTCGGAAATTTCCTCATAGAGTGCATCGTAATAGCCATCCCATTGGTCGTAGATAAGACCGTCAATCAGGAAGGGAAGAAGCACATGAGCAATTGAGCGGTAAAGCTCCTCGTTGTCTCCGTCCTCGGACTCAAGGGCGCTGAAAACGCCTGTGCCGGTTTCAAGAGCATTGCCCTTGTCATCGTAAAGGGTTTCACCGTCACCGGAAATGCGGATGATGGGAATCTGGCTTTTTGATGCGTTAACATTAACAGCTGCAAAGGCAGGTGTTGCAAGGCTGAACATCAGAATAGCTGTGAGTAAAATTGCTGAAAATTTTTTCATAATAAACACTCCTTTGAGTCATTTTCATACTATAATAATAAAACTTTATTTACTTATTTATGTTAACGAACTGTGAACAGTGTTAACATTTTAGATTGAAATTGCAACAGCTTAAGCATTATTGTTTTAATTGATTATTTAAAAAATATAGTAAAAGCAGATGCCTTCATATTACCGAAAGCATCTGCTTAATTGTTTAATATTCATTTAAAAGTCTGCCTTACGCCCGAGGGGCGTCCTGGCTACTGACTGCTCTTATCTGTCCTTATACATTTTTTCGTAGTAGCTCATATAGTCTCCGCTTACAATGTTCTGCCACCACGCGGTGTTTGCAAGATACCAGTTAACGGTCTTGCGAAGGCCGTCGTTGAAGCTTGTTTCAGGCTCCCAGCCAAGCTCGTTCTGAATCTTTGTCGGGTCGATAGCATAACGCATATCGTGACCGGGTCTGTCCTTTACATAGCGGATAAGGCTTTCGTCCTTGCCGAGAATGCGCAGAAGTGTTTTTACAACCTCGATATTTGACTTTTCATTGTGACCGCCTACATTGTAAACCTCGCCGATTCTGCCCTTGTGCAGAATGAGGTCGATAGCCTTGCAGTGATCCTCAACATAAAGCCAGTCACGGACATTAAGTCCTTCACCGTAAACGGGGAGAGGCTTCCCCTCAAGAGCGTTTATCAGCATAAGGGGAATAAGCTTCTCGGGGAAGTGGTAGGGTCCGTAGTTGTTGCTGCAGCGGCTGATTGTTACAGGCAGACCGTAGGTGCGGTAATAAGCCATAACAAGAAGGTCAGCTGAAGCCTTGCTTGCCGAATAGGGTGAGGAGGTGTGGATGGGTGTCTCCTCGGTGAAGAAGAGGTCGGGACGGTCAAGAGGAAGGTCACCGTAAACCTCATCAGTGGAAACCTGATGGTAACGGATGTTGCCGTACTTTCTTGAAGCGTCAAGAAGCACCTGTGTGCCGAGAATATTGGTTTTGAGGAAAATCTCGGGCTCTTCAATGGAGCGGTCAACGTGACTTTCAGCGGCAAAGTTTACAACGGCATCAAATTTTTCCTCTTCAAAAAGGGCATATACAGCCTTTCTGTCGGTGATGTCTCCCTTGAAAAAGCGGAAATTGGGGTTTTCCATTGCCTTTTCGAGGGTTTCAAGGTTACCCGCATAGGTGAGGGCGTCAATGCACACGATTCTGTAGGCCGGGTGCTTTTTGAGCATATAATATATAAAGTTTGAACCGATGAAGCCTGCGCCTCCGGTGACGAGAATGTTCATAGTAAGCCTCCTTGTGGTTAACCCTCCCACCGCTTTGCGGTCCCCCCTCCCTTTCAGGGAGGATAATTTTTTTCTCCCCTGAAAGGGGAGGTGTCAGACCATAGGTCTGACGGAGGGGTTTGTCAATATAATTATACTATCTTATAAGTGATTTTTCAAGTTCTCTTTTTAAACTGTCTGTTACAATGAGGGCAGGTGATGTTGATTTTGCCCTTGTTCTTAGGTACACGCAGGGTGCGGTGGCACTGTGGGCAGTTAAAATATCTGTGATCTTTGTCTTGATACTGATTGAATTTTTTATAAAGATGCTTCCTCCATGGCTCACTTAACTCAAGGAATTTTGCGTTTTCCTTCTGTCTTTGAGGGAAATTACGAGATAAAGCTCTTACAAGGGTAATAATATAAATTATTGAACCGATGCTCCTGAAATAGTAAAATCTGCCGGGAATAAAAAGAATGAGCAATAAATTTACTACACATCCGAGGAGAACAAGGAAAATATTAAGAGCATCGTTGCCGTATCGTCCTTGCATAAAGCTTTTAAGTCTGTCAAGCATAATAAAACCTGCCTTCGATATCTTTTTTTGTAATATTACTATTGAAACTTTAAATGGTGTTAAGAATTAAATTTGTTGATAAAATAAAAAGCCTATGATATAATTTAGTTTAAGTTATAATTAAATTATAAAGAAGGAATGAAAAATGTCAACAGTTAAGAAATATTTTAAGCGTTATCTTGTGGATGCTATGAGTTTTATGGCGCTTGGATTGTTTTCATCTCTTATAGTGGGTTTGATTATTACCCAGCTTTCAAAAATCCCTCACCTTGAAATTCTCGGTACATTTTCAGAGGTGCTTTCGGCTTCTTCGCCTGTTGTGGGTGCTGCAATCGGTGCGGCAATTGCCTACGGTCTCAAGTCAAAGCCGCTGGTGGTTTTCTCGTGTATTGCTGTCGGTGCCTTCGGTTATCAGTTAGGTGGCCCGGTCGGAGCTTATATTTCAACTCTTGTTGCAAACGAGGTTGCTTCTCTTGTTGCAGGCAAGACTAAAATTGATATTGTTGTTACACCTCTTGTTACAATTATCACGGGCGGCTTTGTCAGCACCTTTGCAGGTCCTTACCTTTCTGAAATGATGACGGGTCTGGGTGACCTTATCAACTCAGCAACACAGCTTCATCCCTTCCCTATGGGTATTACCGTTTCCGTTATAGTTGGTCTTATTCTTACCGCTCCCATCAGCTCGGCGGCTCTTTGTATTATGCTTGGGCTTGAGGGCGTTGCCGCAGGCGCGGCGGCTGTGGGCTGTTGTGCGCAGATGGTGGGCTTTGCCGTAACCTCTTACAAGGCTAACGGTGTCGGTGGACTTATCAGTCAGGGCCTCGGCACAAGTATGCTTCAGTTCGGTAATATTATGAAGCATCCGCAGATTGCCCTTGCACCCACCCTTGCAGGTGCGGTTTTAGGTCCTGTTTCCACCTGCCTTTTACAGATGAGAAATACTCCCTCGGGTGCCGGTATGGGCACAAGCGGACTTGTAGGACAGTTTGGTGCTTATTCGGCAATGGCAGAGAGCTTCGGTCAAGGAAAAACAATAGCTCTTATTGTTGTTATGCACTTTGTTGCACCTGCCGTGCTGAGTCTGATTTTTCACTTTATATTTAAAAAAATCGGTCTAGTCAAGGATGAATACCTTGCACTTGACAAGATCTGAAAAGGAGATAAATAATGAACGTTTTTGATTTTGACGAAACTATATTTGACGGTGATACTGCCTTTGAGTTTGTCACCGAATTTGTAAAAAAGCATCCTAAGTTTTTAAAGCTCACACCCGATATCATCAAGGTTGTGCGTGACTATAAGAACCTTACCTTCCGTTTTGAGGATCTTGTTGACAATTACGGCCCGATGATAAGCGACTTTATCATTTCCGAAAACGTAGATGCAAAGCAGATTGCAAAGGAATTCTGGGACAAGCGTGAGCATAAAATCAAGCCCTTCTACTTTGAAATTCAGAAGGAGGACGACCTTGTTATAAGCGCTTCTCCGACATTTATGCTTGAGGAAATCTGCAACCGTATCGGAATAAAGCATTATCTTGGCACGGAGATGAACCTTGAAAAGGGCACCTTTGAGCGTTGGTGCTTCCGCGACAAGAAGATTGAATTTTTCCGTGAGGCTTATCCCGACGGAGTTATTGACGATTTTTACACCGACTCATTACATGATGAATTTCTTTTCCCTTATGCGAAGAGAGTTTTCCTTGTAAAGGGTCACAAGATAACGCAGATAAAGTAATATGGAAAGACTTGATAAGATTATTGCCTCTCAGGGAAAGTATTCCCGAAGCGAGGTTAAAAAGCTTGTAAAGGCGGGACTTGTAACCCTCAACGGAAGCGTTGTGAGGTCGAGTGACGTTAAGTGTGACGCTGACACCGACGAAATTGCTGTTGACGGCAAGGTGCTCGGGTACAAGAAACACATTTATATTATGCTCAATAAGCCTAAAGGTGTTGTGAGTGCGACAGAGGACGCGTCACAGAAGACGGTGATTGATCTTGTGCCGAAGGAGATGAAGCGTCAGGGGCTTTTTCCTGCGGGCAGGCTTGACAGCGACACAACGGGCTTTGTGCTGATTACCGATGACGGCGACTTTGCCCACCGCATACTTTCGCCGAAAAATCACATAATGAAAACCTACCACGCGACGCTTTTAAAGGAGCTTACCGAGGCGGATATTGCCGCCTTTAAGGAGGGTCTTACTCTCGGTGACGGAACAAAATGCCTTGAGGCTCATGTGAGGATGTTGCCTGACAGGGGCTGTGTTGCAGAGGTTATAATCTGCGAGGGCAAGTATCATCAGGTGAAGAGGATGTTTGCTTCACTCGGGAACAGGGTTGTTGAGTTGAGGCGTGTTAAAATGGGTGAGCTTTGGCTTGATGAAAGCCTCCCTGAGGGCTGTTGCAGGGAGCTGACGGCACAAGAGGTTGAGCTTGTAAATAAACAGATGCCAAAAGCGTAAAGTTCTTTGGGTTACCTTTCTTTCAAGAAAGGTAACGGCACGCGCCGAGCGATAGATAACTTCCAATTTATCTGAACAAGCAAACAAAACAAGGTCACGGAATTTACATTTTCCGTGACCTTTACTTATTATCAAATTGTCTTTTCGCTCGCCGCGGGGCGTTACTTTTTTTGTAAAAAAAGTAACCAAAAAAACTTTACATTTTGGGTTCTTAAAACAACCCCACACTCATATACCTTTCACCCGAATCAGGCAAAAGCACAACAATATTCTTACCCTTATTCTCATCCCTCTGTGCAAGCTCCTTTGCGGCGCAAAGTGCGGCACCTGAGGAAATACCCACAAGCAAGCCCTCACTTGAAGCAAGACTGCGACACATTGAAAAAGCATCTTCGGTCTTAACCGTAAGCACCTCGTCAATAACGCTCATATCAAGGTTGTCGGGGATAAAATTCGCACCGATGCCCTGAATGCCGTGCTTGCCGGCTACGCCTTTTGTGATAAGGGGGGAATCGAAGGGCTCAACACCGATTACCTTAATATCGGACTTCTGCTTTTTAAGGTAAGCACCTGTACCCGAAACTGTTCCGCCTGTGCCGATGCAGGCAACGAAAACGTCAACCTCGCCCTCGGTGTCCTTGTATATTTCGGGACCCGTTGTAAGAATGTGACTTTCGGGGTTATCTCTGTTTTCAAACTGTGAGGGAATAAATGAGTTGGGTGTCTTTTCATGTAGCTCGTTAGCTTTCTCAATTGAGCCGGACATACCCTTTGCACCCTCGGTCAGCACAATTTCGGCACCGTAGGCTTTTAATAACTGCTGTCGTTCAACGCTCATTGTGTCGGGCATTACAAGTATAGCCTTATATCCCATACTAACACAGGCGGCGGCAAGACCGATACCCGTATTACCGCTGGTCGGCTCAATAATTGTCGCACCTTTTGAGATAAGTCCCTTTGCCGTTGCTTTTTTTAGCATATTAACTGCAACCCTGTCCTTGACAGAGCCTGCGGGATTGAAATATTCAAGCTTTAAAAGGAGCCTTGCATCAATGCTTTCGTTTTCGCAAAGGCGTGAAGCATCAAGCAACGGAGTGTTTCCTACAAGTGATGAAAAATCGCTGTAAATCATAGTTAATGCACCTCGGATTTATTTTTCCCCAAGGAGCTTTGCTAATTCGTCCATAAAGGTGTTGATGTCCTTGAACTGACGGTAAACTGAGGCGAAACGCACGTATGCAACTTCGTCAAGCGCCTTGAGTTTGTCCATTGCTAGCTCGCCGATATGTATTGAGGTAACCTCTCTGTCGAGAGAGTTCTGAAGCTCAGCTTCAATCTCCGTTACAATACGGTCAATCTGCTCAATGGAAACGGGTCTCTTTTCGCAGGCACGCAGCATTCCGTTGAAAAGCTTCACACGGTCAAATGCCTGACGAGACTTGTCCTTTTTGACAACTACGATAGGCACACTTTCAATAATTTCATAGGTTGTAAAACGCTTCTGGCAGGCGATGCACTCACGGCGACGGCGGATTTTCTCTCCTTCGTCGGTAGGACGTGAGTCAATAACCTTGCTTTCTTCATAGCCACAGAACGGACATTTCATAAAATTTACCCCTTTCGGATTGTGTAAGGTTTAATCTGACCTCACTTTATTTAAAATACCTTCAAGGTATTTTGCTGATTTAAGGATTTCTTTTTCATCGGAAAAATTACGGGAATAAAGCTCAATAACATATTTTCCGTTGTAGCCAGCTTCGTTCAGCTCAGTAAAGAGCTTTTTGAAATCGAAGCGACCATCTTCGCAGGGCGGGATACAGTCACAGCTGTTATTAAAGTCGCTGAGATGAACGTGAACTATGCTGTTGCCCATAGCTTCAATAAATTCTGAAACCTCTCTGCTTGCTCTTCTTGCCTGCTTGACGTCAAGCACCGTTTTGAATTCGTTACCGAGATAACCCTTCATTGCTTTCATAAATTCGGGCGTTTCACCGGCGTACCTGACAACATTTTCGTGAGCAACCGTGCATCCGAAGCTGAGAGCAACATCATTGAGCTTTTTAAAACGCTCGGCATATTCCTCGGTTGTGATAACAGGGTGGTTTGAGCCGTGAAGAACAATATATTTTGCTCCGAGAATTGCGGCGGCTTCAAAGTACCTTTTGTAATCCTCAACGCCATCGTTAAAACGCCTTTCATAGTTTGAGAAAAAGTTATATCCTTCTGCAAAGGAACTGTGGGGGTGAAGGGATATAATGTTTATTTTATAAGCGTTCTGTACAGCCTGAAGCTCCTTTAAAAAAAGGCGTTCAAGCTCACAGCGTGAGTTTATAAAGATCTCGCTGTCAGTAAACCCGAGCTGAGCTATATGTAAGAAGGCTTTTTCAGTTTCCATTGGGTAGAGGCAGGCCGAGGATGCACCTATCTTCATTTAACCTCACTCCCTTTGTAACTAACAGTTAAATCTAAGTAATTATATCAAAGAAGAAAGAAAAAAACAACAGATTTAGATGAAAAAGTTTGTTTGTATTACTATATATTGTGTGCATAAAGGAAAAAGAACTGCCGATAAGGGCAGTTCTCTTTCTTTTGGCTTTATATATGGGAGAGGAAGGCGATGTTATGAAAGCATACCGTTTATGCTTTCTGCGGCAAAGATTACGCTGTCGTAAATTCCGCCGGCGGCATTTTTAAGGTCTTCAATGAGGTCTCCTGTGTAGGAGTTGACAGTTGAAGCCTTGATTTCAAGGTAATGGGGAGTGTTACCCTTGCCTGAGGCATCAACAAAATAATCGGCAGGAATATAAACATAGTAGGGTGTGCCTTTTTTAATGGGCTGACCGTTAAGGTAAAAGCCGAAATTTGTTTTTCCGCTGTCAAGGGTAATTCCGATTCCGTTAAGTCCGCCTAAAATTGAAGATGTTTCAGCGTCGGCAGGAACGGAGTATTCCTTTTTGCCTGCAAACCAGGTGTTAACGTTGGATTTATCAATAGTGTAAAGAGCGGTGTAGGTGCCGTCTGCGTTTTTAGTGCAAAGGCGGAGAGCTTCTTCTGTTGCACCGTATGAAACAAACTGATTGTTAAGGCAGAATGCAACCGCGCCCTTGCAAGATGAATCGTTATAATATGCGTAGTAGGTTTTGTGCTGATAGACGTTTACTCTTTCGATCTGTGGCTGTGCGGCATTTGTTGCGGAAACAACAATGGCAAAAATACAAGCTACCGTAAGTATAAGAGAAACTATAACTGCAATTTTCTTTTTCATAGTATCACTCCTGAAGTTGTTATTGTGTAATACCCTTTGAAAGGGCATATTGCATTGTGTCTGTGTTGCCGTATTTTTCGGCGATGGCGTAAATTGAATTTCCGGAAGCGTCCTTTTCGTTGATGTCATAACCGCATTTTACAAATTCATCAACGGCTTCGCTGTCGCAGAAGGCAACAGTAAAGAAGAAAGCGAGCTTTTCAAAGGGTGTCATAAGCATCTGATCACGCTTTTTCAACTCTTCAATTACCTTTTGTGTGTCACCGAAAAGAGCTCCCTCAGTCAGTCCGTCGAGTCCTGTTGAGCCGAGCTTATCCCGGACGGAAAGAGCAATTTCGTGAATTGTTTTGTAGGAAAGGATGTTTGAGAAATTCATAGCAAAATCCATTGTTTCCTGGGAGATTAATCCCGGCAGAGAGAGAAGAGTGGCAATAACATCATCGTTTCCGGTGCTGATTGCCGTCATAAGAGGATTTTCTATGGGAGACAGCTCGGTTGTAGTTGTGGCAGTAGTGGGTGAGGTGTGCAGCTGTTGACGTGTGAGCCCGAAAGCCACGGTAACGGCAATAACAACAATGAATGTCGCCGCAACGGGAAGAAGCTTTTTTGTCGGGAAAGGAATAACTGTAGCTTTTTTACTATCTTTTATACCGAGGCGTTTTTTTATTGATTGCGAAAGAACAGTTTTTTCTTCGATGCTTATATTTTTAAGAAGCTCGTCAGCTTCTTTTTCATCAAGGCTGCAAAAAAGCATTTCCAGTTCATCCATTAAAAACACCTCCTAATTCAAGTTTAAGCTTTTGTCTGCCGCGTTCTATTCTTTTTTGCACGGCACCTTCGCTCATATTCATTTTAAGAGCGATTTCTGCGGCGGTTTCGCCGAGAAGATATTTACGTGTGATAATCGTTGTATCGGGCTCGCCGAGACTTCTGAGGGCGCCCCATAAAAGTACTTTTCTGTCATAGTCGAGAGAAAAGTCAGGTGATACCTCTGAGTCAGCGGCTTCCTCGCTATCAATAATTAAAGCAGAGCCTCTGAGTCTGCGGTAGACATCTATAGCCTTACGCTTTGTTATAACCGCAAGGTAAGCTTTGACGCTCGCTTTGTCAGGGTCAAGCTTATCAATTTCTCCGTAAAATGCTAAAAAGCTGTCGCTCACACATTCTTCAACATCCTCGTAGGTGCCTACGGGTAAAATTACATTGGCGGCTATTTTATACAAAAGCCCGGAGTAAAGGTCGATTATCAGAGAGAGCCCCGAGTCTTTGTCTTTTTTCAGTTTTTTAAGCAGTTGTTTATCTGTCATAAAAGACGTACCTCCGTGCTCTTTCATAATTATATACGTATGTAAGAAGTAAAACCCGACAGAATTTTTTGAAAAAATGTAAAAAAGTCGGAAATCTAAGCCGTTCCATAAAAAATCAAGGCACACGCGGTGCCTTGACTGTAGGTGTATTTATGCTTTGACCTTTTCGTATTTTTTGAAAAATGAAAGCATTTCGTTTATAGCTCTCTGTGACTCCTCGTTGAAGGGATAAATAACGGGGAAAACGTGAGGAAGGTCAACACCGTTGTATTTTTCAAAATCCATAAGCTGATGGTCGATACCTGCTTTTCTGAGGCTCTCTGCGGCGATACGTGTTTCCTTTCTTGCGAGGAAGTCGCCGCTTGAGGTAAGCAGGAAGGTGGGGGGCATCTTGCCGAGAGCAAGTATATCCTCAAGGTTTACATAATCGGCCCACTTTTCTTTTTCGTAGTCCTTACCGAGCATTATCCTGGTGTAATAGTTAACGGGGAAGTCACCGTTCATACGGGGAACAGGTGAGGTAAGACCCACAGCGTTGAATTTAAGTGAAAAATCAGGTGTGTCATAAAGATCACGCATTTTTTCGCTTTCGCTGAGCATTGCCGTGAAAGCGGCAAGCATTCCGCCTGCGGAGTCGCCGGTGAGATAGATGTTATCAGTATCGCAGGGGAAGGAAGAGAGATTGTCGTTTATCCACTTAAGGCAGTTGGAAATATCCCAGAGTTGTTGTCTGGCGTTTACCTCGGGGTAAAGGCGGTAGCTCATATTGAAAACTACAAAGCCCTTTGTGGCAAGCTCGAGACAGTAGTATTTGTTAAGTTCCTTGTCGCCGTACATCCAGCCGCCGCCGTGAATATCAATAAGTACGGGGAGTCTGTCGGTTTCTTTTGTGCCTTCGGGATAGTAAACATCAAGCTGGTGGTGAACATGTCCGTCGTCGAGATAGGCGATATCGTTAATCTCGGTAACGCCCGAGGGAGGAGTAAGAGTAGCAATTCTCTTGTCGTCCATTCTCTTGGTGTTCTGCCAGAATGCTGCGAAAATTTTATCCATTAACACTTTACTGCACCTCGTTTGTATTTGTTATAGTTCTGTAACTGTTACATTGCAGGAGGCATACCGCCGCCGTTCTGAGCCATTACCTGAGCAAACATGCCGGGCTTCTTTTCCTTCTTGGGCTTGTAAGCGGGAGGGTTCTTGAGCTGCTTTCTTGCTTTTTTACCTGCAGGTGAAGCAAGATAGCGGTTTACCTCGATAACGGGAGGAGCCATAGTTTCGCTCATATAATCTACACAGCGGGCGAGAAGAATCTTGTCGTTGTTAAGCTCGCCGAGGATTGTTACGGCAATGAGACTCTGAGTGTCGTTTGTACCGTCTTCGTAGATTTCGTTGAGAATCTGGAAAAGCTTTTTCATTGTCTGGGGATTATTTTCCTTGATTGCGGCAATGATTTTTTCTGTGCCGTATTCTGTGAAGAATTCTTCGCCCATAAACTCTCCGTAATTGCTGAGGTTTTCTTTATATGCGGGACGAAGCTCGGGGAAAACAAGGCAGAGCTTACTTGCGAGAGTATTTGCATCGTAGAATGAACCGTTTTTAACGGCTGCCTTTGATACGGTATGGGGTGTTTTCTGGCTTGCTTTTTTCTGTACAGCTGTCTTTTTCGCAAACTTTTCGTTAAGGGTTTCCTTTGATTCGGAAATGATGAATCTGATATCAGCTGCGCTTGCATCATCGTCAAGAAGTGAAACGGAAATTCTTTTGTCTGTAAAATCTGTGGTTTCACCGGTGAAGATCATGAATTTGCTTTCGTTATACTCAAGGGAAACAGCACCCTTTTCGCCGTTGAATTTTACTGCAAGCTTTTCGCCCTCGGAAACCTCGTTTTCTTTTTCAAAGCCGAGAGAAGTGAGAGTTGCTTCAAGCTCTTTTACTATAGCGTTGAAGTTTTCGTTGAAATTACTCATTGGAATAGCTCCTTTTATAGAAATTGAATCATAGATATGACTATACAGTTTGATATTATAGCATAAAAAACATAACTTGTCATCATAAATTGCAAATATTTTTATATTTTGACGTTGAATTTGATTTTATATTATAGTATAATTAAAATAGTGTTGTGTTTATATAATGTATATATAGAATGAAATTGACTTTCAGAGGTAATGTGAAATGGTTTCAAAAATTACAGCCATTATTATGGCAATAGTTTCACTCGTCAGCTCTATGGGCGGCGCAATTCCTTCAAAGCAGACGCTTTATACCGATGTTGCTTACGGTACCCATACAAGACAGGTTATGGATGTCTGTTTTCCTGAAAAATATGAGGAAAATATGGGAGTTGTTCTTTATATTCATGGCGGCGGTTGGGTAAGCGGTGACAAAAAGAGCTTTCTTGCAAAAGCAAAAAATATAAGCAAATCCGCAAACTGTATCGGTGTTACAATGAATTACAGATATGCTTCTGCAAATGTTCATTGCAGCGATATACTTAAGGATATTGACAGTGCACTTGCCAAGGTTAAGCTTATGGCAGAAACAAGAGGAATCAACTGTACAAAGGTAATGCTTGCAGGTCATTCTGCCGGTGGACACCTTGCCCTGCTTTATGCTTATGCTAAAAAAACGAGCGCACCCATAACTCCGGCGGCAGTTGTTTCATACAGCGGACCTACGGATTTGTCAAGTAAAAATTTTATCGAGAGAAACAGTCTTAACGGCGCCGATACAATGAGACTTCTCGTTTCAACTCTTGTCGGAGTGAAGCTCACGAAGGAGAATTTTAACCGCAATAAGGCGGCAATTCTTAATTATTCACCTATAAAGTATGTATCTTCCGGCTGTGTTCCTACCGTTGTTGTTCAGGGCAGGCAGGATACTATAGTTTCAGTTAACGATACAAGAATTTTTGTTAATGCTCTTAAGACAAAGGGCGTTACCTACAGATATTTTGAAATGCCTAATTCAGGACACGCCCTTAATCAGGATCCGCTATATACTGATGCCAGCGAGAATGTAATCCTTGAATACGCAAAAAAATATCTTAAATAAGATGTATATCTGTAAAATCTTATGTAAAATATTGACAAAATAATTTAATTTTATTATAATTATGTTGTTAAGGTGTATAACCTGTTTAAAATGAATTTCGAATGGAGGAAATTAATTATGAAAAAAACATTAGCAATAGTTCTTAGTCTTCTTGTTGCTTTTTCAATGTTCAGCGTTGCAGTCTCTGCCGCGGACGCAACAGAGATTCAGGAAGAGAAAACAATTAAATTCGTAGTACGCGGACAGGAAACCAGAATAGTGGTTATCAATGAAAGCAATCCTTTCAGTGCGGATCTTTTTCCTGAGATTCCCGGCGAGCAGGATTTTAACGAAGTGCAGTCAGACGGAACAATCAAGACTTACAGATACAAATTTATCGGTTGGGAATCCGGTATTGATAAGCAGATTTATTATCGCGGAACATTTAATCCTAACGATGATGTACATAAGAATGCTTCTGTAATCACACTTACAGCAAGATTTGCAGTAGAGGATATCAGTGAGCGTCAGACATTATGGCAGCTTATTGAATCAATCTTTGCGAGAATTAATCTTATCTTTGAATATTTTGCAACTATCTTTAATTTCTGATTTAACAGGTAATGAGCAGTCGGCTATCAGCCGGCTGTTTTTTTATGTTGCAAAAAGCCTGATCGGGTGATATAATCAAGAAAAGGACGAAAAGGAGAATTGATATGAAAACCAACTTATACTTTCATCAGGCGATGAGCAAAATTATAACTGTTGCTTTTGCGGGGCTTTTCGGAGTATATTCGATTGTTTCGGGAGTGAGAGAGGTTAAGGCGGAAAAGCCTGAAAATTTCGAGCCGGTATTACGTTTTGTTGTTTGCAGTGATGTGCATTTAAGCAACGAGGAAAGCGGAATAAAAAATGCAGAAAAATTCAGAAAGCTTGCTGATGTTGCTTACGAGCTTTCCGAAAAGGATAAGTACAAGGCTCTTGATGCTGTTCTTGTGGCCGGTGATTTTACCGATGGCGGCAGAGCGGAGGAGTATGAAATATACCGTGACCTTACAACGCAAAGCATCAGAGAAGGCACAGAGCTGCTTACGGTAATGGGTAATCATGAGCACATAGACTACCGTGACACGGCTACGCCTGAAAAGGCAATAGAGGTGTTTAAAGAATATGTATCCGACGAGGTTGATTTCCATAGGGTTATAAACGGATACCACTTTATCGGTGTATCATATGACGCAAGCGGTAAAGAACAGTTCAAGACAAAGCTTGAATGGTTAAAGGCTGAACTTGACAAGGCGGTAGAGGATACGGGTGAAAAGCCTATATTTGTTGTGCAGCATCCTCATCCGGCTCTTACGGTTTACGGCAGCGTTAGCTGGGCGAATATGGACATAAGACGTATTCTTAAGGATTATCCCCAGGTAGTCGATTTTTCAGGACATTCACACTATGCGGCGAATGATCCCCGTTCAATTCATCAGAGTACCTTTACAGCTATAGGATGCGGCGGTGTTACCGGAGCAATGGGAAATCTCAGTTATATTTCAGGTGATGCTTACGGAGACGGGGAGAGCGGTACCTTCTGGTTTGTAGAGGTTGATGAAAAGGGTGATGTAAGGCTCAGGCTTTACGATATTGTCAGTGATTGTTTCTTTGACGATATTGACTATTTCCTTAAAGATGTGGGAGACAAGACGAGACGTACATATACCTTTAACAGAATGATGGCTCTTGATACTGCGCCTACCTTCCCCGATAAAGCGAAGATTACTGCGACGAGTGAAAAGGGAGAGGTAAGCATAACCTTCCCTGAAGCAAGCGGATATTACAGAGCAGAGAACTATAAAATAATCCTCAGCTGTAACGGCGAGGTGGCGGACAGCAGAGTTGTGCTTTCCGATTACACCAGAGCGGTTGACGTTGAAAAGACCGTTAATTTCGGTAAGCTCGAGGCAGGGCAGTATACGGTTAAGATTTACTCCTTCAGTCCTTATGCGAGAAGGGGAGACACTCTTGAGTGGGGCTTCAGCGTAACTGAAAGCGGAGAGGTTGAGGCAACGGAAACAAATATAGCAGAGATTAAGAAATAAGGTAATAAAGTGTAAAGTTTTGGTCAAGCTTTTACAAAAGCTTGCAGGGGTGAAGGGGGCAGAGCCCCCTTCGTTTTATTTGTATTTCTAACACGGTAAAAGTGGGGTATGGCTTTTGAATAAAAAATAAGACAAGGAACATTGAATTCCGTGTCTTGACGATTTTGGCAGATAACCTACAAAGTGATACAATAAACCTGAATATAACTAAGGGATTAAAAATCCGTTCTGCACGAATGAATAATGAATAATTAATAATACAAACAAAAATCCGCTCACTCTCGTGAACGGATTTTTGTTTGGTCGAGGCGACAGGACTCGAACCTGCGGCATCCTGCTCCCAAAGCAGGCGCGCTACCAAACTGCGCCACGCCTCGATGTTTACGGGGTTGTTTTTCAACCCCGTAAGTATACAATAAAAAATAATCTTTGTCAATAATCAGATTGCTTTTTTTCTTTTTATGCCCTCGGCGGGCAGCCGTTCTTTCTTGTAAGAAAGAATCAAAGAGCTTTGCTTTTTAGCCTAATTCTTTGAGTAATTCGGGAAGATTTTTCAGGTCTGAGAAAATCATAAGCAAAGCTTTCAGAATCCATGTGATGCGGTAAATAAAACTGTCTCCGGAGGTAGTTACAGTATGAAGCTCCTGAGTGTTGGGGATAAAGTCCTCAGTCTTGATGAAAGAAAAATCACATTCAGCTGCTGCATGGTCAGAGATTACCTTTCCGCTGTCATCTTTAACGTTGGTGTATCTGAAATCCTCTACAACAAGGTCTACACCGCCACCTGACTTATACATAAATCTTTCAACAGAGTCCCAGTTGCCCCATGAGGAAATACCTGTTGCGTGCCAGTCGTGCATATTGAAGTAGTCGCCGTTGTTGTGATATTCTACCCAAGCATCCTTCAGTCCGCATTCAACATAAAGGATGTTGTAAAGAGAATAGTTGTCCTCACGGGAGTGAAGGTGATAGTTGAAATCGCCTGTTACAATTACAGGCCTGTCGTTTTCAGCGGAACGCGCCTTGATGAACTCGGCAAGCTGTCTGAACTGGCTTGTTCTTGCAGCAACTGAATCTGCTCCGCCGTATGCATCGGAGTGTAAATTGTAAAAGTCCACATAAATGCCGTTGCCGATATCAATAACAGTGTAGATGAAGCCCTTGGGGGTAAGAGCGTCAGATCCGTCTGAGAGAATACCGCTGGAATCCTTCCATGCAACACGCTTTTCGTTGTAAACAGGCATATTCCTTGTAAATACATTAAGACCGTCGCCACCGGGAATGTTGCCGAGATGGTTGGTCATATAATTTAATCCGTCCATGCCTTCGATGAGATTGTTGTGATAGTTGAAATCCTCCTGAACAGCTACAATGTCAAAGCTGTTCTGTGAAAGATATTTACCTGCTGCCTGCTGATTAGCTGCTACGTTTTCACCGGTAAGAGCCGCAAAGGGCAAACCTGCAACATTGAAGTTTACCGCTTTTACAAGCTGCTTTTCAGAATTGTCATAGTCGTAAAGCTTTATGTCAAAATACTCTGTGATTTCTTCTGAGTTGCAGATGTATGTGAGTCTCCAGTTGATTTTGTCACAATCTCTGAAGCCGCCTGCGTTTCTGTCTTTAAGAAAATCTCTGTATAAAACGCCGTATTCGTCGCGTTCAGCGGTTATTTCATCACGTCTGAAGGTCAAGGGCTTTGTAAGGTCAACGTTGCCGTCAGCATCCTTTTCCCAGTAGTTAGGATGATTTGTGCTGTTAACAGTAAATCCTCGCCAGTCATTTTCTCCGTCGAGAGATACCTTGCATTCTATTTTTGTGGTTCCGGCAGGGAATATAAAGGTGTATGCGAGGTCGTTGATTTCTCGGGAAATTGCATAGTCTCCCTCGTTGCTTTTTTCTTTGATTTCGTAGGATTGATGGCTGGGGAATTCCATCTGATAAAGAGTTGATTTGTAAAGGAAGGGTGCCATTTCTACCTGAACACCGTTTTCCGTTTTAAAGCTTGCAGCTGAAACGGAAAAGGGGATAATGGAAAAACAGCTTAATGCCATTATAAGTGTAAGTACGAGACAAATTAATTTTTTCACACTGATCTCTCCTTTAAAGTGATGTATATGTATATGTATGATATCATATTTTGCGATTAGAACATATTAACATACTGTGAACAAAAATCACCGATGAGAGCGTGAACGAAAAAATATGTAAAAAAAACCGAACACTTCCTTTAAGGTCAGTGTTCGGTATCTCTTGTTGTTTCCCTCGCCGTGGGGCTGTGATTTTCTTGAAAAAAGTAACCGGGAGATTTTTCTTTATTTATTCTTCTGCTTCTTTTATAAACATCGGTATCTGTGCACTCAGATTCGCCATCAGAGCGTGCTCAGGATAGCTTTGTGATATTTTTTCAGAATAATATTTCTTTTTGTACTCTTCCACTATTCCGTAGAAATCCTTGCCTGATCTGTGTGCTTCGAGTATAAGAGATTTACAGTCATCGGTTGATTTCAGCGAGGAGTTAAGATAATTTTTGATATCTTCACCGTAAATGTATCCGCTGTGGGGTATAAGCAATTCCTTCAAATTTAGTGAAAGCACTTTGTTAATGGAATCGATTGTCATTCGGTAGCCGATGAGACAGCCGGGAAATACTGTGCTGCCGTCAGCCATAATACCCAGCGTTTCGCAGGAAACAAGCATTTCTTCCTCGGTAAAAAGATATCCCATACAGCACTTTGTGTGTCCGGGGAGAGATATTCCGCGGATTTTTTCGCCGCCAAGCTGAAGCTCTTCTCCGTCCTTTAGTACAATGTCACAGTAGAGCCCGTCGGTAAGATCCTTGCTTTTTTTGTGTCCGTAGGCATTTGCGGCAAAGTCGTCCATTTCCTGCATTTTTTTACGGGCAGTCGGCTTTGTAAGAATAAAATTGCAGTATTCGCTGCCGATAACCTTAAGTCCGGGAAAGGCCTTTCTGAAGGCAGGTACGCCCATTGCGTGATCGTAGTGAGAGTGGGTGAGCAGAAGATAGTCGAGGCTTTTATTGCTAAGGTGAGACTTGATTTCTTTCACCGCTGTCTGTGCACTGAAGGCAAAACCTGAATCTACCAGAATGTTTACATCTTTTCCGCGTATAAGAAAACAGTCACCGCCGCTACATCCACGGCAGTTGACTGTTGAAAGTGTTGATTTTTTGTCTTCTGTAAGTTTATTGAGCTTTTCTGTCATTTTTTTACCCTTGGCCTTTCATCACGAAAGCCTTCCATAATATAGCTTTTTGCTTTGACCGCTTCCTGCATTGTAAGTGCTTCCAGACCCTCAAGTGGATAGCTTAAACCAAGCTCCTTATACTTATTCACGCCCATTGTGTGATAAGGCAGCACGTCAAGTGCCTTTAGATTGTTGAGATGGGCAAGATATCTGCCAAGGCGCTTAAGGTCATCCTTGTCGTCGGTGTAACCCTTTACAACAACGTGTCTTATCCAGAGAGGAATACCCTTTTCGTTTAAGTATTCGGCAAAGCTGAGAACATTTTTGTTGGGTGAGCCGGTAAGCGACTTATGCTTTTCGGGATCAATGTGTTTAATGTCGAGCATTACAAGGTCAGTATATTTAACAAGCTCGTCAAAGCTTTCCTTAATGCTTGTGTTTTCCTTGTTGAAGGTGATTCCTGAGGTGTCAAGGCAGGTATGGATGTTCTGCTCTTTTGCCTTTCTGAAAAGCTCAGTTACAAAATCAAGCTGTAAAAGAGGCTCACCACCGGTTACGGTGATGCCGCCTCTTTTGTAGAAATCACGGTTTTTATTGTATTCCGTGAGAAGCTCCTCGGCGGTTGTTTCCTTACCCGTGCCTGTCTCCCAGGTGTCGGGATTGTGGCAGTAAAGGCAACGAAGAGGACAGCCCTGCATAAAAACTACAAAGCGTATGCCGGGCCCATCAACTGTGCCGAAGCTCTCTGTGGAATGAATGAAACCCTTCATAGCTGTTATATTTCGTTATGGAAGGTTCTTGAGATAACCTCGTCCTGCTGTTCCTTTGTAAGCTTGATGAAGTTAACTGCGTAGCCGCTTACACGTACGGTAAGCTGGGGATACTTTTCGGGATGAGCCTGAGCGTCAAGGAGTGTTTCTTTTGTAAACACGTTAACGTTAAGGTGATGTCCACCCTTCTGAACATAACCGTCAAGAAGGGAAACGAGGTTGTCTATCTGATTCTGGTTAGCTGCCATTTTAGTTTCCTCCTTTGGAAATTTTGATTTTGATTTATCTGTTGTCGCCGGTTTCGTCAATTTCACCGTCAAGACCTTCGAAAAGTGTGGGTGAGAAGCAAGCTCCGCCTGCACAGTCAAGGTCTACGTCGATGTCACCTGCGAAAATCTGATCGTCCTTACCGAGCGCACCGGGGATGATTGAGAAGGTATTTGAAATACCGTCCTGAGCATCAATGAAGGGAAGCTTTGCAACAGAAGCAAGTGAAGCAACTGCGCCGTGAGTATCACGTCTGTGCATGGGGTTAGCACCGGGAGCGAATGCTTCGCCCTTCTTTCTGCCGTCGGGAGTTGCGCCGGTATTCTTACCGTAAACAACGTTTGATGTGATTGTAAGAATTGATGTTGTGGGAATACTGTCACGGTAGGTGTGGTTCTTTCTGATGTGCTCCATGAAGCGGTGAACAACATTGTAAGCGATGGAGTCAACGCGGTCATCGTCGTTGCCGTACTTGGGGAAGTCGCCTTCTACTTCGTAGTCAGTTGCGATGCCCTGCTCGTTACGGATAACCTTAACCTTGGCATACTTGATAGCTGAAAGTGAGTCAGCAACAACTGAAAGACCTGCGATACCTGTTGCGAACCAGCGTGTAACCTTCTTATCGTGAAGAGCCATCTGGATTTTTTCGTAGCAGTACTTATCGTGCATATAGTGGATGATGTTAAGTGTGTTTACATAAACGCCTGCAAGCCACTTCATCATTTCGTCGTAACGCTTCATAACCTCATCGTAGTCGAGATATTCGCTTGTGATGGGTCTGTATTCGGGAGCAACCTGCTTACCTGAAATTTCGTCAACACCGCCGTTGATAGCGTAAAGAAGACATTTTGCAAGGTTAGCTCTTGCACCGAAGAACTGCATTTCCTTACCTACTCTCATTGATGAAACGCAGCAAGCAATTGCGTAGTCATCACCGTGAGTGAAACGCATAAGGTCGTCGTTCTCGTACTGGATTGAGGATGTCTCGATTGAAAGTCTTGCGCAGAAGCGCTTGAAGTTATCGGGAAGCTTTACTGACCAGAGAACTGTGAGGTTGGGCTCGGGAGCTGCACCGAGATTTTCAAGGGTGTGAAGGTAACGGTAGGACATCTTTGTAACAAGAGGTCTGCCGTCGATTGCAACACCGCCGATTGATTCTGTTACCCACTGGGGGTCGCCTGAGAAGAGTGCGTTGTACTCGGGAGTACGTGCAAACTTGATAAGACGGAGCTTCATGATGAAATGGTCAACCATTTCCTGAATTTCTGATTCGGTGTAAACGCCGTTTTTGATATCTCTTTCTGAATAGATATCAAGGAAGGTTGAGGTTCTGCCAAGGCTCATTGCAGCGCCGTTCTGTTCCTTTACAGCTGCGAGGTAACCGAAGTAGAGCCACTGAATAGCTTCCTTTGTATCCTTTGCGGGTCTTGAAATATCAAAGCCGTAGCTCATTGCCATCTTCTTGAGGTCTTCAAGGGCACGGATTTGCTCTGAAAGCTCTTCTCTGTCGCGGATAACCTGAGAGTACATAGCACTTCTTGTGGTTTCCTTCTGCTCCTTCTTGTCCATGATAAGGCGGTCAACACCGTAAAGAGCAACTCTTCTGTAGTCACCGATGATTCTGCCGCGTCCGTAGGCATCGGGAAGACCGGTGATGATGTGGCTTGAACGGCAAGCTCTCATTTCGGGAGTGTAAGCGTCGAAGACACCGGCGTTATGGGTCTTTCTGTGAGTTGTGAAGAATTCCTTAACTTCGGGATCGATCTGGTAGCCGTTATCTGCACATGCCTTTTCAGCCATACGGATACCGCCGTAGGGCATAAGAGCGCGCTTGAAGGGCTTGTCGGTCTGGAAGCCGACGATCTTTTCCTTTTCTTTATTGAGATAGCCTGCTCCGTGTGATGTAATTGTTGAAATAACAGAGGTGTCCATATCAAGAACGCCGCCTGCTTCTCTTTCCTGCTTTGTCAGGTCGAGTACCTGCTCCCATAAGTCGTTTGTGTCCTTTGTGGGACCCTCGAGGAAATCCTCGTTGCCTTCATAGGGAGTGAAATTGTGTCTTATAAAGCTTCTGATATTGATTTCTTTTGACCAGGTTCCTTCTTCGAAGCCTGCCCATTCTTCATAAAAATTCATTTGCTATTCCCTCTTTTTATTAAATTTACGAAGTTATTATATCACAAAGGTTTGCGTGGGTCAATAAAAGTATGCCCAATTATAGGGCAAAAATTAAAAAATATATGTTGAAAATTTACATTAGTGAGAAGTTAAAGTGGGCTATGGCGGCATAGAGGATATCAACAGCGGCTACGGATGAAAATATTATTCTTTAAAGAAAAAAATAAACGCCGTCAGGGTTTGCTTCAAAATCTGACGGCGAGGGTGTTTTATTATGATAACATCGGTCGGGCGTTCTTTCTTGTAAGAAATAACCAAAGAACTTTGCTTGTTTTACTTTTTCTGTCCGTAGTAGGCGTTCGGGCCGTGCTTTCTCATATAATGCTTGTCAAGCAGATACTGCTCAATGGGTTCCTTTGCAGGATTGAGCTGTTCGGCATGGTAAGCCATATTCGCAACGGTCTCCATAACAACAGCGTTGTGTACGGCTTCCTTGGGATTTTTACCCCAGGCAAAGGGACCGTGCTTGTAAACAACAACACCGGGGACTGCCATAGGATCAATGCCGTCAAAGGCTTCGATGATTACCGTTCCTGTTTCTTTTTCATAAGCGGTTTCAATCTCTTCGGGTGTCAGCTGACGGGTACAGGGAATTGCACCGTAAAAATAGTCTGCATGGGTTGTGCCGTAGGCAGGGATTGCTCTTCCCGCCTGAGCCCATGAGGTTGCCCAGGGAGAGTGGGTGTGGATTACACCGCCAAGCTCCGGGAAAGCCTTATAAAGCTCAATATGTGTCGGTGTATCCGATGAGGGGTTGAGCTTTCCTTCAACAATGTTGCCGTTAAGGTCAACAACCACCATATCGTCGGCAGTCATAACATCGTATTCAACACCGCTTGGTTTGATAACGATAAGTCTCTTTTCACGGTCAATGCCGCTCACGTTACCCCAGGTAAAGGTAACAAGGTTATATCGGGGTAAGCTTAAGTTAGCTTCAAGAACTTCCTGTTTGAGTTGTTCGAGCATAGTTTTTCTCTCCTTTGATCAAGACAGAGAACGGAATCCTGTCTTGCTGATGAATGTTGTTATACTGTAGGGCTTAAGACTTGTGTTGAGGACAGTACAGTCTGTGCTTATGCTGTCAAGTTTTGTCCAATGCTCACCCTCTTCAAGGCTGCCGCTTGTGCGGATAACCTCAAATTCACCTCCGGATGAGATCTCCTTGAGGTCAAGAGAAAGCTTTCTTTCCCGTGATCTGTCATTTACAGCAACGATAACAAGACTGCCGTCGTTTTTATTATAAGCGCCTGCGGTGAGCTTGTCAATGGGAAGCACGGTCATACCGGGACGGATATAACGGGTAAACTGCCCGAAGCAATAATATTTCTGTGAAAGCAGAATTTCTTTTTTGTCGAAATCACAGCTTGCAACACCCCAGAAGCCCTTAGTCATATCTGTCTGAGGTCCGTCATAGTTTCCGTCAAAGGGCTCGCTGCCCGTATATGAGCCGATAACCTGCCACATTATCCAAGCCTGAGGAGACAGAAGGGTTAAATCCTGAATGATTTTTTTCCCGAACCACAGCCCCGGTCCCATACCGTTTTTACAGCTTTTTACACTGTGACTCCAGTCGGTTTCCGCCATCCAAAGAGGAATATTGTGCCTTATCGCATAGTCGCCGAGCCGCTTCCACGCTCTTGAATAGGTGTGAACACTTATGCGGTCAATGTGACTCCATGTTTCTTTGCTGAATTTTTTACAGGCAAGAAGCTGTAGCTGACAGTTGGTTTCGTCACTTGCGGTAATGTGTGTATGGGAAAGTCCTCTTTCCTTCATTGCTTTACTCGTTGCAATAAGGATTCGGTTCTGACTTTCACCTGCGTCAAAGTGGCAACCCTCCTGTTTTGGTGAATACTGTCTCCAATAGTCGGTGTTGGGTTCATTCATAGCGGCAAGGCTGTCAATTCTGATGTTCATTTGCTTTTCCATATACTCGCACACATCGGAAAGATATGCGGCAAACTCGTCAACACATTCAGCTTTGAGGTTGTCACTGACTGCGTTGCGGCTACCGCTTGAACAGCCGCTTACTGTCATAAAATAAGGCGGTGAATTTGAAAAAGCTTCTACAAAAGCCCCGTTTTCTGTGGCTGCTATGCAACGGCGTAATACATTAAGTTGATTTTTGTCAGCGTCGGGAGTGAAGATTTTTTCTCCCTTTTTATTCAGCTTAACCCAACCGGGGATTTTTGAGTCGGTACGGGTGATATGATTATGCGTCGGGTCATCTCCGCCACCGATGTTATATCGCATTATATTAAGTCCGAGTCCTTCTTTTGAATAAAAAAGCTCGGCGCTTTTTTGACTTAACCCGTCGTCATAGCCGAGACGGTGAGCCCACCAGCAAAGACTTGTACCCCATCCTTCAAAAGGACGGGGTGCAAGAGAGGATTTTTTTAAAATCACGGTATCCATAATTATTTTACAAGACCGTAAAAGCCGTTTTCATCAAGAAGGGTTACGCCCTTGTCAAGAAGTGCCTTTGTTGCAATATCGTTATCGGCAACGCGGAGAATAACGTAAGCTTTCTGTGTATCTCTTGAAATGAAAGCGTA
This sequence comes from Clostridia bacterium, assembly GCA_017473435.1. Taxonomy (GTDB): domain Bacteria; phylum Bacillota; class Clostridia; order Oscillospirales; family Acutalibacteraceae; genus UBA6857. The sequence continues at coordinate 25,239 of JAFULG010000003.1, read as the reverse complement.
CATATATTCAACGTCAATTCCTGCGTCAGCAAGGACACGCATGGGTACTGAGAAAGCACCGGGAGTATCGTCAATACCTACGGCGATAACGTTTGTGATTGAAACAGTAAGACCTGCCTCCTTGAGTGCAAGGGCTGCGGCCTCGGGCTTATCAACGATAAGGCGGAGAATACCGAAATCCGTTGTGTCGGCAATTGAAAGAGCACGGATGTCAATACCTGCGTTGGCAATTGCTTCGGTGATTTCGGCAAGTCTGCCTGCTTTGTTTTCTACGAAAATGGAAATCTGCTTGATGATCATAATGTTTTCTTCCTTTCTTCGGATTTATTACAGCTTTCTGTTATCAATAACTCTCTTCGCCTTGCCTTCGGAGCGGGGGAGTGAGCCGGGGGCCATAAGGCGTACATTTGCATGAATATTGAGGGTAGACTGAAGAGCGTTTTCAATTTTCTTTTCTTCTTTTTCAATGCCCTTGACTGTATCGGAGAACATTTCGGGATTCATTTCAACCTGAACTTCCATTGTATCAAGAACACCCTTACGGTCAACAATAATAAGATAGTTGGGATTCATATTAAGCGAAAGGAGCACATGCTCAACCTGTGAGGGGAATACATTGATTCCGCGGATAATAAGCATATCGTCGCTTCTGCCTCTGGGCTTTTCCATTCTGACGGTTGTTCTTCCGCAAGCGCATTTTTCTCTGTTGAGAGCACAGATATCTCTTGTGCGGTATCTTATGAGGGGAAGAGCTTCTTTGCCGATACAGGTGAAAACGAGTTCGCCGTATTCGCCGTCGGGGAGAACCTCGCCTGTGTGGGGGTCGATGATTTCGGGGTAGAAGTAGTCCTCACATACGTGGAGTCCGTTCTGGCATTCGCAGTTATAGGAAACACCGGGACCTGCAATTTCGGAAAGACCGTAGATGTCATAGGCCTTGATGTCAAGAAGCTCTTCAATCTGCTTTCTCATTTCATCTGTCCAGGGCTCTGCACCGAAAATACCTGAGCGGAGTTTAAGGCTCTTGGGGTCAATGCCCATATCGCGGATTGTTTCGCCGATGAACATTGCATAAGAGGGGGTGCAGCAGATGATATCTGACTCGAAATCCTGAAGCATCTGAATCTGACGGTTGGTGTTACCTGATGAAGCAGGAAGTGCTGTTGCACCGAGCTTTTCTGCACCGTAGTGGAGGCCGAGACCGCCGGTGAAAAGACCGTAGCCGTAAGCAACGTGAATGATGTCATCCTTCTTACCGCCGGCTGCAGAAATTGCTCTTGCAGCTCCGTCAGCCCAGACATCAATGTCAGCCTGAGTATAGCCGACAACGGTGGGCTTACCGGTTGTGCCTGAGGAGGCGTGAATTCTTACAAGGTCGTTTTTATCAACGGCAAAAAGACCGAAGGGGTAGTTATCGCGAAGGTCGGTTTTAACGGTAAAGGGAAGCTTTGAGATGTCATCAATTGAGTGGATGTCATCAGGAGAAACACCTGCTTCGTCAAGTTTCTGCTTGTAGAAGGGTACATTCTCGTAAGCATTCTTTACCATTTTAATGAGTCTTGCTGACTGAAGAGCACGAAGATAATCTCTCGACGCACATTCTATTTCGGGTTTATAGATTGGCATATATTATCAATCCTTTCTTTAAGAATTATAACCTAATTCAAAAGCCTTAAGATTTGTTTCAATTGTCTTAGAAGGTACGGTTGATCTGATTGTTTCGATCCAGGTTTCCTTGTCAATGCCGAGATGGGGAACTGCAGCGCCGAGAAGAACGATGTTTGCACATTTTGCCGTGCCTGCCTCAAGGGCGAGTGAAAGCGCGTCAAGTGAAACAAGGTTGATTTCCTTTTCCTTGATTTTTTCAAGGATTTCTGCGGGATACTCTGCTTTACCCATAATTACGGGCATAGGATCGATGCGCTGAGTGCTGGAAATAAGCACACCGCCTTTTTTGAGGTATGAAAGCCATCTTGCACTTTCGAGCTGTTCAAATGAAATGATGATATCAGCTTCACCCTTTTCAATTACGGGTGAGAAAACCTTGTCGCCGTAGCGTACATATGTAACAACACTGCCGCCGCGCTGGCTCATACCGTGAACTTCACTTACTTTTACGTCAAAGCCCATTTCCATAAAGCACTTACCCATAAGCTTTGAAGCAAGGAGAGTACCCTGTCCGCCGACACCGACGATAAGTATGTTCTTTGTTTCCATCAGTTAGTACCTCCTTTTTTTATTGCACCGAATTTACAGGCTTCGGCACATACACCGCAGCCTACGCACTGGGTGTTATCAATGAGAGCAATACCTTTGCCGTCGGACTTTTTACCGGTTGAAAGAGCGGGACAGCCGACATTAAGACAAGCCTTACAGCCGATGCACTTATCCTCGTCAATAACAACGGGAGCGGAGTGCTTGACACTCTTTAAAAGAGCGCAGGGACGGCGTGAAATGATGAGGGAGGGTTCTTCCTTCTGAAGCTCTGCCTTAACAAGCTCCTTTGTTGCCTTTACATCGAAGGGATCAACAACGTGAACACTCTTAAAGCCTACCGCCTTAGCAAGAGCCTCAAGGTCAACGCTTGTTGTGGGGTCACCCTTGATTGTAAGACCGTTTGCAGGATTGTTCTGATGGCCGGTCATACCTGTAATTGAGTTATCAAGGACAATAACGGTAGAAATGCCCTTGTTATATACTATGTCAATAATGCCTGTGATGCCTGAGTGGATGAAGGTTGAGTCACCGATAACGGCAATACTCTTTTTAGCCTGCTCACTGCCGCGTGCAACGTTGAAGCCGTGAAGAGCACTTACGGAAGCACCCATGCATACACAGCTGTCCATCATTGAAAGGGGAGCCTGGGCGCCGAGGGTGTAGCAGCCGATGTCACCGCTTACATAAAGTCCCATACCCTTGAGTGCGTAGTAAAGTCCTCTGTGGGGACAGCCTGCGCAAAGCACGGGAGGACGTGCGGGAACATCCTCGTCAAAGCATTCAAACTCAGCCTTTTTGTCGGTGAGGGCATCAAGCACGGTCTTATGTGAAAATTCGCCGAGGAAGGAGAAAAGCTCCTTACCCTTCACCTTAAGACCAAGCTTTATGCAATGGGTTTCGATAATATCGTCAAGCTCTTCAATAACAACAAGCTCATCAACTTGATTTGCAAAATCCTTGACAAGCTTTACGGGGAGAGGATTGACCATACCGAGCTTAAGGTAGCTTGCGTTTTCGCCCATTGCTTCACGTGCATAAACATAAGCTGAGCCTGCGGCAATGATGCCGAGCTTCTTTGAATAAATTTCAACCTTGTTGATTCCGAGATCTACAGCCTTTGTGTCAGCAAAGTCAGCCATAGCCTTCATGCGGTTTTCAACTTTAATGTGAGCGCCTTTTGCCATAGCGGGCATCATAACGTTTTTCATAACGTCCTTTTTATATTCCTTAACGGGAATATCCGCTCTGTCGTTAAGCTCAACAATTGAACGTGCGTGGGAAATTCTTGTTGAAAGTCTGAGAAGCATCGGAGTGTCAAACTCTTCTGAAATGTCAAAGGCGAGCTTTGTGAAAAGACAGCATTCCTGAGAATCTGAGGGCTCGAGCATAGGTGTTTTTGATGCGATTGCGTGGTGACGGGAATCCTGCTCATTCTGTGACGAGTGCATTCCGGGATCGTCAGCCACAGCGCAGACCATACCGCCGTTCACGCCGATGTAAGAAGCGGTGTAGAGGGGGTCGGCGGCAACATTGAGACCGACGTGCTTCATAGCGCAGAAGCTTCTTGCGCCGCCTGTTGCAGCGCCGAAGGCCACTTCAAAGGCAACCTTTTCGTTAGGTGCCCATTCGCTGTACATATCGTCGTATTTACTTGCAAATTCGGTGATTTCCGTGCTGGGCGTACCGGGGTAGGAGGAAATTACATTTACGCCTGCTTCGTAAAGGCCCCTTGCAACGGCTTCGTTACCGAGCATAAGTGATTTATTCATTGATTTGTACTCCTTTGTTTTATGAAATCATTGATTGCGTAAATCAAGTATTCTCTTTGCCTTACCTGTAAAGCGCTCGATGGTCTTGGGCTCAACAAGGGTAACCTTGATTTCGATACCGAGAATAGCCTTGATTTTATCGTGGATTCTTCTGCGGAGTTTTTCAAGCTCACCGTAAACCTCAAGAAGTGAAGCATCAATAAGCTCAACTCTTACCTCAAGGGTGTCGGAGAAGCCTTCACGGCGGACAACAAGCTGGTAGTGGGGACTGATAGAGTCTATGCCGATGAGGGCGGATTCTATCTGTGTCGGGAATACATTTACGCCGCGGATTTTGAGCATATCATCACTTCTGCCGATGATTTTGGACATCCTTGCAGTTGTTCTTCCGCATTCGCATTTTTCATAATTGATGTTGGTGATATCCTTTGTTCTGTAGCGGAGCATGGGGATACCTCGTTTTGTGAGATTTGTGACAACAAGCTCACCGGTGCTGCCTTTTTCAAGAACATCGCCTGATTTTGAATCGATTACCTCGCAGAGAAAGTGGTCCTCGTTGATGTGAAGACCGTTGCGCATGATGCACTCGCCGCTCATACCGGGACCGTTAAGCTCACTCATACCGTAGTTATCTGTGCAGAAGAAGCCGTTACCCCAGCTTTCTTCAATTTGTTTTCTCATTTCGGGAGTACAGCCCTCACTGCCGAGAAGACCAAGTTTAAGCTTGTATTGATCAAGAGGGAAGTCGATTCCTCTTTCCTTTGCGCTCTCTGCAAGATAGAGACAGTAGGAGGGAGTCGCAACGATGGTATCCGTGCCGAAGTCACGCATAAATTTAAGCTGCTTTTCCGTGTTGCCGGAAGAAGTGGGAACAACGGTTGCTCCTATTCTTTCGAGACCGTAGTGAAGACCGAGCGCGCCTGTGAACATACCGTAGCCGAAGCAGATCTGAACAATGCTGTTTTCGTCAGCGCCGGCGGCGTAAACAATACGGGCTACCTGTTCGCTCCAGTTTTCAAGGTCTCCTCTTGTGTAGCCTACAACGGTAGGATTACCTGTTGTGCCTGATGAAGCATGAAGGCGTACAATTTCCTTTTGAGGAACGGAGAAAAGTCCGAAGGGGTAATTGTCGCGAAGGTCTTCCTTTGTGGTGTAGGGTATGTACTGAATATCGGAAAGACATTTGATTTTGTCTGCAGTTATACCGTGCTTTTCAAAGCGGTCGTGATAAAATTTTACGTTTTTGTCGCAGTAGTCAACAAGGGCCTTGAGTCGCTCAAGCTGTAAAGCTTCAAGCTCCTTTCTGTCCATACATTCTGCCTGCGGATTCCAGATGTGTTTTTCCATTTTTGTGTCCTTTCTGTATTTTGGAAAAGGTAACTCCCGTTAAAAAGTTACCTTACATTATATTACTATTAAGCCTGTTGTTATTTCGATATAAGAAAAATATTTAAAAATAAGTATATTTTTTCTTATTCTGCATTACTGATTACATAGAATTTTTCATTATCCGCTGAGGATCCCTTTGTAGCCTTGGTAACAGTAAGGCACATGATAAGGGAAATAATCATTGCAAGGCAGGCAAAGTGTGGACCCATATCCATAATTTTGCCGAATAGAGGCAGAGCTGCATCGAGGTTAAGCAGCTTGCAGATAACAGGGGGAAGAGCGGTTATAAAGCCGCTTAATATACCTGCCCATGCACCCTTTGTATTAAGCTTTTTACAGTAAAGGGAAAGAGCGTAGGGTGCAAGGAAGGAGCCTGAAATGATACCCCATGAATAGCTCATCATATCAAGGATGGGGGTGTTGCTGTTTGCAATGGCATAAGAGAGTACAACGAAAATAATACAAAGAATTTTTGTTGTCTTTGCTTCCTTTACCTTATCCGTTGTTTTCATCACAACGGGAGCAAGGAAGTCCATTGTAAGGGTTGAGGTTGCGGTAATTGTGATTGATGAAAGAGTAGATACCGAAGCGGCGATAAGAAGTACAAGGATTACGCCGATAAGCACATCGGAAATCTGACTCATTTTCAGCATATGGGGGATGAGATAGTCAGTTTTTCCTGCACCTGCACCGGGAATTTCGTCGAGACTGCTGAAGAAAAGATGGGCGAGTGAGCCGATAAAGTATCCGCCGCCGGCAACAATAAGAGCGAAGAAGGTGGAAATAACGGTACCTCTTTTTACCTCGTGATTATCGCGGATGCCGTAGTATTTGTGAATCATCTGCGGAAGTCCCCAGGTGCCGAAGGAGGTCATAAGCACTGTAGCCCAGAGTCCTATGTGGCTTGCGGGAGTAAGATTCAAGTTTTTTGTTTCCTGTGCGATTGAGTGAAGTCCTTCGGTAAAGCCGCCTACGGTGTCACTTTTTATAACGCCGATAATCAGAAGCACAACACCGATAAGCATAATTGCGCCCTGAACGAAGTCTGCTTTCAACGTTGCACCGTAGCCGCCGAGAACAACAATGAGCAGTGAAGCAAGAGCAATTACTATCATACATACATTTTCTTCAACTCCGAGAAGCACAGAGCAAACGCTTGTAAGTCCCTTGTAAACGGAAGCCGAATAGGGAATGAGGAAAAGGAAGATAACTGCGGTGCAGAAGTTTTTCATGCCTGTTGAGTGAAAACGCTTTTCAAAAAGCTGAGGCATTGACTTGATTTTGTGCTGACGGGTGATTTCTCTCGTCTTTTTTGCAAGCACAACCCAGGCAAGCAGAGAGCCTATTATTGCGTTGCCCACACCGGGAAGCACTCCCCAAAGACCGTATTTCCAGCCGGTGCCGCCTGCATAGCCGATGAACATAACAGCGGAAAAGTAAGCCGTGCCGTAGGAGAAGGCTGAAAGCCAGGCGCCTGCATTTCTTTTTCCGACGGTGAACTCGGTGATGTTTTTTGATTTTTTTGCACCCATAATACCTACTGCTGCAATGAAAACAACATAAACGGCAATGGTAAGCCAGATAACGGTTTTTTGTGTCATAATTTTTGCCTCGTTTTCTGTATTTTAGAAATTTAAAGCTTTAAAGGCTTAAAGCGATGATGCGATTATAATACAAAAAAAGGCTTTTGTCAAGAGCTTTTTGAATTTTGAGAGGAGGGGTTAGCGAAAATCCGCCCGAAAAAATTCTTCTGCCTGAAATAAAAGCCACAAGGAATGCTTCGGCAGACCCTGTGGCTTTTTATGCAGTTTTTAAGGGAGGATTACATTACAACCTCCATCGGTACGCCGCCCTGTTCCCTTGACTTGTCCGCAAGGTAAACACTCAGGTGTCCTGCAACACTGTCAAAAATTGAGGTGCAGGCAAGTGAGGGCTCCTCACCGCGGATGAACTTTACAAAGTCTGCGGCAAGCTTTTCGTCACCGCCGCCGTGACCGCCGTAAGCACCGACCATGTCACCGCTTACTCTCAGGTCAACAACCTCAACGTCACATTCACCGTTGTGTGCCTCGGGGGAGGGGTTAATCTTAAGCACGGTGAATTTTGAGTCCTCAAAGTTGCCGAAGATTTCACCTTTTGTGCCCACAATGTGTATGTTTCTTCTCGGCTCGGATGAGCCACCGACCATATTGTGTGTGCCTGTTGCGCCGCTTCTGAACTGAACGGCAACGCTCTGGTGGTCAACAACGTTGTTGTCGCACTTGTAAATGCAGCGTGCATAGGGGTTGTCGCTTTTCATAAGGTTGATTTTATCTTCAATGGTGGGGTTTTCTATATGCTCGAGAGCATCCCATACATAAAAGCTCCAGCGGTCGGGATGGTCTATGTAAAGACGCTTTGTTGAGTAAACGCAGGTGTCTACGAGAGGGCAGTCCCTCATACAAATTGTGCCTGCGCCCTCGGGTGCGTTTTCAGGCTTGAACTGATATTTTCCGCCGAAGGATGTTATTCTTTCGGGCTCGGTTTCCGCCATCATCCACATCATAATGTCCATATCGTGACAGCATTTTGCAAGCAGCATAGTGGTGTGGCACTTGTCGCTGTTTGCCCACTTACCTCTTACATATGAGGTTGAAAGGTGGTGGTAGGAAACGTGTTCGGTTGTCTGAATGTTTATAATGTCGCCGATTTCACCCTTTGCAATTCTTTCCTTGATGCCGTAGTAGAAGGGGGTGTAGCGGAGTACGTGGCATATCATAACCTTTGAATTATGCTTTTTTGCAACGTCAACAAGATAACGCATTTCCTCCTCGTTAACGGCAAAGGGCTTTTCAAGGAGCATATCATAGCCCTTTTCAAGCAAGGGAACAGCAGTTTCAATGTGCTGCTCATCCATTGTACCGTTTATGATTGTATCGGCAAGCTTTTCTCTTTTTGCTAATTCTTCAGCGCTTTCAAAGCACATATCCTCGGAAAAGCCAAAGTATTCCATGGTCTTTTTGCGTCTTACGGGATTAGGGTCTGCAACGCCGACGATTTTAAGCATATCGGGGTCAGTCTTTGCAAGCTCGCTGTAAACAAGAGCTCTGTGACCTGCACCTACGATTATAGCAGTAACGGGTTTATTGTTCATAATAATTACCTCGCAAATTTTCTTAATTATGATTATATCACTCATAACAGTAATTTCAAGTACATTTCCCCAAAAAACCATAAATCTTGACAAATGAAATTCCGGAGATTATAATAAACCCAAAAAAGACGGGAAGCGAAATATATGAACGAAAAAGAAATGAAGACTCTTGCCGGAAGACAGATGGCGGAGACTCTCGGCAGTATAAAACAGCTTGATAAAAATTTATGGACAATTGTTTATAAAAACAACTACGGACTTGATAAGCTCCTTGAAAAGGGCTGCGGTAATATTATGGATGCGGTGCTTTTTCTTCAGAAGGAAGTGAATTTTCCTGCTCTTGCACCTAATCCCGAGCACAGCGGCTTTGCCTGCTCAACCTTCAACGCAAGAACTGCTGAGGGTCAGTACATTTTCGGCAGAAACTTTGATTACAAGGAAGCACCCTGTATGGTTTGCTGGACTGCTCCCGAAAAGGGTTATCGCAGTGTGGCTGTGATTGACACAACCTTCTTTATCCACGGAACAAAATATCATCCCTTACACAAGTCAGATAAAAAGCTTCATGCTATGGGTGCACCCTATATGGCTATGGACGGTATAAATGAAAAAGGATTCTGTGTAGGTGTGCTTGAAATAAAATCAAAGGCAACAAAGCAGAATACGGGCAAAAAACCCATCATAACTACTGTTGCAATCCGTGCGGCTCTTGATAAGTGCGAAACGGTAGATGAGGCAATCGAGCTTTTCTCATCCTACGATATGCACGACTCTATTTTTATCAATTATCACTATCAGTTTGCCGATGCCTACGGTTCAAGCGCAATTATTGAGTATGTTGATAATAAAATGTACGTCATAAAGCAGGAGAAAAAGAACGGCTGTCTTGCTCTTACAAACTATTTCCTTACTCCCGGCGGTGATAATCACGACGGCAGAGGTATGGACAGATATGAGCACATTACAAAAACTCTTGAGGCCAAGGACGGAATTATTACTGAGGACGAGGCTATGAAGCTTCTTTCCGAGGTTACTCTTAACTATCAGCACAAGATTTTTAAGCACCAGGTTATCACTCTCTGGAGTGCGGTTTATAACTGCAACGAAAAATCAATGCTTCTTTGCGCAGGAATGAACTACGATAAGAAGTACAAGTTCTTTGTTGATAAACCGGGTGAGGTGTTTTAAGCTGCTGAAGCAGAGGGCTCTTTGCTGTAATAACAATCGGGGATGCAAAAACGGAAGTTTTTTGCATCCCGTTTTAATTTACAGCTTCGTTGTTGACTTTAGTAAGACAGATATGTATAATTCATATGTATACTATAATCAAAGGAGAAAACCATGGACAGCTATACAAAGCGCTTTAAAATTGATTGCTCACCTGTTGCTAATGAGGAGAATGTTGCTGTTTTCGGTAATACGAGATTTACTGTTATCACGCCCTGTCTTCTCAGAGTTGAATATCAGGCAAAGGGTAAATTCTGCGATGAGCCTACACAGAGCGTATGGTTCCGCGATTTCGATAACCCGAAATTTGAGGCTAAGGAAGAGGACGGAATTGTTACAGTCAAGACAACAAAGGCCAACTTCCGTTACTCTCTTAAGTCACGTAAAATGCTCCGTATAAAGCTTATTGACGGCAGAACGGTTACCGACTACAATAAGGGCAACCTCAAGGGCACTTGCCGTACACTTGATATCACTGCGGGTATTATCACCCTTGGTGACGGAGTTTGCTCACGCGAGGGCGTTGCTGTTCTTGACGACAGCACAACTCTTGCAATCAAACCTGACGGTACAATCAGTTCCCGTGATTACAGAGAAAGTGATAAGTATTACTTTGCTTACGGCAATGACTATATCGGTGCAACAACAGCTCTTTACAAGCTTACGGGCAAGGTTCCCCTTATTCCCCGTTATGCTCTTTCAAACTGGTGGAGCCGCTACAAGGCATACTCACAGGATGAATATCTTGACCTTATGGACAGATTCAGAGACGAAGAGGTGCCCATTACCGTTGCAACCGTTGATATGGATTGGCATTGGGTTAACATCAAGGATAAGTTCGGTAAGGACAGCCACAAGGTTATCCCTCACAAGAACTTTATGGAATATGTTTACGATGTATGGTCAACCGGCTGGACAGGCTACAGCTTTAATACTGAGCTTTTCCCTGATCCCGAGGGCTTCCTTAAAAAGCTTAAGGACGATAATTACCACGTAACCTTCAATATTCACCCCTCAATGGGCGTGCGCTGGTTTGAGGATCAGTATGAGGAAATGTGCCGTGCAATGGGTCAGGATCCCTCAACAAAGGAGCCCGTTAAGTTTGATATTACCGATAAAAAGTTTACTGAAAGCTACTTTGACATTCTTCATCATCCCTTTGAAAAAATGGGTGTTGACTTCTGGTGGATTGACTGGCAGCAGGGTACAAGAACAAATACTCCCGGTCTTGATCCCCTCTGGGCACTTAACCATTATCACTTCCTTGACAATGCAAAGGATAACCACAGACCCCTTATTCTTTCCCGTTTCTGCGGTGCAGGAAGTCAGCGTTATCCTCTCGGCTTCTCCGGTGATACGACTCAGACCTGGAAGAGTCTTGATTTCCAGCCCGGCTTTACCGCTACGGCTTCAAACGTTGCTTATCCCTGGTGGAGTCACGATATCGGCGGTCACTGTATGGGCAAAAAGGATGATGAGCTTTATCTTCGTTGGGTACAGCTCGGTGTGTACAGCCCTGTTATGAGACTTCATTCTACAAACAATGAGTTTGCGGGCAAGGAGCCCTGGAATTACAGCGGTCCTGTTGAGCGAATTGCAAAGGATGCTCTTCGTTTAAGACATAAGCTTCTTCCTTATATTTATACTATGAACTACCGTACACATAACGATTGCAGAGCTATCTGCGAGCCTATGTACTATCATTATCCCGAGGAGAATAATGCTTACGAGTGCAGAAATGAGTTCTTCTTCGGCACAGAGTTTATAGTAGCTCCCATTACAGAGCATACATCAGCCGAAACAAATCTTGCAGGAGTAAATGTGTGGATTCCCGAGGGTCGCTTTACAGATATTTTTACCGGCAGAATATATGAGGGCAATCAGTTCGTCAAGATGTATCGCGATATTGAAAATATCCCTGTGCTTGCAAAGGCGGGCGCAATTATTCCCATGAGTGCAAATGACAGGACAAACGACTGCTCAAATCCCGAAACTCTTGAGCTTCTTGTTTACAGAGGAAACAACAGCTTTACCCTTTATGAGGACGACGGAGAAAGCCTTTCCTATCAGCAGGGTGCATATCTTAAGACTGCATTTACAGTAAAGGAAGATGGCGATAAGGTCAGCTTCATAATTGCAAAGGGTGAGGGTGACACAAGCGTTTCTCCCGAAAAGAGAACCTATGTAATAAAGCTTCGTGATATCATTTCTGCCGATGTAAGCCTTACGGTTGCAGGCAGAAAGGTAAATGCAGCGGTTAAAAAGGAGGGCAAGACCCTTGTTGTTACCGTTGCGGCAAAAACAACTGCAAAGGTTGAGCTTACACTTGAAAACTGCACATATCTTAAGAATGAGGACGAAAAGAAATTGCTTACAAATGTGATTTCCAAGTTCCAGATGTCCACTGACTATAAGGGCATGGTATTCGGCGGCTTTATCAAGGGTGGCGAGCTTCCCTCTAAGCTTTCTGACGATTTCAGAGGACCGATTGAGGAAATCCTGAATCTGGCAAAATAAACAAGAAAAGTTTTGGTCAAGCTTTTACAAAAGCTTGTGGGGATTGTAAGGGGTGAAACCCCTTACATATAATGAAAAGAAAGCCAACACGGATAATTCTGTGTTGGCTTTGACTTTTATATAAAGATTTTTTATTTGACCTCGCCGGTCGGGCGTTACTTTTCTTGAAAGAAAAGTAACACAAAAGAACTTTCGCTCTTATCACATAAACTTCTCAATAGCTTCCATAACAAGGTTATATGCCTTTTCAACAACAGCCTCGTCACTCTCTTCAAGGTTGAGCAGAGGAGCTCTTACACCGCCGAGCTCAAGGCCGGCTCTCTTTTTAAGCACAGCCTTTGCAACGGCATACATATTGCCCACACCTGAGCACATTGTGTATGTAACCTCGTTGACTGCATCCTGAAGCTCTCTTGCTTTGTCAAAATCACAGGCTTTGATAAGCTCATCAAGCTTAACATAGAGCTCGGGCATTACACCGTAGGTTCCGCCAATACCGCCTTCTGCTCCGATAAGTCTGCCGCCGACAAACTGCTCGTCGGGACCGTTGAAGATAACGATATCCTTGCCTCTCATCTTTGCCTGACGCTTGAACATCTGAATGTCCTGAATAGGCATTGAGGAGTTCTTTACACCGATTACACGGGGATTTTTGAGCATCTCATCAAAAAGTGATGCTGTAAGTGCAACACCTGCAAGCTGAGGAATGTTGTAGATAACATAGTCTGTGTTGGGTGCTGCGTCGGAAATTTCGTTCCAGTACTTTGCAATTGCCTTTTCAGGAAGGCGGAAGTAAATGGGAGGGATTGTTGCAATGGCGTCAACACCGAGACTTTCAGCGTGGCGTGCAAGCTCGCAGCTATCCTTTGTGTTGTTGCAGGCAACGTGGGCAATGATGGTAAGCTTGCCCTTTGCAGCCTCCATAACAGCTTCAAGAGTGTCCTTTCTGTCCTGAACGCTGTGGTAAATGCATTCGCCTGATGAACCGCCTACATAAAGACCCTTAACGCCTTTCTCAATAAGGAATTCAACGTACTTCTTGGTTCTTTCCTTGCAGATATTTCCGTCGTCGCCGTAGCAAGCATAAAAAGCGGGAATTATACCCTTGTATTTTTCAAGACTCATTTTAATTAACCTCTCTTTTCAATTTCTTCTAACATTTTGTCAAGCATAATAAGGCATCTGGGCACATGGAAGGGTCCCTTGAAGGTGGAGCCTATGCAGGCGGGGAGAGTGGGATTGCCGTCACGTCTTAAGTAGCCGTACCATTCACCGCAGGGTGCCGATGCAAAATATTTTCTGCTGTAGTCAAGAAGCTGACCGAAGATTTCAAGATACTTTTCGTTACCTGTATCTCTGTAAATCATAAGTGAAGCGATAAGTGCTTCGTTGTGGGGCCACCAGAGCTTCATATCGTGCTCGTAGGCTTCGGGAGGATTGCCGAGACAGTCGATAAAGTAAAGAATACCGCCGAACTCCTTGTCCCAGCCCTTTTCAAAGGCGAGGTCGAAAATTTCGATAGCTTTTTTGTGAAGCTCCTTATCACCTGTTGCATTTGCTCTTTCCATAAGGAACCAGCTGCATTCGATGTCGTGACCGGGGTTGACAACTCTGCCCTCGGTAACATCAAGACGGGGAGTGCCGTCAAGAGCTACGGATTCAAGGGTACAGCCAAGCTCGGGCTTGTAGTGATACTTGAAAATGTCACTTACGCATTCGTCGGCACGCTCGTTGTAAAGCTCTGCCTTTTCGGGGTCAACACGAAGAAGCACCGATGTGACATTTAAAAGAATCATGGGAATGCCTAATCCTCTGCCGGTACGGGTTTCGGGCTCCGTTTTGGGACCCATGCCTGTGGGGTCTGCCATGCCGTGGTTGAGATTCCAGTACATATCGTAGGCGCGGCGGGCTCTTTCAAGATGCTCTCTTTCGCCTGTGATGCCGTAATATTCAGCATTTGCAATGCAGTAGAAGGCCTCGGAGTAGCAGTATCTTCTCTGGCGGAGAGGCTTGCCGTCCTCGGTTACCGTAAAGTACAGTCTGCCGGGAGCGTTTTTGTTGATGCAATGCTCCTCAAGGAAATCAAGACAGCTCTTACTTGCCTTGAGCCACTCATCCTTTACGCCGTAAACATGGCAGAGATAGGAGAAAATCCATCCGCAACGTCCCTGCATCCACACACTTTTATCTGTGGAAAAAACCTTGCCGTCCTTATCAAGGCAGGTGTAAACACCGCCGTGCTTTTCGTCCATGCCGTTTTTCAGCCAGAAATCAGCGACGTCGGAAAGCTGGGATTGTATCCATTTTCTTTCTTCGATAAGATTCATATAAGACCACCCTTAACTGAATGTATATTTTTTTCATTATATCACACTGTGAAGAATTTTGTAAACAGAAAAAGCAAAAATACCACTATATAATTTATCTCGCGACGGATTTTGTCAGATGTATTCTATCATTTTTATAATCGCATCTGCTATAACCTTGTGGCCGAGGTTGGTGGGATGTATGCCGTCAACGGCGAGAAGCTTCGGCTCAGTTTTCTTTTGTGCCTCGTAAAATACCTCCTGAAGGTCAAGGATAAGTGCACCGTTTTCAAGGGCAATTTCCTTCAGCTTTTCGCGGTATTCGTCAAGGGTTTTGTGGAAGGGGAGCTTTTCCGCAACGGTATCAATCATAAAGGGCATAAGGTAAAGCACCTGAGTGTCCGGAAGCTCTGAGCCGATACGGCGGAAAATTTCGCGGAAGTGAGGATCCATAGGACGAAGCAGGGGAGGGTAATCCTCGGGGACATAGTTTTCCCAGGCGTCATTTACGCCGATGAGCATAATAATCACGTCGGGCTTAAGGCTTATACAGTCCTTCGTCAGTCTGTCGTAAACATGATAGGTGCGGTTGCTTGCAATGCCTTTTATGTCTACCTTTATATCCTTGCTGTATTTTCTGAATGCTTTTTTTAGCTCAAGGGCGTAAATCCTTCTGCCTTTGATTTTGTGAGCCATACGGAAGTTGAATTTTACATCAGTAATGCTGTCTCCGATAAAAAGCACTTTGCTGTTTTTGTTAAGCTTTATCTTTTCCATTGATATTCTCCCCGGATAATTTGTAGTATGATTATATCACAAAGGATATTAAAAATCAACGCTGTAAACAGTTGCAATAAAATGTAAATAAATATTGAATTTTTATGAAAAGGATGCTATAATATAAAATTGAAAATATAAAATAGGAGGCATATTATGAAAACTCTTAAAAAAGCTTTAAGTATTATTCTTGCACTCTTTATGCTTATGTCATGCTGTTCAGCAATGGCTTCTGCATACGAGACAAAAGACCACCTTCCCCAAATCTACATTGAAGGCTTTGAATCAAAGCAGATCTTCCATGAAAGCGACACCGAGAGAAAGGATCCCCTTTTCTTCCCTGTAAATGCTGAAAAGATGATTTCAAAGCTTATGCAGTATGAAACATATCTTAAGCAGGCTGTTGCAACAGGTGACCCCGATCTTCTTTACACTTATATCTGCCTCTGGATGAATGACTGCTTCGGTCTTGCAACTCTTCAGCCCGACGGCATCTCAAACAAGGAAGGCGTTATCACAGAGGAAACCACTCTCAATAATCGCGGCGACAAAAAGTATGTGTTCAGACACGACTGCCGTCTTGATCCCGTTGATATTGCAAAGCAGTTCAACGAATATGTAAAGTGGGTTCAGCAGGATTCAGGCAGCCAGAAGTTTGAGCTCGCAGCTTCAAGCTACGGTGCTTCAATTGCTCTTGCTTATATCAATGAGTTCCCCGAGGAAAGAAAGAACATTGACTCACTTGTTCTCTGCGTTCCTTCAACAAACGGTGTTAATTTCGCCGGCGAGCTTTTCAACGGCAGCTTTGACATTGATCCCGATGCTCTTCAGCTCTTCATTGACAATATGGAAATCAACGATGATCTTTCACTTTTCATTTCCATTCTTAACAAGACAGGAACCCTTGACGCTATTCTTGATGCATTCCTTGAGCCCGCTCTCAAGGTAGCACTTGTAAAGGCACTCAGAACCGTTGTTCACGATATCTTCGGCACAATGCCCTCAATGTGGAGCTTTGTTGACGACAGATATTTCTACAGCGCACTTGAATACACCTACGGTGATTATACCGATCCTGACCACGAGTATGCCGGACTTATCAGCAAAGTAATATACTATCACGAAAATATTATGCTCAAGTCAGAGGAGCTTATCGCTACAGCTGAAAAAGATAACATCAAAGTAAGCATTATCACAAAGTACGGTGAGCCTCCCATTCCCGTAAGTAAGGAAGGCAACTTCACAGGTGACGGCTTTGTTGCACTTGAAAAGGCAAGCTTCGGTGCAACCTGCCTTATGAACGGAGAAAAGCTTCCCGAGGGCTATGTGCAGAAGGTTGACACCGGCTATGATATGATTTCTCCCGACGGCTGCGTTGATGCTTCGACCTGCTTCCGTCCTATGAATACCTGGTTCATCAAGGGTCTTGCCCACGGTCAGAAGAGCGACAGCTACTATGATCTTATCAACTCAATTCTCTATGATGACCTTACAATCGACAACGAGAGATATCCTCAGTTCCTTGAGGTTGACGAAAATAACCTTCTTGTTCCTATGACTGAGGGTGAGGCTCCCAAAAAGGAAACAACCTGGCTTCAGGATTTCCTTCAGCTTCTTCCCAGACTTCTCAAGATGATTGTGGCAAAGCTTAAGGAGCTCTTTGTTAAATAAGAACTTAATAGCAAAGAACTACCCCACCGTTTTTTGGTGGGGTATAGTTTTAGCTGAAATATTTTTCCAGGGTAAATTTATTTTCAAATACAAATGTTTTTTCAAGAAGCTTCGTGAAACAGCTGATAAAAAAACCGTTTACAAGCGCACATATTATTGTGCCAAGCTTTACGCCTTCGAAGACGCCAAAGCCGAAGAAGGTGAAGGACATTATAATGCCAAGAACAGTGCTCGTACAGTCATATACAGTTTTTACTTTATTTATATCAAAGCGAAACTTTCCGGCAAATTCCTTCACGATAAGCTCGTAGGCTTCGGGAGAGATGTAGGTGTGAAAAAAGAGGGATACGGCAAGGGAGCAGAACACTGAGCCGAGGATATACCAGAGTATACGGATGCCGAAGGTGCTTTCGGGCAGAGGAGCGATGATGTTCATTGCTGCGTCAAGGAGGGTGCCGTAAAGCACTGCGGTTACAAAGGAGAAGAGGTAGGATAGCTTGAATTTGCGCATTATAATAATGGTAAGCAGTATAAGTATGCCCTGGAAGAAATATTCTGCAACGCCGAAGGTAAACCAAGGTAAAAGCTGTGATAGCTTAAGGTGGAGTATGTAAGCCGGAGCAACAACCATTGACATACCAAAGTCGGCTTTTTCCGTAAAAGCTGCGGCAAACGCCATTATAACAAGTCCGAGTATATATGATAATTCCGTGTAAAAAATTTTCTTTTTCATAACAAACACCTCGAAAAAAAGAGCCCTTAGTGTTTGATATAGAAACACCAAAAGCTCTGTTAATGGAAAACATTATAACATAATAAAATATAAAATTCAACGGTAATTGTAGTTTTTTTGTCTGTACCTTATCATTGCGACAACAACCGATATAATTGCAAGCAATGAACCGATAGCAGCGCCGTATGCCTGTGAGATGAAATTATATACAAGCCAGAATGGTGCACTTGCAAGACCAAATTTTCGTATAGTCTGCTCGTTGTCGCACCGGAGCCCGCCTGTTTGTAATAATGCTCCGGCAACAGGAATAAGCTCTATCCAATCACGTTGAACAAAGGCTGATATAAGTCCGACGACGATAATTGTAAGCATATTAATTAAGGTGAGAGGCTTTTTATATTTTGCGAAGGGGTGATCATTTTTCTTTGCAGCAAGGAAAGAGGACACTGTTGATAAAAAATCCATAATAGCACCCGAAAAGGCACCGAGTAATATGTATTGGGTAACATACAGGGCGTTGGAAATGCAGGTAACCCATACTATCTGTTTCCTTCTTTTTAATTGATAGCTTAAAAGATATAATCCCACTGCCGCAATACCGATAATCTGTGAAAGGATAAGCAAGTTGCGCACCTCGTTTCTTTCGTTGTAGCTTAATCTATTGTGACATATTACGATACTGTACTCAAGCGGAATTAATATGAAACTCCCCGCAAACACAGGATTGCGGGGCTTTATTTACTTATTCTTTCGGACCTATCTGTAGCTCGTCAGCGTATTCCTTCATAGCTCTGATGCAGATTTCTGCCACATCGCGCACCTCCATACCGAGCATTTCACAGCCCTTACGGATTACTTCTCTGTCGCATTTTGCGGCAAATTTTTTATCTTTGAACTTTTTCATAAAGCTTGAAATTTCCATATCGGTTATACCAAGGGGGCGCATACGAGCCGCCGCCTGGATGATGCCCGTAAGCTCATCAACGGTGAACAGCGATTTTTCAAGATTTGTAAGGGGCTCTACATCATTGCAGTGACCGTAGCCGTGTGCAAGGATTGCACGTACCTCTGCCTCGGTGAGTCCTTCGTTGAGAAGCTCTTTTTCCGTATGCTGAAGATGCTCCTCGGGAAACCTTTCGTAGTCGTAGTCGTGAAGGTGACCGACAGCCATCCATAATTCCTTATCTTCGCCGAAGTGCTCTGCCATACCGCCCATTGCTACAGATACGTTTTTAGCGTGGAGAAAAAGGTGAGCCTCGGTTGTAGTGGTGTTTAATAATTCCTTTGCCCGTTCTAATGTCAGCATATGTAAATCTCCTTTTGTTTTTGTGACATTATTATATAATAATTTTTCTGTTGAGTCAATAAAAACAACCCCACCGATTTCTCGGTGGGGTAAATTCATTATAAAACGAATTACTTGTTTGCAATAGCTGCCTGTGGTGCAGGGAAGAAATGTAGGAGTTTTTATTGACAATTTTTTATATAAATGATATCATTATACCAAGATATAATGATATCAAATGAGGTGAAACGAGTGGACGATAAAACCAAGCAAGTTCAGGTTAGATTAACCCCTGAACTACACAGCCAACTAAAAGGCACATTAGCCTTAGATGGCCGTAAACTCGTAGAATTTTTCAATGATGCTGCTATGGCCTATTTGAAAGATTCCGAAAAATACGATAAGACAGTTAACAAAATTTTAGGGGGAAAGAAAAATGTCTGAACAAACAATACAAAATGATATCTTTTCTAACGATGTCACTATTCTTGATAAATACACATGTTTAAGTCTTGGTGCTACAACCATCAATGATTTAATGAAATCCGGCAAATTAAAGAAAGTTAAAATAACTAAAAACTTAAGTAAAAAACCTGATGTGCTTATTGTGAATAAAAATAAAGAAGTGGTCGTTTTTTAGAGTTTAAAAAGCCTGAAGAATTAAATACTGAAGCCAAAATTACTAAAGCAATCAAACAGGAAATAGGTGTCGCCAAAGAAATCGGTGCCAAAATTTATGTTGTAACAGATGGTGATAAATATATTTGGTTGAATCCTATTACAGGCAATCTTATTGTTGATGAAAATGGTAACAAAATCACTCGAAAAATCGACCCAAAATCAGAGCCAAAAAAAGTCGCGGAGTTTATAGATTTAGTGTCGCTTTCCATCTCTACTGAAAATGACACTATTTTAAAATTAGAAGATATTGATCCTACTGATTTGGCAAAGAAAATTGCTCGTATATTAAAAAGAATGACATTCGCTTCTTCCAAAATGTCTTTATATACTTTTGTAGAAGTGTTTCTTTTTAAATATTTAAGCGATATTAATGTATTGAAAGATAATAATTCATTTAGTTATATTTACAACTTGTATTCAGTGGATGAATCCTCACGTTTAACAAACGCTGATATACTTGGTGCATATCTTGAAGGCCCTAGAGCTCAAATGAAAATGTTGTTTCCGGAAGGTGGAGACGGCACTACCATTGTTAACGGACAAATTTTCCACGTCAAAAAGGGTGTGGATGGACATTATATCGAAGAAGATTCCCATGCTATTTGTTTTAAAAATATTATGGATGAATTCTACAATTATGAGAAAAGTAATGGTAAGTTCATCAATATAAGCAAAGATTTCAAATCAAAGTTATTTGAAACCTTTATGAAAAACAGTGATGACAAATCCGATATGGGACAATTCTTTACACCGCTTAAAATCGTTAGAGAAATGGTAAATATGGTTACTATTAATAGTGGAATGTCTATATGTGATCCAGCTTCAGGTGTAGGAAAATTTCTGTTAGAAGCAGCATGCAATGTTCCGTTTGAGATTAAAAATGGCAAGTTAGTTTCAGGTGTTGAGCTGTACGGATTTGAAAAACAAATGTCAGGCAAAGATGACATTACTACCATTCTTGCTAAAGCAAATATGCTTATTTATTTTTCAAAACTTTTTAAAGATAATAACAATATTGATGAAGTACAATATCTTGCAAAAGAGCTTTTGAACAAAGTGTTTTATTCTAGTAAAAAAGCACTTGGAACACTTGATAAATTAGAAAAAAACAAGTATGATCTCATTCTTGCTAATCCACCATATTACCAGGATGCTACTATTACAAAATTGGCATCTGACACCGGTTTCTATACCGCCAAAGGAAATGGTGTTGAAGCTCTTTTTTTAGAATGGATAATCCGTTCTTTAAAATACGGTGGTACGGCCAACATCGTACTTCCAGATGGAATATTTACAAACCTGGGTAATACCAATTTAAAAGAATTAATCTTAAAAAACTGTTATATAGAAAGCATTATTTCACTTCCTATCAACAGTTTCTTTAACACCCCTAAAAAGACATATATTCTCACGCTGAGAAAGAAAACCGAAGATGAAATAGATAATGAAGTTAAGCAGGGATATAAGATTTTCTGTTATATGTGTAAAAGTATCGGAGAAACCTTAGATACATATCGTTTTGACACTCCTGATGACAACGATCTTCACGAAGCTGTCAATAAATATAACTCTTATAAAAATTTGCCCGATAAGAATGACATTCAAGAACCATTCAAATCTTGGTTTACAAACGATGGAAAAATGAAACTTCTCTCTTTGGATAAATTTCCTTCAGATTCAAATTGGAACATTGATAATTTCTGGACAGATCAAGAAAAGATTGACCTTGGATTCAAGGAAGCAGACGATATTATGACTTTAGACGAATTCAAGTCTTTTATTGATACGCTTGTAAATGATATGTTCAATTACAAGGAGGCGATAGAGTGTCTAAAACAGTAATGATCCCCTTCACCGATGTTTTGGATTATAAAAGCGGAAGCGCTACATTAACAAAACAATATATGAATGATCATCCAGGGAGATTCCCTGTATATTCTGCCAAAACTATTGGGGAAACCAAAGTAGGAGAAATCGATTCATATATGTTCGATATTGAGGGACTTCAACTTACAACCAATGGAGCAAACGCCGGAACATGGTTATATAGAGAAAAACACAAATTTTCTTTGAATGGTGATGCAAGATTATATTATCCTAAAAAAGAGTTTGAAAACGTAATTGATATAAAATATTTGTTTTATTCCCTACAATTTGCTTTTAACTTAAAGACGTTTGATTGGAGTACAAAAGCGACATTAAATAATACTCAAAATATTGAAGTTATCATCCCTGTACACGATGATGGTACATATGATATAGAAACTCAAAAGAATCTGGCACAACAATATCAAGAAATAGAGTGCAAAAAGCAGATATTATTGAATAAAGCAGAAGAATTAAAACGGTACAAAATTTTAATTGATTCTGACATCCAATCCAATTATGTAAAAGTACCTATAACAAAATTATTTACTCCTAAAGGTGGTGATATGAAATTATCAAAACCATACTGTAACGAACACCCGGGAGATTACCCTGTTTATTCTGGAAGCACATCTCGAGAAGTTTTTGGAAACATAGATTCTTATAAATACGATGGAGAATACCTGACTTGGGTTATTGACGGACTGGCAGGTTATGTAATGAAACTAAGCGGACAATTTTCTATTACTTGTCATAGAGGAATACTTATTCCTACCAAAGAATGTAAAGATATTGATTTGCTTTATGTTAAATATATGATTGAACCTATTTTCCGAAAAAGAGCTAGGGGCAGAATTGGAATTAATGGCAAAAACGAATATACTGCATTAAAGCCTACTCACATTATGAATTATAATGACTCAATACTAATTCCGGTGGATGAAAACGGTAATTACGATTTGAAAAAGCAACAAGAACTTGCAATGAAGTACGCTACCATAGAAACCATAAAAGAAAATATATACAATCAAATTTACAATCTTACAAACATTATAATCAATTAATTATTTTGACAAACCAAAAAGCCTATATCACCGAATTTTGTGATATAGGCTCTATTTTTTATTATTACCAAAACAAAAACTCCCCATATTCTTTCGAATACGGGGAGTTGATTGCTTGTTTAATAGCTGTTATACAGCTACAACTGATGTAGGAGAGGTCGCAAAACCCTTGATATTATTGGGCTCAAGCCGACTTCTTATTTGTTAGCAATAGCTGCCTGTGGTGCTATCAACCTTGGTTGGAGAAACAGAACTTTCTGACACTACAGAGGTGTTTTTTCGCCTTTTTCCTTCGGTTTTAAGGTGAAGAGGATCATTCGGGTCACCGTCAAAGCGGAGATACCAATCATAGCCGTCCTGTTTAGCCACAATCTTCACAACAAAGGCTTCAATAACGCTTTCGGGAATGTCATTGTCATCTGTGTTGGTATATTGTTCAAGAGCGTACTGAAGAACCGTCAGCTTTTCCTTATAATCCGGCACTGTTTCTGTAGGCTCACCCGCCAAGGCTTCCATTTCACTTATTTCAGCCTTGAGCTTTGATATTGCAGCTTTGGTATCAGCAGTTTTGGCTGTGAACTGCTCTTTACTGATTTCGCCCTCTGCTCTCATTTCAATATAATTATCAATCTTCCTTGTAAGCTTTTTAAGCTCCTGTTTCTTCTCCTCAATAATTTTGGAATAATCAATGATTTCGTCAGTATCATTGATATGAGCCTCAAGCATTGAATTTGCAAGAGCTAACACCTTTTCTTTGTCAGCAAGGTATTCTCTGAAGATGTGATTTGCCATAAGCTGCAGCTTCCATTCGGGTATCATCGGTGTTCGGCATATACCCTCAAGAGGCAACCCTCTCTTTTTTCTGCTTTCATAAGAGCCTGTGCGAACAGAACTGTAACACTGATATCCGTAGCTTCTCTGTCGGTCATCTCTGTCCCAAAGTCTTGTGTTAAATTTATGACCGCATTCACAAACAAGGAGCTTTCCCCATACTGTTGTTCTCGGTCTTTTGCCTGTTTCTGTTCTTCTGCCTGTGTTGAGATTTTTGAGCTTTGCTGTTTTACTTGCCATAATTAATTGCACCCTTTCAAAGTCTTCTTCTGATATTATAGGCTCGTGTCTGCCTTTCACCTGTACTAATTCAATGTCGCCGTAATTCTTTATCTTTTTCTGTGTAAGATAATCAGGCGTAAACTCTTTATGGTAGGTTATGATACCGCAATAAAAAGAATTTTTCAGCACGTGACCGATTACAGTTTCGTACCATCTGCTTTTACCCGTAGCTGTTTTACGACCTTGGCGTTCTAGCTCATCTTTTATCTTTTTCATACCGTGACCCGCAAGATACATTTCATAAATGAGCTTAACCGTTTCTGCCTGTTCAGGGTCAATAAAGAAATCAACATTTTTCTTATTATCAGGCAGAAGCTCCTGATGTCTTCTGTAACCTAAAATGTTTCCGTTACCGTAGAAGGTACCGTTTTCCATTGAGGTCTGCTGACCGCTTTTTACACGGATAGAGGTCTTACGGCTTTCATCCTGAGCAAGAGTAGCCATAATAGTAAGTCTTAATTCTCCGTCGCAGTCAAAGGTTTTGATGTTATCGTTCAGAAAGAACACCTCAACACCGTTTTCTTTAAGGTCACGGGTAAACTGCAGGGTATCAACGGTATTTCTTGCAAAACGTGAAACCTCACGGGTAATAATCAAATCAAATTCACCCGACTCTGCATCCCTTATCATTTGCATAAACTGCGGTCTCTTTTGTGCAGAGGTACCGGTGATGCCTTCATCAACATACACTATCACAAGCTCCCAATCAGGGTTTGCTGCAAGTATAGGCTTGTACCAATCAAGCTGATTTCCGAGAGCTGAAAGCTGAGCCTCATGCTCGGTAGAAACACGGGCGTATATAGCCACCCGTCGTCGCCTCTGATATTCGGGACTTTTTAATACATTAGGATTTAACAAGTACATTCCTCCTTTTTCTGATTGTGATTTCCTTTGATGAACTCAGTTACATCAACAATGTCCACATAATCATTAAGGATATTGCGGAACATAAATTCGGGGATTTTCCCATCTCTGAATAACTGTTCAATAAGCTTCAAAGCCGCAAAACAGTAATCAGGATTTTTACTTATATCTATACTATTCATATATTACCTCCTTGACAAATGTGCGGATTATCTCGCATCCCTGTTTTGCTGTCGCTGAAGATACCTGTAATAATGCTCACAAGCCTTCAGCACGAAATCTTCAAAGTCTTTATCCTTAACCTTGGGAGCAACTTTTTGCAGCTTCTCCATAGATACTTTAAGCATAGGCTTCTGATTTGCCTTTTCCTCTGCCAATATTTCACCAATATGCTCAGGAGTCAAACCTTCCTCTCTGCTTATTGCACGAAGTCTTTGTGCCTGAGATAAATTCGGAGTAGCCTCACATACACGGATTTCTTCAACCAAATCCGCCTGTTACACTTCATTCAGATATGAAAGCTCAACTGCAGGTGTAAATACTATTCGTTCTTCATCAACAAGGTCAAGCAGTTCAGGGATAAGATTTGTAAGACGAATATATCTCTGAATTTGCCTTGCACTATCA